>CAWGAT010000020.1:0-42410 GCA_963820555.1 Candidatus Bathyarchaeota archaeon
CTCCGGTCGGGTTATAGTCAAGATTTTGATTAAGACCGGCATCGGTAGGATTTCGACGAGTTGGTTTATGCATTGCACTGAACGCCCAAAAACAATTTCCTCCGGTAATACCGGGGAGTGTGCCTGCATAGCTTCATCCCAAAAATCAACTTCGGCGCAGGAAAAACCGAGATGAAGACTAAACCAGGGGGAAGAGGCTAATTGCAATCGTTCAATGGTCAACACACCGGCATTTTTATGAGCCAACCCTTCCGGATGTACCAATGACCATTGATATAGGCTGTTATGCAAAAGCATGGGTTTTTCGGGAAAGGCAGTCCGCGCATCTGCCAGAAAAGGGCCGTGCACTTCCAGATAATCCAGATCAATTTCTGATTGGTTCAGCAAATTGCGTACTGGAGCACAATAGGTCATTCCTAACCAGATCATGCCTGTGGAACCGAAATCATGGGAGTGCGATGTAAAGCCTGATATCCTAGCATGGCTAACTCCTCGCCGGGTAAAGAAGCTTCATCCGGTTTGTCTGATAACCCGAATAGTAAAGCGCCTTTTTGTTTGCATGCCCGCGCAAACTGACGTTTACTTCCTCGGTGATACAAATGGTGATTTTTAATTGTTCATCGTTGAAGGTTGCTGGAGTGCCGATGAAGACGATCACCCTCACCGCCAACATGGGAGGCGACACAGACACCATAGGCGCCATGGCGGGGGGCATAGCCGGCGCCTACACGGGCATCGACGCCTTCCCCAAGCACATCCTCGACACCGTCGAGAGGGTCAACCACCTCGACCTCGCCGACAAGTCGAGGCAGCTCATGGAATACGCGAGGCGATACAAGTGACCCTAGACCTCGTGGCCGTCGGCGACTCCACCGTCGACGTCGTCGTCCCCCTGCCCCGGTTCCTCAAGGGCAACGAGGACAGCCTCCACAGCACCGGGTTGGAGAGGCACATGGGGGGCTCGAGCAACTACCTCATAGCCAGCGAGCCGCCTCGGCCTACGCGTCGGCGTCGCCGACGCAATAGGGGACGACGACTTCGGCGCCTTCTACAGGGCGGGCCTGGAGGCTGAGGGCGTCGACACGTCCCGGCTCAGGGTCAGGGAGGGGGGCAGGACTACCGGCTGCCTCGTCCTACTCACGAGGAGGGGGAGGCACGCCTACGTCGGGCTCGAGGGCGTCAGCGGGACCTACACACCGGAGGAGCTGGACGAGGTCTACGTCTCGGGGGCGCGCTCCCTCCTGATGTCTGGCTACCCGCTGGCGGAGAACCCGATCGCCTCCGCGGTCGTCAAGGCGATGAGGGCCGCGAAGAGGGCGGGCAGGACAATATTCTTCGACCCCAGCCCCGTCGCCGACTCGATCAAACCCGACCTGCTCCGCGAGGCGGTCGCGTCGACTCACACCCTCATCCTCAACGAGAGGGAGATGAGGTCTCATCGCATCCACGCTAAATGTGAAGCCCGAGCCGGGTGGCATCCTCGATCTCGGCGCCAAGCGCGTCGTCCTGAAGCGGGGGGCCGAGGGCTGCACATTCCACACCTCATCGGGGGCGGTGGACTACCCCGGGTTCAAGGTCAGGGTCGTCGACACAACGGGCGCCGGGGACTCGTTCGACGCCGCTATCGTCTACGGGACCCTCAGTGGCTGGAGTGGACGAGGACACCGCCACACTCGCGAACGCCGCCGGGGCCGTTAAGGTGGGCAAGAAGGGCGCTGGGAGGAACGTCCCCACACGCGCCGAGCTCGTGGGCTTCCTCGAGGAGAGGGGGCTCACCCTAGCTGCGGAACTTTAGCCGCTCCTGGATCACGCGGGCGAAGTCGCTGCGCGTCACGATGCCGACTAGCTTCCCATTCTCGACGACGGGTAGGCGCCCGACACCCGCCTTCGCTAGCTTGATCAGCGCGTCCACCGCCACGTCCCCGGGGCCCGCGGTGACGAGGTTCTTCATCCTCTTCATCACCTGGTCGACACGCCTCTCGTCCCAGTGCTCAGGGTTGACCTTGCGGACGTCCTCGTCCGTGACGAGGCCGAGCAGCTCCCCGTCCTTGACGACTGGGAAGCCGTGGTGCTTCGTCGGCGTCAGGGCGTAGTCCTGGAGCTGCTGGAGGGTGAGGTCCGGCTCCACAGTCTTCACGTCCTTCGTCATTATCTCGCCGACGGTGACGCCGGTGAGGGCCTGGGTGACGCGTGTCTCGTTCATGCTCGCCTGGGCGCTGCTGTGAGACGAAGAGGCCGATGAAGAGGAGCCAGATGCCGTTGAAGTCGCCGTAGAAGATGGTGTCGAGGAAGCCGACGCCTATGAAGGCGTAGCTGATGGCGCGGGAGATGTTGGTTACGGTGCGGGTCGACTTGAGTATGTCCTTGTTCCTCCCCCAGACGATGCCGCGTAGGACCCTGCCGCCGTCCATGGGGAAGGCGGGGATGAGGTTGAAGGCGGCGAGGACGAAGTTGATGTACCCCGCGTACTGGAGGACCGCGACCACGGCGAGGGGTAGGAAGCCCCCGACGAGGTAGATGCCGTAGAAGATGATTCCGAGGACTATGCTCGTCAGCGGGCCAGCGGCCGCCATCCGCAGCTCCGCCTCCGGGGTGTGCGCCTCCTCAGCCGTCTCCGAGACCCCGCCGAGGAAGTAGAGGGTGATGCTGTTCACCTTGATCTTGAACCTCTGCGCCACGACGGAGTGGGCGACCTCGTGTATGAGGACGGAGACGAAGAGCATCGCCGCGGAGACGGCGCCGACGCCCCAGTAGAAGACGTCGCTCTGCCCCGGGTACCCGTAGGGGAGGTAACCCCAGGCGAGGGACCAGGCGAGCAGCGCGAAGATGAGGAACCACGTGTAGTGGAGGCGTATGTCCACGCCGTAGAGGCGGCCCACTTTCAGAGACAACTAGATCAATGAGATTCGGTCGGAACCCGTTTTTAATAACCTTCTGACCCGGTTAAAGTTTCTACGGTAGCAAAAACTAAACATGCGCGGCGTCCACTGGTTTGGTGATGAGGACCTGGGTAGGGATCGCCCTGGCGTGCTGCCTGCTCCTGCTCGCCACGGCGGCGACAGCATCCGCCCCGCCCCAGTCGACGACCCACATCGGGGACATAACCCTAACCGGTTCGCAGGTCTACGAGGTAAGGGGCGAGACCCTGCGCCAGAAGGGCAACATCTTCGTGGGGGACAACGCGACCCTGAGGCTCATCGACGCCGACCTCGAGTTCCTGAAGACCGACGTGGAGAACAAGCAATTCAATTTCACCGTCTCGGGGCACGGGCGCCTCATCATGCAGAACTCGAGGATCAACCTCATAAACGTCTACGAGGTTGATGCCTCAGGGGAGGCCGAGGTGATCCTCGACGGCTCCGAGGCGATCCTGTACGAACCCTATGGTGCAAACGGATACCTCATTGTTGGTGGATTCACGCTCTCTGGAAGCGCATCAATAGAGGCCACCGCCTCAAAGATCGGGATGATAGACCTCAGGGACGGATCGTCGGCGAGGGCCACCAACACCCTCGTCGGGAGATTATACGAGATTGGAAAAGGCGGGTACAGTCTCGACAACTGCACGGTGGAGTACCTCTTCTTCTGGTTGCAGGATATGACGGGCACGGTCAAGCTGCGGGCGAGTGGATACGTCAGACACTGGTACTCTAGGACGGATTCGACGGGATTCCCATACGACGTGGAACTGAGCAACACGACCCTCCTCAAGGGCTTCTACCCTATGTTCAATAGCTCGAACGTCAGGTTCGTCGACTCCGACTTCTACGGGGTTGGCGTCTGGGACGGAGGACTCGTGATCGAGAACAGCACACTCACGGAGATAAACATCGACCACGGAACGGCACTTGAGGTTAGAAACTCCACCATAGACTCGATCGATACTTGGAACAGCGTCGTGCCCAGCTTGGAGATATCGGGGTCACGCATCAGGTCGCTGATCTTCCCTACACAGGCACCCACCAGTTTCATGGATATACGTGGGTCTGATATCGGGGACGCGGAACTCGGTTACTACTCCCAAAATGGCCTGAAGGGAATCGTATGGCTCCGTGACACGAGGTTCGGGAACCTGACTTTCGACTACGGCCCCTTCGAGGCCCACGCCATCAACGTCACCGTTACCGAGAGCTTCGGGTTCATCAACCAGTACATCCCCTCCGAACTCGAGGTCTCGGGTAGCATCATCTTCGGCCCGGGATGCACCTACGAGAAGAAGGTGAATACCCTAGACTCTAGGGTGATGCGGACCTACGACATCCGGGTGACGAGGGGCTCGGAACCGCTCGGAGGGGCGAACATAGAGGTGAGTGGGGGTAATGCCACGAGCAGAGACATGGAGACCGACGCAAGCGGATACGCCTACTTCGACCTCAAATTCAGGGATCGTTTCGAAATAGTGATGTTCCCTAAGCCCGGCGGGTCATACCTCATAAAGGAGTTCAACATGACGAGCCCCGTCACCCTAACGGTGAGCCACGGCGGCGACGTGTTCGAGGCGGAGGTAGGGCTCCTGACTACCACCCCCATTGATGTCTCCTTCCCCGCGTACACACGCGCCCAGAGGGAGGCAATAGCCGCCTTCTTCTCCGCGGCGCTTCTCCTCCTAGTCGCTTACTTGGCCTATGTTTCTAGGTTGGCGCGTGTCTTCTCGTAGGTCTTAAACAGGATCGGGACGATTGTATCCTGATCTACATGGCGAAGATCGTTAAGCGGAAGGACGCGCCCAGGCTGGAGACGGTTAAGGGGCGCCACGGCGAGATACTCATGGCTGGGGAGAAGTGCATGATGATGATCAACACCATCGATCCGGGCCTCCCGACGCCTCCCCATAGTCATCCCCACGAGCAGATAGGCTACCTACAGGAGGGGGAGGGCGACCTCTACGTAGGTGATGAGAAGATCCATATCAAGGCCCAGTGCACATTCGTCGCCCCCGGAGGCGTCTCACACAACTTCGACGCCACCGGCAACAAGCCCGCCGTCCTCATAGAGTGCTTTGCGCCCCCCAGAGAGGACTACCTGGATCGGGTCAAATTAGAGGGGAAGAAGAGATAGCGGGTTAAATTAGGGGCTTTCCCACCACCTCACGGAGGTGGGACGGGTACGAGGAGAAACACTTCCCCGAAAGGCGTAGAGGTCGTCGCGAATAGGTTAAAGATCCCGTGGGCGATCGACTTCACCCCGGACGGGGAACTACTTTTCACGGAGCGTAATGGCGGGCTATTCTCACTCATCCAGGGAAGGGCGAGGCTGATCCTCCAACTCGACGTGGTCTCCAGGAAGGGGGACGAGAGCGGCTTCCTCGGCCTCGCCGTCTCCCCAGACTAAGCGAAGACAAGGACATTCTTCATCTACTACACCTACCGGGGCGAGAGGGGCTCACCCCTCAACAAGGTCTCCATGTTCACGGAGGGGGCGGGCTATACGCTCGATTCGGAGAAGGTCATCATAGACTCGTTACCCGGGAGCAGGGTCCATAATGGGGGGAGGATAAAGTTCGGCCCGGACGGAAAGCTCTATGTCACCGTCGAGGAGACATGGCACAGGGAGCTGGCGCAGATGCTCGACAGCCTGGGCGGTAAAATACTCAGGCTGAACCCCGACGGTTCAATCCCTAGGGATAACCCCTTCCCCAGCTCCCCCCTATACTGCTACGGGAACCGTAACCTTCAGGGCCTCGCATGGCACCCGGAGACAGGCACCCTCTTTTCCTCGGAGCGCGGCCCAAGCGGGGAGAACGGCTGGTTCGCACACGACAAGATTAACCTCATCGAACCTGGGCGCAACTACGGGTGGCCCCACGTCATCGGCTATAGCATCGACTCAAGGTACGTCTCTCCGATCTACCAGACCTGAAACGAAACGTGGGTCCCCTCCGGCTACTCCTTCGTCACGAGCACCCGCTACCCGAGGCTGAGGGGGCGTCTACTTGTCGTAAACCTCAGGGGAGAGAGTCTCGCTGCTATAACCCTGAAGCCCCCCGAGTACATGGAAGTCGAGAAGGTGGAGACGATGTTCGAGGGCGAGCTCGGGAGGCTCCGAGACGTGGCCGAGGGCCCCGACGGCTACATCTACCTCTGCACGAGCAACAGGGACGGCAGGGGCTCCCCCCACAGGGATGACGACCAGATAGTGAGAATAAAGGGTGATTAGGGCTACCGGAGGTTATCCAGCATCCTGAAGTCCTCCTTCACCGTGTTGAGGACGACATGTGTGTTCGTCCTCTCTATATCCGGCATGCTCAGGAGGGCCTTCGGGAACTCGCTCAGCTCCTGCCTGTTCTTGAACTTCGCAATGACTATGCTGTCTATCTCACCCGTGATGTCGTAGACGCCGCAGACATAGGGGAGCTTGCTGATCGTCTTCTGGACCTCGATGAGCTTCCCACGGGCCACGGTGATCTCTATGATGACGGTGAGCTCGTAGCCAAGCCTCTCCCAGTCGACCATTATCGTGTAGTCCTTGACAACCCCCGCCGACTCGAGGCGGGTGATATGGTTGATCACCGTCGCGGTGCTGACCCCTATCGCCTTCGCCAGCTCCCTCTGGCTCCTCTTCGAGTCCTTCAGCAGCTCGCTGAGGAGCTTCTTGTCTATCTCATCAAGCATGAACATCGGTACACTATCTCCTTTTCGCTTTGTGCTGTAAAAGTATACACTTGTATATGAAATTTATGATAAGTTTAATATATGTAGATGGTGGAAGCGGATTTCATTAAAGTTGTGGTGATGTTCATTTGTCCAGTGAAAGGGGGTACGGGACGGCGGCCGCGGTGGCGGTCGCGATAATCTGGGGTCTGAGCTTCGTGGCGGCGAGCGTCGTCCTCACGACGCTTCCCCCAGTTATACTCGCGACTGTGAGGTTCCTCATAGCGGCCGCGATCTACTCGCCTGTGATCCTCTGGGAGTACCGGAGGGGAAATAGGCCCACCATGGCGGACCTGAAGGAGCTTGCTGCCTTCGGGTTCCTCAGTATTAGCATCTACTTCTGGCTTCAGTACACGGGCGTCCAGTACGCTGGGGCGGGTGTCTCCGCGGTCCTCGTCACGGGTCTAATCCCCGTCCTCACTGGCCTGGCGGGCGCCGTTGTCCTGAAGGAGAGGTTCAACATAAAGAAGGGTGTCGGGATCGCCCTGGGTCTGACGGGGGTCGTCCTCATCGCCCTCCCCAAGCTCCTCGTCAGCAACGTCGACTGGCTCTTCTTCGTCGGCGTCCTCTGCCTCCTCGGCAACGCGGTCTGCTGGAGCCTCTACTCCACCCTGAGCCGCAGGCTGATGAAGAGGATAGGTAAGCCCCTGATGGTGACGGCGTACACGACGCTCTTCGGGATGCTTTTCCTGCTCCCCATGAGTCTCACAGCGGACTGGGGGACTGTCTCGCCCTCTCCTCGAGCCAGTGGTGGAGCATACTATACCTGGCCGTGATCTGCAGCAGCGGGGGCTACTTCCTCTGGAACTATGCCCTCAGCAAGACGGAGGCCGTGAAGGCGTCGATCTGGCTCTACCTTGAGCCCGTCGCTGCCTTCGTTGGCTCCTTCGCCCTCTTCGGCGTCGTCCCGCTGCCACTCACCCTCCTCGGCGGAGCTGCCATACTATTAGGAGCCCTCATCACCAGCCTATCCAAACAATAGAATCAAAACCAAGACTAGCGGTTTTACTATACATTTGTATAGGAAAAATGGGATAAAGGTATATATTGGACCTCGGCAGTATCCCGGTTTATTATGACCAAGCAGCGTTGACCCATCCTGACAGCGTCGATCCGATCATGGATGAGGTGAAGAAGCATGACATTCGATACATTCGTTTAATCATCGTGGACCTGAATGGCATGCCCAGGGCCATGCTCATCCCCGAGTACCAGCTACCCACCGCCCTCAAGGAGGGGATAGGTTTCGACGGCTCCAGTATGGGACTTGTCCACATCGAGCACAGCGACCTCACAGCCCACCCCGACCCTGACACCTTCTTAATCCCCATGTGGGAGACCCCCGGCGTCGCCCTCATGTTCACCTACCTCAGCAATCCGGACGGCACTCCCTTCGAGGGGGACTGCCGAGGCCGCCTCAGGACGACCCTGGACGAGCTCGAGGAGAAGGGCATGGGGCTCAACACGGGCCCAGAGCTCGAGTACTTCTACGTCCAGCGCAGCAACGGGAGTATCGCCCCCTACGGCGCTGGAGGCTACTTCTACATACCGCCAATGGACCCCACCGAGGACCTGAAGCTGGAGACGATGATGAACCTCGAGGCCGCCGGGTTCCAGCTGGACAAGATCCACCATGAGGTTGGCCAGGGCCAACAGGAGATAAACTTCCGCTACGCCGACGCCCTCAAGACGGCGGACAACGCAGTCCTCTACAAGCTCGTCGTAAAGACGATCGCCGAGAAGACAGGGCGTCTCGGCGACCTTCATGCCGAAGCCCTTCTGGGGGATGAACGGGAGCGGCAGCCACTACCACCAGAGCATGTTCGACCTCAAGACGGCGAGGAACCTCTTCGGTGACAGGGATAGCGAGACGGGCTCTGAGCAAGATAGCTTTCCAGTACGTCGCTGGAATCCTCAGCCACGCAAGCGCCATGAGCATGGTCGTCGCCCCCATTGTCAATAGCTACAAGAGGCTCGTCCCCCACTACGAGGCCCCCGTCTACATTGCTTGGGGCCTCGGCAACAGGTCAGCCATAGTTCGCGTCCCACTCTACCCCGGAGACAAGGCCAAGGTCAGCCGCATCGAGTACAGGCACCCCGATCCAAGCTGCAACCCCTACCTCGCTACGACTGCGATGCTCAAGTCCGGGCTCGACGGCATCAAGAGGAAGGCGGACCCACCTGAGATATTCGACGACAACGTCTACCACGCGAAGGACTTGGAGATGCTCCCCGAGCATCTCGGCGAGGCCATCGACGTATTCGAGAAGGACAAGGTCCTCACTGACGCGCTCGGGTGAATACATAAGCGAGACACTAGTCAAGGCGAAGAGGGCGGAGTACGAGGCCTACCTCAAGTACGTGGGCACGGACTGGGCGTCTAGCCGCCCACGCATCACGCCGTGGGAGATCGACAGGTACCTTATCACCTGCTAAAGCGGCGAGGGCACCCCATCTCCTCAATCTTCGAGGGGAGATCCTCGAGTTCCTCCACCATCCTCCCGTACCACCTGTCAAGCATGTTCCTTTATCGAGGCCTTAAGCCTCTCGGGCGGCACCGCCTGGTAGACGAACTTGTAACCACCAAGCCCGATAAGCTCCTCGTTACGCGTGGCCAGCCCCTTCTCCACCAGGGACTGGAGCAGTCTCTGCGTAGTGGGGCGACTCTTATCCAGTCTCTCAGCGACCTCCTGCACAGTCGTCTTCCCTAGCCCGGAGAGAGCGCAGTAAGCCTCCACCTCAGCGGTCTTCACCCCGAGAGCGCACCTCATGAGGTCATCGGCCCCAAGGCTAGGGGCGTTTATCAGACTCTGGAGCTCCCTGAGCGACATCATGTTCAATGATGTTGAACACCTTAAAATATCTTTATATCCGACGCAAACCAAGGGGGAACCGAAGAAGAATGGCGGAACACAAGACCGTCGAGGTAACGGACGACTCCTTCGAGGAGTTCATAGTGAAGAACAAGCTCGCAGTTATAGACTGCTGGGCGGCTTGGTGTGGCCCCTGCAACATGCTCAGCCCCGTCGTCGAGCAGCTCGCCGGCGAGTATACAAACATCACCTTCGGGAAGCTAAACGTCGATGAGAACAGGAAGATCCCTATGAGGTTCGGAATCATGAGCATCCCCACTCTCCTCTACTTCAGGGACGGAAAGCTCGCTGACAAGACCCTTGGGGCACTATCGAAGAAGATGCTCGAGGGCAGGCTCCAGAGGCTTACTGCGTAGACTTACATGTGCGACTTGAAGCTGTTCGATACGCGGAGCAGCTCGAGGGGGTCGATGGGCTTCGTCATGATGTGGTCGAGACCACAATCGGCGGCTATCTTCTCGACGCTACTCATTCCACTGAGCAGTACAACGTTTACTCCAGGTATCTTCTCTTTAATTAGCTTCGAGAGCTCGACACCCCTTATGTCCGACAGCTTCAGGTCGGTTATGACTAGCTTAAAGGGGGTCGTGCCAGCCTTGGAGAGGGCCTCTCGCCCCGTCAACGCCGTCTCCACGTAGAACCCCGCGTCCTCGAGTATCATCTGGAAGCTGTCAGCGAGGAAGCTATCTTCGTCTACTATGAGGACAGGTAGGAGCGACTTGATAATCTCGACCTGCAACCCCCTTTTCCTCGTTCCTTGCATCATTTCTTGCCTCTGGGCTTATTGGTTCCCCGTTGGCGCGGAATATATAATATCGTTATGGATTTTTGATACAGATTAAGCCTAGGGGCCGAGGGCTGCCAGTATCTCCTGAGTGGAGAGTATGCCCCTGAATGGTCTCCCGTGGATTATGAGCGCGGGTACGGTGAGGAGGCCGTGCCTCCGGGCCAGACCAATGTGGTCTGGAAGTGTGTAAACCTCGACTCTCGTGTTGGAGCGGGCTTTCCTCACCTGTGTCAAGTTCTCGGCGACCTGCTTACACTTACCAC
Organism: Candidatus Bathyarchaeota archaeon; assembly: GCA_963820555.1. Lineage (GTDB taxonomy): Archaea > Thermoproteota > Bathyarchaeia > TCS64 > TCS64 > UBA8941. The sequence continues at coordinate 10,574 of CAWGAT010000020.1, forward strand.
ATAGGGGTATGCGGAAGAAGACTATATCGGCCTCGTCGGTCATGTATCCTAATCCGACGCCACAGAATAAATAGGATACCCACAGGGGCTGTGTCTGAAAGTGTTTTATATAATTCCAGCCAATGCGAGTGGGTAAGCTGGCGAACCCTGATGCTTGAGCTAGTCGGCCTACTGTTAGCCTTCGTCGTCATATTCGCACTGAGGTTCAGAAACTTCGACTTCGCGGGGAGCATCCTCATCGCGGCGGGCATCATTGGGGTGACCTCGGGGAAGCCGCTGACCATCTTCGTCGATGTCCTTTACGAGACGCTGGCGGATAGGACAACGTGGGAGCTCTGCGCCGCGGTGGGCTTCATCACGGTCTTCGGCTACGCCCTGAAGGAGACGGGGCATATGGTGGAGCTTATCGAGAAGCTCCGTGGCTTCCTCCCGAGCAGGGTGTTACTGGCCCTCATACCCGCTCTCTTCGGCATACTTTCGATGCCGGGCGGTGCTCTCATGTCCGTACCCTTCAACGAGCCGGAAGCTGATAGGCTTGGACTCAAGCCCGAGTATAGGACCTACATCAACATCTGGTTCAGGCACGTCTGGTACTGGGCTTCCCCAATCAGCACCACCACCCTGCTGGCCTGCAGCATCGCGGGCATCGCCCTACTCGACTTCATCAAGCTGAATCTCCCCATCTTCGTCCTGACCTGGGTGATCGGCTTCGCGGTGACCTGGGCTTGGATAAGAGGCGAGGGGATGGCAGACCATGGTGTGAGGGACTATCGGGGGAGCCTCGTCGGCCTCTCGCCTATACTGGTAACAGTCGCTCTCACGTTGGTGGGTGCCCCCATCTGGGCAGCAGTCGTCGTCGGGATAGTCATGGTCGTGTTGCTGAGGAGGGTCAACGCGAGGAGGGCAGTCGACTTCGTGGTGAAGGGAATTAAGCTCGACATCGTCGCAGCCGTCTTCGCGACACTCTTCTTCAGGTACATGGTTGTGGACTCGGGGAGTGTCAGCATCCTGCTCGGGGATATTCTCGGCCTCGGGGTGCCACTCCTCGCGCTCTTCGTAGTCGTCCCACTCCTTGTTGGCGCGATCTCCGCGCAGCCCACCCTCGGCATAGGTATCGTTTTCCCCATCCTCATGCCCCTCGTCGCCCCCATCAACGCGTACTGGATGACTATCATGTTCGCGGGGATAGTCGCTGGCTACACGGGCTCGCCTCTCCACCTCTGCCTCATACTCACGAACCAGTACTGCAAGTCCGACCTCAACAGGGTCTACAGGTACCTAATCCCGTCGCTGCTCCTGCTCTTCGGTGTCATCATCGTATACCACGTCACGCTTGGCGGCTTGTGGTAACGCCTTTAACCACCTCCGCCTGATTCTTAACCGGTCAGTTTGGGAGTCAACCTCACCCCGATAATCGAGAAGAGGGTCGTCACCCTCGAAGACTTGAGGGGGAGGAGCTTCGCCGTCGACGGCTTCGTCGTCCTCCACCAGTTCCTCGCCCTCATCAGGGGGCGGGACGGGCAGCCGCTCACCGACGCCAACGGGAGGACGACGAGCCACCTCGTCGGCCTCGCCTTCCGCACAACCCGCCTCATAGCCGACTACGGGATGAGCCTCGTATTCGTCTTCGACGGTACGCCGCCCCAACTCAAGAGGGCGGAGGTGGAGAAGCGTCGCGAGATCAGGGAGAGGTTCGAAGAGGAGTATCGCGTGGCCGTCGCGGCGGGAGACTACAAGGCGGCGATGAGCAAGGCAGTCATGACGGGACGCCTCACAGGGGAGGGGATAGCGGACGCGAAGAGGCTCCTCGACCTCCTCGGCATCCCGTGGGTCCAGGCCCCGAGCGAGGGGGAGGCACAAGCCGCCTACATGGCGGTGAGGGGGGACGTCTGGGCCTCGAACAGCCAGGACTACGACAGCCTCCTCTTCGGCGCCCCCCGCCTCGTCCGCTATATAACCATCCAAGGGGAGGAGTGGCTCCCAAGCAAGGGGAGAGCCCGGAAGCTCCAGCCCGAGATAATAGAGCTCGAACAATTTCTCGACGCTCTCAAACTAACGCGAGCGCAGCTCATCGACCTCGGAATCCTCGTCGGAACCGACTTCAACAAGGGCATCAGGGGCATAGGACCCAAGACGGCGCTAAAGCTCCTTAGGAGGTACGGGCACATAGAGGACCTCCCGCCCGAGATCCGCGACAGCGTCACTCCCGACGTCGACGCGATAAGGGAACTCTACCTAAACCCACCCGCCACCGATAAATACAGCCTCGAGGAGAAGCCAGCGCAGGAGGAGGAGCTCATCAGGTTCCTCTGCGACGAGCGTAGCTTCAGCAGGGAGAGGGTGGAGACTGTGATCATGAGGATGAGGGGTGCGCGTGGTCAGAGGCGCCTGAGCGACTGGTTCGGGGGAGCATGATGTCGACGCCCTTCTTCCGGCTCGCCGAGCTCTGCAGTGCCCTCGAGGCGACGACGAAGCGCACCGAGAAGACCCGCCTAATAGCCGAGTTCCTACGCGGCCTAGAGCCAAACGAAGTGGCCCCCGCCGTCCTACTCGTCGTCGGCCAGGTCTTTCCTGAGTTCGACCCCCGCACCCTCGAGGTCGGATGGAGCACCATGAAGCGCGTCCTCAAGAAGGCGAATCAGACGACCCTCCTCAGGGGCAGCCTCGGCATACGCCGGGTCCATGAGGCCCTCAGCGAGATAGCCCAGACGAAAGGCTCTCAGTCGAGGAAGCTGAAGGAGCGGCTACTCGTCGGGCTCATAAGTGACGCGAGCAGGGGAGAGGTCGAGGTACTCGTCAAGATCATCTTCGGGGAGATGCGGATCGGCGTCAACGAGGGGGTCATGCTCGACGCCCTTGCTGAGGCGTCGGGTGCCCCGCTTCCCCTAGTGAGGCGTGCCCTAATGCTGACCGGAAACCTTGGCGAGGTCGCACTAGTCGCCGTAACGCAGGGGGAGAAGGGGCTCGAGGGCATCAAGCCCGAGCTCTTCGTCCCGCTCAAGCCCATGCTCGCGGAGACGGTGGACGACCCGGAGGAGGCCATCGAGGAGCACGGCGGAAGGACCGTCTTCGAGTACAAGTTCGACGGTGCCCGCGTCCAGATACACCGCCTCGGGGACGAGGTCAGGATCTACAGCAGGCGCCTCAGCGATGTCACCGAGAGTGTCCCCGACGTGGTCAACCTCGTCCAGAGGTTCCTGCCTAGGGTCGGGATCATCGTGGAGGGGGAGATCACCGCCGTCGGCCCTGGGGGGAAGCCCCTCCCCTTCCAGGACCTCATGCGCCGATTCACGCGCGTCCAAGACGTCGAGAAGGCGATAGAGCAGATTCCGCTAAAGCTCCACCTATTCGACGTCCTCTACCTCGACGGCACCCTCCTCATAGACGAGCCCTACGAGACGCGCTGGGCCATACTCAGCAAGATCGCCCCGAAGGAGCTCCTCGCCGAGAGGACGGTGACGAACAGCCCGGCGGAGGCGAAGGCGTTCCTCAAGGCGGCGATGAGGGCGGGGCACGAGGGGCTGATGGCGAAGCGCCTCGACAGCCACTACAACCCGGGGGCACGCGGGAAGGACTGGCTAAAGCTCAAGCCCGCGGAGACCGTCGACCTCGCCATAATCGCGGCGGACTGGGGCTCCGGCCGGAGGAGGGGGTGGCTGAGCAACTACCACCTCGCCGCCCGGGACGGCGACGAGTGGAAGGTCGTCGGGAAAACCTTCAAGGGGCTCACCGACGAGGAGTTCCGCTGGATGACGAAGCGCCTCCAGGCCATCAAAGTCAACGAGACGGACTACACGGTCTCGGTACGCCCTGAGGTCGTCGTCGAGGTTGCCTTCAACGAGGTCCAGCGCAGCCCCCACTACAAGAGTGGATTCGCCCTCAGGTTCGCCCGAATAACACGGATACGCGACGACAAGGGACCCCAAGACGCGGAGACCCTCGACCAGATCAGGGCCCTGTACAAGAAGCAGTTCAGAGTCAAAGACCAGTTATAAAAAGAAGTTTAGAACTGTTTGAGTGGTGGCTTCAGGTCGAGGGGGATCGGAGGCTTGTACTTCCTCCCTGCGAGCCGGGTCTTGAACTCCGCCTTCACGTCCTTGAGGAGCTTCGGCTTCGTCATCAGGTCTAGGCCGGCGCCCGCCATCGTCTTGGTGGCGAAGATGAGGCCCTTGTGGCCTATGCTCATTCCGCCCTGGGCTGTGAATTGCCAGCTGTGGCCGGGGGTGCCGAGCATACAGGTGACGGTGCTGAACTCCTTCGTCGGCGTCACCCAGCTCACGTCGCTGACGTCTGTGCTCCCGGCGCCGATCTCCCCTGCCTGGTAGTCGTCGAGGATGCGCTCGTCGAAGAGCTCGTCGAGTAGCTTGTCCCAGCCGGGGCGCTTGGACTTGCGGAGGCCCTCCTTCTTCTGCATGGGGTCTATGCTCTTGTTCATCTCCTTTGCGAACTTGAGCTCAGCCTCGTCGTGCTTGGGGGCGCCGACCTCGCGCATGTTGGCGACGATTGTCTCGCAGAGCTTGGCGTTGGGGAGCTCGTTGTAGCAGCCGGTGAGGAACTCTATCTTGTGGGTGGTGCGCGCCATCTTGTCGGCGCCGTCGGCGATCTGGAGGACCCAATTGTAGATTGGCTCAACCTGCTCCCGCTCGGGTGCGCGTACGTAGTACCAGACACGTGCGTAGGCGGGGACGACGTTGGGCTGGCCTCCGCCGACCTCGGTGACGTAGTGGACGCGCGCCTTCTCGATCACGTGCTCGCGCATGTAGTTGACGCCGTTGCTCATCAGCTCGACGGCGTCGAGGGCGCTGATGCCGTTCTCGGGGTCGCCCGCGGCGTGGGCTGTCTTTCCGTAGAAGTGGACCTTGAAGCTGTTCATTGAGTTGCTGCTGCCGGTTCCGGCGGTGTTGGCGGAGCCAGGGTGGTGGCTGATGCAGGCGTCGACGCCTTTGAAGAGGCCGTGGCGGGTGAGCCAGACCTTGCCGACGAGGGTCTCCTCGGCGGGGCACCCGTACATCTTGATCGTGCCCTTGATCTTCTTTTCCTCCATCGCGGCCTTCATGGCGACGGCGGCGGCGAGGGCTGTGGTGCCGTGCATGTTGTGGCCGCAGCCATGGCCCGGAGCACCCTCCTTGACCGGCTCCTTGTAGGGGACGGCCTTCTGGCTGAGCCCCGAGAGGGCGTCGAGTTCACCCATAAGGCCGATGGTGGGGCCTTCACCGTTGCTCCAAGTCGCCACGAATGCGGTAGGCATGTCCGCGACGCCTCGCTCCATCGTGAAGCCTTTCTTCTCTATCCAGTCGGCGAAGAGCTTGCTTGTGTTTGTCTCCTGCAGGCCAACCTCGGCGTATTCCCACGCCTTGTTGCTGATCTTTATGATCTCCTTCTCGTTCTCGTCAATCCAGTTGAAGGCTATTTCCTTGGACAAGACAATCGAGGATAACTAGCCGGTTTAGGGTATAAAACCAGCGACGGGGCTAAGCCCCAGGGCGGAGGCGCCTTTTCACAGCTTGATAGATGAAGATGCCGAGGAGGATGGTGATGGCACCCTGCACTACGTTGAAGACAGCGATAAGAGGGAGCATCCCGAACGCTACGCCTCCGGGGATGCCGTAGAAGGCGGGTAACACGGCGAGGTTCGCGAGACTCATCGCGGCGACCCTGAAGACGATGCCCAGAGAGGATCCAGAGACCCGGCTGAGCCCTGGCCCAAGCTTCTCAGCCAGCTTCATCCCGATGGTTAGTCCGAGAACCGTCGAAAACTCAGCAACGAACTTCATTGAGGCCCCGACGACGTCCCCGCTCCGTGCAATTATTGCGACGAATGCGACCGCGCTCGTCGTCATCGCCGAGGGGAGCCCGTACATAAGGAGGCTTAAGGCGATCGGTATCCCGGTGAAGTCGAACTTGAGGGTCGGCATCCAGGGGAAGGGAATCTTGAGACCGCTAAACTTGAGAGCATAGTCAAGAACTATTGTTAGAGCGGCTAGAAGCGCGGTACCAGTTAGACGAGAAGACTTGCCCGCGGCCAAGAACTTCACTCCCGATACTGGCCCCTAAGAGGTATAAAACAAACACCCGCCATATGTAACCCAAAATAATTCTCCAAAAACCAAACCACATCTATCCTCCCAAAATATTCGGTTTATTCGTCGTCTATTACTCCGTTAGCCGCTTCGGTGGCTGGTTAATTATACCTCGCCACGGGACATATGGAAAAAACATGGGTTTTGCACCTGTGGCTGCGAATCACGTCATCTCGTCGAACCGTCTCCAAAAAAGGGGAGCACATCTAGGGTTAACCTATTCCTCCCCGCACCCTGCACTACTTGTAGAAGACTGTCGATGGGTTGTCCGAGCTATTACTGTGGGTGTGTATAGGAGTTTATGAGGCGTGGAATTCCCTGTGGGGTGCTTGAAATTCCTTATAGGTGGGTATTTTAGAAAAAAAATATTTCCGCACCTGTGGCTAGGAATTCCGTGCTGTGGAGGTGGGTGGGAGGGTATCTTGGGTTCGAATACGTTGAAGGTAGGCCGTGTGCTGGCTTGACACAGTTAGGCTTTGATGCTCGTTATGAGGATTACCATATAAGGGCAGTGTTTCCTGCCCAACAGACTTTTAAACACCGCCAGACCAGTCCCCACAGGTGAAGAGAGTGACCCACCTCCAATATCAACCGGCGGAGTTGAAGACCTCCGCAGACTCCTTCTAAGGACCCTAAACGATAACCAGTTACTCATACTCAGCAGGGTGGCATCCAATAACCGCCCCCTCACCGGTCTCCTGATAAGTCTATCAAGAGAGACGGGCATACCGCTCTCAACTTTGAAGCTGAATGCCCGTATCCTCAGAGAATTTAACCTCATTAGCTACGGTACCGTCGGGGAAAAGAGGTTAGCAGAGGTAGAACCCGTAGGTAACCTTGTTCTTAGACTAATGGACGCCCCTGAGAGCGCAAAGATCAGGCTCTACGACTAGCCGACGCACTGGCAGGGCTCCGAATCCAGCTTTTAGCGCCCCATAAACCCTCACTCATTTAAGCCTGTGGCGAGAAGTACGATCAGTCATTCTCGGCGGGTGAGAGTATGGGCGAGATAAAGATCCTTCTGGGCTTCGAGGTGGGCACCGGTAAAGAGGTACACATGAGCCTCCACCACACTGTCATAACGGGGATGACCCAGCTCTCTGGGAAGACCACGACCCTTGAGGCCATTATTAGCCGCGCGAACATGCGCGCCATCGCATTTAAGACAAAGCGCGGCGAATCCGGCTTCAACAGCTATCGCGAAATACCCCCCTTTTTCGAGGAACGTGCCGACTGGCAGTACGTCTCCACCCTCCTCGAGGCTGTCATGCGGGAAAAGATGAAGTTCGAGCGTCCCTGGATAATGAAGGCGACTCAGGGTACCAAGAGCCTCAGGGAGGTCCTCGAGAACGTGCAGGCTCTCCGCGCCGAGGCGACGAAGCTGCTTCCCGAGAACGTCTACACCGCCCTCGAGGAGTACCTAAAGATAGTTGTCCCCCAGATAGAGAAGTTCAGGTTCAGCAGGACCCTCGACCTCATCGACGGCATCAATGTGATGGACCTCACCGAGATGACGCTGGAGCTTCAGGGACTCGTCATCCAGAGCACCATGGAGTACGTCATCAACAACCTCCACGAAACGATCCTCATCGTACCAGAGGCATGGGAGCATATTCCCCAAGGGCGGAACACGCCTGTGAAGCTCTACGCCGAGACCTTCATCAGGAAGGGCGCTGCCATCGGTAACTACCTCTTCATAGACAGCCAAGACATCGCGGGGATAGACAAGATGCCTCTCCGCCAATGTAACAACTGGATACTCGGCAGGCAGAGAGAGGGTCATGAGGTGGAGAGGGTCAGGGAGCAGATAGGGAGGAAAAATATCGACGCAGAGGAGATTAGGAGTCTCCCCCTCGGTCACTTCCTCGCCATCCTCGGCGATGACGTGAAGAAGGTCTACGTCCTCCCGGCGGGGGTCCCCGCCAAGATTGGACGCCGCGTCGCAATGGGTGAGATGACCGTCACAGATGCGGGCAAGTACATGAACAACTCCTCCACTGAGGAGGAGACCGCACCAAGGGCGCAGACGGGCATCCGACGCTTCCTTCCGGCCCCCGATGGCGACAGGGCTCTACGCCGAGTCGAGGAGCTTGAGATGAAGCTCGCCCGAAGGGACAATGAGTTCGCACTCCTCCGAACAGAGGTCGAAGGGCTAAGAAAGGAACTAATCACGAGCACCGCGAAGCTGGAGCAGTTGGTTAGGCAGCAGGAGACGGCGGAGCAGAGAGCCGCGAAGAGCCAATTACCGGCGGTCCGCCCCGGTTTCACAATCGACGACCTCAACCAGCTCATAGACCAAAGGATGCACCAGATAATTCAGTACGACAAGCCAACCGTATTCACGCAAGTCGACGTCTCGGGGAGGTTCAGGGAGGTCGTAAAGGAGCGGTTCATACGTGAACTTGGTATACGAATTAGAAGCCTCCCCCAGACCACGATTCACGCGGCTATGTTGGTCCACGAGAGGAGAGGAATAAAGAGGGGAGAGCTTTATAGCTTTCTTCACGGTGGCAACGGTCGGATAAGCGACGACTTCTACGCCGAGCTACAGACCCTCGAAGATGCCCGCCTAGTCGTCTACAGTAAGGAGACAGGAATCATCCACTGGGCCCTCGGAGAATACCTGAAGAGGGAGCTCGGGGCCATGTATGACGAGACTGCTATAAAGCAGGCCGAGGACTACCTCGCCAGCCTGCTGTTGCCGGCTAGCTGACCCTGTGATCGTAATCCATGTCGGGCGTCTTCACAGGGCGGGTGACGAGGGTACCGTCCTCGATGCTCCACTCGCGGAGCCCGGCGTACTCTATGCCGTTTTCCTCAAGCAGTGAACGGGCCCTCTCCCCCTCGCCGGCGGGGACGTAGACGAAGAGCTTCTTGAACCTCTCACCCATCCCCGTTCTCTCGGAGAGGAGCCTCCACTTCGCAACGAAGCGAGGCGTGACCTCCATCTCCACCTCCCCGATTTCTCGGATGGCCCCATCGGAGTTTAGGACGACGATGCTGGGGTAGACCTTCCCCTTGGGGCTCTCGACGGCGTAGTTCTTCTCTCTGCTTGTGTTGACGATGGTGCGCCTATCCTCATCCCATGTGGTTTGGTCTACGAAGGGGAACCTTGTGGCACTTATAATCCTCGCTATCCTGTCCCTGAGAACGCCTTTAGGGGGAAACATAGGGTGTAGTTGGTGGCCGCTCTTATGATTTCTGCGCTGAGTGCTCTCTCGCGTAGTCATCTATAGCCTTCTGGAGGCGGCGCTCAATCTCTGCCTCGACGGCGACGCGGTCAACCTTCCCCATGTTCGTAAGCGGGAGACTTTCGACGATATCTATCCTCCCCGGGACCTGATAGGGTTGGAGCCTGCCCCGGCACAGCTCAACGAGCCTGACCTGAATCCCCTCCGCGTTCGCACCCTTCTTCAACACGACGAGGGCCTGGATGTCCGTGTTGCACCGAAGCGGATCGGGGGCACCAACGGCGACTGCGGCTTCGACCTCGGGGCTACTGAGCAAAACCTCCTCGACCTCGACGGGCCAGACGGTGTGCCCCGCTGCGACTATCCGATCCCTCACCCGACCCACGACGTAGAGCCAGCCGGCCTCGTCGACACGGACCACGTCCCCGGTATGGAGCCAGCCATCGATCAGCACCCTCGCGGTCTCCTCTGATGACTTCCAGTACCCCTTCATAATCTGTGGGCCGCGAACCAGCAGCTCACCCACCATACCGGTGGCGACCTCTATCTCCCCGACCTGGGTGTCGACGACCCTCACCTCGGTGTCGGGGTAGGCTATTCCGGCGCTGAGGTAGTTACGTTCCCCCTCGATGGGGGTGGCGTGGGTAGCCGGGCCCGCCTCAGTCAGGCCGTAGCCCTGGTAGAATTTTGCGCCAGTGATGGCCTCGAAACGCTTCATAAGGTCCGGGGAAATCGCTGCACCCCCGCTCGAGGCAGTAGTGACGCTGCTGAGGTCGTATCCACTGAGTTTAGGGTGTTCGAGTATCTCGGCGACGAAGCGCGGGATGAGGGGCATGTGGGTGACCCTGTGCCTCTGCACGGCATCGAGTATCGCCTTGGGCTTCGGGTCGGGTACGGAGACGAGGGTGCAGCCGAAGCTCACCGCCTCGTTCATGATGTTCAGCCCGTAACTGTGGAACCAGGGGACCGCGCATAGGATGAGTGGCCACCCAGCCGGCTGAGGCTTAGCGCTGTAGCCCCAGCCCCTGAGCCAATAATAGCTTTGGAGGGCGTTCGTTACGAGGGCGTAGTGGGTGAGCATCACCCCCTTCGGCTGCCCTGTGGTCCCTGATGTGTAGAGGATAGCGGCGATGTCCCCCCTCGGGTTGACATCAACGGACTCAGCTGTGTCACCCCCAATCAACTCGTCGAACCTCGACGCACCAGCGGGGAACGTCCCTCTAAACCTCAGGCCACTCAGGAGTCGCAGGTGCACCGGCGCGTACTCCGCAGCCTCAGCCACCAATACCTTCCCAGAGTAGTCCTTCGGGAGCCTATCCAGAAGCCTGTCCAGCACGACTAGAACCTTGCACTCCGTCTCCGCAAGCTCCCTGCCTATCTCCTCGACGGGGTTGAGGGGGTTAATCGGTACCACCACGGCCCCAGCAGCGAGGGCGCCATTGAAGGCTATGAGGAACTGGGGGGTGTTGGCGAGGAGTAGCCCCACCCGTTCTCCCTTCCCTACACCCAGCTGCCTGAGGTGACTTGCGAATCTGAGGGCTTTCCCCCAGAGCTCCGAGTACGTGACACCGTTACCGAGGTAGAGCGCCCCCACCCTCCCCGGGAACTTGCGGGCGCTGTTCTCGAGGAACCCGTAGAGGGGCATCTCTGGGTACTCGATGCTCCTTGGCACGCCTGGGGGGTAGAACCGGGCCATCAGTGATTGGATGCAGGCGTGGAGCCTATAAATGCGCCCCCGAACCAGTTTTAACGCAGCTCGGGGATTGAAGCAACATGGCAAGGCTGAACCTCGAGGGCGTCTACGTCCCAAACGTCACACCATTCAACGCGACTGGCGATATACAGTACGAGGCTCTCGGCGAGCTCTTAGAATACTGGATAGGGGCCGGTGTATCAGGGATAGTCACCAACGCTAGCACGGGAGAGTCCCCATACCTGAGTAGGGAGGAGCTAACTCAGGTACTCCGCTTCGTCTTGGAGAAGGTGAATGGGCGCGCCCAGATCATCGCGGGCACGGGCACCATGGCGACAAGGGAGACCATCGAGCTCACCAGGGACGCCAAGAAAGCGGGCGCCGAGGCGGCCCTCATCACGACGCCCTACTTCTTCCACCCCACGGAGGAGGAGCTGTACCGCCACTACACCACAGTCCTCTCAACAGTCGACCTACCAGCCATCCTCTACAACGTCCCCAAGTTCACAGGCTACAGTATCGCACCAAAAACCATAGCCCGCATCTCTGAGGACTGTAGCGGCCTAGCCGGTGTGAAGGACAGCAGTGGTAGCCCCGGAAACATGGCGGAGATAATCCGCCTGTGCGGGGACAGGATAGCCTGCCTCAGCGGAGCAGCTGACATGTTTCTCCCAACCCTCAACCTTGGAGGGAAGGGCGCCGTCCTCGCCATAGCCAACGTCGTCCCAGGCACATGCGTCGAGCTATACCATGCCTTCAAGAGGGGAGATGTCGCAACAGTTGGGAAGAGGCAGCGTATCGCGAGCCATGTAAACAACGTCCTCGTAGCCAGCTTCCCCCAGGTCGCAGCCATCAAATCCACCCTGAACCGCATGGGATACAAGGCAGGAGCCCCAAGGCAGCCACTTCTCCCACTAAACGAAGCACAGGAGAAGGCCGCCGTCGAGGCCCTGAAGAATACGAAGCTATATTAGGGTTTAGGAACCGTTTTTTCGCCGGTTAGTGAGAGGATAACCGTCACCGCTAGTGAAAGGGGTATACTCACGATCCCTGGGTTCTCTAAGGGGAAGACCGCCGCGGCGCCCATTACGGTCGGACTGAAGATTATCAAGAGGATCGATGAGGCGAGCCCCGTCCAGATGCCGGCCACGATACCCCGCTCCTTCGCCCCCTTCCAGAAGATCGTGCACAGGAGTGCGGGCAGATTCGCGGATGCGGCTATGGCGAAGGCACAGGCTCCCCAACAAGGGCCATCGCCCTCGTACCCCGGAACCCTACCCAGAAATGAGAAACCTCCGAATCTAACTTAAATCCCGATACCCCAAGGATAGATCGAGGACAATGTTCGACCCCGTGTTCAGCAAGGTGCTAGTCGCATACGACGGCTCGGATCCATCCAAGAGGGCCCTCGACCACGCGGCTAAGATGGCGGCCATGTTCGAGGGGGAACTCATTATACTTACAGTCGTCCCCAAGGTTTCCATACCGGTCTACTCCAACGCCGAGCTCGGCGCGCAGGCGATGGACATCGCTAGCCTTCAGGAGCGAATGCGCGAGAACTACAGTCAGTCCATAAAGAAGGCGGAGGAGGAGATCAAGGGTCTGTACCCACACCTCAAAGTCGACACCATCCTCACGGAGGGGCGCCCCGCCTCCATAATAGTCTCCGAGGCGGACAAGCTTGGCGTTAGCCTCATAGTGATGGGCAGCAGGGGACTCGGCGGGATCACCGGGTGGATACTCGGTAGCACGAGCCGCCAGGTAGTTGACCTCTGCACGAAGGCCATCCTAATAGTGAAGTAACACCCATTTTTCACCCACACCCCCCTTACGATAACCTTTAACAGATCCGCCCACGGGATACAATACGAAAACCGATGGTCCTGGAGAAGCTCGGCTCAAGCCTCTACGACGCACTACGTAAGGTGATAAAAGCACCAATTGTAGATGAGGCCCTAGTGAAGGAGCTAATCCGAGACTTCCAGCGAGCCCTCCTCCAAGCCGACGTAAACGTCGCTCTCGTTATGCAATTAAGCCAGAATATCGAGAAGAGGGCACTCAACGAGGAACTCCCACCGGGTATCAGCCGCCGCGAACACGTCGTCAAGGTCGTCTACGACGAGCTGACGAAGTTCGTCGGCGAGAAGCAGGATGATATAAAGATCGTGCCAGGTAAGCAGAACATCCTGATGCTCGTGGGCATCCAGGGCTCGGGAAAGACGACAACTGCGGGTAAGCTCGCCCGCTACTACCAGAAGAGGGGTCTCAAGACGGGACTGATCACGTGTGACACCTTCCGACCTGGCGCCTACAACCAACTGAAGCAGTTGGCGGAGCAGATCAAGGTCGACTTCTACGGAGAGCTAGAGAGCAAGGACCCCGTCTCCGTCGCGAAGCATGGCGTTGGAAGCGCTTCAAGTCCTATGAGGTCGTCATCCTCGACACCTCCGGGCGCCACAAAGAGGAGAAGGGGCTCATAGAGGAGATGCAGCAGATCGCCGCCGCGGTGAAGCCCCAGGAGATCATCCTCGTCCTCGACGGCACCATAGGGCAGCAGGCCGCCTCTCAGGCACAGGCATTCATGGAGGCGACTCCCATCGGTAGCATCATAGTCTCGAAGCTCGACGGCACCGCGAGGGGCGGAGGCGCACTCAGCGGAGTGGCCGCCACGGGAGCCCACATAAAGTTCATCGGAACCGGCGAGAAGATTGAGGACATAGAGCCCTTCGCCCCAGGCCGCTTCGTCGGCCGCCTCCTCGGCATGGGGGATATAGACGGCCTGGTCGCAAAGGTCAAGGAGGCCGAGATCCAGCCCTCAGAGAAGGATGTCCGCCAGATGATGAGCGGCAAGTTCAGCCTCCAGGACATGTACGACCAGTTCGAGGCGATGAGTAAGATGGGTCCCATCCAGAAGGTCCTGGGCATGATCCCGGGGATGAGCTACCAGCTCCCCGAGGCAGACATGGAGAAGGCCGAGGAGCGCCTCGAGAAGTGGAAGGTCATAATCAGGAGCATGACCATCGAGGAGAAGGAGGACCCAAAGGTCATCAACTCGAGCCGCATGAAGCGTATCGCCCGCGGCTCAGGCACAACTGAGGCGGAGGTCAGGGAGCTCATTAAGCAGCACGAGAACATGAAGAAGATGTTCAAGCAGCTCAAGGGTAACCGCCGCCTTAGGAACATGCCATTCAAGATGTTCCAGCAATAGCCTACATGAATAGACTCTTGAAACCGGCTTGGGAATGTAAATAAACCCGCTTAAATAGTGGTTAGAGGTAGGTCTCGAACCAACGCAGTATGTGTTCGAGGCGAGCCTCCCTGTGCTTCGGCTTCCCGCTGCGGCTCAGCTCGTGGTTCTCCCCGGGGAACCTGATGAACTCCGTGGGGACGCCGAGGTACTTGAGTGCGGTGTAGAACTGCTCCCCCTGCTCTATCGGGCAGCGGTAGTCCTCCTCGCTGTGGAGGACGAGCGTCGGCGTCTTCACGTTCTTCACATATCTTATAGGGCTCTTCGCCATGAACGCCTCCTCGTTCTCCCATGGGACGCCGAGTATCTCCCTCCTCCCAAACGTCCACCCTATGTCGGAGGTGCCGAAGAAGCTGACCCAGTTGCTTATGCTCCGCATCGTCACCGCCGCCTTGAACCGGGTCGTGTGGGTGACTATCCAGTTCGTCATGTAGCCCCCGTAGCTGCCGCCGAGGCAGGCGAGGCGCTCACCGTCGATCCAGTCATAGGTTTTGAGGCAGTAGTCGACGGCCTCCATGATGTCGGCGTAGTCCTGCTCCCCGTAGTGGCCGGGTAGCCCCGCCTGGAACTCCTCAGTGTAGCCACCACTCCCCCAAGGGTTGATGTACATCACGGCGTATCCCCGGCCCGCTAGGAGCTGGTGCTCATGCATGAGGGCGTTACCGAATACGCCTCGGGGCCCTCCGTGTATCTCAACGGCCATAGGGTATTTCTTCCCCTTCTTGAAGCCGCTTGGCTTCATTATCCAACCCTCGACGGCGTGGCCGCCGCTGGATGTGAAGGTGAAGCGCTCGTGGGGGTGGAGGTCCAGGTCCTGGCACCACTTTTTGTTGAAGTCGGTGATCTGCCGGTCCTTACCGTTGGCTCTTATCCAGAGGTCAGGCGGCCTCGTCGTGGCGAGGGTCGTGTAGGCAAGTGTACCCTCTCCGTTTATACTCCACGACTCGACGCTGTGGTCGATCTCGCCGAGGAGCCTCTGAACCTTCCCCCCTTTCGCCTTGACCCTGTTGAGGGTGCTGACCCCGGCAAAGTTTGAGGTGAAGTAGATGAACCCGTCTCCGCCCCAGAGGGGCGTCGGGTCTGATGAGGAGACTCGGACATCGCAGCTCATCTTTACGCCGAGGTCGGGTTCGAAGCCCTCGGTGACCTTCCGAGGAGTTCCCCCCTCAGCGGGCATCACCCAGATGTCGGCCTTCGTCGCGCCGCCCTTCCGATAATCGTGGCCTGCGAATGCGATCTCCTTTCCGTCTGGGGATGAGGCCACGCCGGTCATGCCATTCCCGGCGCCGTAGATGCTCCAAGTCCCTTCGGTGAGCCTCTTTGGCTCACCCTTCGGGTCGACCCGGTAGAGGTGGTCGTAGTCCTCCCTGTCCGCGTCTGGGTCAATGTTACCGTAGAATACAATGTCGGAGCCTATCCACTCGGCTCCCTCGACCTTGTACTCACCCTTCGTCACCTGCTTAGGTTTACCACCTTTGAGGGGAACCGTGAAGACGTGTTTGTATATCCCAGGGAAGAAGCCCCTGCCGTTGAACTTGTAGCCCAGGCGGGTTACGCGTTTGACATCTCCCTTGGGCTCCTCGGGCTGCGTAGGGCTAATGAAGAGTATCTGCTTCCCGTCGTGGCTCCACTTCGGCGCCTCAACGCCGAGCTTGACATCAGTGAGCTTCCTCGCCTCCCCGCCATCGATTAGGATGACGTAGAGCTGAGGTTTCTTCTTCTCCTCACCATCCTTTGCTAGGGGCGTCGAGGTGAAGAGGAGCTTCTTACCGTCGGGGGACCAGCGTGGTCCCTTGTCCTTCCCCCTCCCAGATGTGAACTGCGCGGACGCGCCTAACCTCGCATTGGTCATCCAGATATCGTTTATGTACTCGTCCTTCTCGTAGTCGAACGTCGTGTGGACGAAGGCGATGAACTTCCCATCTGGGGATATGCGAGGGTCTGAGACCATACTGAGCCTGAAAAGGTCCTTTATATCAACTGGTTTTCTCTTGGTCAAGAACCACTCACGAGGTTAAGTTTCTCCGTATTCTTTAAAAAACCCTCCAGTGGAGGGAGGTTAAATTAATAGAACTTACCCGTAGGAGTCTTTATGACGTTTTTATAATAGATCCGACACGGAATAGTTACTGGTTTCTTATCTTAGCTCGGGCGTGCGCGATATAACTCATCAAATCTCTAAAGAATTTTGTTAAAAGTTTTTAGGAAGAGGTTTCCTTGGGAATAAAAAGCGAAAGAACTGGGTTGAGATAAATTATCATTCTCAAATAATACCCGAGATATTTTAAAACCGCCGTTAATGGACACCCTCAAAAATGATACCAAACTGTAAACACAAATTAAACCCGTAATGTCCTTTTATACAATCGGATCAGTATTTTTAACCTCGCTAGCTGAATAGACTGAAACTCGAGCCAGAATGGTTACCGGAGAAAATGTATCAACACGCGCATTTCGCAGAAACCTTGATCACTTTCTGAGTGAATTTTGAAAAAAATTTTAAAAGAAAGCACCTCGAGTGTCCGTATGATGTACGGACTCGAATACGACACATCACAGAAAGGCTTCAACGCTGTGCTGAAGGACTGGCAACTCAAAGCCATGCAGGTCGTCTGGAGCACCTCCCAGGGCGCAAACAGTCGAATGGTCTGGGTGAAAGTGAATCAGATGCTAAATGGTGAAACCATCTCCAGAGCGAGCGTCATCAACTTCCTCGAGGCAATGCGGGAGCTGGATGTGCTCTCCGGAAAGGAGGTGACGGGAAAGGGTGGGCACCACTGGGTCTATTATCCTAGGCTGGATGAGGCAGGGTTCAAGAGGTACATCGCGGAGAAGATGATTGAGAGCCTGAGGGGGAGCTTCCCCGAGGAGACGAGGGAAACCATTAAGAATCTGAGCAAGTGAAACCCGGTTTTCATCACTCTCTCGCTCTTCAAAGACGAAGACAAGGTTGCGGAATTTCGTAAAGTTGATCAGCACTAATCCTATCTCACTAGTGCTACACAAATAACCCAGTGAACCGAAAACGTTTAGTGTATTAAGTTACGCCCGTAAATATCTGAACTTGAAATATAAATGGATTTTATGTACAGTCTCATACTCCGTAATGGTATATAATAACTTAAGTTAATTTTCATAATGAAAAAACATGAAGACTACACAACTTCAAACACTACAGTGCTTATCCTGCGGTAGCACACTGAACCGCACCGACGAAGCTGATAACTTTAAATGCAAAAAATGTGGGACGGTATACGACCTCAGGGGTTTTTCGAGCATGGAACTTGACCTTGAGGCGTTTGATAGATTGCTACTCTATGCGTTGAAGAAGAAGCAGGTAAGTAAAAAGTATAGTCTGCATGGTTGAGCACTTTCTCGACTTCTGGTAGTCGTTGATGCAGTGGGTACTGAGCATAACACAAAGCCTGAGGAGAGATATGAGGTCATCGAGGAAGATTGGCCCACATTCATCCTCACGACTAACAGGATCAGGAGGGACATATACCCTCGTGGAAATGTAAAGGAGACTGAATTTGTCGTACTTTTTCTCATCCTCATTTTAAGTTCAGGGTAGATGGTCCGAAGGTATCAGTGGATTAAACTCTTATAGAGCGCATAGGTGCTCTGCACCTGGTATTGAGCTAGGAATGGGCTGAGAGTGTACTTCTCTGTCATGTAGCTATTTAATTAGTAGTGTTATATTATACTTATTGATAGAGTTTCGGATAAGATAGAACTTATAAAAGAGTGTGTTGATTAGGTGTGGTGCTCAGCCGGGGGCTATGCCGCCGGAGATGGGGCGAATATAATGGGTAAGAGCCAGGGACTACGCAGAAAGAGCAGGGCTGCCCTCACGAAGAAGGTCAGGGAGCACGGTAAGATTCCGCTGACGAGGCTCCTGACGGAGTACAAAGAGGGTGAGAAGGTCATCATAAAGATCGACCCAGCCATTCACAAGGGCATGCCCCACAAGAGGTTCGCAGGGCAGGTCGCCACAGTCGTCGCCAAGCGCGGGAAGGCATACGTGCTAGAGATCCCGCAGACGAAGATAGTCAAGACCATCATAGCACTACCCCAGCACATCAGGAAGCACGTGGACTAAGGGGCTAAACGCCATGTCTGTAGTTGAGAAGAAGGAGATAACCGTCGCAGAGGCCAAGGCGCTCCTAGAGGCGAAGGCCGAGGAGCTAGACCCACTCCAGCGTAGGGTACTCGACTACACGGTCCGCTTTGCCAAGACGGGTAGCGCCGACTCGGACAAGCTCGTGGCCGAGCTGATGGAGAAGGGCGGGATCGACAGGCAGCTGGCGGTTCAGCTTGCAAACTGCATGCCCGGCAGCATCGCGGAGATCCGCACATTCCTGGGGCGCCAGAGGATCATATCCGAAGAGGCCGTCGGCAGCATCCTGACAATAATTAAGAAATACAGGGCCACACCATAGTCTCCTGTAGGCTTTCCCGGGTGTGAACGGTTTGTATAGGGATCAGAAGAAGTACGAGGAGTACGCCTACGTCCTAGACTACCTCGAACATGGTCGCCCCGGGGCGCCGAGGACCCCCCACACCTCCAGCGGGGTCATCCAGATGGTCGGCGAGTCATACTTCACTCTACTAGAGGCATCGCCTAAGAAGGACGCCGACTACAACCCCCGCGACAGGATATTCGTCGGCAAGGGCGACAGGGCCCTCGTCTCCCATATCATAGGAAGGATCACATACTCCGAACTCACCAACTCGGCGAAGGCCGAGCTGCCCGGGGTCGTCGAGATAGTGGTCAGGGCGAACGAGCCATTCTTCGTCAACTTCTTCAACACAAGCCAGCCCGTCACGCCTAGGATGCACAGCCTCGAGCTCATCCCCGGGATAGGGAAGAGGCTAATGTTCCAGATCCTCGACCTCAGGGAGAAAGCCCCCTTCACGAGCTTCAAAGACATTGAGGAGCGGGTTAACCTGAAGGACCCCCCGGGGCAGCTCGCCAAGAGGGTCCTCGAGGAGCTCAGCCAGGAGGAGAAGTACCTCCTATTCACGAGGCCGAGCGCCGACCACGTCTATCCGCAGTGACCCGTTGAATAATCCTTTTACCCTGAGGGGTATTATTCTCACCCTGATTGGTTTTGAGGCTCGACGACGAGATCGGGGAGCTCAGGAAGGAGCTTCAGAGCTTCCGCGCGGAGACGCGGCAGAGGCTCGAACTTATTGAGGGTGAGGTCACCAAGCAGGTGAGCCTGAACTACAACCGGGCGATTGTCGATTACCTGCAGAGCGCGACGCTAGACTTCATCGATTCGATGAAGTGTGAGAGGGGCGGGGATGCGGAAGCGAAGTGCAAGCAAAAGATGAGGGAGATCCAGAGGCAGTACCTGGAGCTCCTGAAGGCGGGGAGGCTCAGGGACAGCCTCAGCGCCCTAAAGGAAGCTATTGATGTCTCCATTGGGATGGAAAAGGGGCTCGCTTCAAACAGCAACTTCGTATGCGCGGAGTGCATGAGGAAGGAAGCAGATTTCCTGGAAATCAACGGTGGTCTCCTCAGCCAGCTCACGATGCTTCAGGAACCGATGGCCCCGCCGCTGAATGAGAGGAGCACGATCGGGTCGCTCGACCCCATCGCGATGGAGCAGGGAGTCCTCGACCCAGTCGCCCACAGGGCGCGGATTCAGGTCATGCTCAGCATCTTCAAAGGGGAGAACAGGTTCGCTGACTTCACGGCAGCCACTGGGCTAAAGGGCGGCCATCTTCTCTACCACATTAACAAGCTCCTCGACGGTGGCCTGATCCAGCAGTACGAGTCGAAGGACTACGTCCTGACGCGGAAGGGACTGAAGACGCTTGTTCTCCTCGCGCAGATGGGGGAAGAGCTGGCTCCTGCCGAGAGTTAACTTGCGCCACCGCTCATATGGGAAAATAAATTTTCAGGGCAGCCCCGGTTTGGGGAGCCATTATGTTTTTAAGAATCCTGATGTGCATGTCTGTGGATAAACCTTGAACGCCAGGAACTTCAGGAACCCGGACCGCATGGCATACACGCGGCGAAAGTTCATGGGCGGCATCCCCGGTAGCAAGATCGTAAAGTTCACCATGGGCAACACGGGTAGGAAGTTCCCGGTGAGGGTAGAACTCGTAAACCTTGAGCACGGTCAGATCAGGAACAACAGTCTCGAGTCCGCACGCATCGCCGCTAACAGGCAGCTGGAGCTCCAGCTAGGCAAGGACCTCTACGTGATGAAGGTGGTTCCGTTCCCCCACATAGTGCTCAGGGAGCACAAGAGGGTGAACGTCGCCCAGGCAGACCGTTTCCAGGAGGGCATGAAGCGCCCATACGGCAAGCCCACAGGCACTGCGGCACGTGTGAAGCGTGGCGAGCCCCTCATTGTCATCGAGGTCGAGCAGGAGGGCGTCGAGGTCGCGAAGGACGCCCTCAAAAGGGCGATGGATAAATTCCCGCTACAAAGCAAGATCTTCGTCAAAGAGAACACAGAGTAAGACCGAGTCTATTCGACTAATATTCTTAGATTTTGCCGTACTCCCAGAGGAATGCGGCGCACATCTTCGCGGTAGTGATGAACTCCTCGACCCCTATCCACTCGTTTGGGGCGTGGGCGAAGTGAGGCGGCATGCCATCGCTCCCCGAGGATGCGGATACCATCTTGAGCGGTGGGGCAGTGTAGTACATGCTGGGACTCGTGCCGCCACTCATCGGGTAGATGAGTGGCACTTTAAAGCCGAGGTCCCTTATAGATGCCCTATGGGCTGCGACTATCCTCGTGTCCATGGGGCTCCTGTGGGCGTTCGCCTTCCAACCGTTCAGCTTGAGCTCGACATCGTCGAAGCCGTGCTTCTTGAGGTGGACTTCGACCTTGTTCCATACGTCGTCGGCGTCCATACCGGGGACGAGGCGGATGTCCATGTTCACCTTCGCCCAAGGCGGGTTGATGGTGTATGCGGCGGGTCCGACGTAGCCGGACTGGAGCCCATTGATGGTGAGTGTGGGCTCGAACATGTAGGCCTGGATGAGGTCCGCTCCTTGTAGGCCGCGCATGAAGCCCTTGACCCCCCACTGCTTCTTCATCTTCTCCTCCTCACCCGCCGCAGCGAGCTTCTCGAGTAGCTCCCTGTCGCCGGGCTCTGGGCCCTTGATACCGTGGTAGAAGCCGTCGATGGCGATCCTTCCATCTTTACCTCTCATACTCTCAAGCGCCCAGACGAGGCGCCAGGCGGGATTCTCGACGACGGGGGCGCAGCTGCTGTGGACTGGGCCCCGAGCGTGGTCGCAGACTAGCTGGAGGTCAATGCACCCCTTCCCCCCGAGGGTTATCCTCGTGTCCCTGTAATCCGTGCTGAAGGTGCTGGGGCACCACTCGGCCTCCGCCTTGAGCATCTTCTCGGGGTGGTCCCTGAGGAATCGGCGTAGCTGCCAGCTCCCTACCTCCTCCTCGCCGTCGAAGGTGAAGACTATGTTGACGGGGACGCTAGCGGTTTCGTGGAGGGCCTTGATGGCCAATAGCTCGGCGACGAGTGCGCCCTTGCTGTTTATGGCGCCCCGGGCAACGATCTTCCCGTCCACAATCCTCGCCTCGAAGGGTGGACTAGTCCACTTGTCGAGCTCGCCCACGGGCTGGGTGTCGTACATCTGGTACGCCGTTACGGTATGATGCGCATCAGGGTTGAGTAGTTTGCCGTACACCACCGGGTTGCCCTCCCCCTCGACTGGGACGAGCTCGGTCTGGGCCCCGGTCTCCTGGATCAATTCGCGCACCATCTCGGCGCACCTGTAGACGTTCTCCCGCTCCATCGAGACGCTCGGCTGCCTGAGAAGTTCCTGGCAGCGCCGAAGGTACTCGTCGCGGTTGGCGTCTATATGCATGAACACCTTTTCTAGGGACATAGTTTCCCGGAGGCATCCTCCCCCGGAGCCTATTTTAACGTTACAACCCCTCGTCTAGTTGCATGTACGAGCTCGAGCTTGAGCGGGTCGCAGCCGAGATTGGGAAGCATGGGGCGAGAAGAGTCCTCCTCCAGCTGCCCGACGGGATGCGCCCGTTCGCCTTCCAGATAGCGGAATACATACGGAAAGCCACATCCGCTGAGGTGATCATAAGCGGTGACTCCTGCTACGGCGCCTGCGACCTCGCGTCGAGGCAGGCGAAGGAGCTTGGCACCGACCTCCTGATCCATTATGGCCACGCCCCCTTTATCGCTGGGCCGGGCATCCCCGTCCTCTACGTGGAAGCGAGGATACCGATCGATGTCTCGAAAATGGTCGAGGCGGTGCTCCCAAGTATTGAGGGATGGGGGCGCGTCGGGTTGACGAGCACGATCCAGCACACCCCTCAACTCAAGGATGTAGCCGAGGAGCTCAGTCTTAGAGGGGTCAAGGCCCTAGTCGGTGAGGGGGCTGGGATGACCCCCGAGGCGGGGCAGGTCCTCGGGTGCAGCTACTCAGCAGCCACCAAGCTACCAGAGGACGTCGACGGCTACATATTCATAGGCGGGGGTAGGTTCCACGCGCTCGGCCTCGCCCTGACGACAGGAAAACCCATCGTCGTGGCCAACCCCTACAGTGGCAGCGTGACGAGGATCGACGAGTCAGAGCTCATGCAGCTCGCGAAGAGGAGGATGGCCGCAATTACCGCGGCTGCGACAGCTAATACGATTGGGGTACTCGTCAGCTCCAAGCCTGGGCAACGCGCCCTCGCTGATGCGATGATCCTAGCCGAGAAACTCGGAGACAGGGAGAAGACCGCCTTCCTCATCTACCTCGACGAGGTCCGCGCCGAGCAACTCAACAACTTCACCGAGCCCGAGGCCTTCATAGAGACAGCTTGTCCCCGCATAGCCATAGACGGCGTCGCGGGGGTCGAACGCCCGATACTCACAGCCGTCGAAGCACGTGTCCTACTTGGGGAAAGGACCTGGGAGGAGACGTGGGGACGCGGCTACCTCGGCTAGGAAGCTTCACCAATCAGTTTATTAAAAAGCGGGAGCATAACAGGGTCGGTCCCTAGGGGATCGGCTCGTAATGCGGCGGTTTCCGACGCAGCAGGCGTGATGAAATGTCTAAGGCAGGAAACATCAAGAGGAAGGTCTTCCCGGGCGATGAGCTCGCGGTCATCGAGGAGTACAATGACGGGGAGGGCAGCTACCAGGAGGACGGGCTGGTCCGCTCCGAGGAACTCGGCGAGACGAGGCTCAACAGGGAGAAGAGGGCCCTAGAGGTCAAGAAGGTAACCAAGCCACTCAACCTACCCGTTGAGGGCGCCATCGTCATAGCTGAGGCCGGCTCAGTCACCCGCAGGGACGCCCGAGTCGACATCTTCCGCATCGATGGCAAGAAGATCGAGCCCACCTACACGGGGGTCATCCACATAAGCGATGTCGCCCGCGAGTTTGGCAGGAACCTGGAGCAGGCCTTGAGGAGCGGTGACATTGTTCGCGCCGTCGTCGCCAACACGAAGAACAGGATCATACAGCTCAGCATAGCAGGCCCCGAGTACGGCGTCATCTACGCCTACTGCAGCAGGTGCGGAGGAATCCTCGAAAACCAGAAGGGACGCCTAACATGCCCCAACTGCAAACGCGTCGAGCGCCGCCAGACCGCCAGGAGCTACGGCAAGGAGGACATATCATCATGAAGCTCAATATAATTAAGGAAGAGGAAGGCTACGTCGAGGTAGAGTTCGGAGGCGAGAGCCACACGCTGCTTAATCTCCTGCAGTCGAGCCTCTTAGAGGATCCCGCTGTGGAGATGGCGGGTTACACACGCCCACATCCCCTCATGGATAGGAGCAGGCTCTTCATCAGGTTCAAGGGGAAGAAGGTGAATCCGATGGAGATACTCAAGAAGGCGGCAGACAACGCCGAGGCGAAACTCAACGAGTTCGACGAGGGCTTCAAGCAGGGCGTCTCCAACCTTAAGAAGTAATCAGCATATTCTTTTCATGAGCACGACTTGGCTCCCCAGAGGCTACGCCAGATCAAGAGGGAGATCAGGGTCCTAGGCGTTGCTGCTAGGCGCAACTCCGGTGGCTACACCATCATCGGCGTAGTCTACAGGGGGAACCTATGGCTCGACGGTGTCATGAGGACATGCTCCGTCGAGACAGACATCACAGAACCCATCGTCAAAATGCTCGCCGATTCACCCCACTCCGGGCAGGTCCGCGTGATTCTACTGAGCAGGGAGAACCTGCCGACGGAGATACACGTCTCCAAGGAGGAGCTAAGCGCAAAGACTGGGAGGCCCGTTATCCTCCTAGGCAACGCAGCCGGAACCACATTTACTTGGAGGAGCGGGGACAAGAAAGTGAGCTTTTCCGCTGTGGGACTCAGCCACTGGTCCGCAGAGGGGGTCCTGAGAGCATCAACACGCGAAGGAGTCACCCCGGAAGCCCTGAGGATAGCGGCTTTAACTCTATCCGCACTGCCCGAGGAGTTAGATGCATAAGGTATTAATACAGCCCCTCCGGGTTACAGGCTGTGATGGAGGAGTAAAAAACGAAATTCTGCTCTAGAGTGCGGGACAATGTGCACTATCGACCATAAGAAGAGGTGCTACGTATGCCCCAAGTGCGGTGCCGAGCAGCCAATGACCGAGGAGATGAAGATAGAGCGCGAGACCAAGGGAACGGATAAGATAGTAGTCATCGGAAAGAAGGAGCAGAACCTCCGTACGACGCCTCAGGTCAAGGCGGAGTGCCCCAAGTGCGGGAACGACAAAGCCTACTGGTGGATGGTCCAGACCAGAGGAATAGACGAGTCGAGCACCCAGTTCTACAGGTGCACCAAGTGCGGACACACCTGGCGCGATTACAGTTAAAGCACCCACTTAACGACGACTTATCCAACATCTTATCCGATTAGGCAGCCATTTCGCTATTTCATCCGAGGGTTTCGGGGAAGGTGAATATCCTTTTATCCCTCTGGTCCCAGGCTAAGACAACCAATTCCCATCTCAGGAGACTGTGATTTGTTCGAGGTAGAGGTTTCCCATATTGACCCGTTCCGCAACCTGATCAAGGCGCTAAGCGTAATAGTCGAGGAGGGCACATTCGTGATGAACGAGGCGCAGGTCAAGCTCCTAGCCATGGACCCCAGCCACGTCGCGATGGTCGACTTCGAGCTCCCTGCCGACTTCTTCGACACCTACAAGTGCGAGGGGGAGCCCCACCTCAGCATCAATATAAAGGAGTTCCTAAAGTTCCTCGACCGCGTAGATAAGGACGAGGAGACCTGGATACGCCTCGACGAGGAGAAGGCGCGGCTCGTGATCCTCTGCAAGCGCGGCGGCCACAGCAGACGCTTCGAGATGCCGATCCTCGAGCCAATTGACGACGAGGTACCCCAGCCGAAGATATTCTTCAAGGCGAAGGCGCGCCTCATCACCGACAGCCTACGAAACGCGATAAGGGATGCGAACCTCGTCAGCGAGCACGTTAAAGTCGCCGTCGAGGGAGAGATGCTAAAGATAAGCGCCAACGGTGACATGGGCAGTGCCCACAGCGAGTGGGAGAAGGGGAGCGACGACCTCATCGACCTCAAGGCCGAGGAGGACAGCAGCGCTACCTTCACCCTCAGCTACCTGAACGAGATAGCGAACGCCGCCGGGAACAGCAGCGAGGTCGCCACCATCGAGCTGAGCACAGATATGCCCATCAAGATGGACTTCGAGCTTCCGAAGGGAAAGCTCGTCTACTACCTCGCCCCCTGCATCGGCGTCTAAACATAAACACTGGGCCGCTTAACCCCCTACAGCATCTTCTCCATGACCTCGTACCCTTCCTTGAAGGCCCGGTTGTTGACGTCGAAGAACCTCTTGGGTAGTGACTCACCCATGGCTTTCCGCAGGGATTCCTTGGTTAGTACGCCGTTGAGTGCCGCGTATGCTCCGAGGACGACAATGTTGAGGCTCGTAGGTGCGTCGGCCTCTAGGGCGAGGCCTTTGGCGTCTATTGCGTAGACGCGGCAGCCAATCTTCTCTAGGGCTGAGGTGATCAGAGTTAGCTCGGGATACTGTGCCTCCTTGAGTATGACGGGGATTGGATAGATTGGTGTAGTGCCGAGAATGACCCTCGTGCCGGGGCCGAGGTACTCGGGAATCCTAACCGCCTCGCTCGGCTCTAGGCTGAGTAAAACGTCACACCTCCCCTTCGGGATAAGTGAGCCGTGTACGCACTCACCTATCCTGACGTGGCTCTGTACGGAGCCGCCGCGTTGCGCCATGCCTAGGGTCTCCCCGACCCTGACGTTGAGCCCCTGGGCGAGGGCGGCGTAGGCTAGGACCCTAGCAAGAGTGATGCCCCCCTGCCCGCCAACAGATGTGATGAGAATGTTGTGCTCCACTTCATGCATCCCCTTCGACAGCCCCGACGGGGCAGACCTGTGCGCACATCCCGCAGCCGGCGCAAGCCACCTCATCGATTACCATCTTCCCAGATTCCACGAGCATCGCGGGGCAGCTTAGGGTGCGGACGCAGGCGAGACAACCCGTGCACATCCCCGCGTCTACCCTGTAGGGTTTGCCGAGGGCGCTCATCCGCTTCGCTACGAGTGAGCAGGTCCTCCTGAGCACGAGACCCGAGGGCCCGTCGTGGCTAATTGCTTCCTTAAAGGCTTCTGTGCTACGCTTGAGGTCGTAGGGGTCGACGACAGCTACAGAGTCCACACCGGAGGCCTTGAGCATCTCCTCGATTTTTATGAGTCTAGCCGGGTCCCCATTTGACTTGTACCCGGAAGCTGGGGAGGCTTGGTGTCCAGTCATGCCCGTGATCTGGTTGTCGAGCACAGCTATCACCACACTTGTGCCAGTCCAGCCGGCGTTGACGGTGGGCGGGACCCCGGCGTGGAAGAACGTCGAGTCGCCTATGGTCGCGACGACGGGGGTTTTTATGCCCGCATACTTGAACCCGATGGCGTTCCCTATCGACGCGCCCATACTTACCTCCGTCCAGCAGCTGCTCCATGGCGGGTACATCCCCAGGATGGTGCAGCCTATGTCCCCCGTGACGATGACATCGTCCTTTTTGAAACCAAGCTCCCTAAGCGCCCTGGTGAGGGCGGTGTAGGTGCCCCTGTGGGGGCAGCCGGGGCAGAAGGGGAGGCTTCTGGTGGGGGCGAGGGTCTTCGCCTCGCCGCGCGCAGCCTCGAGGGCGGGGTCGACCCGTGGTGGGCTAACCCCAGCCAGCTTGAAGAGAGCAGCTTCGACGAGCTCGTAATCGTACTCCCCGACCTGGGGGAGAGTACCCTCCAGCTTACCCACAACACTGATCTTCCTACCGAGGTTGGCGATTAGGACCTTGACATGCGTCTCTATGAATGGCTCAAGCTCCTCGAGGACGAGCACTGCGTCCACCGACTCCAGAAGCCTCATAATCGTCTTTGTGGGGAGGGGGTGAACGGTCCCTATCTTGAGTGTGGAAACCGCAGGTTCCCCCGACGCGAGGACGTCCTGAAGGTATGTCCAGGGAGCCCCGGCGGCTATGACCCCAAGCTTGGCACTCGGCCTGAGGTCGAGACTGTTCATAGGGGAGGACTCGAACTCCTCTCGCACCCTTTCAACGCGCTCATTGAGCAGCCTGTGCTGGTTTTTGACCCAGACGGGGGACGCCCTGGTGAAGCGGCTTATGTCCTTCTTCATCGGTGACTTGGACGTAGCCTCCGTGACCTCTCCGAATGTGACCGGCGCCTTGCTGTGGGCGACTCTTGAGGTGGATCTAACCATAACTGGTATCATATGCCTCTCCGATAGGTCGAAAGCGGCGAGGATCATGTCTTTCAGGCTCTGAGGGTCCGAGGCGTCGAGCATCGGCAGGGGGCAGGTCCCGGTGAAGAGCCTGCTGTCCTGCTCCTCCATGCCGGCATGGGCGCCCGAGTCGTCAGCGACATAGAGGACTAGGCCACCGATGACGTCGCCGTAGGCTACTGACAGAATTGAGTCAGACGCGACGTTAAGCCCCGCGCTCTTCATTGTCACTAGGCACCGGGTACCGCCGAAGCTTACGCCGGTCGCTATGTCGAAAGCAACCTTCTCGTTCACGGCCCACTCGGCGCGAATTCCATGTTCTTTCGAACTCTGGATAAGGTTCTCGATGACTTCCGTGGAGGGGGTCCCAGGGTAACCTATGGCGAACTTCACGCCAGCCTCGATGACGCCGCGCGCCACAGCCTCGTTACCCATGAGAAGATGAATACAGTCCGCTCCATACACCACAATTCTCACCCTAGGGTGAAAATACTAGAAGCAAGTAGCTATAATTCAGTTTCGAGCAAAAGGGCTACTACCTGGGAAATTTAATAGTTCCGACTCTACCGACGGATGACATTTTTCATTGGTGCATATTGAACGTATAAACTCTAAACCCAGTATCCACTGGGGTTAGATTGCTTCTAGAAGTGTGAGAAGCCGTGGATAGGTTCCGATATCTCCTGTAGGATCGAGTGTTCGATTGCTGATATTTCGGGCTGTTGGGGGAGGCCGGCTGAGTGTCTCGACCGAAGTCTTGGCACGTACACCGCCTCTCCATCGAACCCGTCTTTTACGGGTGCCCTTCACCAGGACTTGCGTCCCGGACGGATGTCTATTTTTGGGAGCGGCTTCGGACTTAGATGCTTTCAGCCCTTATCCGCAGGAGCGTGGCTGCCCGGCATGCCTTATCAGACAACCGGTAAACTATAGGCTCCAGCGCCTCGTTCCTCTCGTACTGAAGGCCCTTTCCCCTCAGACATCCTGCACTCCCAGTAGATAAAAACCGACCTGTCTCGCGACGGTCTAAACCCAGCTCACGATCCCTTTTGATAGGCGAGCAGCCTCACCCTTGGCCCCTTATGCAAGGCCAGGATAGGAAGAGCCGACATCGAGGTACCGAACCGCGAGGTCGATGCGAACTCTCGCCCGCGACAAGCCTGTTATCCCCGAGGTAACTTTTCTGGCACTACCGGCCCTCATCTGCAAGGACACGATAGCTCGTTAAGCCCGGCTTTCGCCTCCGGAACACTTATTGTGGATGATTCCGGTCAGGCTAGCTTTTGGCTTTACCCTCTACGGAGGGTTTCTGTCCCTCCTGAGCTAGCCTTTGGGCCCCCTCGATTCCTTTTCAAGGGGGTGCCGCCCCAGCCGAACTGCCCATCAGCCGTTGTTCCGGGCTACATGGCCTCGGTGAGGGGGGAGGTCGCGAATGTGTGGTGTTCCATTGTTGCCTCCTACGGACCCGGAGATCCGTATTCATAGGCTCCCACATACGCTCTGCAAACGTAACCTCACCCCAGCGACTGACTGCAGTAAAGCTCTACGGGGTCTTCTTGTCCCACTGGGAGACGCTGGACTGTTCGTCCAGCAGGTGGGTTCACCGGGTTATACGCGGGGACAGCGGGGTCCTCGTGGATCCATTCATGCACGTCGTAACTTACACGACAAGGCATTTGGCTACCTTGAGAGAGTCAGAGTTACTCCCGTCGTTTAGCGGCCCTTAGCTCGGTTGAAATCAAGTTTGAGGTACCACCACTGGACAGGATTCAATAGCCGTACACACCCTTACGGGCTAGCGGCTACCTATGTTTTTATTAAACAGCCGGAACCCCCTAGTCACTGCGACCTACCGCACCCTCTTGCGAGAATGCCGTAGGCACCCCTTATACCAAAGATACGGGGCTAATTTGCCGAGTTCCCTCGCGTAGAGTTACCCGACACGCCTTGGGCTACTCACCCTGAGCACCGGTGTTGGTTCTGGGTACGATTACGATGGATCCTTTCCGCAGCGCTTTTCATGGGCTCCAGGGATCAGCAGAACCCCCCTAAACGGGAGGCCATTCCTGTTTTCTTCTGGTTCTCACCATTACGGTACTCCCCAGAATTGGACAGTTAGACAGAATGACAGTTCTGCTCCACTTACCCCGAAGCGTCACGCTGCGGACCTAGTGTCGCCACATGTACCATCGTAGTACAGGAGTGTTAACCTGTTTCCCCTTCGACCAGGCATGTTAAAGCTGGCCTTAGGATCGACTAACTCCCGGCTGACGACGCGTTGCCGGGAAACCCTTGCTCTTTCGGCGATCGAGATTCCCACTCGACTATGCTGTTACTACCACCGGGATACTCACTCCCGACCGGTCCACAGGACCTCACGGCCCTGCTTCTGCCCAATCGGGACGCCCTTCTACCAGAATACGCTTACGCGGACCTCTAGGGTATCGGCGGCTGGCTTAAGACCCGTCCATCTTGGAGGCCCTAAGCCTCGGCGGGTGATCTGTTACGATTTCTTTGAAGGGTGGCTGCTTCTAAGCCTACCTCCCCGCTGTCTTAGGCTTACGACGCTCTTTAGTTTGTCACTTAGCCAGCACTTGGGGGCCTTAACCCCAGTCCGGGTTGCTCCCCTCACGAAGCACGAGCTTAACCCGTGCGTTCCGTCTCCCCAGTTCCACGGCTCTGGCGTATTCGGAGTTCAAAAGGAAAGTGAAAGGTTTCCCTTCCGTGTTTTCCGATTGGTGCTCTACCCCGCCAGATGCCTCCCTGGAGACTATGCTGCGACATACTTCGAAGGGAACTAGCTATCAGCAGATTAGATTGGTCTTTTGCCCCTATACCAAGGTCAGGGGAGCAATTTGCATATTAGCACCCTTGCAGGCCTCCATCAGGCTTTCGCCTGACTTCGCCTTGCCCTGGCATAGATCATCTGCTTTCTAGTCTGACCGTCGTGACTCCGGGCCCTTTCAGACCCAGCGACTTGCCTTGCGGCTGCTCGCACATCGGTTTCCCTGCGCTTACGGGCGTCGCGCCCTTAGGCTTGCCACAACGGTAAACTCCCCGGCTCGTGATTCTAAACGAAGCATGAGACCCCGGATTATCCACACTCGTAACACCGGGTTACCCCGGTCTCCTTTGTGTGGATTACCTTACGGGCCTCAATCGTCAATAACTACGTGGGTTCAGGCTCTTTTGACGCCCCTCTCGGGGGACTTTTCATTTTTCCGTCACCGTACTAGTGCGCTATCGGTCTTGGGTTGTGTTTAGCCTTGGAAGCTGATGTCTCCCAGTTTCACACGCCAATCCCAAGGCGTGCTACTCCGGAAACAAAGCAGTCACTTTCGACTTTCGTATAGGGGGCTATCACCCTCTATGGCGGAGCTTTCCAGAACACTTCTACTTCGTCGACTAGAGACAACCTTGTCCCATACACCACATCTTCGCCAGCTCATCGCTGGAGAATTCAGTTTAGGCTCTCTCCTTTTCGCTCGCTGCTAGTCAGGAGATCCCAGTTGGTTTCTTTTCCTCCCCTTAATAGGATGTTTCGGTTCAGGGGGTTCCCGCTCCTCACGGAGCACCGTCCGAAGACGATGGGAAGTCCCATTCGGGTACCCTCGGATCTCGGACTGCTTGCGTCTACCCGAGGATTATCGCAGCTTGCCGCGCCCTTCTTCGGCACCCAAGCCAAACCATTCACCACGTAGCGTAGTATATCAGCATGACCCGGTCCCACAGCTGGAGTCGGAACCTGTGCACGGCTTCATAGCCTCTTCCGAGGGATTCCATCCCCCCGTGGCTCGCCCTTAGCCCCGCGAGCTGTGCTCGGGAGCCGCATATTGTGAGATTGATCTGGGTCGGGTAGCTACTTCCTCCGCATTCACTGCGTCGTTCTGT
>CAWGAT010000021.1:0-18767 GCA_963820555.1 Candidatus Bathyarchaeota archaeon
GAAGGGATTCGAACCCTTGAGGCTCAAGGCCACTAGTTTTCGAGACTAGCCCAATAACCGCTCTGGCACCTCTGCCCAGAGAAAACCCCTTGTAGCCACCATATTAGTCTTCCCGCAGTTCCTTTCGAGATATGAAGTCGCTTAAACCAGTCTCCGAAAAGTGTGCTCACATATTTTCCCTGAAGGGGTGGCGTGAGTTGTCCGCGTTATCCACCTCTTCTTCAACGTTGGGCGGCCCTCCATAGCTTTTCTTATCGCGTGGCGCATCGCCTTGTAGTTGTTGATGAATACTCTCTGACGGTCGGTTGAGGAGGGGTGGACGAACACCTTTGCTATGAGCACAAGCTTGTCTGTTGGTGGTAGGATCCCGTCTTCAACGGATTTGGCGACAGCTTTGGCGACGGCGGCTTGGCCTGGCCCATAGACCATGCTGGCCTCCCTCATGCCTTTTACAGGTACAGTTGGAACAACGAGAGTCGGGGGCTTTACCGCAATGTTGGGTTCGAGAATTGCCTGGGTAGCTTCACGCTCTGGTGTTGGTCTCGCGAGGACCTCTGCGTATGCTCTTCCCGACTGGTCCATCGATGTCTCCCATTATTAGGTCGATGTGGGCTACTTCGTTTGAGTCGGGGTCAACGAGTGCCTCACCTGTCCGCAGTGTGAATTGTTCAATTACCTCAGGTGTTAATCCGACGTTATAGAATCTCTGCACGAGTGGCTCCTCAGGTACGACCCTGAAGGTAATAGGCTTCTTCTCAACGAGCCCAAGGTTCTCCAACTCTATGCGGAGCTCTTCCCTTAAGCTCGTAGCTTACGGTGTCTCCCAGTATGATCGGCCTCCTCGTGTTGCCTACCTTTAGACCCATGAAGTTGAGGCAGACTTTGGGTCCTTGAGCACCAGTTGCGACGATGTGGCGGGTGAACTTCTGAATCTTCCTCATCGCGATCCTCGCCTCCTCGATTCTACCCTCTTTCATCTTTCTGTAGATGTCAAGCCAGTGGGGGGCGATGACGTTGGCGCTGGCGAGGATCATCCCATTAGCACCGGCTGCCAATGCTGGAAGCACCACCTCATCCCAGCCGCAGACGACGTCGATCTTATCATGAACCTTCTCAAGCACAGTCATCAGGTACTTGAGGTCACCGCTTGAATCCTTCAAAGCGACGATGTTGGGTACCTCAGCGAGGTCCTCAATCACCTGCCAGGGTATATACTGGTTGGTTGTTGGGGGGATGTTGTATAGAACAATAGGGATTTCGACGGCATCAGCGATGGCGAGGTAGTGATCATATATCCCCTTCCCACCCTTAGGTTTCATATAATATGGGTTTACAATTATCGCAGCATCGGCTCCAACATCAAGGGCGTGCTTAGTAGCCTCAATTACGAGCTTCGTCGAGGTGTCGCCTGTGCCAGCTATGACGGGTATACGTCCATTTACTTGATCAACACAAGCCTCGATTACCCTCTGGCGCTCCTCCTGCTTCATCTGTGAGAATTCGCCGGTTGTCCCACAGGGGACGATGCCATTGATTCCTTTTTCGATCAGCCACTCTATTAGGTGGCGGAATGCCTGCTCGTCGAACTCCTCATTCTTATCGAATGGCGTTACGACCGCTGGAAGAACTCCTTCAAGCTTGAACCCACTGACCCGCGTCATTCAGATCTAGAAGTAATTTGGGTCTTTGTCTTAAAAGGACATATATCACATGGGTGAATTGAAAATATCCTTGAGTTGGCACACACGGGGAAATTGAAAGCTCTCTGCCTCTAGCTACTCAGTTGGTTAAGCGTGTGATGATACGCCTCAAAGAAGGCCCCGCTGCCCTCCTTAACGAGTTCTCTCAGCACTTCCGAACCCAAAGGGAGACCCGAAAAACGCTCCTTTTCACACTCACCAACGCTTGACGGGCGTGAGACTGAAATTTTTGCTTATAATATGCTACCACTTACAGGGGAGACCTGAAAAACGCTCCGATTCGCAATTACCGAACTTGACTTATGCTACTTGAGTGTGGATACGCTCAACCAATAAACGAATGTGCCCATACGACCCCGATCAGAGAGCCCTATGGATGGCTAGAAGGTCGGTGAGGATTCCGTGTCCCGTCTCCACACCGCCCGCCCCCTTACCGATTATCGTGACCGCCCCGAGACCATCCGTCTCAAAGGTGAGAGCATTCGTAGTCCCCGAGACGCTCGCGAGGGGATCGGAGAACTCGACGAGCTCGGGTGACACCTTCGCCTTAACCTTCAAGCCATCCCTCCAGGCGTGGGCGATGAGCTTGATCCTCTTCCCCTGCTTCTTCGCCGCCTCGATGTCCTTGGGGGTTATCTTAGTGATGCCTTCCCTCTCGACGTCACCAACCTTGAGACTCGCCCCCATCACGCTGTTGGCGAGTATCACCGTCTTACCCACAGCGTCCCAGCCCTCCACGTCCCCCGAGGGCTCGACCTCCGCGTAGCCGAGCCTCTGAGCCTCCTTGAGGATGTCCGTGTATAGCGCCGCCCTTCTCCATATTCGTAAGGATGTAGTTCGTCGTCCCGTTTAGGATGCCTCGGAAGCCGTTGATGACGTGCCCCGCTAGGCCCTCCATTCCCAGCATGATTGTCGGCGTCCCGCTCATCACGGTGCACTCGAAGCGGATCTGGACCCCGTTCTCGTCCGCCAGCTTCTTCAGCTCAGGGTACGCGAGGGCGATGGGCCCCTTGTTGCTCGTTATGACGTGCTTCTTCGCCCTCAACGCCTCCTTGATGTGGGTGAGGCCCGGCTCACCCGTCTCAAGGTTCGTCCAAGCGACCTCGACGACCACGTCGGCGTTCGTCTCCCTAATCGTCCTTAAGCTGTCCAGCCCCTTTTGGCCCCCCTTGTAGCCGTCGATCTTATTCGCCTCCTTGACGAGGCGGAGGAGCTCAGGGATGTCCAACCCCTTCGGGTCGTAGACAGCACCCCTGATTATGTCGCTCACCGCCACAATCTCGCACTCGAGACCGTAGCGGTCTTTAAGCATCTTCCTCTTCTCGTGGAGGACCCTAGCAAAGTTGCTGCCAACGGTCCCGAAGCCAATCATCGCGACCTTTATCATGCGTCGAAACCCTTGGTTGGTCTCTCACCGCCATCAATATTTTAGCGTTGGCAACCAATGAAGTGTAGATATATTCCATACCAGAAAATGAGTGGCTCAGCTCTTCCCGTTGCTGAGCTTCCTGACCCCGTCCCAGCCCTCCTTACTCTTGGCCTGGACGAGGTCAAGGGCTTCTCTACTGGATGTTAGCTTGGGCTGGCTCTCCCCCGTTTGCCTGAGGAGATACTCTGCGGCCCGCAGCGTCTTCCTGCTAAGCTCGGAGTCGGCGAGGTCCGCGATGCTGACGATGAGGGCCTCCATCGTCTTAGGCTTGACGGGGCTCACGTCGCCGTGGTGCGAGGCCGCGACATGCACGACCTCCACAGGGAACCCACGCTTGTAGAGCTCCGCGACGAGCAGGGTGAGGTGGTCAACCTTCTCCCCAAGCGGGCTGCTGATGAAGCTCCCGTCCCCGCGTCGCTCGTAAGTGTAGGTCTTCATGATGTCGTGGATGAGGGCGCCCGCGACGACGGTGTCCCTGTCCACCTTCCCCCCGTAGACACCCTCGACGAGGTCACAGAGCGTGAGACTCAGCTTAGTAACCCCGATCGTGTGCTGGAGAAGCCCCCCGATGTAGCTGTGGTGCTGGTATGCACCCCCAGGACACTCCTCCACACTGAGGCAGGGATAGTCGAGGTCGAGAGTCGGGTTCCTAAGCAAGTCGAGGACCATCTTCCTGAGCTTCTCGTTCCCTATCTGCGCGGCGAGCTTCTCGATCTCGTCCATCATAGCAAGAACCAGCGATGAATCCTAAAGATTGCACCTAAACCGTTCTTAAATCTATCCACCAGCAGGCTACTTCATACTCTGCATCTTCGCAACAATGGCTGGGTAGGCCTCCTCGGGGTCGCTTATCCCCTGGACCATCGCCTCGAAGGGGCAATAGATGTGCCCATCCCTCTCCTTTATCGCGGGCACCTCCCCGTCGGGGCAAACCCGGACCCCTCCGGCCTCAAGCAGCTCCTTCGCCCTCGTCGTGATGACGCCCGCGTGGACCTCAGCGGGGACCGAGTAGAGCATCAGCAGCGCCGCCGCCCTTCCCACTATCTTGTCCGCCATCACCGAACCGGTCAGCCTCTCCTTGCCAAGCTTCTCGATAGCCTCGAGGTGGGGGCGAATCCCCTTACTCCGACTGCTGAACACAATCTCTCCACCCTTCCAGACCATGAGGCACATCTCCAATCTATCCAACTCGGCTATGTAGGCGTCCAATGGGTAACGCCAATCCTTCTGAACACCCGTTTAAGTATCTTACCGATGGACAACCATGAATAGCTCGTCATCAGGCGCTTTCCTAAGCCTAAGCATGAGTTCCTCGAGTTCCGCTTCATTCTCCTCCTCGGATTCGTCGTGGTCCTCTCTAAGCTCATCTCTGATCGCGACAATGACTTGGTCCTTTACCCTAATATTGAGAACATGCTCTCCCGCCATGAACTCGGCCTCGACGCCCCCGGCCTCCTCCACATCCAGATTATGCTTGCCCATCGTGCAACCAGTTGATATCTGGATCCCATCCAGGACGCATGCGTCTGGAGGTCCCCAGTGGAGCTTGGCCCTGCACCTTATGTCGAACCATCCCTTCGCGTCGAGTCTCCTCAGGGCGAGCATACCTATTCTAAGCCCTATCAACATGTAGGGGCCGCCGTGGCCGTGGAACTCCACGGCGCGCCCGTAGAGCGCTTCACTCCACTCCCGGTCCTTCGATGTCGAGATAATTTTCATGCGTCTCCGATGTAACGTTAACGCGGATAAAAATATTACGAATATTAAGATTGTTTTTATCTCAAAGGGTTGAGGAGGCTGGTCTCACTAATATTATTCTCTACTGACCCAGAAATACTCCTCAACTGTGGCGTAATATTGATTAGCCTCGTAGATTCCCCATGAGCCATGCACGAGTGGGCCCTAGCCGAGGGCGTCGTCAAGACAGCTGACAAGTTCGCCGAGGACCAGGGGATGGAGGAGGTAACCGAGGTCAAGATAATGATCGGCGAACTCCAGCAGATAGAGCACGAAATCATCGAGTTCGCCCTCGACCAGATGCGGACCCCACGGATGAAGAAGGCCAAATTCGTCATAGAGACCGTCCCCGCCGGCTTCAAGTGCCGAAAGTGCAGCCACGAGTGGAAGCTGGAGACAGCGAAACTCGACGAGGAGACGGGTGAGGCCATACACTTCGTCCCGGAGATGGCCCATGTCTACCTTAAGTGCCCCAACTGCGGTAGCCCCGACTTCGAGGTGACCGAGGGGCGCGGCGTCTGGCTCGCCAGCATAAAGGGGAGGAAAAGCGAGTGAGCGACCCCCGCCTCGCCATCATCCCCGGCAGATTCGACAAGGTCAAGCGCATAATCGCCGTCAGCAGCGGTAAGGGGGGAGTCGGCAAGAGCATGGTCGCCGTCGCCCTCGCCTTGGCCCTCAGGGACCACGGCCGAAGAGTCGGCCTACTCGACCTCGACTTCACAAGTCCAAGTACCCACTTCATACTCGGCGTCGAGGGCCTCGTCCCCCACGAGGAGAAGGGCATCACCCCACCCCTCGCCCACGGCCTCAACTACATGAGCATAGTCCACTACAGCGCCGACGAGCCAGTCCCACTACGTGGAGCCGACGCGAGCAACGCCATCATAGAACTCCTAGCGATAACCCGCTGGGAAAGCCTCGACTACCTAATAATTGACATGCCCCCCGGCATAGGCGACGCCACCCTCGACATGATCAGACTCATCCCACGCGTAGAGTTCCTAGTCGTAACCACCCCAAGCCGCCTAGCCTACGAATCAGTCCGGAAGCTACTCGTCCTCCTCAGAGACCAGAGGATCCCGATCATCGGGGTCCTGGAGAACATGTCGATGGAGCACACCAGCTACATAGAGAAGGAGACGAAGAAGACGAGCTCCCGATACCTCGGCCACATCGACTACGACGTCGAGGTGGAGGCTTCGATAGGGCACCCGGAGAAGCTGGTTAAGACGAGCCTATACAAGCGACTTGCAGAGCTGAGTGAAGCGATCTAGCTACTTCTTTCTTCTTCGTCCACTCCCTAACGAGGAGGATGATCAGCATTGCAACCTCGCTGCATGCAGCGAAGAAGTAGAAGACCGAGTCGAGTCCATAGTTGGAGGAGAGCTAAGCAGCGGCCATGGGGAGGACGAATAGGTACGCGTGCATCACACCATGGCTCGTTGTGACCGCGACGACACTGAGATCACTACGTTTCATTTGAACCACCTTGGAATATCCTTTCCTGCAAAGTGAGTCGCTATTTTACAAATGTCCCCGCGGCGTCAAATTCTTTAACGTAGACCCCTGTATAGGCTACAGAGATGTCGACAGCCAAGCTCAAGAAAGATGTAGTCAAGCACCTCCAAGCCAAGCCGCTAAGCCTGGCCGAGATCGCGGCCGTTATGGAGCTCAAGGAGAAGCGCGTCTTCCGCCTGCTCCGAAGCCTCTTCGAGGGTGGCGAGATAGTCTCCTCACGCGGCGCGGACGGAATCCGCAAGTATCGCCTCACCACAGAGGAGGAGAAAGCCGCGGCGAAGAAAGCCGCCGAGGGTGAAGAGGTCGAGGTCGACGTAGACGAAGCAGACGAGGAAGATGACACCTAAACCCTTCTCTTAATTTCTTGTAATATTCTATTTACCTCTGACACGCTTATGTCCAAATTATTGTTCGCTTTGAGACGCCTGACCACCTCCTCCGGTGGCGCGCCGTCCGCTGCAGCCTTGGGGACTATGTTGCACATGTCCTCGTTGTAGTTCCATGGGAAGACGACCCACCGCCAGCTTATCTCGTCGCCGAAGTAGTCGGGCTTGAACTTACTCCCAGTGATGTGGCGCAATGTCGCCGTCTTCACGACGAGGGGGTTCATGGTCTCGACATAATCCTTCGCGACCCTCATGCTCTCACCGGTATCGGTGATGTCATCCACTATCAGCACCCTCCTTCCCCTGAGCTCGATGCGGAACGGGTACTTGATCTGGGCCGAGCCATCGGGGGTCGCCGTAACACCCCAGTGCTCCACCTTAAGGCTCACGAGGTCCTTCACCCCAAGGAAGTCGCAGAGGACGCGACTCAGGACCCAGCCCCCGCGGGCGAGTCCCACCATGAAGTCGGGCTTGAACTTCGATGCTATGATCTTGTTGGCGGTCTTCTTCGAGAGCTCGTAGAACAGGTCCCAGTCCATTACCTCGCATTCGAACTTTTCGGACACGGGTATGAGATTCGGGTGCTGGGTGGATAAAACGGTTCGGGTGGGCGCCTAGAACTCAGGCATAACCTTCTCACTGAAGAGTTCAAGGGGTCTGGGGTCCATCGTCGCCCCGGGGAAGACGAGCATGAAGCAGGAGACGCCGAGATCCGTGTATTCCCGAATCTTCTCAACGCAGTGATCCGGGGTACCGACTATGTTGTGCTCCTCGTCGACCTCCCCCATCTTAAGTTTCATCTTCCTGAGCTCCCCCTCGTCCCGTGCGATGAGGATTCTGCCCTGCCAGGATTTCTGGATGTCGTCAAAGTTCCTGTCTAGCTTGACGCAGTGTGCTCTGAGAACGTCAAGTTTGTGTCGATACTCCGCGAGTGAGAGACCTATGAAGTTGCACCCGTCAGCGAGGTCCGCGATGGCCTTCAGGGTGAGCCCCTCTCCGCCGCCCCCTATCCAGATCGGGGGGTGCGGCTTCTGGATCGGCTTCGGGTTGTTGATTGCGCCCTCGACATCGTAGTACTTACCGTGGAAGTTCGTCTTCTCCTCCGTCCACATGCTCTTGATTATCCTGACGGCCTCCCGGAGCCTCCCGATCCTTATAGCAGGCTTGTCGAAGGGGAAGCCGTACGCCTCATGTTCGACCCCTGCCCACCCCGCGCCGATGCCGAACTCTAGCCTGCCGCTACTTATCACATCGAGGGTCGAGGCCATCTTGGCTAGAAGGGCGGGATTCCGATAAGTTGCGCAGAGCACCGTTACCCCGAGCCTGAGTTTTTTAGTCTCCGCGGCCAGAGCTGATAGCGACGTCCAGCACTCGAGGCAGGGCTCGAGAGAGGGCCCCGCCCCCGGTAGCTCGAAGAGGTGGTCGAAGAGCCAACCGGAGTGGAAGTCGAGTCTCTCCGCCTCAAGCCAGACCCTCCTCAACGACGCGTAATCGCCGTATTCTCTTGCCTGAGATGTCTTAACCCCAAACCTGATCAAATCTCAGCACCACTGGATGGGTTCGGATGCGTGTATTTGAAGCAGACTGGGTGGGTCACTCAACGTATCGTCTGCAGATGTGGACGATGTCGATAAAAATTGTGCCGAGCCAATTTATCCCGTCTGGTTCGCGGGAGATTACGTTGCAGAGCTCCGGCCTCGTCTCCCTGATTCTCTCAATCCACCAGGGCATGGAGGCTCTAATTTCCTCCTCCGTCTTCTCGAGGTGGGACCTGAACCTGCCGAGGAGGAGCTTAACGGCGGGGTTACCCAGAGTGTCGTTGAACCTTTTCTTGTACTCGGGCTTCTCCGCGTAGACTCTCAGGGTCTCCCCGCGCCTGATCATGTTGGTCACCTGCTCCTCGATGTTGACCTTCTCCCTCTGGGCGAGTCCATCTATCATGGGGAACACCACACTCTGTAGGTAGAATCTGGCGGAAGCCTTGCTGCTATGATCGGCGATCTCTCTCCCAAAGCCTCTGAAAGTCCGCGTGACCCCACCAAGGGAATTGGACAACTGTCTCAAAAACGGTGTCGCCTACCGACGCTTAAGAACCTAACCGAGGGAATGCGGCGGTTTCATCTAAATAAAAGTGATCTCATTAAAACCTCTAAATTGAGGTTCTCGAATTAGACTGGACCATATTTATTTAATAAACAGCCCCTTCTAAAGACGAATAGGGAGATCATCATGCCTTACTGTAAGGAGTGTGGCACCGAGAACGAGGAAGGGGCCAAGTTCTGCCAGAAGTGCGGAACCCCCGTTCAGGCAACGGGGGTCGTGTACCGGAGGGCCAGCGACTGGCACGCAGGTAGCATAGTCGCCCTGATATTCGGGGGCTTCATCCTGCTCATCGCCCTCGGCCTAATCGCCGGGGGAGGCGTGCTCATATGGAGCCAGACCGCCATCACTGACCGCGATGGGTACATGATTACAAACCCAGTCCCCCTCGCCGTCAGCAGCTACGCTATCGTCCAGAACAACGTCAACATCCACATGAATACCAGCTTGTGGACACCCTCAAACCAGAACATAGTCTCAATCAAGATAACCGCCACATCGAACAACGGCAAACCCATATTCGTAGGCATCGTCCCACAGCAGTCTGCCTCGACCTACTTCAACGGCGTGAACATAGACAGGATAACCTCATACAACTGGGTCCCAGGAAGGATGATGGGGAGCGGAGTGCCCTCCTACCAGACCATACCCGGCGGATCACCACCAACCCCGCCGACTAGCCAGATCATCTGGGTGGCCCAGGCCTCCGGGAACGGAACCCAGACCGTGACGTGGACACCCACCTCGGGTGATTATTGGGTCGTGATCATGAACGCCGACGGCACTAAGGGAATAAACGCCGACGTCCAAGTCGGGGCGCGCGTCACGATCCTAAGCTGGATTGGCTGGGGTCTCCTCATCGGAGGCGTCCTCGTCGCCATGGTCGGCGTCGTCATAATCTACTTCGGCGCCATACGTCGCCGCTAGCCGGGAACCCTTTTTAAGACCCGGCACACCTCATTCTTGGACGCCCGAGGGATATGACCCCGGGGCGCCACCGAGGATGTGAGCAGGTTTGGAGAAGGACTACAAGGCGATGCTGGACAGGGCATACAAAGAGCTCCCCGAGCAGACGAGTTTCGTGGACAGGTTCGCGGTCCCTAGGGCGAACATAGCCCTCCAGGGGAGGAAGACGGTCATCATCAACTTCAGGGAGATCGCCGAGCAGCTACGCAGAGAGCCCGACCACCTCCTCAAGTACCTCACCGGGGAGATGGCGACGCTCGCCAACTTCGACGGCAACCGCGCTCTCTTCCAGGGTAAACACAACGCCGAGTCTATACGCGGCCTCATAGACGCCTACGCGAAGAAGTACGTCATCTGCCCAGTATGCGGCCGCCCAGACACCCAGCTCATCAAGGAGAAGCGCCTCTGGTTCCTCCAATGCGAGGCCTGCGGCGCACGAAGCAGCATAGGCACGAGCTGACCGGCATGAGCGAGGTCTACCTCCGGACTATCAAGCACGGGAGGGACACCCTCGTCGCCGTCTGCGACGCCGAGCTACTAGGCCAGACCCTCCAGGGGGGCCGCGTCCCTTTCAAGGTGAGCGAGGAGTTCTACAAGGGCATCCCCGGTAGCGTGGAGGAGGCCATAGTTGCGATGCGCCACGCCACGATCTGTAACCTCGTTGGGAAGAAGATAGTCGCAGCCGCAATCGGGGAGAGGCTCGTTCACGGGAGGGCCGTCATCTACTTCGGCGACGTCCCCCACGCCCAGATCGTTAAGATGTAGAC
This sequence comes from Candidatus Bathyarchaeota archaeon, assembly GCA_963820555.1. Classification (GTDB taxonomy): domain Archaea; phylum Thermoproteota; class Bathyarchaeia; order TCS64; family TCS64; genus UBA8941. The sequence continues at coordinate 10,604 of CAWGAT010000021.1, forward strand.
TCTGAAACGTCTTATACACCGATCTGCCTAGGTTACTCGGTGCAATTGAGCTACAAGGTTAAAGACATAGGACTCGCCCCCAGGGGTGAGCTTCTCATAGAGTGGGCGCGGGACCACATGCCCGTCCTCGCCCTCATCAGGAAGAGGTTCGAGATAGAGAAGCCCTTAGTGGGCGTAAAGCTTGGGGCCTGCCTCCACGCTACGAAGGAGACTGCTGTCCTGATCCGCACACTCGAGGCGGGCGGTGCTGAGGTCGCCCTCTGCGGCTCAAACCCACTCTCCACACACGACGACGTGGTCGCCGCGCTCGCCGCCACTGGGACGAAGGTCTATGCGTGGCGCGAGCAGTCGACTGAGGAGTACTACTGGTGCGTGAACAAGGTCATCGACCAGGGCCCGAACATCACCATGGATGATGGGGCGGACCTCGTGAACACCCTCCACTCTAAGAGGATGGAGAAGCTCAGTGGAGTGAAGGCTGGTAGCGAGGAGACAACGACCGGCGTCATAAGGCTCCGCGCCATGCACAAGGACGGGGCGCTCAAGTACCCGATAGTCGCCGTCAACGACACCCCAACCAAGCACATGTTCGACAACCGCTACGGGACAGGGCAGAGCACCATCGACGGCATCCTCCGTGCCAGCTCGGTGATGCTCGCCGGTAAAGTCTTCGTCGTGGTAGGCTACGGCTGGTGCGCGAGGGGCGTCGCCACCCGCGCCCGAGGCATGGGGAGCCACGTGATTGTGACCGAGGTCGACCCCACGAAGGCGCTCGAGGCCGTCATGGACGGGTTCCAGGTCATGCCCCTCATGGACGCCGCCGAGGTCGGCGACATCTTCGTAACCGTCACCGGCGACACGAAGGTGATCGACGAGCAACACCTCAAGGTGATGAAGGACGGTGCCATGCTCGCGAACAGCGGCCACTTCAACGTCGAGATCAACATCCCCGCCCTCGAAAAGCTATCGAAGGGGAAGAGGAGGATGCGCCCAGACCTCGACGAGTACCAGATGAAGAACGGGAGGAAACTCTATCTCCTCGGGGAGGGTCGGCTCGTCAACCTAGCCGCCGCGGAAGGACATCCCAGCGAGGTGATGGACATGAGCTTCGCCGACCAGGCCCTCGTCGCCGAGTGGATACAGAAATCTAAGGGCCTCGACGTGGGAGTCCACGATGTGCCAACGGAGATCGATGAGATGGTTGCGAGCATAAAGCTGCAGTCGATGGGTGTTATCATCGACAAGCTCACAAACGAGCAGATGAAGTACCTTACGAGCTGGAAAGAGGGCACCGTCTAGGTCATCTTTACGCCCTTCTCGGTCTTCTCCAGTATCCCCCTCGACACGAGGTAGTTGAGGGTCTCCTCTGTCTCCCCCGTGCTGTAGCCCTGCTTCGCCATCTCCCTCTCAAGCCACGCGGTGCCGTACTCGAATCCGGGTATCCTGATGGTGCGCAGGAGCTGGTTGGTTGACGCCTTAATCCGTGTCTCCCCCCGCTGGACGGTGCCGTTCAGTGTCTCCTCCTTCGCCGAGAGTGGGTGAGAGTCGACACCGAGCTTTTTCCTCACATACTCGGGGAACTCCCGAGTCATAGTGCCGCCGTGGAAGGTGAGGACCCTCTTCGGCTTGCACCGGCGGATGAACCCGAGGAGGCTTTTGAAGTCGGCGTGGTCGCTTAGGGCGAAGGCGCGTTGGCGCCCCCTGAATAGGACGGCCCACCCGGAGGCGAGAGCGGAGTCGAGGTTATCGTAAGGCAGCTTTGACCCCTTCGGGGAGACGACGGCGCACTTCCCCCCCTCCAAAAGCTCCTCCCCCTCCGGTGATTTGAAGTCGTAGTATTCGAGGCTGTGGCCGAAGCCCTTGTAGACGTCGCTCACCTTCGTTGCGCTCTTCGCCGTTACTACGGGGAGCTTGGTGAGGGTGTTGAAGATTCGTATGACTTCCTGGGCGTTGCCTATGGAGTCCGTCTTGAAAGTTGGTATGCGCCCAGCCGGGATCGACTCCATAGTGGCCCAGCGGACGATGTCGAGGGCGATGTCCCTCCGCTTTGGGAAGTTGAACATGGGTGCCCCGAAGGTCGTCTCGACGACGAGGATGTCACACTTCACCGGCTCGGCAGGGTGCATCGTGTACGACTCCTCGAGGCCTATGTCCCCGGTGTAGAGGACTGTTCCCTCGGGGGTGTTGACCTCGAACTGGACGCTGCCGAGGACGTGACCCGCGTTGTGGACGTGGACCTCTATGTCGTCGACCTTAATCTTGTCGCCAAGCTTGATCTGCTGCCAGTTGTCGAGGTGTTTCCAGCCGAGGCTGTGGAGGAGCTGGTGGGTCTCCTCGGTGGCGTATTTCTGCCGGTCGGGGTACTTGAAGGCAGCCGCGTGGTCGGCGTGGGCGTGGCTCACGAAGACGGGGTAGCCATGCCCGTTCCCTGTGGGGTCCAAGACTACCCCTGACCCCTTGTACTCGACGACGACGCCGCGCTGCTGCCTTACCCTGAGTGCCACTGTTAAGCCTCTAACTCGTCTGGAGCATGAGTATGGCCCTGGCAAGATCCCCGTCGCACTTAACGAGGGTCTCACGCGCCTTCTCCATGCTCACCTTCGCCTGCTGAGCGACGAGGAGGACGTCCTCCTCCGGGACATGCACCGTGGGCTTCTCCACTGGAGCCGCGCCCTGTGCGGCGACGGTCTGGGGGGAGCGTTCCACGGCCTTCCCGCCGAGGACTTGGTACATCTTCTGCCCTTGGACGTTGATGCTCGTGACCGTGGGCTGCTCGATGACTATCTCCTTGCCGGGGCTCTGTATTATGACCCTGGTGACGCCGCTGAGTTCCTGCATCTGCATACCCATGCGCTGCATCATGCGCCGGGCATTGCGTGAGTCCATCCTCGCCAAAAGGCTACACCTTGTAGAATGAGGGGTGGTGCCCCTCTTTAAAATCCTTGATGGCCCGCGGTGTGGGTGGAGTGCGAAAGTGGCGAAACTAGGCAGTTGAAGCCGCCATTACCGTGTTCCGCAGGAGCATCGTGATGAGGAGGGGTCCGACGCCACCGGGGACGGGGGTGATCGCTGATGCTAGTGGCGCGACGCGCTCGTAGTCGACGTCCCCGAAGACCTTCTTGCCCTCGTAGCTGTTGCCGTTGTCAATGACGACGACTCCCTTCTTCACCATGTCTGCGGTGACGGTCCACTTCCTGTGTATCTCGATGCAGAGGACGTCCGCCTGTTTCACGAACTCGGGTAGCCGTGGGTCCCCTGCGGCGAAGGCGGTGACCTCTACCCTCTTGTTGAGGAGCATCGCTGCCATGGGTTTACCGAGCCAGCTCGGTAAGCCGGCGACTACCCAGTGCTTGCCCTCGGGGTCGACGTTGTAGCGCTTGAGTAGCTCCATGATGGCCTCGACGCCGGCGGGGAGGAAGCTCTTCTCTCCGAGGACTATCTTGCCGAAGGTGACGGGGCTGAGGGCGTCGACATCCTTCTCCGGGGCGATCGCCTCGACTATGGCGCCCTCGTTCACCTCCTTGGGCGCGGGGAGCTGGACCATTATGCCGTGGACCTTGGGGTCCGCGTTCAGCTTCTTGATGAGCGTGACGACTTGCTCCGTCGTGGCGGTCTCCAGGTGGTGGAACTGTGTGGTTATACCGGCCTCCTCGGCGCGCTTGACCTTGATGTTGACGTATCGGACCGAGCCGGGGTCTCCCCCGATCAGTATGAGTGCGAGCGTCGGGTTGACGCCTTTAGCCTTCAGAGCGGCGATCTCCGCCTTGATCTCCTCAACGATCTTGGCTGATGTCTCCTTGCCGTCGAGGATTATCGCCATTCTACGCCAGCCCCTTTATGATGCCGTTCTCGTCGATGTCCATCTCTTCACTGGCTGGGTGTGTCGGCTCCCCGGGCATCGTGCTTATGTCGCCGCAGTAGGCGACGATGAAGCCAGCGCCTGTGCTCGGCTTGAGGTTGACTATGGGCAGTATGTAGCCGGTGGGTGGCAGACCTTGCAGATCCTCGTTGTCCGTGAGGCTGAGCGGCGTCTTCGCCATGCAGATTGGGAGCTTGTCGAAGCCGAGCTTCTCGATCTGCTTCAGCGCCTTCCTCGCGTCGTCCGTGAGGCGTATGTCGGCCACGCCGTAGATCTCCTTGGCGATGGTCCTGATCTTCTCCTCGACGGGCATCTCGAGTGGGTAGAGGAAGTGGAAGTTGTTCGGCTTCTCCAGCTCCTTGAGGACGAGGTTCGCTAGCTCGATGCCACCCGCGCCGCCCTTGAGGACGGTGTCCGTGAAGGCCGCGGGGACCCCGTTCTCCTTGGCCCAGTTCATGACGACATCGATCTCCTCCTGGGCGTCGTTGAGAAAGTGGTTCATGCAGACGACGGGGTGGAGGCCGAACTTCTTGGCGTTCTCCACCTCCTTGGCGAGGATTGGCAACCCCTTCTTGACGGCGTCGGCGCTGGGCTTGTCGATGTCCTTGTACTTGGTCCCACCGTGCCTCTTCAGCGCCTTGATGGTGGCGACTATGACGGCGACGCTCGGCTTCAACCCGCCGGTGCGGCTGGCTATGTTGCAGAACTTCTCCATGCCTAGGTCGGCGCCGAAGCCGGGCTCCAGGACGACGTAGTCGGTGAGCTTCTGCGCGGTCTTGATGGCGATGAGGCTCGGGCAGCCGTGCGCGATGTTCGCGAATGGGCCGCCGTGGATGATGCCGGGGGTCCCCTCGATCGTCTGGATGAGGTTGGGCTTAACCGCGTCCTTCATCAGGATCGCCATGGCACCGACGACCTGAAGCTGACCTGCCGTAACCGGTTTCCCATCCTTATCGTATGCGACGGTGATCGCTGCCATGCGCTTCTTGAGATCCATGAAGTCGCTGCTTATGGCATGGATGGCGGCGATCTCGGAGGCGGTGGTGATCTCGAAGCCGCTCTCGTAGGGGATGCCGTTGTTCTTCCCGCCGAGACCTATGACCATCTTGCGGAGCGTCCTGCTCTCGATGTCGATGACACGCTTCCACATAATGTCGTGGAGACTTATACCCAACTCGTTGCCCCTGTTGATGTGGTTCTCCATTATACTGGTGAGGAGGTCGTGGGCGCAGGTGATGGCGTGAAGGTCGCCGGTGAAGTGGACGTTGATGTCCTCCATGGGTAGGACCTGGGCGTAGCCCGCCCCGCAAGCGCCGCCCTTGACCCCAAAGACGGGCCCGAGGCTGGGCTGGCGGAGTACCACTATGTTCCTCTTCCCCAGCTTGCCGAGTGCCTCCGCGAGGCCGATACTCATCGTCGTCTTCCCCTCACCGAACTTTGTGGGCGTGATGGCGGTGACTATGATCAGCTTTCCGTCGGGCTTGTCCAGGTTCCGGGTGTAGACCTCGGGGCGGATCTTCGCCTTGTACTTGCCGTACATCTCGATGTCGTCAGGGCTGAGCCCGAGACCCGCGGCGATCTCCGTGATAGGCCTGAGCTTCGCACTCTGGGCGATCTCAATCTTCGTCGGTAGAGCCATAGGCATCGTAGAATAGTTCCATCCATCTGTTTTAATAACTTGTCAACGAAAAACTTGCTAAGTATTTATCCCAGTGATTCCCGCCACTAAGCCGAATAGTAACTATTAACAAGTAGTTCGACGGATCCGAGTGGAATGTAAACGCCCTGGCGGTACGAATGAGTGTAGCCAAACCAGTACTAGATTGGATAGACGCTATGAAGCCCCGTAGGGACATAAGGGGCTCCGGGAAGGAATTCAGAATGATTCTGGGGTACCACAGGCCCTACCTCCATTACTGCGTCCTCACCGTGATCTTCAGTGCGGCCAGGGCGGCTCTCTTCGCCCTGGAGCCTCTCTACCTCGCCCAGATAATCAACCTGGTCATCCTGGGTGGGCAGACTGCCCTGCTACCGGGGCTCGTGTTGAACACGGTGCTCGCCGTCCTCGGCGTCGGGATCTTCACCTTCTTCGAGACCTTCATAAATAGCTACTTCGCCGAGCTTATTATCAGGGACATAAGGTCGGACTATTACCTTTCCCTCGAGGAGAAGTCTTTCGGATTCTTTGACTCGAACTCCGTCGGCGACCTCATCTCCAGAGCAACGATGGATCTTCAGGCCGTGAACAACTTCTGTGGGGGTTGGCTCATGCACATCTTCGACTCCATCTTTGTCGTAGCCGCGTGTCTTGTCATCATGTATCCAATCAACCCTTGGCTCACCCTGCTCACGTTCGCGCCGATGCCCCTCGTCGCCTACCTCCAGATCAGCCAGTTCACCAAGGTTCGCCCCCTCTTCAGGAAGATGATGCTCATACTTGGTAAACTCGGCGCCTACATACAACAGGACATCATCGGTATGAAGAACGTACGAATCTTCGAGATGGAGGATAGTATGAAGGAGGGGTTCGAGAAGGTTGAGTCGAGGTACGTCGCCACCGCTATCTCGGCGGGGAGGATCCAGGCCTTCTACGTCCCCTCGCCCCAGACGGTTCTGCAGATCGGTATGGCCTTCGTCTACATATATGGGACTAGCCTGCTCATTGGACCATCCCCCATCCTCATCGTCGGTAACCTCATCCTCTTCGCCACCTACATGCAGAGGATCGTACCCCAACTCAACCAGCTCGCGAACATCGTTGGCAGCTGGATCAACTCCTCTGCGAGCCTTGAGCGGATAAACGAGATTCGCGACGCCCCCGTAGACGTCAGGGATGGTCCCGACGCCAAGGATATTCAGATTCAGAGGGGAGAGGTCGAGTTCCAGGATGTCAGGTTCGGCTACGCGAAGGATCTGGACATACTCTCAGACATCAGCTTCAGGGCCGAGGCGGGTGAGAAGATCGCCATACTCGGCGCTACAGGCTCGGGGAAGACGTCGCTCATCTATCTCATCCCGAGGTTCTACGACGCCCGCGCCGGGAGCATCAAGATAGACGGGACTAATATAAGAGACTACAAGATCGACTCCCTGCAGAGGCAGGTGGGTATCGTCCTCCAGGACGTTTTTCTCTTCTCGGGTACAATAAAGAGCAATATAGCCTTCGGGAAGCCAAATGCTTCCGACGAGGAGATCGTTAACGCTACGAAGCTCGCCAGGATACATGACTTTGTCGACTCCCTCCCGGATAAGTACGACAGCTACGTCGGCGAGAGGGGCGTCACCCTCTCCGGCGGGCAGAAGCAGAGACTAACGATAGCGAGGGCCATTCTCACGAACCCCAAGATACTCATCCTCGACGACTCCCTCAGCTTCGTCGACGCGAAGACGGAGCAGGAGATACAGGAGGCCCTAGAGGACGCCATGAGGGGGAGGACCACCTTCATCATAGCTCAGCGTCTCTCCACTATTAAGAATGCGGACAAGATTCTCGTCCTCGAGAAGGGGCGGGTCGCAGAGTTCGGTACGCACGCCGAGCTCATGGTGAGGGGTGGTATATACAAGCGGGTCTACGAGACCCAGTTCCTTGAGAAGTCCACCGAGGAGATACTCGGTGGGGGGTGGCCTAGATGGCGATAAGCTTGCCCGGCGGTGGCGGAGGCGGTGGAGGTGGGGGTGGAGGTGGAGGCCCGGGTGGGTACGGCGTCTTCTCCACGCTGGGGGAGGCACAGAAGAAGAGGACATACACCGACAGAGAGCTGATTAGGAGGCTCCTCAAGTACGCTGTCGCATACAAGAAGAACTTCCTTTACGCCACCATCGCCCTCATCGTGAACTCGATAACGACCGTCCTCGTACCCTACATGGGCAAACTCGTCATCGACAACATAATCACTCCGAGGGACATGGGGGGCTTTGTCTGGTGGGTCCCCCTCTTCCTCGTCATCACGGCGGCCTACTACGTCGCCCAGTACGTCCAGACCTGGCAGATCAGGATCCTCGGCGAGCACACCGTCGCGAGGATCAGGGAGGACATAGTGGCGAAGCTACAGATCATATCCCTAAGGTACTTCTCCGAGGGCGAGACGGGGAGGATAATAGCACGACCAATAAACGATGCTAACGCCCTCAGGATGTTCTTCAGGATGGGGTTCGTGAATATAATCCTGAACACGGCCTCCCTGATTGGGGGCTTCATAATTATATTCTTCCTCAACGTCAGGCTCGCGCTCCTCGCCATATCCGTCATGCCCATCGCCGCGCTGGTGACCTACTACCTCGGCCTCCTCTCGAGGAAGTACAACA
>CAWGAT010000022.1:0-29817 GCA_963820555.1 Candidatus Bathyarchaeota archaeon
TTCATGGACAACGACATGCCCTACATGCTCGAGTGGCGTGGGAAGCCAACCGGCCTCGTAGAGCTCCCTGTCGAGTGGATGCTTCGACGACTGGCCCCAGTACGACACCTATAGGCGCAGCCCCGAGGAGGCCTATAAGGAGTGGAAGCCCGAGTTCGAGGGCATCTACCGCCTCGGCCGCTACTTCGGCCTCACCTGCCACCCCCAGGCAACAGGCAGAATAAGCCGCCTCGACATGCTCGAAAAGCTCCTCACCGACATGGAGCAGAAGGGGGATGTCTGGTTCGCGACGGGGAAGGAGGTCGCCGACTGGACTAGAAAGAAGCTAGGCTAACTTTTTCAAAGCTTCAACCAGGGCGGGCAGGGCCTCACCCGAAGGGGCCCTTATAACAACGTCGCTGATTTTACTGAGTTCACTCTCCAGCGGATTGACCTCGATTATCACGCCGCCCCTCTCCTTGACTATGAGTGGCAGGCTCGCGGCGGGGTAGACGACCGCGGAGGTCCCTGCGACGATCATGCAGTCGCTCTTACTGGCCTCAGCTTGGCATGCATCTAGAACATCCCTCGGGATGGGCTCCCCGAACATGACGACGTCGTCCTTCACCACGCCGCCACAAGCTGGGCAGCGAGGAGGCAGCGTGGAGAGGTCGAATCCCTCCCTCGGGAACCTCTCACCGCACCTCACGCACCTCAGCTTCAGCCTGTTCCCGTGTATCTCGAGCACATTCCTGCTCCCCGCCTCGGTGTGGAGGTTGTCGATGTTCTGAGTGACGAGGGATTTGAGGATGCCCATCGACTCTAGCTCGGCGAGGGCGAAATGACCCGCATTCGGCTTCGCTCCCCTAAAGCTGTCCCCGAACCCGCTCCTCCTAGTCGGGCTGAGCATCTCCTCCCAGTACCGCTTCGGGTCCTCCTCGAACCTCCTGTAGCCATCCATCGGTGGCTCCCCGTGCTCCGTCCAGAGCCCGCCAGGGCCTCGGAAGGGGCGTATACCGCTCTCCACCGAGACCCCCGCCCCCGTGAGGGCGGTGACATACTCGGAGTCGACTATTAATGGGCGGCTTCGCGGATCGAGGCTATAACGGATTCGTCGAGTGGCACAATAAGGAAAAACGGTGGCGGAAGAGAAAAGGGTAGCTACTTGGCCCTCTCCCTCAGTGCCCTCGTCAGCGCGGGGAGGACCGTGTAGATGTCTCCCACTATGCTGTAGTCGCTCAGCTCGTGGATGCCTGCGGACTCGTCGCTGTTTATGCTGACGATGGTCTGGCTGTCCCTTATCCCCGCGGCGTGCTGGATTGTGCCCGAGATGCCGCAGGCCACGTAGAGGCGCGGCGCCACCTTCTTCCCGCTTATGCCGACCCACTGATCCATCCAGCCGAGGTCGGCGGAGACTGGCCTGCTGCACCCCATCTTCGCGTCCAGCTCGGCGGCGAGTTCTTCGAGGAGCTTGAGGTCCTCCCTCTTCTTGAAGCCCCTGCCCGCGGAGACGATCATCTTGGCGTTCTCCAGCCCCGCGTCCCCGATCCTTTTGGGCCTCGTCTCAACCACCTTGATCCGGGCTGATTGCACCGAGACGACTAGCTCAACTATCTCACCGCGATCCCCTGAGCCTCGGGCTTCTGGAAGCTCCTCGCAGGGACGCTGACGATCGCTGGCTTACCCCTGATCTTACACGTGGCGATGACCGAGCCACCGTAGGTCAGCCTCTTCGTTGTGAAGCCCTCTTCGGCTGGTTGGACGTCGAAACAGTCTCCCGAGTACCCGGCATTTAGAGCTGCCGCTACCCTCGGGGCGAGCTCTCTCCCCCTCTTCGTCGAGCCAACCATGACTAGGTCGGGGGACTCGGAGGTACGACCTGGAGAAGGGCGGCCCTCATCACGTCAGTCGCCCCATCCTTCACGTCGTAGACCTTCGCCCCGTACTGAGCCAGAGCTCTCGGCCTGAGCCGATCCAACCGCGAGCGCGGAGACCCCGGGCCCCGAAAGCTGTAGCGCCTTACCGAGGAGCTGGAGTGAGAGCTCAACGTTCTCTGAGTAGACGAGCGTCTTCATGTCACTCACCCCAGCACACCGTCCTCAGTGAGCGCCAAGACCAGCTTCGAGACGGCCTCCTCGACCTTCTCCGCCTTGATGACTATGTGCTTCCTCTTCACCTCAGGGGCCTGAACATCGGTGACCTCGACCCTGCATGAAGCCTTGAGGCTCTCCGCCTTGAGCCCGAGGGCCTCCGCGTTCCACTCCGTTAGGGGCTTTTTCTTCGCCTTCATGATGTTCATGAGGCTGGGGATGCGGGGCTCGTTGATCTCCCTAACGACGGTTGCGAGGAAGGGTGGCTCGGCCTCCACGACCTCGTCGATGTCCTCGAGGTCCCGAATGCCTTGAATTTGCCTGCCTCGAACTTCAGCTCTTTCGCGTAAGTAACCTGCGGGATGCCCAGCAGCTCAGCTACACGTGGCCCAACCTGAGCACCCATCCCGTCAAGTGATAGCTCTCCAGCGATGACGACGTCGAAGGCACCAGCCTTCGTAAGGGCCGCCGCTAGGACGCGGCTCGTTGCGTTGGCGTCTAGGCCCTTCAACGAAGGGTCGGCGACAAGGTAGGCGGCGTCCGCGCCCATAGCGAGGGCCTCGAGGATACAAGTCCTAGTCCTCTCGTCCCCCAGGGAGACGGTGACTACCTCTGCCCCGCCCGCCTCCTTCATCCTTATGGCTGCCTCCAGCGCCCTCTTGTCGAGGTCGTTGAGCCTCCTCTTCGCCGCCTCCACCAATGGGCGGCGGGTCGCGGCGTCGATCTTCACCTCGTTGAGGTCCGGTATGTCCTTGACCAGGACTGCTATCCTTGTCACCCTGAATCAGCCAACCCTCCACGCGCTTCGCACATTTATCCTTATCCAGTAAGGCGTCGAAGACCATTTCGACGATCAACGATTAGCCTATCCCAAGCCTTTAAGAGAGTCACTTACCGCTGAATATTGGTATGCCCAAAAAAAGATTCGCCATCATCACCCTAATCACGATGCTCCTATCAATGACCCCCGCGTTGGCGCTTTGCGATACGCCGACCAGCCCAGCGAAGATCACGGTCATCACCAACACCCGAACCATACCTCAACCAGCTGACCTCGGGGGACAGATGCCTATTCCAGGTGACGGTGCAGAACCTCGGCGTAGACGTCCATGAAGGGCAGGTCGTAAACGCGTCGATCCCCAGCGTAAAGTACTCGGGCAACTTCACGCTCGAGACGACGTTCGAGCTCCGCAAGCAGGGGAGGCTATTCTACAACGGGCAGTCCGTCAGCTACATCACGTCCCTGAACAACACGCAGATCGACAACTACTACTCCTTCAAGATACCGCCGATAAACGGGACGCTGAGCGATGTCTTCACCTACAACCTCACGAAGGGATACGAGGTGTTCGGCGTGAGACCCGACGAGGACATGGTCCTCTACTTCAGGGTCAACCTCTTCGTCCAGACCTACTCGGACGCGAATGGGACCCACCAACTCCAAGTTGGTAACATGATCAAGACCCAGAGAAACGACTACTACATCATCGACTTCGTCAAGCAGGAGTACCTCAAGGGGTAAGTTCCTCGACATTAGCGGGCGAGATAGGGGGGCTGAAGAACATAAACAGCGGCCAGGTCCAGATCGGCAAGGACTACTTCAACAATATAGTGAACAACATCAATTCGACCATGACGAGGGGTGACTACGTGAACGCCCTCCAGCTGATCCTAAACTACTACCAGTTCGACCAACTAAAACTAGTCGCGCTCCTCTATACCAATTTGAACTCGACAGGGCAGGCGGCGGATAGTTACGTAAAACTGAAGCAGGATTACAACCTACTCAACGGGCAGTACACGGTTCTGCAGAAGGACTTCAACACGGTTCTGAATCTGAATCAGCTTCAGCAGGAGAACATCAAAGGAGCTTCAGGCTCAGGCACAGAGCGACAGGCACAACTTCATAATTCTGAGCCTGACCGGATTCATCGTCCTATTCCTCGTGGGGTTCCTGCTCGGGAACAGGTTACGTTTAATCAGCTGACCCGCAGACAATGGGCTTCCGGAAAACGCTTTAAGGCGATCAGTCGGTAGACTGGTTGACTATTCATGAAGCCTGAAGGGATCGGGAGGATCGCGGTCCTCGGCGCAGGGGTCATGGGGCACGGCATCGCCCAGATCGCGGCCCAGGCCGGGATCAGTCGTCGTCATCAGGGACGTGGAGCAGAGCTTCCTAGACGGGGCAAAGGCGGGGATCGAGAAGAACCTCACCCGATGGTTGAGAGGGGGCGCCTCAAAGCCGAGGATGTACCCAGTCATCTTGGGTCGGATAGGCATGACTCTGAGCCTGCCGGAGGCAGTCAGGGACGCCGACGTCGTCATCGAGGCGGTGCCGGAGAGGATGGAGGTCAAGCACAGCGTCTGGGGAGAGGTCTCCCAGAACGCACGCCCCGACGCCGTCTTCGCGACGAACACGAGCAGCCTCAGCATAACCGAGATGGCGACGGTCGTCTCCGACCCGGGCAGGTTCGTTGGGATGCACTTCTTCAACCCGCCGACGATCCTCAAGCTCGTCGAGATAATACCCGGCGAGAAGACGAGGCCGGAGACAATAGCGACCGTCAAGGCGCTCGCCGAGAGGCTCGGGAAGACCCCAGTGGTCGTGAGCAGGGACGCCCCCGGCTTCATAGTCAACCGCGTACTCATCACATACCTCAACGAGTCGGCGAAGCTCCTGGACAGGGGCTACACGAAGGAGCAGGTCGACGCCGCGATGCAGTACAAGGCGGGGATGCCCATGGGCCCCTTCATGCTCGCGGACCTCATCGGCCTCGACATCACCTACAACATCCTCAGGGTCTTCGAGGACAACCTCGGCGCCGCGTACAAGGCGGCGGAGCCTATACGCAGGCTCTTCGAGGAGAGGAAGCTCGGCAGGAAGACGGGAGAGGGATTCTATGTCTACGGTAAGCCGGAGGTGAAGGAGGAGCAGGCAGTGGGATTTGACCCCGCTACTCTCCTGAAGCCGTTCATAGCGGAGGCGGAGAGACTCGTCGCTGAGGGGATTGCCGACCCGGCTTCCGTCGACACAGCTGTGAAGTTGGGCGCCAACCTTCCAATGGGGCCCTTCGAGTTGAAGGCGCGTCTCGAGGCTGGGGTCAGCATCGAGGAGAAGCCCGTCATAGCGGACACCAGAAACGGCGTTCTTAAGATCACGATTAACCGCCCCTCGAAGCTCAACTCCATAAGCACGGAGATGCTGAACATGGTCGCCGACGCCGTCGAGAAGGCCGATTCGGACAAGGCGATCCGATGCGTGGTCATCACCGGGTCGGGGGATCGCGCATTCTCAGCTGGCGCTGACATCGACGAGTTCAGCAAACTCACATCCGCCCAGGCTCTCGACTACACGAGGGCGGGGAAGAGGGCGATGAAGAAGATCAAGGCGGCGAGGAAGCCAGTCGTTGCCGCGATAAATGGGTTCGCTCTGGGCGGGGGTTGCGAGCTAGCCTCCTGGTGCGACTTCAGGGTCGCCAGCGACAGGGCGAAGCTCGGGCAGCCCGAGGCGAACCTCAGCGTCATCCCCGGCTGGGGTGGGACCAAGATCCTCGCAAAGCTCGTCGGGAAGCAGAGGGCGAAGCTGCTCATCACGACGGGCGAGACGGTGACAGCTGAGGAGGCGAGGCAGATGGGCCTCGTAGACAAGGTCTACCCGGCGGCTGAGTTCAATACGAAGGTAGACGAGTTTGTCGCCAAGCTTGTGGCGGCCTCGCCGACCGTTATCGGTGCTGTGAAGAGGCTCACGAACCCCAACGTCAAAGAGGAGGATCTGGAAGCGGAGTCCGGGGAGTTCTCAAAGCTCTTCGAGACAAAGGACTTCCGTGAGGGTGTGTCCGCCTTCAAGGAGAAGCGTAAGCCCGCCTTCACAGGCGAGTAAGACCTAAAGGGTCTTGAAGGCCAGGATCGATTTTTCCCCGTCTTTAACAACGGTGAAGACGGCCCTGAACCCCACGGCCAGTTTTTCAGGGTTTTCGTCTGCCATGAGGCCGGAGATCGATGGACCCTCGTCGAGCTTCACTATCCCGACGGCGTATGGGCACCGTCCCTTGAAGGCTGTGGAGGGGGTCCTGTTCAGCGTCACCGCCTCGAGAGTGCCCTCACCTTTGAACTCGTGCCACTCTAACTGCTGGGAGCCGCACCTTGAGCAGATCTGCCGGGGTGGAATGTGTAACTCTCCGCAGGTTTTGCACATGTTACCCATCAGCTTTCCCTGGGCTACGAATCCATTGAATGTCTTCGTGGTGAACTCGCTCATATCATCCCCTCTTGTATATCTGGACGGCGACGCTAGCTCCCGATGCCCCGACGTTGTGGATCAGGCCCACCTCCGCCCCATTGATCTGATGCTGGTCCGCCTGCCCTCGGAGCTGCTTGAATATCTCGTAGGCCATGGCGACGCCGGTTGCGCCGACCGGGTGGCCCTTCGCCTTTAGGCCTCCATCGGGGTTTATAGGTAGCTCACCATTGAGTGCGGTCCTGCCCTCCTCAGCTGCATTTCCCCCCTGTCCCTTAGGGAAGAAGCCGAGGTCCTCAGTGGCAATCACCTCCGCGATAGTGAAGCAGTCGTGAACATCCGCAACCTGGATGGCTTTGGATGTGACCCCTGCCATCTTGTAGGCGTCCTCTGACGCCTTCACGGCGGCTCTAAGTGTCGTGAAGTCGGGTCTGCTGTGTAGGGCAATTGTGTCGCTAGCCTGCCCCATGCCGATTATCTTGACCGGTGTATCGGTGTATTTCCGGGCAACATCATCTGCCGCCAGAATTACGGCGGCTGCTCCGTCCGAGACAGGGCAGCAGTCAAAGAGCCTCAACGGGGAAGCGATAACTGGGTTGAGGTCGGACCGCAGGAAATCCATCTCGTCCTTGAACACTCTGCCGTTCTTTTCACCCATCTTCCGCCCTGTCGCCATAATGTCTGATTGGAACTGGGCTTTGGGGTTTAGGACGCAGTTTCGGTGGTTCTTTATTGTGACTGCCGCAAGTTGATCCCATGTCGCGTCGTATTTCTTGAAGTAGGCTGAGGCTATAGCTGCGTATATTGAGGGGAATGTGAAGCCGACCGAGGTTTCGAAGGATGAGTCGGCGGCGAGGGCCAGGGCGTCCGTGACCTGGTCGGTTGTGAGTCTGCTCATCTTCTCGACTCCCCCTACGATGACCACGTCCGCCATCCCGGATGCAATAGTCATGGCGCCGAGGTTGAGAGCAGCGCCGGAGCTCGCGCAGGCGTCCTCTATTCTGTACGCCGGAGTGGGATTGATGCCGAGCCAGTCCGCCATGACCGCGGCGTTGTGTCCCTGCCCCTCGAAGACGTCGCTTGTGAAGTTGCCAACGAAGAGAGCCCCTGCGTCCCTGAACCTGAAGCCATTGTCGACGGTGCCAGCCGCATCGAGGGCGGCCTCGACGAAGAGCTCCCTCCCCGTCTTGTCGGCATGGATCCTGTTGTGGAACCTCGTCATCCCTGCGCCGACTATCGAAACGCCCCTGTTTAGACCCAAGCCCCGCGCCTAGATGACCTCAGTCGGCGGCGGGGATTAAGAATTGTGTCGAATTGTTGCTCGACACTAAACGAATAATTGTCAATTTTTATCGAAAACTGACTGTATTTACAATAATATCGTGCTCGTCGCCTCCCTAGAAAATGTTAAATCGCTTCCCGAGGAAGCATCAATCGAGGTGCATTCATGAGCGTAGCCTTTGTCCTAATCAACACTGATCTCGGCGAAGGGACCGACGTCAGCAAGGCTCTGAAGGAGATACCTGAGGTCAAGGAGGTCTACGGCGTCTACGGGGTATACGACTTCGTCGTCCGCCTCGAGGCCCCCACGATGCAGGAGATCAAGGACGTCATAACGAGTAAGATCAGGCGCCTCAACCACGTCAGGTCGACGCTTACGATGGTGGTCCTCGAGTAGCCCAGTTTTCTTGGGTTCCCTACTTCTTGGATTCTAACCTGTAGCGGATTATCTGTTTGATGCCGTCCCTTAGTCTCCATTTTGGCTCGAATCCTAGGGCTCTTCTCTATCTTGGAGGTGTCGTAGCTGAACTCCTTGGTCTCCCCGGGTCGCGGGGGGAGATGCATGATCTCTTGGCGCCTCCCGGTGGCTTTCTCGATCTCAGACGCGACGAGGCTCGCTATCTCGTTCACCGTGGTTGTTTCGCTGCCTATGTTAAAGGTTCCCTCGCGTATGCCCTCCGTTGTTAGGCTCAGCGCTATGGCTCTGGTTATGTCCTCGACGTGGACGAAGTCGCGTGTGCTCTCGCCGTCCCCATATACCGTGAGTGGTCTGCCCTCGAGGCCGAGTGCGACAAACTTCGGGATGACGCCGACCCAGCTTGTATAGAGACCGATGCCGTAGACGTTCCCGAATCTAAGGTTGATCGTCTCCAATCCGCAGTTAGTGTGATGGGCGTCGAGGAGCTTCTCGCCCGCGAGTTTTGTGACCCCGTAGAGGTTCAGGGGGTGGAGGGCGTGCCTCTCGGTGACCGGTAGGCTGGAGGGGACCCCGTAGATGGCTGCGCTACTGCAGAAGATCACCCTCCGGACCTTGTTTCTCTCGGCGGCTTCGAGGACCTGGTAGGTGCCGTAGACGTTGACTGAGACCGCCTCCTCGGGGTTGTCGTTGCAGGCGTCGAGGTCGGAGAGGGCGGCCATGTGGACCACGACGTCGGCTCCCTCGAAGGCGGCGTTGAGGTCACTGGGGTTCCTTATGTCCCCCTCGATCAGTCTAAGGTTCTTCGCGTTCAGACGGCGGAGGTGGCTGTAGTCTCCATTGGCTTGGTTGTCTAACGAGGCGACGCCGTGTCCCTCGGCGATGAGGTTCCTTATCAGCGTGGAGCCTATGTAGCCCGCTCCCCCGGTGACGGCCACGCGCATCTCGGTTCAGGGGTTAGTCGTCGCCTTGGGTTAAAAGGGGTTGGCCCATTTTTTCCCTATCCTTATATCTCTCCCTAAACCCTCGCATCACAGTGGTTGGCATGATCTACTGCCCCCAGTGTGGTAAAGAGCTTCCCGACGACGCCGCTTTCTGCGATAGGTGCGGGCACAAGATGGGTGAGCCCGTCCCACCCGTCCCCCCATTCGGGGGTAGGTGGGAGCACAGGTTCGAGAGGCGCATGGAGCGCCTAGAGCGATTTGATAGGTGGGACCGTGGACCTGACTACCTCGACGGTGTCGGGTTCGGCGTCTTCCTCATAGCGATCGCGTGGGTGTACCTCCAGTATCCATGGGTCTGGGATGAGCTATTGACCTGGTTCCGCGGCTGGGTCAACGGCCCGACCATCCTCCCCGTGATACTGACGCAGCCTATCTTCCTCTTCTTCGTGATCATGGGCGCCTGGGGGATACTCGAGGGTGGGCTCAGGATGGCCTCGGGGCGCGTCATGAGGGGCCTCGGGAACGTCGTCGGCGCGCTCGGCAGCTTCGCCATAGCTTACATGATTCAGCTTTACGGGCAGAGCGCCATCAGCGGGGACGTCCTCCTCCCTGGCTTCATAATAATAATCGGTGCCAGCATCGTCCTCAGCGCCATCGTGAACTCCTTCGCCTGGTCTTCCACTCGAAGGGATTAAAAACGCGATGAGGCATGGGTGAAGTATGCTCACCCAGCAGATTCTAGGCCCAGTCTACCTCGTAGACTCCCCCTACCACGGCTCTCAGGGCGTACTGGGGACCTACGTGGTGAAGGGTGGGGAGCCGATGCTCATCGACCCCGGGCCGACGACACAGGTGCCGGGCGCCCTGGAGGGGCTTAGGGAGCTAGGGATAAGGCAGCTCCGATATGTGGGGCTGACGCACATCCACCTTGACCACGGTGGCGGCGCGTGGAAGATGATTGAGGCCCACCCCGAGGCGGACGTCTACGCCCACCCGAAGGCTGTGGAGCACCTCGTCGACCCGAGCCGACTTGCTGCATCGGCGAAGCAGTTCTTCGGCCCCGCATTCGACAAGTACGGCGAGATCCGGGGGTTGAACCCGATGAAGATTCAGGAGTCGAAGGACGGCGAGGTCCTCGACCTTCAGGGGGCGACGCTGAAGGTGATCTGGACGCCGGGGCACGCAAGCCACGGGCAGAGCTTCTGGGAGCCCGACTACAGGATCATCATCCTCGGGGACTGCGGCGGGAGCTTCAGCAAGAGGAGCGGGAACAACTTCCCCATCACACCACCCCCATTCAACACCGATAGG
Source organism: Candidatus Bathyarchaeota archaeon (assembly GCA_963820555.1). Lineage (GTDB taxonomy): Archaea > Thermoproteota > Bathyarchaeia > TCS64 > TCS64 > UBA8941. The sequence goes on from CAWGAT010000022.1 coordinate 10,258, forward strand.
GCGCTTGAGACCCTCGACAAGCTAATCGCCCTCCGCCCCGAGATAGTCTGCTACAGCCACTTCGGCTACTCCTACGACGCCGTGAAGAAGCTCGAATTCTACAGGGGCGAGCTGCAGACGTGGGCAGAGGTGGTGGAGCGTGGCGTCGGGGAGGGGCTCGACCTCAACGGCGTCTGGGAGCTTCTCAAGGAGCAGGACCCCATCCTCCGCCTCAGCCTCGATGAGGACGACAGCAGGCGAAGGACCGCAATCCCCAACATCATAGGCCTCGTCGAGTACACGAAGTGGAAGCTCAAAGAGGAAACCAAGTCTACATAGTCGCCCTGAACATTTCTCGACGAGAAACGGTGGGACTGATCGGCAACCCTATTTTATGGACATCCACCTGATACTCAACCGTGACTCGCCACGTACAGCATCAGACGCAATAAATCGGCGTATCCAGGCCCATGCTCGTTATTAGCTGATACAGCGCATTAAAGAGCAAAAAGAGTAGCTAGAAGTAGCGTATTGATGGCATGGGTACAATGGAACGCGCTTATACCCCAGCGGCGGTGATTGCTTTGCCCAGGTGGGAGCGGACGAAAGGTCGAAGCAGTGGATGACCTGAAAGCCGCGGAGCCGTGAGGAGTGGGCTGCGAAGGGGCTTGGCTGGCTTAGGCTGGTTGAGAGACCTGCATTCCCCAGCTGACAACGCGTAAGCGGGGTCAGCGCGGTGATCTCGCCTGGGCACCCCCCGATTCTTCGATTATAATCACCATGGTGAACCAGCACTGTTCTCCATAGTCTTATCCCCCAAACCCAAACCCACTAACTTTCCCCTACTCTCTCTTCTCCCTCCCTTCTCTCTCCCATACATACACACTCTTATCACACCCACACAACTAGCGAGAAATTATCAGGTGGAAGTGAGGATAAGATAATTAATAGAACTAATATTTAAGAAAATCTAAAACAATTTTATTGAATTCGTTACTCATTTCACCGCAAAAACCATGTGATCCCCCATTCACCTTAACAAGCCTAGCTCCACTCACATGGTTTGCTATCACATCAGATGAACTCGGTTTTATGACCTTATCATCAGTCCCAGCTAAAACCAGAGTCGGAGACTCAATCAGGTGAAGCCTATCAACAGAATCATGTGCCAGTGTCGCATCTAGCTGTTCGACGAAACCATCCTGCCAGCTTGTAGTCGAGTTAATGGCAGTCTTCATCAATGGAAGAGCCAGAACCCTATACGACATTTTATTAAAAGTAGAGTCAAGTATCGCATTCACTAATCTTCGGAGACTCGGCAAATCTCTGGAAGATTTATAATAAGCATCTATCGATTCCGAGATTTTTTGAGTAAACCCGCCTTTCTCATCTCTCCGTGCATATGTGCACCCGAGAACAAGCTTATTCACCATATCCGGGTGGTTGATAGCTACCTCTTGAGCGATCATTCCTCCCATAGATACACCGAGGATGTGGGCCTTTTTAATGCCCAAGTGGTTCATCAGTCCGATTACGTCTTCCGCCATAATTTTTGTGGAATATGGTCCATGTGGCTTGTCCGACTTACCGACGCCTCTATTGTCTAGGGTGATTATACGGTTATATTTCTTGAAGAATGCTATTTGGGGTCTCCAATTGCTTTGATCTGATCCTAAGCCGATAATCAGGATAAGAGGGTCGCCCTGTCCATCTATAGCGTAGTTTATGTTGATTCCGTTAACGCTAGCATCTGGCATTTCTTTACCCCTTTATAGTAAATTAAAGGAATAATTTGAAACTATTGGAGACATATAATTTAAAGCGTGCGTCACGTAGGCGGCCTGAATCTCAGCCAAGTCAACCATATAATCACTGGAGGAGAATCAGGTGGAAGTGAGGATAAGACTAGTCTATCAAAATCCTTCATGTAAGATGAGACTTATACCAAGGTGCGCGAGCATACATAATATGAAAAACCAGTTAGATAGGCTTACAGATTTGGGAAAAATACCACATTATCATATCAAAGTGAATTTGGGTTAAGATTTTCCGAGTATCAAGGAACTGATGATAAGGCAAAAAAAGGCGTGTGCAGATTTTCAGCATTAATTTAATAGAATAATTAACGAGAGTAGACTAGGTTCCCACCAACAAATGTCATAAGTGCTTTGGCATCGATTATCTCCTTGGAGTCTATTTGCAGAATGTCTCTATCTAGAACGACCATATCAGCGAGTTTGCCGATTTCAAGTGTGCCTTTCTCAAACTCTGAATTCTCAAGATAAGCACCATTGATCGTGTAAGCCTTTATCGCCTCTGTGACGGTTATTGCTTCATCCTTATTCAGCACCCTACCCCCCGACGTCTCTCTGGTAACGCAGCCATGTATCCCTGTGATCACCCAGTTTTCGCCAAAGTTGTCACTGTTGCCTCCAGCCACTATTCCATGGCCCTTGAAGCTATGCATAGGATAGTATAGTTTGATCCTGTCCTCTCCCAACGCATCAAGATGACTGTCTCCTATGGGGTAACAGAATCCGATAGATGCTGAGACGGCAACGCCGAGGCGGGCCATTCTCTCGAGCTGTTCCTTCTCAACTAATCCAGCATGCTCGATCCTGTGGCGATGCCCCTTCCATGGATGCTTCCTCAAAGCCTCCTCTATTGCATCAAGGGCTACATCTATCGCCCTGTCACCAATCGCATGGATACAGACTCTTAACCCAGCGCGGTGACAGCGCAAGGTCTCGTCGTTGAGGGCTTCTTGGGTTACTCTGATTATCCCTCTGTTCCCCGGCTCATTCAAGTAGGGCTGTTTAAGAGCTGCAGTGTGGGAACCTAGCGCGCCATCGACGCCGAGCTTCACACCGATAACCTTCAGCTTATCTCCCCAACCGAATACTGGCCTAAGGCCCTGTCGTGACAGATCATCAGTCGCGTAGCCCGAGTAGGGCGCCATGCCGTCCAGCATAAGCCCAACCCTCATGCGAAGTTTTTCTCGACTCAGGAGTTCCTGGTAAGCTATAGCTTCTTGTGCCTTGATGTGAGCCTCATGGACGGTGGTGATCCCCCATGAGAGTAGCTCCTCCTCGACCTTCGGCCAATTATCCTCCATTATCTTGATGGATTCTTCAATAGAGGGAAGCGGTATTTTGCTACGTACAATATTCATTGCCGCTAGCTCATCGAGTCTTCCCGTTGGTTCACCCATTTCGTCCTTCTCTATCCTTCCTCCACTTGGCGAAACAGTGTTTTTATCGATTCTAGCTATTTCAAGGGCAAGACTATTCGCAACGCCATTGTGTCCTCCAGCTCTTCCCAAGTATATTGGATGCATCCTCGAAGCCTTGTCCAGATCATACCTCGTGGGGAACCTTCTTTCCTGTAACTTTGACTCGTCGAACCAATCGCCTACAACCCACTCCCCTGGTCGCTTTTCCTCTGCTTTCCTCTTGAGAGCTTTCGAAATGTCATCGATAGACTTCATGGATGGGGAGCCACAGTTCACCCAGTCGAGTTGCAGTCCCTTCCTGATGCAGTGTTCGTGGCTGTCGATAAAACCAGGCAGGACAAGCTTGCCCCCAAGGTTCATCACTTTAGTGTATTTCCCCTTGAGACGAAGGATCTCAGAGTTTGTGCCGATCATCTGGACTCTGGAATTCTTCACAGCGATCGCCTCTGCGATAGTGTCGTTTCCATCGGCTGTGTAGATCCTGCAGTTGTGTAGAATGAGATCTGGAGATAGTTCCTCTGGTAGAATCTCTGACAAGGTGACCCAAGTCAAGTAGGGTTATTTTATTATAAATCGTTTAGCACAGACGTGTGCGAAAAGCCTAGGTCAACAATATAACACGGTTAAGCATCAAAGAAATATTCGTTATTTTTTGTGTATCAGCTTCTTGCGGATCTCCAAACCTTACAGAACTGGAACATCTTAGGATTGGCCACAACTCCAGCTACCGATGAACCAGCTGAGACCGCCAGCAGCAGAACAGATCACCTCAGCCTAGGTACTAGCCTCCACGGAAAATACACAACTGTCTCCACCTGGAACAGGGAAATCAAAGTAAATTAGCTATAATATAAACTGGTTTCCGACTGGTGAAAAGACTAGAAGTCGATGATAGTAAATGAATACGCGTGCTGCCACTCCGAATTTATTGATTTGCTCCGCCAACTCTAAAATAATCCCCCCGGCCCGAACGTAGCTAATTCCAGATTTCGTTTTTGTATCTCCCAAAAGTCCCGCGCCTTCCTTTCATTTGGCACAACTGCTCATATCCTCAACAACAAATGCAATACGCCGGATATCAAGGTATGAGGAAAAGATTGCTGAATACCTTTGGCATCTGACGGCAGATGAAATTTGACCAGTGGCAGAGTTGCCCACCGTCTGGCGTTCGCAACTTACAACTGTCTCTCTAGCGTCTTAAGTCCAATTACCGTACCACCCACTCTCCTTTAACTCAAATCCCTAGCCTCAAGTCCGAGGTCAAGGAAAAACGCTTCGCGGCTGAGAGATCGTTACAACTATACCTACGTGATTATTCTAAGCTTTTCATATCGTCTTTTTATCAAATCTTCTATTTAAATTAACGTTTAGGTGACGATAACTTAGCAGCTAGCGCTCGGTACCCCCAATACAGCTAATACTGCATTCCACCGCGGAGAGACGCTCAGAGCACCTGGAAATGAGCTTTAATCCTATGCGCTCGCGCGCGCTAGGCATAGTAAATAATGGTTGTACTTCAAACGTTAAATTATCTCTCTCTTGAATGGTAAACAGGGAGAGAAGATCGAAGGCACGAGAGCAACTTAGATATGCGACTCTAGGACTCAGCGCTAGAAGGCTCTCCCCTGCTATACTACACGGAGTCAGGCCCCTCATGGACGCACCTCTTAATCTTCTTCCCCGGCGGCGGCCTGATTATCAAGAAACCTGTTAAGAGGCGCATCAGCGTTACCGTGACGGAGACCTACCTCTCAGCCATGGATCGTCTGGTCGAGGAAGGCATCTACCTTAGCCGTGGGGAGATCATTCTGGAAGCGATTAGGCACCTCCTCAAACAGCAAGGGATAGAACCTTTCCACACGGTCAAGGAGAGACTTTAAAAGATTTACCAAACTTACTTTCAATTTCTGACCTACTCTTTGGCTAGTTTGAATTACGCGCTTTTTGCTATCTTTCACCTTAATTAAGATAACGGTTAGGTTTTACTCATAAGGGCTCGTATCAACCGATTTTTTTACAGCCCGTGGATCAACCGAGAGGTAACAGCCTTACGGAAAGGGCTGATCAACCGAGAGGTAACAGAGCTATAAAATAAAAATAATTTATGATAGCGACGAAGCTAAATTGCATTAGGTGTAGTGGAGAGTAATGGCTCAGCGACGAGAACGCTTAGACCAAGTCTTCGAGATAGGTCTAGTCCTTTAAGGTATTTATTCTGCTGATGAATTTAGGTTATTTTCTTACCGTTGGGCCAAAGGAAGTATGGTCCTATGCGCTTAAAGTCTTTACTTTACCATTCCTCGCGTTGATCCTATTGTGGATGATTAAGGAATTATTTAGTAATAATGTTAAACTTAATTTATTTCTCACCGATCCTTAGAGCGGCTCTGATCGCCTCATATGCGACTATTGTAAGCGATATAAGTTACGCTTCAATGGAAGATCCACATACCTTTGTTAAATTTTAATAATCCACTCCTGGTATTTTCCGCTTAGTCAATAAAATAAGTAATGAACATGAAAAAAGTTAACTATTGAGGAAGACAATTGGACACCAAATGTCATGCCATATTATCCTACTTATTCATTATACTGATTGTATCTAATCCTCCGTCAATCTAAAACGGTTGCGCGCGATCCTATCGGGAAGGTCATGAGGGGCCGAGTCCAGTCCCTTGAGGACACCAGTTCTTAGGTTATCTCAGCCTCGAGTTCCTCCACCCTCCGGCGTACCGCGTCCTTGATGAACTCGGATCTACTGGTGTAGCCAAACCCGGGATGCCCTATCAGCGCGTCGACGCGCCGCAGAAGCTCCTCAGGCAGCTGAACGGTCTTCCAGGACCTGGAGGAATCGACTGTTCCCATTCATGTGCCATGCATGAGATACACTTATATCGATATCGAGATATGGGATGATAGATGGGTGAGATAAGCATGAGATATAAGACCGTACAGCTACCACTGGAGCTGGTTGAGAGGATTCGGGCGCCTCAGAGACGCCCACAAGGAACTCGGGTACGTGAGTTTGAGGGGGTTCGTTGAGGATGCCATCAGGCGACGGTTGGAGGAGTTTGAGGTTTGACGAAGCCGAGAAACCACCCCTATACGGACAGGGAGGTCGAGGACGTGGGGAAGAAGAGCATCCATGAGCTCGAGTTTCTGCGTGACGAGGCGAAGGCTCTGGAGGACCAGGGCCGTTACCACAGGCAGCTCTACCAGTGGGAGCTCAATCGACGTAGCATGCTCGAGGCCTCGCATGAAAGGGTAAGAGAACACACTGAGGGGGCCGTGAATGGTGACGAAGTATGACCGGCTTAAGTAGACAGGGGAGCCGAGGTAAGCTGATGACCCTCGAGACGTCGAGAAGGCTCTTCAGTGGAAGGACAAGGACGAAGTCCAGATCTGGATCGAGAACGGCGTGATGATGGTCAAGAAGGCTTCTGCTTCTTGGGATAATATTTCACCAGACAAGTTGAAGGCTGAGGCCTGACACCTCCCAAGATAGGTACCACGTCAGCGACGAGAACCTCGAGGCGTCTCACGAGGCAATTGCAAGTCTCAGCCTTTTTATCGCCAAGGCTACACTATTTTTGATTCGTCATGTCGAGCGACGTATTCTCAAAGGACGAGAAGTACAGGATCCTAAGCTTCACCAAGCTTGAGCCGATTGCGGTTGTGGGTGGTCACGGTGCCACCCTCCAGGACATGGAGGGGAAGGAGTACCTTGACTGCTATGCTGGCATATCGGTTGTGAACGCGGGTCACTGCCCGCCCAAGGTGGTGAAGGCGGTACAGGATCAGGCGGAGAAGCTGATCCACTATGGCCCATACGTCTACCACAACCCGGTGGTCACCGAGCTGGCGGAGAGGCTCGCCGAGGTCGCCCCTAAGGGGCTCGTGAAGACCTTCTTCGGCAACAGCGGCGCTGAGGCGAACGAGACCGCGGTGAAGCTGGCGAAGAAGTTCACGAAGAAGCAGGAGATGGTGGCGCTTGAGTGCAGCTTCCACGGTAGGACCGTGGGGACCCTCAGCATCACGGGGCAGTCAAAGCGTAAGCGCTACGACATGGGCCCCTACCTGAGTGGGGTCAGCTTCAACACCGCCGCCTACTGCTACAGGTGCCCCTTCGAGAAGGAGTACCCTAGCTGCGGCGTCCTCTGCGCCCGCCGACTGGAGGATATAATCAACTACCACTCATCCGACGACGTGGCCGCCCTGATCGCTGAACCAATTATGGGTGAGGGCGGAATCATCGTGCCCCCACCGGAGTACTTCAAGATACTGAAGAAGATTCTAGACGCCCACGGGAGCCTGCTCATCGTCGACGAGGTTCAGAGCGGCTACGGGCGTACGGGTAAGATGTTCGGTATCGAGCACTACGGTGTCACCCCCGACATCCTGACGATGGGCAAGGGTATAGCGGCGGGCTTCCCGTTGAGCGCATGCATCGCCCGAAGTGACGTCGGCGAATCGTTACAGCCCGGGGACCATCTCTCTACATTCGGCGGCAATCCCGTTTGCTGCGCCGCCGCAATAGCCAATCTCGACATATTCAAGGAGGAGAAGCTCGTCGAGGCATCCGCCAAGAAAGGCAAGTACCTAGTTAAGAGGTTCAAGGAGCTTCAGGAGAAGCACCCGCTCATCGGCGACGTGAGGGGGAAGGGCCTCATGGTCGGCGTCGAACTCGTCAAGGACAAGAAGACGAAGGCCCCCGCCGCTGATGAGACGAACAAACTCAAGGAAGCCATGCGGAAGCGCGGCGTCTTAGTCGGCACAGGCGGCGTCAAGGCCTGCGTCATCAGGTTCCAGCCACCGCTTGTCATCACGACGGAGGAGCTCGACAGGGCCGTCAACGTGATGGATGAGGAGTTGGGCAAGATAGAGAAGGGGGCAGCGTAGCTTGGTCGTCCCGATCATCAGCCACTGGATCAACGGGCGCGCCGTCGAGGTCCCAGTCGAGAAGACGGGGCCGGTCTACAACCCGGCGACGGGTGAGGTTATAACGCGTGTCCCGAGGGGTGGCGCACAGGAGATCGAGGCGGCGGTTGCCGCTGCACGCAGGGCGTTTCCGGCTTGGCGCGATACGCCCCTCATCACGCGTAGCGCGATATTCTTCGCCTACCGCGAGCTCTGCTGGAAGCGCAGGGAGGATATGGCGAAGCTCATCACGCGTGAACACGGTAAAACGTACCCGGACGCGTTCGCAGAGGTGACGCGTGGTCTTGAGACGGTCGAGTATGCCTGCGGGCTGCCGGTGCACATGGCGGGGATGAACACGCCGAACGTGTCGACGAATGTGGATGCCCACACTCTGCGGCAGCCGCTTGGTGTGGCGGCGGGGATACTCCGTTCAACTTCCCCGCGATGGTCCCGATGTGGATATACCCCATCGCCCTCATGACCGGTAACACCTTCATCTGGAAGCCCTCGTCGCACACGCCAAGCGCTTCGCAGCTCCAGGCGGAGCTGTGGAAGGAGGCGGGTCTGCCCGACGGCGTCTTCAACGTCGTTTACGGCGGGCGGGAGGCAGTAGAAGCGATCATCATAAACCCGGGCATAAACGCCATACAGTTCGTCGGCTCCACCGCCGTGGGCAAGATGGTGCACGAGCGCGGCATCGCGGCGGGTAAGCGCGTCGCGGCATACACAGCGGCGAAGAACGCCATGGTGGTTCTCCCCGACGCGGACATGGAGCTTGTGGCGGACTCAGCCGTCGCGGCGGGCTACGGCTCGGCCGGTGAACGCTGCATGGCGCAGAGCCTCGTCATAGCCGTCGGCGACTCCGGCGACCGGTTGCTGCCGCTGATGAAGGATAGGATCGCGAAGCTGAAGATCGGTCCGGGGATGGAGCAGGGCGTCGACATGGGCCCAATTTATTCAGCGGAGCACAGGGAGTCGATCATAAAGTGGATCGATAAGGGGGTAGCCGAGGGCGCGGAACTCGTCGCTGACGGCCGCCCATTCCGCCACCCGACGAGCCCCAAGGGATTCTTCCTAGGCGTCACCCTCTTCGACCACGTCAAGCCGGAGATGTCGATCTACAAGGAGGAGATATTCGGCCCCGTGCTGGGTATGGTGCGCGCCGCGACCTTCGACGAGGCGCTGGCGCTCATTAACGGGCACCAGTACGGCAACGGGACGGCTATCTTCACCACGGACGGCGGCGCCGCGAGGCGCTTCGAGATGGAGGTGGATGTCCCGATGGTGGGCATCAACGTGCCCATCCCTGTGCCCGCGGGCTACCTCAGCTTCGGAGGCACCCGAGGCTCATCGTTCGCCGATGTCCAGATGCGCGGCGAGGACTCCATACGCTTCTTCACGAAGCAGAAGGAGGTCACGGTCCGCTGGCCCAAGCCGGGCAAGCAGGGCCCACTCAGCCTCGTCTTCCCAGGAAATAAGTAGGCCCCACCACACTTGTTGTGAGGCCTCACCATCAGCCCCTTAAAATGGGGCTACTTTCTCTCGTAAACTATCTTCCCGCCGACTATCGTGGCATCGACGGGTATGTCCTTGATCTCCGCCGTGGGGACGGTGAGGATGTCCCTGCCGAGGATGACGAAGTCGGCGAGCTTGCCCTCCTCGATGCTGCCGAGGCGGTCCTCGTCGAAGCTCTGGTAAGCGGAGTTGGTCGTGTAGAGCCTGAGCGCCTCCATGACGGTGATGCGCTGGCTCCTGCCGATGGGCTTCCCCGCCTTCGTTGTCCTGTTGACGAGGGCGTGGATGGCCATGAGCGGCGGGAAGGGGGCGCAGGGGTGGTCGCTGTGAGCCGCGAGCTTTATCCCCTCGTCGAGGAAGGTGCGCGCCGCGAACATCCTCTCCAGCCTCTCCTCCCCGAAGGGCACGAGGAGCTTGTCCCCGTGGTAGTAGGGGTACGGACCGAAGATGGTGGGGAGGATGCCGAGCTTCTTGATCCTCGCCACAAGCTCCTTCGTGATGACGGTGCAGTGGATGTCCCTGTTGCGGGGGTCCTCGCGGGGATACTTGGCCTGGAGCTTCTCCATGATGTCGAGGTACATGGCTATGGCGCGGTCCCCATTGGCGTGGCAGCTGACCCTGTACCCGGCGGCGTACGCCTTCCCGAGCACATCCTCCGCTATCTCCCGCGTCGTCGACATGACGCCGTAGAATCCGGGCTTGTCGCAGTAGGGCTCCGTCACCGCCGCGGTGCGCGCCGAGATGGCGCCGTCGAAGAAGAACTTGAGCCCGCAGAGCCTGAGCATGTCGTCGCCGAACATCTGGTGTACGCCCGTGGCGTTGAGCTCGGGGAAGAGGTCGATTATGGCGTCCATCCTCATCCTGATGGGCAGCTCGCCGCGGTGTGTTGAGGTCGATGAGTGCCCTGATCTGGTGACTTGTCGACGAGGTCGTAGGCGCAGGTGAGGCCGACGGAGGCGCAGTCCATGAGAATCGACTTGGCGCCCTCGTAGCTCTGCTCAGCCGTGGGCTCCTGAGCCTCCTTGGGGATGACGAGGTCTATAGCCTTCTCGTGGGCTCCGCCCGTGATCTCGCCCTTGGCGTCCCTGTCGAACTTACCCCCCACTGGGTCAGGGGTCTCCTTCGTGACGCCCGCCATCTCGTACGCCTTGCTGTTGAGGATGGAGAAGTGGCCGCCGACGGTGGAGATGCTTATCGGGTGATTCTTACTGCCGACGTCCAGCTCCCAGCGTGTCGGGTGCCTCTTCTCGGCGAGCTTGGAGTCATCCTCCTGGTACCCGAATATCCACGCGCCCTTCGGCGTCTTCTTGGCGCGCTCGGCGAGCCTCTCCTGTATGTCCTTTATCGACTTGACGCCAGCCTCCTGGCTGAGGTCGACGAAGCGCATCCTCCCCGCGCCCTCGTCCGCCATGTGGCTGTGGGAGTCCATGAGGCCGGGGATGACGGCCCGCCCCTTCAGCTCGATGACCTTCGTGTTGGGCCCGACGAGTGGCTTCACGTCCCCGTCCTTCCCAACCGCGATTATCTTGCCATACTTGACGGCGACGGCCTGTGCCGTCGACTCCGCCTCGTCCATCGTTATTATCTTACCGCCCCGGAGAACAAGATCGGCGTGCATCTCAGGAACCAGAGTAGAATTCTCTCGAGGATGTATAAATCGTGGTTGCTGAGGCGCCATACCCTTAAAGGCGCGACCGGAGCCAAAGGGTATCTAACGGTGCCCCGGATTTGGACCCGACCATGAAGCGGCTGACGCCCACGTACGCCGTCCTCTTCATGAGGAACACGGCGTGGGCTATCACCCTCAACGGGCCGGTCATGCCGCTCTACGTGAGGTCTCTCGGCGTGGACATCGTCTACTGGGGCGCGCGCTGCTAGAGGCGGGAACCCTGATCGGCAATCATCGCCGTCGACAGCACCCACCTGAAGGCCTACAGCGGAAGATCCATGGACAACCGAACAGGCAGAAGCGACCCGGATGCGAGGGTGGGTAGAGGCAGGCGAGGCTTCATCCTCGAAGGCCGCCCCGCTCGCGATAATGATGGGCGATAGGGATAATCTTAACCCACCCTGTACCTCGGATGACCCGGATCTGGCCTATCTCTTTGCTCGATGAGAAGCTGACTGAGCGCCACGTCCGCCATCGCAGCCGAAGGAAATATGAAAGGTGCATTCTCAATGGGGCCGTACAACACAAAATCTCCACCGAAGGACGCGACCATGGACACCGAAGCCCCCAAACATGCCTTCACAGCTTGATCACCCATCTTCGCTCTCAATCCACTCCATAAAGACACCGCGTTGTGAGCTCCACACCCTGAGGGCAGTCCCAAATCCTTCTTGATCTCGTAGACAGCCTGACACGCCTGTCCCAGCGTCGGCAGATCCAGAACACAGGTGTCAATGAGAGGCATCGTGACGCCTATTTCCTCAATCTTCGGGAGAAGGCCCTTAATAGCAGCTGTTCTCCCCCTCGAAGTGAAGTCCTTCGTGTAATAAGCGAGTAACACGGAGCTTTTCAATTCTGAATCTTTGATCGCGTCGAGCTCTAACTGCTTAAAATCAGGCGTTAACGAGTTATAGACTGTTCTCCCCTGCAACCCCACCTGCTTAATGTATTTCAGCGCTTCCACTCTTATATCCCAATTAATGCCGTCCAGCAGCATAGGCAAATCAGTTTCCGATGCTATGAAGCCTACAAGGCTAGGTATGGCCTCAACCGAGGAGATCACTACGTCTACCATGCAGGGGTTCCCAGTTCTGTCGGAGAACTCCTCCTGCGTGCTTAAAAGCCTCCTCGCAGCTTCTCTGTCGAATTCCGCCTTTTTTTCGTCGATGAAGATCTTGTGACCCTTATAGAAGATCGATCCAATTAGCAGGATGGGACGTTTTCCAGGTATACCCCCAACCCTCACGCCACCTATTTCAAAGGTACGCTGTTTTACACCAGAGGAAATCAGCTTGCTTATCTCGGCCATCTCAATCACAAACCATCTTTAATATCAATTCATCTGGCAGCAAAATTTAAAACCTTAGTTGTAGAGCTGCCGATGAGAGTATGAGCGATGAACTGACCTCGTATCAGAGGGTTATGCTTTCGCTGGAGGGCAAGCAGCCTGACAGGGTTCCCGTAGTGCTCTATCCGAGATACAACGCGCTTAGGTACACCCATCACACCTTCATGGAGGCCTTGGACGACCCTGAGAAATACGTGGCCGCTCAGCTGTCGGCTCAGAGGAGGTTCCAGTACGACTCAGTCCACGACTACAACATGATGGGGCCCGTCGAGGAGGCGATGGGAAGACCGTCTGGCTTCAAACTGAAATACGTCAGGGACGACGCGCCGATGGTCGAGGCCAGTGTCAAGATAAAAGCGAGCGCGGACCTTGAGAAGCTGAACATAAAGGTGGATCCCTACGTGGATGGTCTGTGTCCAAAGGTCCTGTGGGTGGTGAAGCAGCTGAAACTGAGGACGATGGAGAATGGTGAGCCCAGGGTGCCGGTAATCACGTGGGGAAGCTGCCCCTCCCGAACCGCAGCGGTCCTGATGGGCTACGACCAGTGGTTCATGTTGCTCATAAGAAACCCCGAACTGGCCGTGGAGTTCATGGAACTCTGCGTGGGACCCTGGCTCGATATGGTCGTCTCCGAGGTCGATTCGGGAGCAGACGTGGTGTGGGTGAATGACCCGGTGTCGTCTGCCGACTGCATCTCCCGCGTCCACTACGAAAAATACACTCAACCCTACGAGAAGAAGTTCATAGCGGCGATAAAGGATAGAACCGGTGTCCCGGTCATATTCCACCCGTGCGGTAATTGGCACGACCGTTTGGACCTCGTCGCCCAAAACGGAGCCGACGCCTTATTCCCTGGGACAATGGATCTCTCCCTAGTCTACGAGAAGACGATGGGGGTTGCCAACGTCAAAGCCTTGAATGGAGGCGTAGGCTCGGCGAGACCGAACACGGTGGACCTTAAGGGCACCACTCTGGCTGAAGACGCCACCACGCTTCTGAACGGGAAACCCGACGAAGTGGAGAGAGAGGCTAAGAGAGCGATAAAGATAGGCACACAAAGGGGAGCCGGCTTCCTGCTGGGTGGTAATTGCTTCCCACCGTCGGATGTTCCGCTGATCAACTTAGATGCCATGGTTTACTCCGCCAGGAAATATGGGGGGTATCCGATATCCGTCTGAAATCTCGAGGGTGATCTGATGTCCAAGGAAGATCTGCTTCAACGAGTATCTGAGCAAATTGTGGCTTATGAAGCCGACAAACTGGTTGAGGCGGTCAAGAATGCTCTGGAGCACAACGTTCCATCCTACGAGATAGTGTTGGCAATGTCGAGGGGTATGCTGGTGGTGGGACGGAAGTTCGAGGACAAGGAGTACTTCCTACCAGACCTACTCATGGCCGCGGAGGCTATGAAGACCGCGATGGACGTACTGGGACCTTACGTCACCAAGGCAAGGGCAACCGCCACTGGGAAGGTTTTGATAGGCACGGTGGAAGGTGACATACACGACATAGGTAAGAACATTGTTGTCATTTTTCTGAAGTCAGCCGGTTTTGAGGTGCACGATTTGGGCACGGATGTCTCTGTAGAGAAGTTCATCGAGGAGGCAAAGGTTGTGAATCCGGACATACTCGGAATGTCCGGCCTGATGTCAACCAGCATGCCAGTCATGGGTGAGGTTATAGAGGCATTGAAAAGGGAGGGGCTGAGGGACGGGATGAAAGTGCTAATCGGTGGAGCCCCAGTCACCGATGATTTTGGTAAGAGGGTGGGTGCTGACGCAGCCACTAACGAAGCCATCTCGGGCATACGAATAATGGAAAAGTGGATGAAAGAGAAGTCTCAGCCTTAATTGGTAAGACATCTGAATCAACTTCCCTTCCTACCCGGGTTACAGTCGCGCTCGCGCTTCGACTTTGCATAGGCTCGATGTGCCCTCATAGAACTTGTTTATGATCGGATCACACTTGTTTGACTTGCTGAACGTCCTACGTGGATTCTTCTCGACATCAACAAGATTGAATGAGTTATTAGCCATTGATTTTCACTGCTTTAGAATCCCAGCTTTCATTAATAAAATGTCACAATTTGCCAAGATTTCTTAACCGAGTGAATCCAAGTCTCATTCTCTGCTCCAAATAGACGCTTGATCTCATACATGCAGCCCAATACACTCTCCCCCTTTGGTTTGATCCTATACCGCCTCTTTTTCCTGGTCCTTCCATCTGGACCAACATTACTACGAGCCCTTGCTCTATGAACTGTTCAAGGTAGACGCTAATTCGTTGCCAATTACAATTTACTTTGTATGTTAGCCTTGTCGGTGAATCAATCCCGTTTTTGACCTGGCTGAGGATGGCAGCATGTATCTCCAAGCTTGATCTATTCATGGCTCCGACATCTTTACAAGGATATTAAAGTAATATGGAGACTCTATATATCGTGGTAAAAGTTAGCATCAAACCATCAAGCGAGTTCTCTTGAGCGATTCTGAATTAATTTTGGAAAAATATTAAAAGTTAGTGAAGGATAGGTGATGGTGGTATGAAAGGAATCGAGTACGACACATCACAGACTGGCTTCAACACCGTGCTGAAGGACTGGCAGCTCAAGGCCATGCAAGTAGTCTGGGGTACACCCGATGGCGCAAACAGTCGAACTGTGTGGATGAAGGTGAACCAAAAGTTCGAAGGTGAGACAATAAGCCGTGCCAGCGTCATCAACTTCTTAGAGGATTTGCGGGAGATGGGGATATTCTCTGGTGAAGAGAGGACGGGAAAAGGTGGGCACCATTGGGTCTATTTTCCAAAGCTGGACGAGGCGGGGTTTAAGATGTTCATAGTGGAGACGATGATAGCGAGCTTGTTAGAGAGCTTCCCGTTGAGACAAGGAAGGCTATCATATCCGTATCTGGGTCAGCTTGAAAAATGATCACTGCTTGCGCTTAGCCATTTTCCATAAATAATCCAGTTCCAGAATATCAATATGATCAGGGCACTCCTTCCAATTATGCTTCCTGCATATGATTAAATCGCATTTACTTGGATCATGCCCATGTTTACAAAATTTTTACTCAACAATTCAAATTCAATAGTAATTTCTTGCTTCGCTTGCGTATCTAAATATGCCACTGCGCGCGCGCATAGGCTTAGAGTATTGATTAACCAATTTTTAATTTGTTAAATTTAGATCATTAAGAGGAAAGAGCTCAAACCTGATATTGTACTTTGATCCTAATCTTCAAATACAAACTCGGGTAACCCATTTTCCATGAATAAAAAATTCACATTAATGATTTTTGCTCTTATTATATCAAGTTCATTGGGAATGTCCACAGACCGTATTAGGGATGGCGAGTGACTGTGCAGTTAAACCAGCAGGTGAAAATTACATCGGAGTACGCTACAAGGCCTTTCTAGCCGAAGATGCCCTGACCAACACTGGGTTGGGTTATCAACTTCGCTGGAAGTGGCTTCACAAGTAATGGGGAATATGAACCCCACTTCATAGATCTGATGATAAAAGGTGGATGGGCGTCAATCTATGATGATGGACTATGTGCAAATGGATTTCCACAAGTAAAAGAAACATTACCTAAATTCACCATCCAGTTTGGATTAAGCGATTACGAGGACAGCGTTAAACAAGACAACGACATTGCAGCCTGGTCTCAGAATCCTCAGCTGTTCCCAAGAATGTTCACAAACATAGATAGTCGTGACACAAATGCCCCTGATAAGATTATGGCGGAATATCAGGTAGATAAAGGTGGGTATCTTGAGGGAAGAGAGATCGAGGTAATTTTAGAGCGAGGTAACCTCACCAGATTATCGACTAGTAAAAATTACTTTATGGATCCTGACAACAATAATAAACCAAACAGCCAAGCAGACATTATCTATCGGGAATGGACAGCAACTCTAAAAGTTGCGTCCCTAGGAATTGACACCTCCGTTTACTTCTACATAAATGCCGATCAGGGCGACAAGTTAACTGGAGATAACACCCTGAACTTCCTGTGGGAGAATCCTGGTCGGCCTGCAATAGAGAGCGATAAGTACAAGGTTATCGTCTACGATCCACAAGTCAAACTAGTATCAGGTGAATGGCGGAACGCTACCAATTTCCTCGTGGATTCAAGGACTCCCACTGCTGAGTTACCACTGAATGCCGACGGAAAACTTGTGGGTGGTTATCGGAAGACGTATTATAACGGTGAACCCGCCATTGAGTGTTCGTTTGGTTACGGTTATACGGATTACGTCACGGATGGTAACCCAAATGATTATGAACCAACCTTGGCGACCAAGGGAATAATCGACCTAAACTCCACAAATACAAGCAATAATCAGTATTTAGCTTTAAAACAAGAGTATGATAACTTAAAACTAAATTATGATAACGTCACGAAAACACTCGGAGAAGTTCAGAATGATAAGGTTGCTTTGCAGTCGGAGATAGCCTCTCTACAAAATGATAAAACAAGTCTTCAATCTCAAATTGAATCTCTAAAGAGTGATAAAAACAATCTTCAGACTCAAATTAATTCCTTACATGAAAATGTAAATAGTCTTCAATCTCAGTCATCTACGCTAAAGAATGATAATGATTATCTGCTGTCTCAGATTAACACTAATGTCAATCTGCAATTGATGCTTGGGGTAGCCGTGATAGGTTTATTATTATCTACAATATATTTATTTTTAAAAAGGAATAAATGATCCATTCCCGCGCGCGAGTGATTAATTCACTTTGAAGCTAGTCGTAGCCGAGGATGACTGGTATCCGTTCTTAGACGTTGTGCGCGCGCAACCTGCGAGATCCTGAGAATTATCGAGAAACCATCATGGAAGGGAGAGAACATGAGAACATAAGTGTTCTCGGGGAACTTCGCGCGAATTGAGGCGGTTGAAAGTTTTTCGCCGCTGAGGAAGCAATATGCGAGGAGAAATACGCGAAAAAACAGGTTGCAGATTCCAGGAATCACATATACCGCGCATTCACCCGCTATAGGTAAGGTGCTGCAGAGAAAATACGCTGATCTTACTTCCACCTCTTCCACCTCGACTTTCACTTCGATTCGCGCACGCATAAGCAGACTCACCGCGAGAAGAGCGAATTTTGGCCGGTACTCCGTAGAAGAAGCGAAACCTTCGTGTACGCGCCAGCTATGGGGAATGTGCGCACGCAAGAGGTATAGAGTGGAGATGAATTTTCCTTAGATTGGCCGTAACCTGGAGTACGTTGCGGAACTTATGATGGCAGAGGCGAAGAAGAGGGGAGACCCGACGGGGATAAAGTACTCAGTACAGCCTCAATAGCCTTATCCTCACTTCCACCTGATACTAAGTCAGGTGTAATTTGAATGGTTGACCTGGCTTTGCTTATTTATTTTTTTACAATATAATAAAATATTAAAATATATCACATATAAATTAGGCCGTTGAAGTTGCTTATGGAGTGCCTATGTGTTGAATTATATGTACAATTATCACTATGTAGAATGTTGATGTTACACTTATATGAATGAATCTATTGATGTGAGGTTTAATTAGGTTATATTTTCCAATATTTTTCAATAGCTGAAACCTTGAGATGAATCCAGTTAATACCAATATGGATACTGTTATGAATAATGCTTCTCCTGTTCCATGTGGGGTCATCTGAAAATAATGAATTGATACAAGCATGAAGGCAAGCAGGTTACCAATGGTATGAATTTTAAGCAGGTCTTTGGTTCTCTTTGGGTGGCGTCGCTTAAGGATAGTATATGTAGGCGTATAAATCGTGATAAATATGGCTCCAATCCAGCTTAGCCAATGAGAGAGTGTTAGTGGACCTACCAAGAAAGTGAATTGAAACCAGTGAAAAGATACTCCAGCTGACAGAATTATGGTTAGAAGAATTATTGCCAGTGCGGTTAGAAAGTTTAGGTCTCTTAGCAATTTCATTAAAGTATAGGCCCTATTTACTGTAATTATTGGCGGCTTTTATACCTCATTGCACGTGATGAACTGCGCGCGCGGTATCGCGACTCCAATTCGGGTAGGCGTCCCTGAAGGACCTGAAACTGGAGACGCCCTCGGCTGAGATCACCGCCCTCACAATGGATCTAGCCACAGCATCAGCTGCAGACGCGCCAAGAAGGCTGAGGGCCCTCGCAGTGCTTCTACCATAACGGGTTTCCTCGACTGGAAGAGGCGTCCTCCCGGTTGCCAGGCAGAACATGGTGTCTCCGTCGAACATGGAGTGGCAGGGGTAGACGGCGCGGGCTACGCCGTCCTGCGCCATCATAGCAACCTTTGTTGCCTGAGCCTCGTGAGCGTCGCGTCGGTGGCGACGACCCCGATAGTTGTATGAACATCCAGGCTGCCCCGACAGCTTGAGGATATGCAGGGTTGCCGACAAGAATCCCTCCTCAGCCCCCAGAACTCGCCACCTATCTCCAGGTGGGGGCGTAGAAGGCGCCGGTCTCTCGGTCGAAGGCACTGCCTGTCGAGTTGACGATGGTGACTGCGCCAATGGTGATGCCGTTATCGAGGACCTCACTGGCGGAGCCGAGTCCACCCTTAAACCCTCCTGAGACCGCCCCCCGTGCCCGCGCCGTAATTTCCTAGCTCAACAGCCGAGGCGGAGGCACGGCTCGCGGCGTCGTACCCGGCTTCCTCGCCAATGTGACCGGTTTTCCTGCCTCTGCCCAGGTCGAAGATAACCGCAGCGGGTACTATGGGGACCACCCTCCCCTTCACCGACGGGGTGGCCGATCCCTCTCTCCTCAAGGTATCTCATTACCCCACCTGCGGCGGCGAGGCCGTAGGCACTACCGCCACAGAGAGCGACGGCGTCAACGCGCTCGATCAGGTTGACGGGATCAAGCAGATCGGTTTCCAGGCAATTGG
>CAWGAT010000023.1:0-96107 GCA_963820555.1 Candidatus Bathyarchaeota archaeon
ACCCTTAAGGAGTTGTAAGCGAATACCGTTGAGCTTCCTTACAATAGGTTAGCGTTCTTGACATTGGTCATCTCCTTGGTGTTAGCGGAGGCGAAAACGTCGCATGGGGAGCCCTGAATGATCTGCGTGATAAGTTGCTCGATCGGCGAAGTTGAAGATGAGCTTCGCGTTGTACTTGGCTCTCGAACTGGGGTTGGAGGGTCTGGAAAGGCTTCGTGAGGCTCGCGGCTGCAAAGACACGGAGTTCCTCCGCAGGTTTCGGGGTGAGATACTGGTAAGCGGCATAAATACCCATCGCTGAAACCGCTAGGATAAGACGAGTAGAACAAGAGTATTTCTCTTCATGTTCATCAGAAGTCGTGGGGCTCTCAGAATGCAGTTAAATTTTACGCTTTCCTTTTAAGCAGATAGAGAAATATTGTAAAGCGATATTGGTTTCCGTTCGGAGATGGAATGAATGGCTGTACGGGAAAAGTCGGGATATTTGACAAGGGTCCAGCTTGAGGTGCTGCGACTCAGGATAGGGGACTGAAACAGGAGGAGATAGCGAATAAACTCGGGACGACAAGGCAGAACATCTCCCTTGCTGAGAGCGCGCACACAGGAACCTGAAGAAAGCTGAGGAGACCATCGCCGCTTATAGGAAGCTTCGGACGGTCGCCACGGTGACCCTTCCCCCATTGACGCATTTGGTGGATGTGCCGAGAATGCTCATAGATGCAGCTGATTCGGCAGGGGTCAGAATAAAGTATAGACTTTTCCCTAGTATACAAAAAACTGAAGCACGATGCGAAAGACAGCGTATCGGGAACGAGGATAACAAAACCAGTTCGCGTCGACATCTTGAACGACGGTGAGGTGTACATCGAGCCATCATAAAATGCAAAGTCAAGCAAATCAAAAGGTAAAGACATTAGTTCGGATAATAATCTACATTGATTTGTTCCACTAGTTGCGTTTCCTCTTAATCATCTCAGCCACGATACTAACACCGATCTCCTCCTGAGTCTCCGCGTTTATCTTAAGGCCGATAGGCGCATACATAGCTTCGAGGGCCTCTCGTCGAATCCCTCAGACTTGAACTGCTCTCTATGTTTCCTCGCCTTGTTGCCGCTCCGCGCGCGCGTAAACAAGCAGACTGATATTGACAAGTCTCTCCCCAGGGTCGATGCGCTTAAGCCGCAATGGCGCCAGCGTTGACAGCGCGTGCACATTTAGGGCTCGTATTTCTCGTATAATTCTCTCAGTATAGCTGGTGAGTTCAGAAATACGTCGGTATGTCTTCTGGTACTCCATTCCAACGTCCAAGTATCGGTCTATTGAATCATACAGTTTTATCGTAGCCCAATCCCAAATTTCCGAGTTCGGCTCATATAGCCCAAGTAACCCTGCACCCTCTAAACCTTCAAATTGAACACACCTTTGGTTGTAATATTCAATCCCGAGACTCATTTCTGTAAAATTGTTGAGGCCCACGACTAGGTACTTCATGCTCTTCGGATTTCTAATCGGGGCGTCCGTAATCCCCCAATTCCTCGGTATAACCTCGACATTGAGCAAATTACATTGTTGTCGATATCAGGGTAGAGTCTATGTACCTCCCTGTCGATATCTCTCCATTTTTCCAGTGTATTTACTTTTATGAAGTATGTCCAGTTCCAAGCGTCGTTTAGGGGTTTGTAGAGGGACGATGAACTCGACCCCGTTTGATTCACAGGCTTGCTTCAATGACTGATAATGTTTTTTGATTCCTTTATGCATCTGCTTATTCATCCAATTAGTCTCAACGATGATATTCATCTTCAGCCCGACTACGCGCTTGTGCATTTCAGCAACGTCAGCCATTACAATTCGCAGGTTAATAATTACCGTGAAGTGATGATAAGATTATGCGTGTGCTTGGAAGGTTTTATTGCCTCTTCTACGCTCAACCCATATGCGCGCGCACCCGACTTAGGCCTTGAATAGGGGTGTCAGAATCACCACCTACTGAAACCTTGATTAGAAAATAAATCATGGGTGATGCGCGCGCGCGTTAAAACCGTTCCCTGGCTGTTGACGGGGACAGAGACATCGAGGATAAGTTCTCCTCCCCCGATCCCGCGCGCCAACCGGTGATAGTGGGACAGGGGGATGACGCCCCTCCATTGAATTCTGGTTGGATGGTGCGCGTACCTCAACCGTTGACGGTGTTAAACCCCGCGGCCTTGAAGTGGCCATCATACGAGAACGCGTGCACCACCCCACTCTCCCTCATCACCTGGAAGGAGACGCAGTCCGTGAAGCTAAGCCCTCATGCCCCCGAAACATCTCCCAAGCACTCCTAAAAAGGTCATCATCCACACGCAGCAAGGATGTGAATGGCGAGGTCAGCAGAGCCTCCCCCACCTTCACGGCGAGGCCATGATCACCGACCACGCATGAGATGTAGGTGAGCGACTCATCAAGGACATAGTCGGTCGTGTAGAACCTCGTGAAAGGAATCCCGCCGTCCCTTATAGCATCCATCACTGCCCTCGCCGACGCATGGTTAACGTCGTCGACGTTGTAGAGCGATTAACGCGGAGGTGTCAAGAAAGATCTTCATCGCCGCGGCTCACCGTAGACTCCTCATCGACCTCGAGGAGTCGGTTACCACCCCAGTCTTCACCGGCTTGAGCTCAAGAGGGGATCCTCAGAGAGGGGTATACTGGTCTCTATCCATTGTCGAACAGCCTCCCTCACACCCTCTTTAATGCTGATGTTCTTCTCCTTAGCCGCCTTCACAAGCATTCTGTACTCCTCCTCAGGCGACTCGGTCTGCACGTTCTTCTGCGCCAACACAACCACATTAACACATGCATCATCCATGTCTAATAAACATGTATACTACATGCACGATCTCGCGCGCGCGGACGAATGGACGGAAACTGGACGCCGGAGGAAACAGTGGAATCTTGGACGGATCTAATCGCGAAGCTAAAAAACTTGGACCGATGTGGACTATTAAATCAAGTACGCCCTGAAGCATTAATATGACTCGACGCTCACTCCCTCGACATCACGGAAGTGCTTGGCGTTTCTCGTTAACACCTCCTCTCACCATGAACCTTTGCTATCCGGCGATCATAGCGTCCTCGGGTCCATCTGCGGAACCCGTACGCCTCCTACCCCCATATATCGACCACCTCCTTAGCCAACTCAGAGTGAGTGGCAGAAAGGGCGAAGACTCGAGGACATCCACAATCTTCGTCTTCTCCTCCTCAGCCTTCTTGCTGAGCGACAAGCCCACATAGAGCTCAAACACTGATGGAGCCGTAACCGTTATGGGTATGCTCTTGGACTCGATGTCTCTAGCCTTCTCAACCGCAGCCTCGTCGCCGACCATGAGGTCGATTAGAAATGTGGTGTCCGCGATCAATCTATTCAATCCTCTCAGCCGACGCCTTTACTCTCATCGAGCTGGATTTGCGGACTCATCGATTCCCCCCCGGATATCATCTCCCTCCTTCTCGGTGATTACTCCAACGAACTCGATAATGGACCTTTTCTTTGTCAACCTATTTACTACCTCGGTGAAGCTCTCGTTGGGCCTCTTCAGTGCAGCGAGTCTTTCGTAGGCTTCCTCTGAGATGGAGATGTTCTTAGTACCCATGCCTTATCCGTGTGGGTATGTGTGTGTACGCCTATTAGGGGTTTCCATCGGAGGATGCGCCCACGCGCGCACGCAATGGCTTCAGGGTGACGATTATTGCGAGAATGTCAGGAGCATCAGGCTTCTACTAATTTTATTTTATCTATGCGCCGAGTGCGTTTCCTCAGTCAAGGTTTTAGGCTCTTTCTTAGTTCGTTTATCTCCCTTCGGTTAAGAATCGCGGCGGAGAGGGCAAAATATAGCGGCATGTTCCAAGGTTGGTTCATAGAAAGTTTTTGTAAGGTCTTTGGACCTAGACGCTTCCACTCACTCATCATATCCGCTAGGGCTTCACGGTCTTCTAGGGCTGTAAAGACCATGGAAGTATCACGTTCAAATCTCGTCATCATTTCGTCGAAGACCTTCTTTGCCGCTTCCTCAATCGACATTACCTATTCACCGAGACGGCGTAGAATGTTCACTAGCTTAAAGGAATCCGATTCTACGATAGGTAAGGGGTAAATGAAGATGCTCATCCGCATATACGCATTAGACACTCAATGCGGTAACTCCACAGGCTTCGCTGCGCACTTATCTACGTGAGTGCAGAACATTTTTTGTGAGTTTGAAGATGATGGTGGAAAGTCAGAAAATCAAAGAACCTTGGACTAGGTCGTTAGTGAAAACAGTTACTTATCGAGCTTTGATTATAATATTAGATTTTACCTTTATCTATCTGCTCACCGGGCAATATCAAACTGCGTTTTGGTTTATGCTTGGAAGTAATATTTACACAAGTATAGCATATTTTGTTCATGAAAGGTTCTGGAATAGAACAAGTTGGGGAACTCATTCGTAATTGAAGGAGCGCGCGCGCACACGGAGAGAAACGAAACACAACACACACACAACCCCCCTAACGTCACCCTAATGGTGACTGACACATTGCGGACGCGGAGCTATGCTGAGTAGGAACGAGCCTTATCGAGACGCGGATGGGGGGTTGGTTGAGAGTAAGCTTAAGAACATGGGTAAGAGAGCATATGATGGCCTGCGGAACTGAGTGGATGCTGCCCGGGCACCGTGTGTCCTGAGACGTTTCTCATAGGAGCGCGCGACGTGATGAAAAACAAAGATGCGTACACACTCATAAAGACGGATAACAAACTAAATCTTATATTGATTAAGACCTAGCTTGAAAGCCGAGAAACATCTCCAGGTGGACCCTTTGAGCAGCATCAAGTTGAAGGTAGCCGAAGCGAAGCAGCAGATTGACGTCGGCCGAAGCATCGCGCGCATGGACTCTGAGACGATGAAGACCCTCGGTGTCACCGTAGGCGACGTCGTCGAGATCGTCGGCAAGAAGTCCACCGCGGCGAAGGCTTGGCCAGCTTACCCAGAGGACCAGGGACTCAGCCTCCTGCGCATCGACGGCTTCATCCGGAAGAACTGCAACGTGAGCATCAACGAGTTCGTCGACGTCAAGAGGGCCGAGGCGGAGTACGCCGCCTCGGTGAAGCTCGCGCCAGTTGACATCAGGATAAGCGTGGACAACGACTTCATAAGCTTCGTGAAGGACCGCCTCATCGACCGCCCCGCGACGCGTGGCGACACGCTGCTCATCATGATGCTCGGCCACTCGGTGCCCTTCATGGTAGTCAACACGCGGCCAGCTGGGATCGTCAAGATCTCTCCTACCTCGGAGATTCAGATTTTAAGCGAACCGGTTCCCGAGATGGAGATGCCGAGCCGGACCACATACGAGGACATCGGCGGCCTGAACGAGGAGATCCGGCGCATAAGAGAGATGGTGGAGCTGCCGTTGAGGCACCCGGAGATATTCCAGCGCCTCGGCATAGACCCGCCGAAGGGTGTCCTCCTCCACGGCCCGCCAGGTTGTGGTAAGACGCTCCTGGTCCGCGCAGTCGCGAACGAGTCAGACGCCAACTTCTACGCGATAAACGGCCCCGAGATCATGAGTAAGTTCTACGGCGAGTCCGAGGGAAGTCTAAGGAAGATGTTCGAGGACGCCGAGAAGAACGCTCCCAGCATACTGTTCATAGACGAGATAGACGCCATCGCGCCGAAAAGGAGCGAGGTCACCGGAGAGGTTGAGCGCCGCGTCGTCGCCCAGCTCCTCGCCAGCATGGACGGCTTGAAGAGCAGGGGCCACGTCATAGTCATAGGCGCTACTAACAGGCCCGAGGCCATCGACGAGGCCCTTCGGCGCCCAGGTAGGTTCGACAGGGAGATCGAGATCGCCATCACCGGTAGGGAGGGGCGGCTCGAGATCCTGCAGATTCACACCCGAGGTATGCCGCTGGCTGAGGACGTCAACCTCCAGAAGGTCTCCGAGTTCACCCACGGCTACACTGGCGCCGACCTCGAGGCCCTGAGTCGTGAGGCCGCCATGAAGGCGCTCCGCAGGTACCTCCCCAAGATTGACCTAGAGCAGAAGAGGATACCCCACGAGGTCCTTGACCATATGGTCGTCAACGGCGAGGACATAATGGGTGCCTTTAGGGAGGTTACTCCGACGGTGATGCGCGAGGTCTACGTCGAGACGCCGAACGTCCACTGGGACGAGGTCGGCGGCCTCGAGGAGGTTAAGCAGGGGCTGAAGGAGGCGGTGGAGTGGCCGCTCAAGACGCCCGAGAGGTTTACGCGCCTCGGGATCCAGCCACCTAAGGGAATACTCCTTCAGGGCCCACCTGGCTGCGGCAAGACGCTTCTAGCCCGCGCCGTCGCTACGGAGTCTGAGGCGAACTTCATCAGCATCCGCGGACCCGAGATATTCAGCAAGTGGGTCGGCGAGTCAGAGAAGGCGATACGTGAGACCTTCAGGAAGGCCCGATTGGCGGCGCCGAGCATCATCTTCTTCGACGAGTTCGACGCCCTCGTCCCCACAAGGGGCGGGGGAGGCGACAACCGAGTCACGGAGAGAGTCATAAGCCAGCTTCTCACCGAGATCGACGGCCTGATGAGCCTCCAGAACATCGTCGTCATCGCTGCAACGAACCGCCCGGACATGATCGACCCCGCTGTCCTCCGCCCGGGGAGGTTCGACAGGCGCGTCTACGTCCCGCCACCCGACATACGAGGCGCGGCTCACGTATACTCCAGATAAAGACGAAGGACATGCCCCTCGAGAATGTCAAGGTCGAGGACCTCGCTAAAAAGATGCAGGGCTACAGCGGCGCCGACATCGACTCCATCTGTCGCGAGGCCGCGATAACCGCCCTCAGAAAGGACCCGGAGACGACGAAGGTCACCCTGAACGACTTCGAGAAGGTAATGTCGGATATACTCCCCTCGATAACCCCTGATATGGAGAAGTGGTACCAGGAGACGAATAAGCGCCTCCGGGACCAGCAGAAGCCCCCCATGGACATAGCTTAGGTGTGAACAATGGACGCGAAACTCATACCCTCGAACGTTGTGGAGGCCCTCGGGAGGAGCGGCGCCCAGGAGTTCGACGAGCTCTTCAAGCACGTCCAGAAGTATTTTATAATCCTATTTCGGTAATGAACAATTGAAGGAAGGTAAATTTATTGGTCGAGGACAAAATGCGCCAAGTTGTCTCTGCCATTAAGCAACAGTTCGAGGAGTCTAACCGGATACTTATTTTAGATTTCATAATGGAACATCCAGACCGACGCCCCTCATTCGAGAAAGCCTTAGAGGCAGATGTACTCTACGCATTAACGCAGGTCGACAAAGACGCAACTATAAAAGGTAACAAGATCAACAACTACGATTTTCTCCTACCCAATCTGGATATGAAGATCGAGTTTAAGGCGACCAGACATGGTGGTAAGAGCCAGTTGAATGAAATTCGATTCGGGAGAAAGGGTAAACGTATTGCTGATTATTATCTTCTGATAGCACCAAAAATCCCTAATACAATCGACTTCTTGAAAGAGTGTCAAGACATGAATTATAAAATGGTTGTCGAGGAAATTTATGGCAAACACCAATACGTATTGGCTCTGATAGAGTCGCCTCCTATGTCGGCGTGAGTAGCAGCGCGCGCATCTTTATTGTAGCCATTGAGAAATCTGATTAAATGGCGGATGGCGGTGAACAGCTTCGACAGGATCTTCGCCCTCAGCCCCAACATAAGGCTCGAGCCCGACGAGACCATCGAGACTGGTTGCCACCTCTCCGAGTTCAGGCAGCTCGACCTCGAGGTCGCAAGGGCAAGCTACTTCGACGTCATGGAAATTGGGGAGGGGATGGTCACGTACGTGGTGAAGAGGGTGAAGGCGAACTGCTCAGACGAGCTCGATGTCCTCGGTAGAGAACTAAAGACGCCGAAGCTCCCCTTTAAGAAGATTACCTACCGCGACGCCGTCGAGCTCCTGAGGGAGAAGGGCTTTGAGGTTAAGCAGGGAGAGGAGATATCGTGGGAGGCCGAGGCGACTCTCTCTAATAGCTTCAGGGACTTCTTCTGGCTGATCGACTACCCGAAGACGGCGAGGGGCTTCTACGACAGGGAGGACGAGGAATGCCCGGGAATCCTCCGCGACTTCGACCTATTCTACCCTGAAGGCTATGGTGAGGCCGTCAGCGGTGGTGAGAGGGAATACAAGTACGAGAGGATCGTCGCCAGGATGCTCTCTACGGGAAAATTAATTGTGGTGTGGGTAGAAATATGTTGGATTTACCATCCCGTGAGTGCTTTGTTGCTATCGATAAAATAGCTGGTCATGTGAAAAGTGTCTTAGGCAATAAACCCTGATGAATCCACGTGCGCGATTACAAGCCCAGTAATCCAGAAGATATGTAGTACATGGTTTCACAGTAGACGATGTAGCTTATTTCTTACATTCATTTCTCTTCATCCCAATCCTTACCTAAGGGTTAATGTCTTCAGTTTCCTTTTTGTCATATTTCTCCCAGAATCCATCTTCCTTACAGATTACAGGTTTATCCACTATTGAGTCCAGTATCCGGCATGGGTAGTTTGGACATTTATTCATTAGACAGATGGGGTGCTCTTTCATTTCTTAGGTATCACCGTTTCCCCTAATCTCCAACTGCTATAATCCACATACCATCCGTTCTTCTCTGCTTTTTCAGCGTGATCTTTGCAGACGTAGAAATGTGCCACTAATCCGGGAACTACTCCCACTGCGGGTTTACCGCAATCACTGCAAACTGGTTTAGTCATTTATCTGACTCCATTAGCGTTTTTTGTAATGGGTTTTCTTTAGTGTCTTCTACTTCGGGCTTCTTCTTCATTTCGTTCCTTCCCTCCTCCTCACGCGCGCGCTAAGGCCTTTTTTGGCGTTTTTTCGTTATTGTCTGAGGCTGAGCGCATCATTTTTTGTCAGGGTTTTGGCTGCGGCAACCCTTGCTGCAACAATCGCATTAACCTTGGTCTTGCTATGCTTCTTTTTCCGGATATTCTGTTTAAACATTTTTCTTATTTTCTTATCGAGCTCCCCATCTTCATTCTGGCTCTAGTATCTTTTAAGATGAAAGCTTAGAATGGCACTTATTGTTCTTACGACCTACGGTATAAACCCGCTTAAAATACCCAGGGCGACTAAGTGCACGCGCTTATTGACTCTTCAACAGCCTTTGAAAGATCGTCCTTTTCCTACAAAACCTCTCGATCGTCTCAAACCTGAACTTCTCTATCTCATTCGAGAGTTCTAAATCGCGCGCGCTAACCGCAGATACTAAAGTCCATCAGACTACCCGCTTCTCTTCGGGTTAGCCCGGACACGTCTCTTTTCTCGACGGGCTTGCGCTGACTGCTCCGCATTCTTCGCCTGGTCTGCTCGAGTCTTCATCTCGTCGGTCATTCCCGCTCTTTCCCTCCTCTGCTCTTCCAGCTTTCCGTATTGTGTGTTCATCGTCCCGCCCACGTAGTCGCCGACTGTTTCCCCGGACTTTTTCGACATTAGCATGCGACTCACGTACTCCCTCGTGAGCGGCGGGTAGCCCATGTTCACCACGGCTGCACTGTAACTCTCGTTCAGCTGCTTGAGAAGGCGGTCGTATAATGCCGACGTTATCTCATCCCTTTTCACCTTTTGGCCGTAAAGGTCTTTGAAATCTTTGCTAAGAAAATAACTCGTCACGGATTTTACTATGTGATCAGTAATGTTCCTGTCTAGTATGTCCTCTGGCTTTTTCTTATTTTCCTTCTCCTTCGCAGAGTAAGCGGGCGCATGCGCGGACATACATGAATAGCTATGGGATGAACTTTAAATCTCTGACATCGTTCGCGCGCATGCGCATCTGAGAACGATGAGCCTTTTTAGGCCGACTTCTTTTTTGCGTGTGCGCGGCTAGCTGTCAGGTAGTTCTTAGAGATTCTGAGGAGGCGGAGGACATCTTCGTCCGTGAGGTCTCGCCAATGTTGGTAGGCGTCAGCGACGGCGAAGCTGTCGCTGGGTCGTAGGTTGAGGCAGAGGATCTTGTCGGCGTGGGGTCGGAGGAGCTCGACGGCGTCTGTGTGGCCTGTAGGGACGGCGACGGTTGTCTCGCTGACACCTTTTCGTCTGAGTGCCTTGAGGGTGACGAGCATGGAGTAGCCGGATGCGAGGCCGTCGTCGATAACAACCACTCGCTTACCGATGAGAGTCGGCGGCGGGGCGTCACCGCGGTATAGTCTTAGGCGCTTCTCTATGGTCGCTCGCTCCTCTGCGATGACCATCTGTATTTCGGCGTGGGTGAGGCCTATGGCTCGGATGAGGGGCTCATTGAGTGTGACATCTCCTTCCCATGACACGGCCCCGAAGCCTGCCTCTCTGTTCCAGGGGATGTGAAGCTTCCTGGTGACGGCAAGTTCTAGGGGGAGGCCCAGTTTTTCAGTCGCTGCGACGGCCACCTCGACCCCACCTGCGGGTATGGCGAGGACGAGTTTTTGTTGGTGCCATCCTAGCCGGATGAGGGCTTCTGCGAGCGCCTCTCCAGCGTGGGTTCTATCCCTGAAGACGAGGGTCCTTCCCTTAAGTGTAGCATCGTCTGCTACCTCTACGTTTGACATGGTGGTTCAAAGAGCGCTGTGAATCTTTGGCTATACGCCATATGATGTGGGTCTTACATCGAACTGATAAGCACTGCGGGTGTGGTCAGTCAATTGAATAATGGGTCCTGTGAGACTCACTCACCCGCGCTTGCCTGTTTAGAAATTAAATAACCCATCAAGCACTTCTCCTTTGAGGATAGGTTGAACGTTGAGCGCGTGCTTGACTCACTCAACCTAGACCATATACGCACAGAACTCACGGAACACTACCACAACGAAGGACCGGGCAGAAAACCCATCAACCCGCTGTCCATGCTCAAGGCCCAACTAGCCAAACACCTACTACAGATACCCAGCGACAGAAGACTAGCACTACGCCTGAGGAAGGACCGCAGACTGGCGAAGGCCTGCGGGCTCCGACGCCGGACTCCGAGCCACGGCCTATTCACCCAGTTCAGGCACCGGCTCGGGGAGGAGGCGTACCAGCGGATATTCAACAAGCTGGCGATGAACCTCATCGAATCCGGGGTCATGATCGGCAAGGTCGTGGCGGTGGACAGCACCCACGTTGTGGCCTACAGCGGACGAGCCATGGACAACCGAGTCGGTGAGAAGCGACCCCGACGCCAGGGTGGGCAGAGGCAGACGGGGCTTCATCCTAGGGTACAGGGTCCACACGGTCTGCTGCGCGGATTCGGAGCTCCCCATAGCCTTCACGGTGGCTCCCTGCAACGAGAACGATAAGCTCTACTTCGAGCCTCTGCTTGAGAAGGCTCGTCGCCTCGGCGTCGGGTTCAGGCACGTGGTGGCGGACAGCCAGTACAACTCGGAGAACGTCCGGAACGCGGCTGAGTGGCTGGGTGCAGAGCCAATTATTCCGGTGAGGAGGGCCTCCCGTGCGAGGAGAGCGCTCCGCGTAGGCAAGGGCTTCGTGGCGAAGGGTGCTAAGCGGGTCGTGAGGTTGTTCAGGAAGCGGTGGAGTATTGAGAGGTTGTTTGGACGTGCTAAGAACTGGCTGCTGCTGGATGGGCTGAGGGTCAGGGGTTTGGCCCAGGTGGGGATCCACGTCTCCCTGAGCCTAATCTCGATGCTATCGGTGGCGGTGACTGCGGTTAGGACCGGTGTGCCTGGTCTGGTCAGGTGTATTAAGCGGTTCGTGGAGTGAGTCGGTAGGTCGAGGGAAGGTGGGGGTTGCCTAGGCTTGTTCATCGCTTCTCGTGGCGGGTTTAGGGTACTCGATGGTTTCTGGGTATTTGGCTCGGGGGTTGTGGCTCGTGTTCTCTTCTTTAGGGTAATTTTAGTGATTTAGAGCGACATAAGAAATGAATTTCTAAACAAGTAAGCGCGCGTTCATCTTTTACTGTGGACGCGAAGCGAAGCGCTTAGCGCCGCCTAGATCTGAAAAATCAATTCTTCTTGAAGCGCGGCTCGAGGGACTTGAGGACCTGGGGAGTGTCGTGTACTCCATCGCCTCGGGGCCGAGGCGGGCGGGCTCAAACTCGCCCATCCTGCGTAGGAACTGGCTCATCTGGATAGCCTCCTGGCGGGCGCCGTCGAAGGCGACGTCCTCGAAGAAGTCAACCACTAGGGGGTTGCCCTCGTCATCCGCTGCGAGTTTGCCGTTGCTTATCTGGACTCCGAGGCAGACTATCCTAGGGGGGCCGTCGAAAACAGTACACATACTGTTCTTGAGGCCGACTGGCATGAATGGGCCCCAGTGGCTACCGCGCATCCATCCCGCGACTAGGTAGGTGTGCTGGAAGGGGGCGATGATCTCGCCGACGCTGGGGAAGCCGCTCTGGCCTCGGACGAGGCAGACTGGGTCGTCTTTCCCCACGTAGGTGCCGGCGATGAGGCTTAGCTTCGTCGTGCTGCTCGTTGAGACTATCTCGTTGTCGCTTGTGCGCCAGACCCTGCTCACCATGTAACGGCTAGTGGCTCCGATTAGGGCGATGAGCTGGTAGAGCTCCTTCGGGGACTCAAGGACAACGGATTTGTCCTCGTAGGCGTCGAAGACCTCAAACTTGAAGCCGCCCGTCATCTTGGGGTCGATGACCAGCCCCGCCGTGTTGCTGGGGTCGGCGAAGACGCGGTAGAGAAGGTAGTTGAACGCCGAGGGCTCGGTTTTGTCGGCGGCGAAGACGACGACCGGGTCGCTGCCACGCTCCTCGAACTCCATCTCCGCTACACCGGGGCCCATGCCCTTGACATTGCCACTGAAGGCGTCCTTGAGGAGGTCCTGTCCCGCCCCGTAGAGCTTGAGCTCCTTCGCCTTTTTGGTACCCGCAAGGAAAGTGTCCCAAGCGAGTTTGTGGATCTCCGCGTTGTTCTCGCCTTTGAAGTGGGTCATAAGCAGCTCCAGGTCGTCTCCTGCGTTGAAGACGTAGAAGCTGTTAATGAGACCCGACTTCTGGGCTTCTTCGAGCTTTTTCTTCGCTATCTCAAATAGGGGTTTTGCGACGATAGTGTGTCCCGCGACGCTTCCTATATCGGCTTTAATCAATGATACCGTAGTCTTGACCATCTGGTTTTACCTCAACATACAAGATAGTTCGAGGTTATTGAACAAATGGTTTCTGGGGGTTCTTAGGCTCGGGCTGCTCATGCGCGCGTATTAGGAGCATAGCGTCATTGCAGACAATCTTTCTCAATCTTAATAGTGTGGCTCTTCTGCTACTTCGAGGTCGAGGACTGAGCATGGTGGGACGCCGTCTCGTAGACATCCGTCTGCAGGCGCTGGAAGGCCCACATGAGGGAGCGGATGCCATTGGATACAAGCGACAGCCTAGTCTTAGGGCCTCAGAGGAGTCTTCCACATCGAGAAATAGGCTCAGGGCTGCTCGAGGAGCCTATAGAACTCGGAGATGGCTCCCCTCACCGCCTTCTCATCCAGCTTACCTAGAGGACTGTCGGTCTCGAAGATCCTACTCGGTATCCTGAGCTCCTCGTGCTTAAAGCCTTCCCGAGCCTTGAACCGATTCTTCTCACGGAGGATCTCCCATTCCTACCCTGTCCAAGTCATCGAGCTGGAGCCTGTGCCCGGCTATCTTGAGGGTCTTGATTACCGTTTCCTTGTCGTAGATGCCACGGGCGAAGAAGCAGACGACGAGGCTGCTGAGAACCTGACGCCACGCTTCCTCCATGAGGAGCTTCATGACAGCCACCCTAATGTCTGGCATCCCCTCCTTGAGGGCCGCCTGGTCTATACTATAACCGGCACCGTCGAGGTGGCTGTGTCGGGCACCGGTGAGGTACCCGACATGGGCGATTGGACCCGTGTGGTACCCAGGCATCTCATTTCCGCCGAAAGCGAGTGCGAAGTCGATGCCTCCATACTTGGCTGAGGCGCAGTCGACGCCGCAGGCAAGAGCCCTATAGAACTCGTTGGGCTGTTTAACTATATGCTCCACAGCCTTGATGTATGTAGCGGCATCTCCCCAACCTAGCGTGAGTCCAAGCGTCTCCTTCTCAGTTATCAGCTCTTTCTCCTGTGCCTCCGTCGCCCAGGCAAGGACGACGCCTGTGCTCATGGCGTCTATTCCCCATATCTCAACAGCGTCGATGAGTTTGAGCATGGCCTTCTCATCGAAGACCCCTAGCATTGAGCCGAGGGCGTAGATCAACTCGTAGTCATAGGGAATCATGGTGGTCTTGTAGAAGTACGGCTCGTTGGCATATGGTTCGCGAAGAGCGGCGATGTGGATGCAGGCGACGGGGCAGTGGGCGCAGGCGACGCGGCGGCCTAGGTATCCTTCGGCAAGCGCTTCACCAGATATCCTCTCAGCCTCAGGCGATGATGTGGTCTTCAGATTCATCGTGGGGAGCCCCTTCTGGAGGTTCAGGGGCATGATGTTGGAGGAGGTGCCTATGTCGTGGTACTTCTTCATCACTGGCGACTCGACGGCTCGCCTGTAGACTTCGTCGTATGCCGAACGGTATGCACTTCGATCCGTGACTTCGATTCCATGGTTACCCGAGACAGTGACCGCCTTAAGCTTCTTACTGCCGAAGACCGCTCCTAGGCCGAGGCGCCCGAAGTGGCGGTACGTCTCGGTGATGACGGAGGCATACCTTACGAGGTGCTCGCCTGCGCCGCCGATCCTCATTATGGTTCTGGTTCCAGCGCCGCCCTCCAGCTCCCTTATGATGCGGCCGACGGTCACACTATTTGCGATTCCCCATATACCGGAGGCGTCCCTGAACTGGACGCTCTCATCCGCAATAGAGAGGTAGATTGGGGTCTCACTGGTGCCCTTGATGACTATAGCCCCATAGCCAGCAGAACGGATGGCGACAGCGCTCCGGCCTCCCGCGTGGCTCTCGCCTAGGTTCCCAGTAAGAGGCGACTTGAACATGGCGACAGTTTTTGAGGCCAAAGGATAGAGCCCCACCAGGGGGCCCACCGCAAATATGATTGGGTTTTCGGGTCCAAGCGGGTCTGCTCCCTCAGGACAGTTCTCCCTGAGAAGGTTGATAGCTACACCAGCGCCCCCGATGTAGTACTGGAATAGGTCGGCTCTGTCCTCAACTCTGTAGCTTCTTCTGGTTACGTCGACTAATAGGACTCTGGTTGGCAGCCTCATGTGGGTTCGACCTCCCTCATAGCCAGCACCTCATGTGGGCAATACTTTACACAGTACCCGCAGTGGACACAGATGTCCGGCTTATTCGCCTCGTCGTCCCAGAAGACGGCGTGCATGGGGCACGCCTCAGCGCATCGGTGGCAACCTATGCACTTGCTCGCCTTAAGTACGACTCCTCCGCCTCTTCGCTGCTCGAGAGCCTCGACGGGGCAGACCTTCATGCAGGGTGGGTCGGGGCACGCCCTGCAGGCGACGACGATGAATCCCCTCTCGAATCCCCCCGCTGAGCGTACCCTGATTGCGGACTTCGCCAGGCCACCCTCACCGAAGCGCCTGTTGCAGGCAAACATGCAGAGCTGGCATCCCACGCACCTGTCAGCGTCCGTGACTGTAAGCCTAGACATCTAGTTGTACACGTGGTGCTTACTATAAATACTTACAATCCTGGTAGACTCGGGTGGCGAGGCTAGGAGAAGCCTCTTTCATACACAGGATAGGAATCTAGATATATATTCGATCTTGTGCCGCGCATGCACAGAATGCGCACATTTTTTAATTAATAGTTTAAGAGGATCATGGTGCTATCGCGCGCGGTTAGCATCTAGGAAAGTGGCGATGGTTTATTAAAGCTTGGCTGTCGTCTGTCTTTAAGAGTGTTACAGTGTGAATGTGAAAGATCCTATATGCGGAATGTCATTAGAACCAAATGAAACTAAGTTCAAGAGCGAGTTTTTGACCAAACAATGTTACTTTGACAGCGAGTATTGCATGCGCAGTTTTATCGAAGGTCCCAGAGTCGCTTATTTCTCCATGGAAATCGGCATAAAGAGTAATATACCGACCTACAGCGGCGGGTTAGGGGTTTTAGCAGGTGACGTAGTTAGATCAAGCGCGGATTTGAGGATCCCATTGGTTGCAGTCACTTTACTCAGTAAGGAGGGCTACCTGAAACAGAAGATTACGCCCGACGGAGTACAATTGGAATACCCAGAGGAGTGGGATCCTTCGAAGTTTATGAGTTTGTTGCCAGCAACTGTGACCGTTAGAATCGGAGAGGAGGATGTCAAGGTCGGAGCTTGGGTTTATAATCAAGAGAGCATGACCGGTGGGGTTGTTCCGGTTCTGTTTCTCACGACTGACGTTGAAGGAAACGTTAAATGTGATAGAGAAATAACTGATTTTCTTTACAGAGGCGACGAGGCATACCGGCTGAAACAAGAGATAGTCTTAGGTATAGGTGGTGTGAAAATCCTTGAAGCTTTAAACATCAACATCAAAAAATATCACATGAATGAGGGTCATTCCAGCCTTCTAACTCTCGAGCTTTTGAAAAGGAATGAGATGAACGCTGATAAAGTGAAAAATTTGTGTGTTTTCACAACTCACACACCTGTTGAAGCCGCTTTTGATAAGTTCTCTTATGATCTTGTATCAAGAGTGCTTGGGCCTGAATTACCGCAGGATGTCTTGATTAAGTATGGTGGATCATCCCAATTGAATCTGACGCTTTTGGCCTTGAATCTGAGCAAATATACCAATGGCGTAACGGAGGCGCATATGGAGTACTCAAGGAAGATTTTTCCAGGATACAACATCCAAGAAATAACTAATGGCGTCCACAGCTACACATGGACCTGCCAGTACTTTAGACAGCTTTTCGACACCTATATTCGAGGATGGGCAAACGAACCAGAGCGTCTTGTAAGAGTTGATGCAATTCCGAATAATGAGTTGTGGACAGCACATATGAAATCAAAGCAGGATTTGCTCGACTTTGTTAACGAGAAAGCTGGTGTAAGAATGGATATTGGCACGTTGACCTTAGGCTTTGCGAGAAGGGCTACTGAGTACAAGAGGGCAACCATGATCTTTTCAGACTTGGAGAAACTTGAGGAAGTGAATAGACAGGGCAAAATTCAGCTAGTTTTCGCCGGGAAAGCGCACCCTAGAGACGAGGGGGGTAAGATGCTGATCAGAGACATCTACAGGTACATTGACCTATTGAAAAATAAGGTTGAAATCGTCTATCTTGAAAACTATGATATGGAAATGGCTGGGATAATGACTTCAGGTGTTGATATTTGGCTGAATACACCCTTACCCCCATATGAGGCTTCTGGGACAAGCGGGATGAAGGCAGCGCATAACGGTGTGGTAAATTTCAGCGTCTTAGACGGCTGGTGGGTTGAAGGTTGTGTTGAAGGCCTCACCGGCTGGGCGATTGGCCCGTTTCCTGATCAAAAGATCAATGAGGGTGAAAGAAGAAAAAGAGAACTAGCTGATCTCTACAACAAGCTAGAATATCTCATTATCCCAAAATTCTACAAGGAACGAGATAGTTGGATAAGCATGATGCGAAACTCAATTGGAAAAATTGCTTATTATTTTAACAGTCACCGGATGATGCGGAGATATGCGACTGATGCCTACATCTGAATATAAACGAGAGAAAATAGGGACCGTTGTGCCTATCATGTAGATGGTTCTCCTTCCGCCTTTTTGTGCGCGCTAAAACGGACTGCCACCTTATGATGTTTCTTCTATCGTTTCTGAATCTAACTGAGCGCGCGTGTAGGGTGGTGCCGGGTTGAGCATCCAATTCGGAGACCTCGTTGAGCCCCGTAAAATTAGTCTAGAGGAACTGAAGGGCAGGGCCGTCGCCTTCGACGACCACAACGTCGTGTACCAGTTTCTATCAATCATACGCGGCCAGGCGCGCGCATAAGCGCAAAGTCCCCATTTCCGATCCGTACGCGCGTAAGGTTTTATAATCCTAATTCGGCAATGAACATTTGAAGGAAGGTAAATTAATTGGTCGAGGACAAAATGCGTCAAGTTGTTTCTGCCATTAAGCAACAGTTCCAAGAGTTTAACCGGATACGTATTTTAGATTTCATAATGGAACATCCAGACCGACGCCCCTCATTCGAGAAAGCCTTAGAGGCAGATGTACTCTACGCATTAACGCAGGTCGACAAAGACGCAACTATAAAAGGTAACAAGATCAACAACTACGATTTTCTCCTACCCAATCTGGATATGAAGATCGAGTTTAAGGCGACCAGACATGGTGGTAAAAACCAGTTGAATGAAATTCGATTCGGGAGAAAGGGTAAACGTATTGCTGATTATTATCTTCTGATAGCACCAAAAATCCCTAATACAATCGACTTCTTGAAAGAGTGTCAAGCCATGAATTATAAAATGGTTGTCGAGGAAATTTATGGCAAACACCAATACGTATTGGCTCTGATAGAGTCGCCTCCTATGTCGGCGTGAGTAGCAGCGCGCGTATCTTTATTGTAGTCATTGAGAAATCTGATTAAATGGCGGATGGCGGTTACAGTGATTTTCAGAGTTATGAATCTAGATGGGGTTGTGCTAAGTGAGGTTCCTCATCCAGCGACCATGAGTGTATGTGACGGCTGTTAGGCACTTCTCAGTAACGACAATATGAAACCCTTCAGAGGTCTGCATAATCATCATTGTGAAGAATGTCGCGTGAGCGCCTGACAGCTAGCCGCGCACACGCAAAAATGAGTCGGCCTAAAAAGTCTCATCGTTCTCAGATGCGCAAGCGCACGCACGCGCGGATATTCGTATAATAATCCACGTGGTCTCTCCGATAACCCTGACTGTATCAAGAAACCATTTAATACCAAGGCATCAATTTTTATCCATGCCTAAAGATTCATTGAAGGCTGGAGATGTAAGCCACTACTACTCCAATATAGGCGTAGCCGTCGTAGAGTTAACAGCCACCTTGAAAGTCGGGGACCAGATAACAGTGAAAGGCGCCACCAGCAACTTTACCCAACTGGTCAAGTCCATGCAGATAGAGCATAAACCCGTGGAAGAGGCGGTCCCCGGAGACTCCATCGGGCTAAAGGTACAAGACAGAATCCGAAAGGGAGACGAAGTATACAAAGAGACCACTAACTAATCGTGCTATCATAACACTTTGAGCAATTCGAGAGCAGCGGATTTAGATCCTATATCAGCATCAAGCATCCTATCAGCCGTCCCAATTATGACGATGTCTCCCTCATCAGGCTTCAGCTTCTCGGCAAGCTCCTTAGCCAGAGCTTGTGATGGTGCTACCTCAAGTCTTGGTAAATGGAACTTCTTTTCTCTAAAAACCAGAGTAGTAGCGCCTTTGGCCCAAGCGAGGAGAGCCGAATCACGCTGTTCAACTCCGGTATTTATCTTATCGGCCGAACCCCTCACGAGCACGGCGTAGTCGTGCTCTCCGACTGTTAAACCGGTGTTAGTGAGCTCTGTCGCTGAGATTCGTTTACCGAGAGTCTTGAGCAGTTCTTTGCCCTTCTCCGACAGCACCATCCCTCCCTTGCTGATCGCGATTAAACCTTCCCCTTTAAGACGCCGAACAATAGTCCGAACTGAACCTTCACCGATCCCCAAACTGCTCGCCAGCTGCTGCCTACCAACATTAGACCCGGAGGAGATGAGCTCCATTACTTTAAGGACATGAGCCAGGGTGTAGCTCGGGTATCTACCTGGGGCAGCTTTGTCAGCGATGCTATAAAGAATAGAGACTGCGTCCAAACTCAACACCTAGCTTAACATATTATGATTTAGCGGGGTGGTATAAAATTAAAAGACTGTGTAGGTCCACGCCACAAGGTCTCCGCTGTGTGGAACCCACTTGTCACTTCCAACGCGCGCGCTGCCTTGTCCCTTTATTGGTGTAAAATGGTTTTAAATACTATTTAGCCAAAATAGTCACTGAATGGACCCCATCGACGATGAGATCATCAACGCCCTTAGGAAGGGCAAAACCATGAGATTCGAGGAGCTCCTCAGCGAACTTGGCGTCTCACACAACACACTCAGACTCCACCTCGACGCAATGGCTGAGAAAGGAGAGATAAAGAAGGAAAAACGGCCAACGAAGGGGCGTGGAAGGCCCAGCTATGTTTACTCCTCAGGTCCAGGAGCCGTGAGACAGTCTGCTCCTCGACTGAACCGGGTTACGGGTATGGTTTCTCTTAGTTTCGAGAAGCTGAGCCAGGTCTGCAGGTTCGAGAAGGGTGGGTACTGCAAAAAGCTGAGGGATCACTGTTACGCCTCGGATTGCCCCCAAATCCGCTGAGGGGATTTATTACCATTTTTAACCATTTTAGGGACAAGGCAGCGCGCGCTCAGGTGGAAGTGAGGATAAGGCTATTGAGATATTCACTTATCTGGGACGTATTTGTCCAGAGTCTCAGGGAATTGATAGGTGGGGTCATGTATCTTCGTAACCCTTAACAGCTCCCCCGCAAGAAACTCGAAATCCTTCAGATATTCCTTCCCGGTGTACCTCCTCCGGATCTCCTCGACGATGGGTCTGTACTTCGCCCAGAGGAAGAGTACACCCGATGTCCCCATCTCGTAGAGGTCCTCAGTATCAACCAAGCCCCTACGGAGCATCATGCCGATCGAGTTGTAGGTGTTCCACAGCGCGTATCTCTTGGCAGTGGCCTCCGGGTTGTTCTCTGAATCTATACTTCCTCTCGAAGTCCCCATAATCGCTCCACTCATATCTAAGGAGTTCATAATGAATCCTCATCCCCTCCCAGGTCAGTCGCTCGTGTGATAATGCTATCTAGGAGTCCTATTCGCCTCGTCTCGAGGGGGGTCTTCATGTTCATCTGCTGTGCCCTGAGGGTCATGATGTAGTAGATCGCTGCCACCGTTACGCTTGCTGCGGTCACCATGTAGTACGCTGTCTGAACCTCAGCTAGGTCTACCAATCAACAATCACGCGCGCGCGCATCATCGAGGTAAATTACCCCGGGGGTCAGATGGGTGAATTGGGGCTATTGGTGGAGGACCAGCCCACATTCACCGTCGGGGAGGATGTTCTCCTCTACCTGAAATCAGTGTCAACACTACTCAACGGTGCACCTCGCTACACGCTCACAGGCGGGACGTTCTTCGCTAAGTCGTATGCAGCTGGGAGCACAACAATAGGAGCCGACGGCGAGCGTGTGCCGATTGTGATCGTTGCGACCTCTCTTTGGGGCATCACGAAAAAAGACAAAAATGAGAAGACGCCTGTAAGCGAGATCATTTCCCATGGCCCTTGGGAGCTCGTTCAGCTCGACATCCCCACGGTGATATATGCTCAGGGTGAGAACGTTCAGGTAGAGGCCAGAGTAACTGCTCAGTCCACCATCAACACCATAATGCCCCTGGGAGTCACAGGCAGCTATGATATACCCCTAGCCTCTGAAGACTTCTACTTCTCCGTAAACGCGCGCGCGCAACCGGAGAATTCGTCCCAGTCCTGTTGAAGCTTGGCGAGCGTGAGGTCTTCAAAGCGACCATCGAGTTGCCGGGCACTAGGGAAGTGGTGCTGAACCCCTTCGCCTCCTCATCCAATCACGTTGATTACACTATTGGGGTAGGGGGTCTTCAGAGGAAGGTTACCGTCTACGCATATCCAGATTACACTTATCTATACGTTGGATTGGGCGCTCTAGGCGTCCTCACCTCAGCAGTGTTCATAATCAGAGCGAGAAGGACATTGAATCCGAATAGTGGTTCAGACTCTAATTAGGTGACGCGCGCGATGATATCTATGGGACTTCGTGTTCACGAATAAAAAAATAGTTTGGTTGAAATCGACTGGGATTTCTTCACAAGGGTCTTGTCATACAATTCGAGATCAAGTTGGACAATATTCTCAGCATGACGGTGACTGGGGTGTTGAACAAGGAACTAATTATCACATTTCAAAACGGGGTATCTGGCTTCTACCTGAAGAACATCGTTGAAGCTATGATTCAAAGTGAAGTGGGTTCTAAAGTGCTCGCGTAAATAAAACTTGGGTGAAAATAGGTTCACTCGCCTTAAAATAAAATGAGAGTCATCCGATATCTTATATCCGGGTCTGCAGCGTAGAACCGTCATGTCAGCTTGGGTATACGACTCCGATAAGCAGGGGCTCAGGACTGTTTTCTTCGACTACGAGATCGAGGCCCTCCAAATCATATGGGCCAAGAAAGGCGAGTTCGCCACATCCCGGGAGGTCTGGGCTGAGGTCAGTAAGAAGATGACGATTAGCAGGGCGTCGATAATCAACTCCCTGAACAGAATGGTTGAGAGGGGTGTCCTCGAGTTTGATGAGGTCACCTGCAAGGGTGGGCACAGGGGTCTCTACGCGGCCAAGAGGGGCGAGGCTGAGCTGCGGAAGAAGATCAGTGAGGAGTTGAAGGAAAGCATCAGTAAGAACCTAAGCTGACGCGAAAACGACTAAAAAACCGCCCGCGCGCGCTTCCTTCATCACGATCGGTACGCGCGCGCATTAGGTATAAGTGAGGATAAGGCTATGGAACAGCGAGTTTCCCCGACGTCGGACCATCTCATTGTAAAGCCACTCTATATTCTCGTAGAGTTGAGGACCCTGAGACTCCCTGGAGAAGACGATCCGTGGCTTGATCATCGTCCAGAACCAGATAATCCGATCCGAGAAGAGACGTTCAACCAGATCCATGTTAACCAGATCCTTCTGGACCAGGACACCGACGCCATCGAAAAACAGCGTCAGCTGGTGGAAAGGTAGGAATACCTCCGAGTTGAACTTCTCGTTTGTGTTCTGGTAGATGAACTTGTTCAGCTCCTCCGGGCTGTTGTTCAGCTTGGGGCATATCTCGTAGCGGGCCTTACCATAGTTGAGGGCGAACTCTGAGCTTGTGAAGCGGTCGAAGAGCTACATGAATAGTTGTGCCTGCCGTGTCTCAAGCGTCGTTTTGTAGTTTCTCTGGTGTGTTCTCAACGCGCGCGTGGCTACTAATTGGCCAATGTCTTGAGGGTCTGGTACCCCAATTCCTGATCTGATTATCCCCAACCTCGTCTGGAAGAACCCATTCAACTCTTCGAGCAACACTCGCAGTCATTATTTCTTAGCCAAAAACCTATTAATCAACACAGAAACCAGCAAAGCCACAGGAATAAACAGGGTCGTTAAAAGCCCAGCGGACACCGTCACCGTCTCAAACACCACCCTAGCCATCTCAGTAAGATAAAAAGCCACAACCAGAACCTCAAGCTTATGAAGCGTCTCCTGGAGACTGACCAGCTGAACGAGCTGCTCCCTAGATGATGACTGCTCCGAGAGACTCAGCTTCTCCTGCTGTATCCCAAGATACGTCCTAACAGAGTCAAGCACCGTGTCGAACTGCGCCGTAAGGGCCTCAG
Organism: Candidatus Bathyarchaeota archaeon; assembly: GCA_963820555.1. Taxonomy (GTDB): domain Archaea; phylum Thermoproteota; class Bathyarchaeia; order TCS64; family TCS64; genus UBA8941. Next base: position 23,387 of record CAWGAT010000023.1, read on the forward strand.
TCCGCTCAATGAAGTCACCCAAAGGGGCAACAGCATCCTCCATCTCACCAAGCTCCACCGATGAATTCGTAGGCAGCTCTCCAAGGGGCCTCTCATTCCATCCAATCAACAACCTCTTAGCACTCCGTATCAGGGCCCCAGCCTTCACATTGTCTCGACGCATGGAGTTCGTCAACGTCGATAACCGAGAGAACTGAATGGTAATCTCCTTGAGCAACTCCTCTAGATCGTTCGGCTTGATCTCATCGATTGGTCTACGCATCCTCGCGAGGACCTCATTTATCCACATCTGGGTGGCACTCTCAGAGGCGTCGATCTGGCTCAACATCGGCTGCCTCTCTAAGGTGAGGTGTCTAATATTCCCCTGTATTGCTACCAGTTTACACGCCTTAAGAGCCAGGTCCCAAGCGGAGCTCGGTACGACCTCACGGTCCTTAACGTCGATGAAGACCTGATAATCTCTATCAGAGGCGGGTGAAGAGCCGCCTCCATCGAATGCAGCCAAGAGACACCCCTCAATGTTCCCCACACTCGTGAGGGTGAGTCCAGACTCCTTAGAGTGACTTTGTAGACTCTTCTTGTGGCCGTCTCCACTGGATGAATAATTCATCGTCAATGTTATACTGTAGTCTGGGTTACTCGGTATTAGTTCCATCAGACCCTTGATCAGCGCGCTATGCTCATCTGGCGAATACTCAAATCGGTGATTATCACTGGTAATGGATGATCCAACCGCTACTAGTAGACTGAGTGTACCCCAATTCATAATCGCCTTGACATAATGATGAGTGGATCCCGATTCGACCTCAAGGCTACTTGTCGTCTCCGAATAATTACCACCATATCTAGCTTGTAGTTGCGTAAGTATGTTACTGGGGTTTAACGATCCCTCACCTTCATTGAAGTAAGAGATGATTTTCACACGAAGGGGTAGCCACTTTGGGTACGACGCAGCCATCAGCTTTCACCACCACTTTAGGCGGGTGTTGAGTCTCAGACTTTCAATAATTGCACTCAGGGTATGATCAGTTTACCTTCCCCAATCTCGAAGACATGATCACAATATGGGGCCCCCTGCTCTCTCCTCTTAGTCATCGTTAGGTCGACCCTGGGGTTGATAGCTGAAGCTAGGCCATGGAAGAATGGCCAACCGAGGGCACTGCACAGCCAAGTCCAGGGTAGATTCATGGAGAGGCAAGCAGTCATGAGGGGGCAGAAGCCTGAGTTTCGTAGCAGGACTCTCCCCTTCTCGGTCGTGACCTTCGCTGTTGGCTCATCCTTTAAGACGGCTCTCAGGAGGTTCGCGATCGCTGTGGTGTCTTCTCCGTGGAGATCGAGCTGCTTCTTTAGTGTTTGACCGAGTTCGAGGCCTTGGTTAAAGGAGACCTTTCTGATCTCTTTGACGTCTAGATTCTTGTATTTCCTGTAAAATTCTTCTAATACCTTCGGGTTTACGAACCAGTCACCGGGAATGACGAGACTCAACCATTCCCACCAATTTAGGTTTCACTTAGATGAAGATAATTCTTTTCATTTTTTTAAACATATTAAATTTTGATAACTTGTAGCGCGTGTCTGTGCATCAACCATACAATCACTGGTAAGAATCAGGTGGAAGTGAGGATAAGATTATTGCACGTAAGATGAGGCTTATCCTAAATTGAATTTGTGGTTAAGATTTTCGAGTTCAAGAGGTAACTCAGGATTAGGCTATTATACCTAACATCCGTTTAATTTGCTCCAAAAGTAATAAATAACTGGGAATTGAATCAGTCTCTTGTCAAGAAGTGACCAGCTTGGATTCCATTGAAGCCAAGAAGACCATACGTAATATTCTCGAAGCGTTCAACAGGAAGGACATAACGACAATGCTATCCTACTACACAGATGATGTGACCTTCATCCGATCCGAAGGCATTTTCAAGGGCAAGGAAGAAATAAGGCACTACTACACTTGGGCTTTTTCAAACTGGGAGAAACTGACACTCATCGAAAAAGACATCATTGTTGAAGGAGATAAGGCCGTACTTGAGTTTGTTCAAGAGGGGACTTCTTTACGGCGGGTTGGTAAAGGACTTAGTCTCTTGTGTCTGGATTTGTTCGTTTTTAAGGATGGTAGGGTTCAGGAAGTCCATATCTGTCATGATAGGTTACTAATCGCTAAACAATTGTCGGATGGTTGGTTTGAGAATACGATTGTGAATGGCGTCATCAACACATTGGAGAAAGGTCTCCATTAAAACCAAGTGCGGAAGCCACGGTTAAGTATCAGGTGGAAGTGAGGATAAGATTATTGCACATAAGATGAGGCTTATGCCAAAGTCTCTTTGTGGTAAGATTTTTCGAGTGTCAGGTGGAAGTGGGGATAAGGCTATGGCCCCAAACCCAAACCCAATACTAATCTCATACCTTGAAAGTTAATCGCCGATAATGGTAAATACGTACTTTTGCCACTGCTAAACCAGCATACATCTGTCATTGAAGGGTGTCAGCTATGAAACGGTTACTCGTTTCAGGATTATTGCACGCACGCAACACCAGTCAGAAGAGTACAGATGCACACATATTAGGGGCTAAACAAATGTTAAGGAATTTTGTTTCTGCTTACAAGATTAATAAGACCATAGCCTCAATTATCATAATTTTTTGCCTTCTAACAATTGTGGTCCCGATAAACGCGTTAGCAACGTCAATCAGCCTTGAATCTCCCCTTAACAATGCAGTGACGATGGATAATAAGCCCGATTTCAAATTCACCATAACCTCAAGTGCTTCGACGGTAAGCTGTACCCTTTATTTACAAAAAACCACTTCTAGCACTTCAAAATCCTATGGCACTAACAACAACGTTGTAAGTGGTACCTCTACCGTAATTACGCCTTCTTCCCCAATACCAAATGGAGTGTATCGATGGTGGATAAGCTGCTATGACGGCACAACCACAACTATCAGCCAGAAACTAACAATAACGATAAATCTTTTCAGGGGAGATAAAACATTCACATCGACCCTGGACGGTAGTACAAGATACTACTGGCTGGATTTACCAGATAATTTTGACAATAGAATGCCTACTCCACTTGTAATATTTTTACATGGCTACGGGGGCAGTAGACTTAGTTACCCACAAAAGTACCCATCTCTGAGAGCAACGTTCCAATCCAACACTTGGATAGTTGCGTCAGTAGACTGCCGTTCAGTCAATGGTTACCAGGACTGGTACACTGAATCATCAAGACGAGATATTACCGATGTTATAAACATAATCAGAAACAGCTACAATGTCGACACTAGCCACATACACGTCATGGGAAACAGCATGGGTGGAGGTGGAGCACTCAAATATGCCATGTTCAACAACGAGGTAATTGCAAGCCTAGTAGATATACACGGAGTTACAGATTATGCCCAATTCTACATTGACACATCAACCTACAAAGACTCGCTAATCTCAGCTTACGGAGGGACACCAGACCAAGTTCCTAAAATATACGCAGATGAAAGCGCCTTAGGGAATGAGCAACTTTTCAGCCAAACGCCAGTAATGATACTGCATGGAACCATTGACGATGTGGTAAATGTAGCTCAATCACTTAATTTCTTCCATAGCTTGAGCGACCTCGGATACACTGTGAAGTATATCGAAGTGCCGGGTGTTGCCCATGATGCTTCAGCTCTAATAAGCGGCAGAGAAATGGAGATTTTTAACTGGCTCAAGGACCATCCATTACACACTGGTGGACCACAGCCTGTATCGATTACGATAACGTCAAATCCAGCCGGCTCAGGCTTGGTCAGGGTTGATGGGGTTCAGTAACGACCCCACAAACCTACTCGTGGAGTACAGATTCTCAGCATACTCTAGAAGCCAATTCTCCAGTTAGTAATGGAAGTGGAACAAGATATGTTTTCGTTGATTGGAGTGATGGTGGTACTCAAAGTCACACTTACACAGTTCAATCGTTACCTCAAACAGTTACAGCAAACTATGAAACCCAATATTACTTAACAGTCAACTCAGCTTACAATTCTCCGGTCGGAGCAGGCTGGTATGATTCAGGTTCAACAGCTTCGTTTTCGGTGACGTCGCCTGCCACAGATGGCACCGGGAACCAGCATATCTGCACGGGGTATTCGGGTGACGCGTCCGGCAGTGGGATAAGCGGCTCAATCGTCATGAACGGTCCCAAGACTGTGACGTTTAACTGGAATAGTGCACAGACATGGGCACGCACATGGTACGTGTATTCCGGGAACACGGGCAGTCCATGGAGCAAGGTACTTGGCTCGGGCCCCGATGAGAGCAACTTGATCTTCGATAAGAACTGGGGCTCCGGAACCGTAGCGTATAGCAGGTCAGACAGAATTGGCTTCGTGTCAACACGAAAAGTGAATCTTGCTGCGGGCTCCTGGATATTTACTGTTGGTGGTGATGATGGCGTCCGCCTCTACATCGATGATAAGTTAGTAATTAACGGTTGGAAGAATCAAGCGTACACCACTTATTCTTATACGACGAGCTTTTCAGGTAACGCTGACCACACGCTTCGCCTTGAATACTATGAGTACACAGGGAACGCCCGCGTTTCATTCAATGTAAAACAAGGGTAACATTTTTGATAAATATCAGTAGCCAGTTTCTCACAATGTGCGCACGGAAGTGAGGATAAGGCTATGGCCCCAAACCCAAACCCAAAGGCCCCACGATACGCATGAAATCTCATCTGTATATGATCACTTTAGGTCAGAAACATTGTTTCATTAATCTCTTAAGTTACCTTCAACTTTGATAAGATGGGATGTCAATTAAGAATAAGCTCTTCTTCACGGTAACCCTTGTGATCCTCATTCTCCCACTGCTCATGTCGGGTCAAGCTCAGGCGGCTCACAATCAAGAATACAGAGCCAGTTTTTCATGCCTCGCATCTGGAGGATGTATAGTGTTTCCCGACATTGGTTTATACGGATCGCCACCAGCAATAGTAGCCTATACAGGAATGGGCACCTTATCTCTATGTGGATCTGCAAAAGCAACCCTATATCCCGCTAGTCTAACGGGTCTCACATTTCCAATCTATGTAGCTGAAAGGGGAGTCAAAGCTCTAGGTATGTTCACCGCCACATGGAGCGGGCATAAAATAAGTTTACTCCTCTTCTCACGACCTGAAACCTCAGGTGCATTCGTAGACCCGAGTACCTATACTGACCTCTTTACTGTAGGCTTCTATCCGATTTCAGGGCAGGGGTCATCTCCTACTTTGTCGTATAGTGGAATCTATATAACAGGCACGGGTGTTGAAGCCATATCTGGGAAGGCTGTTGTTGCCTATGAGCCGAAATTCACTACAAACGTGATCGTAATTTCAGTTTATAGATCAGATGGAACCCCACTCGCAACGATAGGGTGGGCACCACAAGCAATTCCAGAAATATTCAACATGCCCGCAGCTGATATCTTCAAACACAGTATAAAAATCACATTAATACAGTAGCCCTATTTTCACTTTTTTTTCGAGATCTAAAAGGCACAGTGTCACTTCTGAATTATGCACGTGCTGCAGTCACCAATAATTCAATCGTCTGAACATCAACCATTACAATCACTGGTTGAGTATCCGGTGAAAGGAAGAATAAGACTATCGAGTCAATAATTTGGTCTACCACTAGGATTTTAATCCCATAACAGACCGTAGTCTTTGAACTCGGCTTTAACCTTGGTTATGAGTGATTCGTACTCGGGGCTTGGTCTGTGTTTTTGGAGGTCATAGCACTCTGTAATGAGCTTTCCCTTCTCAGGGGTCGGGGATGTCGTCAACTTTTCGATTATGCACTTAAACATTGGGTAGATGTCGCTCCGCTTTAAGCCGGCTTTCATCGCCACATCGGAGGCATCTATCATCAACTCCACGTCTGCTGGAGTCTGCCCTCCGTTCATCCGGCTCCTGCTGACCCTCGGCGTGTATAGATTAGCGCCATTCACCGCTGCTTCAATACTGCGCAAAATCAACTCCTCAAGGTGACTCTCTGTGCAGAGCTCGGACACGGGTATGGGCCAATGCATTGGAATGCCCTTACAGTTTCGGATAGTCGCTTGATAGACGACTGACCTCGCGAAGTTCACGGGGAACATGGCTCGCTTCATACCACTGATGTGGTTGAAGTGCTCTACCCCGTTGTAGTAGAGATTGTCGCGATAGACCATCCAAGCAATAATCGTCTTAACCAGGCTCTCGATTATGGCGCCACCTGGCCCCCCTGCAAATCCGCCCACTATTCCGAAGCTGCCGCTTATCCCGAAGTATCCGTGGCTCTGAAGCACAAGCGCCGCAGTGATCAGGTCGTATTGGACCTTCACATCGGGTAGAACCGATAGGAGGACGCCGTCAGTTGGCCTCAGCCCAGCCACGGGATCGATGGTGGCGAGGAACGAGGAGGCCTCCGTGCTAATCGGGTAGTAGACTATGGCTGCGCCTGGTCTCCCGGCTTTCCTGATTCCCTCTCTGAGCCATGCCACTTGGCGTTTGGAGGCGTAGGCCTCCAGTGGCTCCCCGTATAACTCGTATCCATCGATGGCGGGGAGGTTGAAGCCCTCGAGGAAGTCGAGTCGGGGGATCATCGCGAAGTTCTGGACGACGATATTCGCCAGGTCCTCGGTGAATGGCGCGTGGTGGCCCGGCGCGATGTTGAGAGGCTCCTGTCCTTCGATCTTGTGCTGATGCCAGACCCTCGCGTCTTTTCCCTCGCCCATTATGACCTCGCTCTGCATCGCTTTGATGGCTTCCTTCACCTCTTCCTCGGAGAACCTGACAACCCGCTCGCTGTCTATGCATAGGCAGCCTACGTCGACCACGAACCTTACCGCGGCCTGCCACGCTGAATCGGCTAAGCTGTTGTCCATGTTCAGCCAGTTAGACGGCTCGTCTGGAATCTTTATGTCGAACTCCTTCTCCAGTTCCTGCATTTTCTTGAAGAGGGCGATGTCCCACTCCTTGATTGTTTTCTTTGGCCCTCTCCGCATTCGGTCAACAACTTCGACCAGGCTGATCATTATCCTCAAATCAATATTCATGTTCGACTTTAAATCAATAGATGTAGAGTATCTGTCTGATATTATAGTAGATACTTCGGAGAGCTTCATTTACCCGTTAATATGAAATACAGATTCGATTAGTAGACTGTCAGTGAGAATTCTTGACGAGTGAGGAACAGGTTCTGCAGAAACTGTATGAGGCAGTGCTTAACTTCGACTCCACGTCCGCGGAGAACGCTGCGAAAGAGGCGATATCCCTGAATATGGATCCGATCAAGGCCATTGAGGAGGGGCTCGCCAGGGGGCTTAGGGAGATCGGTGACAAGTTTGAGCGTGGCGAACTCTACCTCCCCCACCTCATCATGGGCGCGGACGCTATGGAAGCGGCCATCAAGGTCCTTGAGGGGCACATGACTCAAGGCGAATTAGACGCAACAAGCCGCGGAACCGTCGTTATCGGAACTGTTGAGGGTGACATCCATGACCTCGGCCTCCGCATAGTCTCCTCGATGCTTCGGGCCAACGGCTTCAAGGTCTACGATCTGGGCTTCAACACGAAGAGCCTAGACTTCATCGAGAAGGCGAAGGAGGTCAACGCGGACATAATCGCCGTCTCATCGCTGATGACCACCACTATGCCTTTCATGAAGGACCTCATCGAGGCATTGGAAGCTTCCGGGCTCCGGGGAAAGTTCTTAGTGATCGTGGGTGGCGGCCCCGTTTCGGAGCAGTGGGCCAAGGAAATCGGCGCAGATGGATATGGACGGGACGCGGCTGAGGCCGTCAGGGCCGCGAGGGAGCTAATGAAGCGCAAGAGGGGATTAGCACCTTGACCTCGCCTAACCTCTGGGAGGTCCTCGACAGGGCCTGCAACACCGGTCAGGTGATGCCGGGCAAGGACTTCGACATGAAGCTTTTCCACACGACCACGAGGCTCGTCAAGGAACATGGCATCAAGTACGACCCGAATACGCCAGTGACGAGTGACGACGGACTGGCCGACGAGGTCTGGAAGGCCGGGTTAGAGTTGTTCGAGGAGGTTGGGTCATACTGCATCAACTCGGGCAGGATCATCAAGTTTGAGCCCTCCGAGATCAGGGATGGACTCAGGGACCTCCGCGGGGATGCGGTAGTCGGCGATGGAGCGGAGAAAAGGGTTCTGACCCTCAGGGGTGTTGAGGACAAGCGGCCTCCTTCCATCGTGTGCGGTGGAGTGATCGAGAGCGACTTCCCCGAGGGTGAGAACTTCGTCAAGCTCTATCAGAGCATCGCTCAAGAACCCTTCATCGACGGCTTCTATGTGGGGCCTCCTCTGCACACATCAGAGGGACGACTCGTTAGATCTGGGACTCCACTTGAGGCGCACCTAGGAAAGTCGATGGCTACCTGGGTTCGGGAGGCTGTGAGGCGTGCCGGTAGGCCGGGGCTCCACTTCCTCTCCGCGTGCACCCCAGCCATCGCAAACGTCGCGGCATCGGATCCAATCGAAGGCCTGAGGCGCTCTGATGGTATCGTGGCGACGATCATGCCTGAGCTGAAGACTGACTACGAGAACCTGAACAAGGTTACATTCGCACACGACTATGGGTGCATCAAGCACATCTACAACGGCGGGATGATCGGGGGGTGGGCTGGGGGACCCGAGGGAGCCCTCGTCGTGTCCATTGCTAACGCCATAATGGCGGTCATGGTTTACAAGATCGGCGTGGGCTCCTCCTACAACGCGCTGGGCTACCTGAGGGCTTCTGCGCCGAATTACAGCGCCTTCGTCACCCGCCCCTGCATATGGGGATCAGCGATAGGCAGCCAAGCCCTCTCTAGGAATACGAAGATCATCAACACTGGGCTCGCCATGACCAACGCGGGGCCGGGCACAGAGATGCAGTTCCAGGAGATGGCTGCGGCCCAGTGCGCCGCAATCCCATGCGGCAGGGAGGGTCTCTCGCAGGGTGCTAGGAGGTTCAAGGTCAGGCCTCTTCTAGGCAGCGGTCTCGAGAACAGGTTCTGGGCTGAGGTAGGTTACGCCATGGCTGGGGTCAAGAGAGATCTAGCCAACTCCATCGCAAATTCACTACTTGCTAAGTACGAAAACAAGATCACACGAGAGTCTGATGGTGGCCCACCCGGGTATACTTTTGACGAGATATACGACTTGGTGACGCTGAAGCCGAGGAAACAATTTCTGGATGTTTACGAGAAGGTGAAGAAGGAGCTGGAGGATCTCGGGTTAGATTTCAGGTACTAACATACCAAATAAAGGCAGTCAAGAAACCAACCATACTGTTAAATGGAAAAATGCCTTGAACTCATTTAAATTGAGTCCTTCTACAAAGGTGCTCTTCGAACCAATCGGAAAGAAGATCGACGCCTCAGCCAACGAAACCATTCTCGAAATCGCGACTCGAGCTGGCGTAGGTATCAGATCGGAGTGCGGTGGAGCCCAGACTTGTGGGAAATGCCGAGTCATCGTGAAGGATAGGAAAGGGCTAACGAGTCTAACCGAGAAGGAGAAACAACTCCTCTCCCAGACGAGAATATCCGAGGGATATCGTCTGGCGTGTGCTGCTAAAATATCCGCTGACTTGGACCACTTGACCATCGCACTTCCGCCAAGCAGCCTCGTTAGGGAACGGAAATTCATGGAGGCGGGCATCGAAAGTAAGGTGAAGCTTGACCCCGCATTTAAGAAACTGGTTGTTGCTGTGTCCGTACCTGCCATAGGTGACCGGAGATCCGATGAGGTAAGGCTCTTGGACAGCCTCCGAGAGAGGCATGGATTGGAACACGTCTCGATCGACTACTCCGTTCTGAAGGATCTTCCCAACCACCTCTACTCTACTGATGCTGTAACAGCTGTCGTATGGGACGAATCCCAGCTGATCTCCCTTGAGGAAGGAGACACAAGCAGCATCCAGTACGCTTTGGCCATTGATGTTGGTACATCGAGGATAACTTGCTCACTTGTGAATACATTGACTGGTAGGAGGCTTGCACAAAAATCGATAGAGAACCCGCAGATCACCTATGGAGAGGATGTCATGACGCGTGTCTCCTTCTCACAGACGAGTGAAGAGAATCGGGTTCTCTTGCAGTGGTCAGTTGTCGAGGGTATTAACCGGCTAATCGAAACTCTCTGCGCCGAGAACCACATCTCACAAGCTAACATCTATGAGGCCGTCGTAGTGGGCAACACAGTGATGCACCATATGCTTCTCGGCATAGAGACGAGACAACTTGCGAGATCCCCATTCGAGCCGGCGACTAAAGCCTCGATTCACATAAAATCAGAAGAATTGGGGATGAAAATGAACCACGGGGGAGTAGTGACTCTTCTACCGATAATTGATGTATTCGTTGGAGCCGATGCCGTCGGAGACATCATCTCAACCGGATTACATCGACGCCGAAAGCCTACCCTGCTTCTAGACATAGGGACAAACACCGAGGTTATGCTGAACGACGGCGGGCTCATCACGGCCTGCTCCTGTGCGTCCGGCCCAGCTTTTGAAGGCGTTCACATCGAGCACGGGATGAAAGCGGTGACTGGAGCGATCGAGAACCTCAGAATAGTTGATGGGGGCCTCAACTTGAGCTATGATGTGATAGGGGGAGACAAACCCATCGGCCTCTGCGGCTCAGGAATAGTCGATGCAGTAGCTCAGCTCCTTTCATGTGGGATCATCGACAGAGTTGGAAGGTTCAAAGCCTCAGAGACGCCGAGGCTGAAGAAGCTGGGTGGCGTTACCAAGTTCGTGGTGGTCTGGAGTGATGAGAGCGGAACAGGCAGCGAGATCACGATTTCTCAGAAAGACATAACTGAGGTCATTCTCGCGAAGGCGGCGATTTACTCAGCCTGTGCTTCGCTGATGGCTATGAAAAAGTTAGAAGCCAAGGACATAAACTCAATTCTGGTAGCGGGTGCCTTCGGAAACCATCTGGACAAGAACAGCGCTAAGGCCATAGGGCTGTTGCCAGCCGTAGATAATCGGAGGATCCACTTCGTGGGCAACTCGGCTCTGGCTGGCGCTGAGATGGTGCTCAGATCTCGGGGTAAGCGCCTTTTAGCTGAGAAAGTATCGAGATGTACCAGATACGTGGAGCTGGCTACAAGCAGTGATTTTGACCAGGAATTTACCGGAGCCCTATGGCTGCCCCATCGTGACCCAAACAGATTCTGATCTGACGCAGAAACATATGATAAATTTTGTTCTCGCACGCGCTGAGAGCGTCAGACCCTTGAGACGTTAATCAATGAGGAGGCTTTTCTCTTCGTGAAATATCTGAGAGGTGAAATTAAGAGCTGGATCCCGAGGGTACCCGGAAAATAGAGCGCACGCATACACGACAATCAGAGACCTGTAAGGTGAGCTGCATCGTTAAGCCGTTCGATCGTCCTCTCACACAGATCGGTCTCCGATAAGACCGTGATAGCTGCATTATCGAACCTGTAGTTTATACCCCCAATCAGCTCTTCGGGAATCCGAAGCCACCAGTGGGTGACGTGAGTCAAAGAACCACTGTGCCCAACAACGACGAGGTTCTCCCCACTGGACCCATAGATACAGTTCATGACCTCCACCACCCGCGCGTTCAACATCCTCCAAGACTCCCCATTCGGGTAAGGGCACCAGTCAATCAATGGCTCAGTGGGATCGATGAACATCTGCTTGGCCTCTGCCTTGGTCTTCCACGCGGCATCCCCGTTGTTACCCTCTCGAAGCCCATGGTACACCTCTGGTTTGACCTCTACCACCTTCCCGATCGCCTCCGCGGTGTGGAGAGCCCGCTTAAGATCGCTTGATACGATTCGGCACGATGCCCCGTTGAGCAGCTCCTTTAGACGGGTGCCTACTCTTTCGGCTTGCAGGTTACCTCGCTTTGTCAACTTCGTGTCGGTCCATCCGCCGGTGATGTCTGTTATCTGGTTCTCTGCTTCACCGTGGCGGATCAGGAATAGTGGCATGAGAATATGGTTGATGTGCCCGGAATAATAGCGTTAAGAGGCTACTAAGCCGAATAGGCTGAGAAACGCGCGTTCAGAAGTTAAAGTGGAGATCTGATAACTCGATTTCAGAGGGAGTTACTGGAACAAGCAATCGAGTAGAAGTACACAGCTCTTTCACACCATTACGAAGTATGTACGTGTGTTTTTTGTGTTTAGAGAGAGTATAAAAGAGAATGGGTTTGTCGGGGAAAGTGTGTGTGTGTTTGGGGGATAAAATTTTACCCAACCAACCACGGGAAAGTTCTGGGTTGTTGTGGGATTTTATGGGATGCTGCTATAGGTCAGGGCAGGTAGAGATTGTCAGAGGCAGGAATAGGGAGTATACCTGTTTTCAGAGAAGAATATACTGATTTTAAGGGTAGATACAGTCAGTATCATAGGGAAAACGTAGGGACGTGTATATCCTTAGGAGAAAAAGGATATACGAATAAGATGTGATATTTAAGTCAGTGATTTACACGCGCTTAACTTATTAACAAAGGGCTAATCGTGGACAAATACATAGAGGCATATACTCGCCTACTATCGGTTTTCTCTTATCCAAGGCAATTTTTCAATCTCAATTTCAGGATACCAACCTGCATTTGGTAAACTATACCCTAACGCATACCCTAAATATTCGGCTAACTTCTGCATTTTTTTTGTATAATATGATATTTCCTCGCTTTCAGAATTAATTACTCCATATACAATCCCTTCCTGTATTATTGGAACAACCAATTCAGATTTTGTTTCTATTACTGCTGCGCGGTAATCAGGTCTTATCTCCACATTATTAGCATTAATTGTAATACCAGTTTGCAAAGTCTTTCCAATCAAACCTGTGAAAAGAGCAACCCTATAACGCTGTTTTATTTGCGGAATATTATCTGCGACACAAATTAATTGACGTGTATAAGTCTCGGTTGTAAGTAGAAATATCTGATTGTAATCTGTTTTTGTGATTTTACAAAGAATCTGAATTGAGTTTTCAAGCAGTTCAAAAAGACTCTTATTTATTTTTAACTGACTGAGATAGGGATTATTTGTTAATAAATTACTTTGTAAAGAAATTAAATATTTACCAATCGAAGCGGCAACCTTTAATCCTAAATCATCAGGTGTGGTAAATCGCTCTACAATATATTTTCTTTTAATCTGTGATTTAAAACGTTCAAGTTTTGTTTTTCCAGTTTCATCTTCTTCTTTAGAAAGCGAAGAAAGATTTTCATCGATTATAAAACAAAAAACTGGTTTTTTAGATTTAATAGCCTGTTTATATTCAAGTTGAGTGATAGAAAAACGTGCCCCTTGGGGTATAAATCCGTACCTGTAAGCATATATTCCAATAAACAAATCACAAGAATCAACTTCATTTAAACAAGCTTCTAAAGGTTCAATAGGTTTAGCCCCGAAAATTTCCATTCTTTCTGCATGTTGACCTAAACGCTCAATAGCATCTATTGCCGCTTTTCTGTAATCTTTTAAGTCCCTATAAGTAGAACTTATAAAAATCTTCATCTTAATACATCTATTTAACTATAAATAAAAAAATATTGATGCGCGCGCGCATTTTTGAAGATACGTGAAATTTTTAGACGATTAAAAGGTTAGCTCATTGCGCTAGCCAGTAAACGCGATCTGCGTGTATACACCCAATACCAAGCTGTGCAGAGTAACACACCAAGTACTACGGACGCTAATGGAAATCCAGGGATGCCCCCACTCGCCGGAGGAACGTACGACTTCTCAGCAGCAGCAGCCTGATCTAGAAGGTCCGAGGCTGAGGTCAATTTACTACTGGCTTCCTGTAACTGACCACTATCAGCCGCATTTGTCGCCTGTGAGATGTAGGTTTGTGCCTGAGTTAGAAGCAATTGCGCATTTGGGCTTTTATAATTCGCACCCGTTTCTTGACTGAGCCTAGCCTGAGTGGATTGGAGGAGAGATTGATAGGAACTGTACGCCGTTTGATAGGTGTTCTCCGTTGTCTGGGCTCTACTTAGGAGATCGGCGGCGGTGTTAAGTTCGTTTAATGCGTCCTGGTATTTTCCCTGATTGGCTAAGACTGTGGCATTTTCGTATGCGTTCTGGGCCTGATCTTGAAGTGCCTTAGCATCTGTGCTCGTGTAGTTGGCGGTGTTAATCTCGCTGCTTACGCTTGGTTGAAGTTTTAAATAGTCTGTCTGAACTCTCGCTTGCTTGACCGTGAAGGTTCCATTGGCGATGTCCTTGTCATCGGTACCGACCCACTTGTAGGTCCAGATGCCGAGAGGGGCATCATCTGGGATCATCATGGGGTTATCTTTCGCTGTCTGGCTCGAGTATGGTGCGGTGTACCATAGAGCCAGTCTTCACCCATTTTGCGGCACTCAATGGATCACCGTTGAAGACTAGGGTACCATTTGGATCGTAGATCTTTAGTACGCTGCCATCTATGGGTGGGGCGATTGAACTGTCCTCTAGCTGGAATGTGATCGTGTCACCCCTAGCGAAAGTCGCATTCCTGGGCGTCGCGACAACGTGCTTGGGAAGCACATTAAATGTGGCTTGACCCAAATAGCCGTCGGCGTCGGTAGCGTTGATGTAGTATGTTCCGGCCCCAATCTGAGGTGAGTCGGGCACTATCCAGTATGCTCTGATCAGACCCGTGCCGTCTACCTTTGCGGTGTAAGGGCCACCGACTGGCCAGTTCTGACGGACATCCATATTCCAGACGTGGTCTACTACGCCTGTGGCAGTCTTGTTGTAGAGTGTGAAGCTTAGATCAGATGGGCCGGTTGCCAGATAACTGAAGCCCCTTCCAGAAATAGTGACGTTATAGTTGTTTGGCGCAGCGTCTGGAGTAACAGTAATCGAAGTTCCGTAAGTGACCGTAAACTGTGCAGACGTTTCGGCATCTGAGTCAACATCTAGAACCTTAATCGTGTATGTTCCTGGGGAGAGGCCGTATGGGATAAGTAATCCACTCCCACCCTGAAGAAGGCCATCAGCGCTGATCCCTCCATTCCATAGGGTCTTATCTCCGATTGAAGCGTTCCAGGCCTCGTCTGGGCTAAAACCACTACCCGTTAATGTGACGGTCTCACCGGTTGGGCCTGAGCTGGGGTTCAATTGGATCCCCATTATCCTGAAGTCCACGCTGTTCATTAAGCCTCCAGATTCAACGGTGAAGACCTTGTTATTGGTTGAGATGGCGACATTGGTTGGGACCTTCCAGGTAATGATGGCTGTTCCAACGCTGTTGGTTACACTTGTTCCAAGATGGAACAGTGTGGAACCAGGGGCGGAGCTGGTGTCAAAGTATCTGTAGTCTGTAGTGAGTCCGATTGGCAGAGATGGTGGTGGAGTAGTAAAGATGATGTCGTATGCACCGGTCACGTAATCTATGGTTCCGGAGGCCGTTAATGGTCCACCGGAGTCAACTATGTTGCCTCCACCATCATCATATGCTTGTTGCACACCATTAGTTTTGAATAATATGCCATAATGGTCTAAATACCTGTGTGAGAGGGTTCCTTTGAACTCGGTCGCCACACCGTTAGGTGTTGCGAGTTCCTCGCCCGTCACCGCCGTCGACTCTGGTGGGTTGGTGGTTGTTAGTATGGCTGCGAGGTTCTTCGTGGCGTGGAACCCGTAGAAGGTTCCATTGATTGTGTCACCAGGTAGCTCCACTTTCTGGGCTGTTCTCGTTATCAGTACTCATGGTGAAGGCCGCGGAGGCGGTGTCGCCGTCAGCGTCCTTCACCCAGACTTGGTGGGTGCCGAAGGTGGCCTCAGGGACGGTGAACCAGACCTCGTAGGCACCACTCGCATCAGCGGTGGTCGAGTTCAATAGGCCCTTAGCGCCATCCCAGGCTCCTGTGGTTGCATCCCAGTAGAGCTGGACCGTCGTATTCGCTGGTACCGCACCAGCGGGTCCGGTCACCTCAATGGGTTCCCCCGTAACCTCATTGGAGCTACTTAGTAATGGAGGAGATAGCGCGTGTGAGTGTGTGTATTCAGCCACAATCTCCTCAGCAGACAAAGCTCTATTGTAAATTTTAACTTCGTCTATTATGCCATTGAAAAATCTTCCGGGGAAGATACAACTTTGTCCTATAGAAAATTTATTTGGATTTGTGTTTCTGGTTATACTTATTAAAGTTGTTTTTTCTAATACACCATTAACATAGATTTTTATGTTGTTATTAGCTTGGTATGTTCCTACAATATGATACCACTTATTAGTCTCAACTACAGTATTCGATACCGCAACATTTGGAGCTCCTGGGCCAATATAGAATTTGAATCTGTTGTCAGTCTCTGTTTGTAGGTCTAAGTCGGTACCCCCACCAGATCTACCTGCGATTGCCATGATATGTTTTGCAGCAGATGGTAATTGATTAAAATTAACCCACGCTTCGATAGTAGCTCCTTGTGTCGGGTCGAGTATCTCATTATTTCCACAATCAACATAATTATTAATTCCATCAAAGTTCAAGGCGCCATTTACTTTCCCGCTCGTCCATGAAGCTCCGTATATAGTTCCTTGATTGTTGTAGCCAGAGCTGTCGTAGGCTATTGTACCTGAGCCTTGATCAAAATTCCAGTAGCCAACCAAGCCTGGAGGCTGAGTGTAGCCAGCGCGCACACGAGCGACCCCGCTTAGAGATCCGACTAAAAACAGGGTCACTAGTAGTACTGCCACAACCTTCATCTATAATCCTCCTCCAAACCAGGGTTACCAGTGTTCAGCGTAGTCACTTGAAGCCACCACGCACACGCCCTCGTGGATGGTACACCCGAATTATTTTCCCAACGGTAGACACGCCGCAAAGATACACGAATGATTCCCATCAACACAGCCCCGTATCTTCAATAACTAGTCACAGCACTTGAAGTATTTAATAATAAATTGCAAGTTACTCTCAACCAACGCTGGCGCATATTTTGGAAGTGAAAAAATGAATATGCGAACTCGTAACTTCGCGATTCTTCTCGTAGCTACCCTAACGTTATCCATTGGCGCATATGATGTGATTTTTGGGCATACACCTAACGTTTCGGCAGCTTCAGTATCTGCTAAGATCACTCTTTTCCCACCCGCAGGACCAGTTCAGACCCTAATCACAGTAAGCAGAACCGGTTTCACTCCGGGGGCTAGCGTGAACCTCATCTGGGTTTGGGGCCATAGCCTTATCTTCATACTCGTCTAGAAAGGCGATAGCCTTGTCATCCATCGAAGCAGACAACTTAACAAAGCAATACGGCAATTTCTTTGCCCTTTCAGGCTTAAACCTGAAAAATGAAATCACAAAATGCGTAGACTTCCTAGGCACTAAAGGCGCTTGCGAAGGGATAACTTCATGATACCAGAAAGCCAGTACCGTCATCTCGGCGCCTCTGGAATAAAGGTCTCTCCCCTAGGCACAGGGACCAATAAATGGTGGCAAGGAAAAAACGATGAGGCTGTTTTCCAGACCTTTCATTCTCTGGTTGATGTGGGTGTGAACTTCTTTGACACTGCTGAGGTCTATAGTTTCGGGAAATCGGAGAGCCTAATAGGCGACTGTCTCAAGAGGGATCCTCGACCGGTGGTGATTGGCAGCAAGTTTGCCCCTTACCCCACGCGCCTTTTGCGCCGTCAATTCATGAGCGCCCTGGACGCCAGCTTGAAACGCCTAGGCCGGCAGGTGATTGACCTGTACTACCTCCACTTCCCTTCCCCTCTGCCAAGCATTGAAACGGTGATGGACATGATGGCTAAAGCCGTTGAAGCAGGAAAAATCCGTGCAGTGGGCGTAAGTAACTTCAGTGCCGATCAGATGTACGCTGCCGCGGATCGGCTTGAGAAGTACGGCATTCCTCTGGCCGCCAACGAGGTCCGCTACAGCCTTTTCCATCGCCAGCCTGAAGTGAACGGCGTTTTGGATGCCTGCCGTAAACTCAACGTAGCCCTAGTGGCCTACCGCCCGCTGGATGGAGGTCGACTCGCAGTCTCCCCGACAAGTCGGAAGGGGAAAGCAGCTTCGAAGAAGGAGGCCATCCAAGCGAGCCTGCAGACGATTGCGCAACAGCGTGGAAAGAGCGTCAGCCAGGTTACCCTGAACTGGATGCTACGCAGGGATGAACACGTGATACCTATCCCTGGGAGCACCCATGCACATCATGCGTTGGATAATGTCGATGCGCTCATCTGGCGTCTCAGTGATGATGAGTTCGCTGCTATTGACCAAGTCTCTTCACCAACCCAAAGCGCCTTGACCTCTTAAAGAAATTAGCTATCTTGAAGTACGCTGGGCAAATTAAATTTGCGCGCGCACCACACCTCCTAAAAAATTCATTAATATAGGCGCGTGACCCACCCACATACGCGCATAATGCTTAAATTTTGAAAAAACGGCAGCAACGAACATGGCTCCACACTCTGGCGAGGCCCACGAAGCCCCCGATGAACTCGACCACGGAATTACCCTCTCCGTCAACACAATGATCGAAGCCGACCACACGGTCTACGACCTCTCCGAGGCCAAGGCCATCCTAGGCAAGGCAAGAAAAATAGTCGTAGGGGACTGCCCCTGCAGGACCGAGCACCACAACTGCGACGCCCCGCTCGACGTCTGCCTCAGCCTCGACGACCAGGCTGACATATCCCTGAGAAATGGGGGAAACAACCGAGAGGTGACCCTCGACGAAGCCCTCTCTATCCTAAAGAGAAGCCACGAGGCCGGGCTCGTCCATATGGCGTACGTCGCCAAGGGCGCCGACAAGCCTAAAGTCCTCTGCAGCTGCTGCGCCTGCTGCTGCAACACTCTCGGCCCCATGATCATGAAGGGCACATACGAACTCATATTATCCTCCAAATATCTAGCCGAGGACAACCATGAGGGGTGTACGGCCTGCGGTGTCTGCGTCCACCGCTGCATATTCGGGGCTAGGAAGCTTGTCGACGGTGAACTCGTCTATGATCCATCACGATGCATGGGTTGCGGCGTCTGCGTATCCACATGCCCCACAGGTACAATCTCGATGGTCCCGCGCCGTGCGCTTGATGCAGTTTCATAATTAATCAGACTCGAATAGCTCGGAGCGCGCGCTTCAGAAGCTCAATCTTAACATACGCCCCTGGGCTGCCGGTGGATGTCCACGTTATCGTGTGAGGTGGTTATGGCGAAGTTGGCGTTGCTCGAGTCGGTGATGGCGGCGTTGGTTGTGCTCGTTATCCTTATCTTGTAGTCTGTTCCGAGGGTCTGAGTCGAAGGTATCGCCCAGCTAAATGAACCATCATTGGCCGTGCTCGATGTTATGACCCTGTTCACGACTCCTGCCTTCAGTAGCTCAATCTTGACATTCGCCCCTGGGCTGCCGGTGGATGTCCAAGTCAGCGTGTGGGTGGTACCCCGAACCCAGCTCTCCCCGCCGTTCGGGGAGGCGACCGTCAACACCTCAATGACCTTGTACACCGCCCTCAGAGTACCGGTTCCACCAACGTTGACGGCTGTGGGGTTAGCGGTGGTGCTTGTTGCAGTTACGCTTCCAGTCGTCTCCCAGTGGTCAAATACATAGCCGGGTGCGGGGGTATACGAAGCCGAGTAGCCGCCAGCGACCGTGGATACGGTACTTGGTAGAGACCAAGCTTGGCCTTGAAGGGTTATCGTCCCCAGGTTACTTGATGCGCCCGTGTCCTGCCGGGATTCGAGGGAGACGCGCACGCGCGCGTTGATGGGCACCTCTTCCCGTGTGAGTTCGATGTCGAAGGTCATGGTGTCGCTCTGGGCCCAGTTCTCCGTCTCCTCGTCCATGTGGTAGCTGGTGACGACGGTGATGGTCTTCCCCGGGTCGATGGTGCCCAGTGGGATGGGTTTGCCTGTGATGTCGTCTATGTGGCTACCGGTTTTCTCTTCTATTATCCACTTGTCGCCTGTGGCGGTATTGCAGCTGGCCGTGTTGCCGTCCCTGTCGATCCATAGGCCGAAGGTGATGACGGAGTCGATGTCGTTCCTCACGCCGTGTAGGTTGTACCACTCCTGCTCGGGCTCAACGACGCCGTTCTCGCTGCATACGACGTTCTTCAGCTGAATCCAAGTGTTGGCAGCTTGTCCATAATGGTTCGGAATCTTGATCACGATGTAGACGGTTTCGCCTGGGTTGAGGCCTGAGATCACCGGCTTAATTGTATCGGGTGAGGAGAAGTCGATTATGAAGGACCCGCCCGTGGTGTAGGCGTACGTCCCCGCCCCCAGGAAGGTGCTCATTATTGTGAGGGCTATTGCGAATATGGCTACGCTACTTTTCTTCCACATCCCCTTCAGCCGCCATATGGAACTCGTATCTCACGTCGCCGTCGAGCACATAGAAGACCCCTTTATGGTGCATTATGGGCTTGAAGGCCTCCTCGGCCACCCTGGCGAGGTCCTCCATGGAGCCTACCTTTATCGATCGCCCTCCTATTCATGGTCTTCGGGGGCTCAGAGGCCTCTATGATCTTATCCCTGATGTCCCCGCTCAGCCTTTCCAGGAGGGGTCTGGATGCCCTCTCCTGAAGGGTGAACCTCATCGATACGGCGAGGAGGGCTACCAGCGATATTGAGGCGATGATCGAGGCCACTTTCATCGCTCCAACTTGCGCGGAAAGCCCGAGGAATCCCCAGGTCGCCGCCTCCGTCTCAAGGTGGGTGACGGAGCCCGCCTTCGTGCTCCTCAGCCCCTCGATTTGTATTTTCCCTCCATCGAACTTTATCGTGAGGGTCGGGGTGAACTCCTGGGCGATGGGTTCCCCTCCGGCCGAGGCCTCTAGACTGATTCGAGGCTTTATCTCGTAGGTGTAGGTGTAGATTCCGGTTCCGGTCTCCTTCCCTATGGCCTCGACGATGCCCTGGATCTTCTTTATGTCGAGGGTGTAGGTGTCGGAGAAGCGTGCGTCGGTAGTGACCTTGGGTTTAAGGGCGTAATTCTTGGCCCAGTCTCCCCCGCTCAGTGTACCTGAGGTCTCGTAACTCGTATTTATGTCGGCCATTTCGAACGTCTTCGGGGTCTGGGTGAGGTTGTAGGTGAGGGTGATGTCCAGCCGATCTACGAGGTTCATGTAGAGTGGCTCGCCCTCGGACACCTCGGTCCGGTTGTCGTAGAGTAGGGAGGGCTTGACGTGGGCCGTGTAGACGTATTCGGCGCTCTGCACGTAACTGAGGTCCAGGTTGTTCTTGGAACATCGCGAAGGCATACTGAATGAAGGAGTAGCACCCGTAAAGTGAAACCGCTAGGAGGGCTGCGAAGACAACTGAGGCGCAGGTCCAACGGCTTACCATCGTCATCAACCACCCCTAATAAAGACTAGGGTGTCCGCGCCGGTGAATCTGACTCCGTCACTGAACTCCCCGGAGACGGTCAGTGTCACGCTAGCGCCGTCCACGTAGCCCGCCAGATGGGCGATGACGGAGGCCCTGTCGAACTTAACCATAAAGGCGTCGATGTTGCCATCGCCGTTTAAATCCACGAGGGGACTCGTCACGAAACTGTACTGGGTATCCGTAACGGCTGGAATCACCCCATCCAGCCTTACCGTGCTCACATCGATTTTATGGGCGTCGTACTCCGACTGTATGTAGACCGTGATCCACTGAACGTTGCTTCCTAGGTTCAGGGTGTCCGGTTTTATATCCGGCTCTATCTCAATATTTGCGCTCACCTCCCAGACACCCGCGCTGAATGAACCTGTCGTCAACGCGTTGGCGGAGAAGTAGCTGCTGCTCCCGCTGATGAAGTGGGGCGCTATGACCCTTGTGGTGCTTACGGTGAGGATCAGGGCTAGTAGGAGGGTAGTCGTGTCCAGCGCTGAGTGGCTCTTCCTCCTCCACCTCATCGTCTCCATCCTGTTCTCTCCTCTTAGTGGACTGGTGGATGGTGTAGACCTGCTTCCCGATGATCAGTGCGGCTGGAGCAAGAGATCACCAAGGCGAATCCGTATGAGGTGTAGAGGTAGCCGAAGGGGAAGACTAGAACCACCTTTCCAATGATCTGGGAGGCTTCCACGAGGTTCGGGTCGGGGTCCTCGTTGGCGTCCCCCTTCAGACTGAACCTGTCGCCCCCTAGCTTCTCGACCACACGGTGCGTGTAGATAAATGATCCCGACTCAACTGTAATTATATCGCCATTTTTGATATCGGTGGGGTTCTCGCCTTTGACGATGATAACGTCACCTGGATGTAGAGTCGGGCTCATACTCCCACTCAAGACGGTGTATGATTTATCGGCTCCCACTAAGAAGGGGAACCCGTTGATGAGGATAGGGATAACTAAAAGTAAGCATATTGCTGTTAGAGCCGTGGTTTTAATCAGGCTAGTTATTTTCATCCTCTTTTCTCCACGAGATTTAATTTAAAAAAAGGGGGGAAGTCCGGATTCATTTGATTTTCAGGGAGTTAAGGTAGTAAGCTTATGTCTTGTGCGCCTGTGAATACGATTTTGAATGAACAGCTCTGACCCTGCATAGCGTTAGGCGTGAGGTCACTGAGCTTGAACATCAAAACCATCTGATAGGTGCCACCGAGAGCAAGAGCGGGTGTACCAGCCGGGACCGTGTCGTAGCCATAGCCTGTAACCCAGTCCCCAACGTGTGAAACCCAACCGCCAAACTGATCCTGCACGACACCCGTACCAGGCTCATTTCCAAAGTAGCTCTTCGCCAGTTCCATCAAGGTGAGGGGTGCCGAGTAATCTTTAACCGAGGTTTCATAGTTTTGAGTATGATCAATGTTTTCTATCCAGCCATAGGTGGGAATATACTCTTTCAATGATGTGACTTCGATGTAGTTAGCCAATAAGACGCCACTTGCCGTGTCACTTGAAAAGGGGTTCCCGTTTGCATCGGTAATTATGAGGTCACCACCCAAGTAGTTGATGTTCATGGTTCCAGGTCCAGTATTCGCTATACTGATAGTGACTGGCCCAAATGCCTGTCCTGGCACCAAGTTACTGAAGGTGGTCGGGGAGGTTGTGACTGTCATGCTCATTGTTGCAGCGTTCATAGTGTAAGTATTCGTTGTCTGCGCTCCGGTGCTGAACC
Organism: Candidatus Bathyarchaeota archaeon; assembly: GCA_963820555.1. Taxonomy (GTDB): domain Archaea; phylum Thermoproteota; class Bathyarchaeia; order TCS64; family TCS64; genus UBA8941. The sequence continues at coordinate 46,445 of CAWGAT010000023.1, forward strand.
ATGCCATCGTTCCAGCTCCGACGCCTGTAGCTACCAATACAATCGCGATTATGCTCGCGAGTATCGTCGCGTTTCCTTTCATTTTTCATCACTTTTTCATTTTTAGGGGAGCTTCGCCCTCCTGGGTTCACGGGATGTCCCCTTCTTTTTCCCGGCGGATGGTTAGTCCACAGTTTTGCCGTCGGGTTTGGCCTTACGCAGCTCCGCCAGCCTCTGCCTCTCGTCTCTGAGCTTCTCGAGGACTGCCTCCCTCACGAAGGCTCCCCTGCTCGGCCAGTAGCCGAGCTCCTCGTTCAGCTCATCGATGGCGTCAGCTAGAGCTACGGGGATCGAGATCGTGACATATTTATCCAATCTCTCCCCCCACCGCGCCCATGACGACTCCAACCGGAAAAAATGTTAATTACTAACTATATACAACTATCCGTAATATAGATTAGTGATCCATAATAAATACGACTAACACTTGGGAGAAAAAAAGGAGCCATAACTATGAGTCATTTGGCCCGTCGGAGCAAGAATAGTGGCGGATTTTGAGAACCAGATGATTGGAGTCGTCATGGGGCTCAACCCCCGCCACAGGAAAAATACGGATCGGGGGACCTATTTAAACTATTATGTTAACCAAGAATTAATTATAAAATCCACTTAACAGATAAACGAGTAATTGACACTAACTGCAATTACAGGTAGCGTCAGAGACATTTTAACTCAATTGTTACGGTTTGAAGATGATTTGAGCAGAGTAGTGGCGGGTTTGAGAACCAGATGATTGGAGTCGTCATGGGGCTCAACCCCCGCCACCAACGAAAAAAACCCCAAACGCAATATTTAAACTAATTCGTCAAATTGTCGGTTAACAAGATGTTTACTTTTAGCGCCCCGAAGGAACCTATCTGCCATTATTAGGATAAAAATAGCCCCTAAATCTATCAACTACCGAAGGCGCCAATCTATTGACTCCTCTTAATGGCCTCCGAGAAAAGTTGCAGCTGCTTATCCAGATAACGCTTAAGGGCAGAAAGCATAAGCTCCTCCCGCCCCATACCATACAGCCTCTCAATAAAATTCATATCCTCTACAAGATTCTCGGGCAGGTCTAGCGTCACCAATACCATGAATTAGGCCACCTATTATTGACATATAACGTTAATAGAAAGGATGACCAATATTTAGCATCCATGAGCACTCATCGTTTTACATTAATAAACTCTAACCGTAGCGCGCACCTAATTAGAAAGTGAAGAACTCATGGGAAGAATCACACCAATCCCAAGACCGTTTGGACCGTGCCAATATCCGGAGGGCGGTGACTATCGTGGTCGCGGTGGCGTAGATGGCCGCGTCCGTGATCTTGGACATGGCTGATCGTTGGGTAGTGACCGATAAAAACGTTGTTTGGGCTGTTCTAATCTCTGGTTTGATAAGGGTGGATTGTCAGGTTATTCTGCATGTCGAAATCGTCCTCAGTGTACGCCGCTATCCTCGCCTTCTCAGTGGCGTTTGCGGGCTTCTCGGTTATCAGCGTCCAGACGCCTGCGGGGTATCCGCTTGACGCCGTCTGGGATCACGGGCTGATTCGAGACATCGTGTTCAACGGGAGCGACTTCAAGGCGCTGGAGAACATTCAGGCGAGACTCGTCTATCGTAACCCTTCGGATCTGCCCGTGTCATTCAATCTGACCTATCCCTTGCTCTGCACGTTTTACGCTGACGGGAGGCCGGATAGTTCGAGTGGTTCCGGGGCCGAGGGGGCTTGGGAGATCGTCACTGTCCCGGCCGGGGGCGAGTACACCGCATTCCTGACGGGGTTCAGGCCGGACGGCGCCGGGTGGTACGAGGTCGAGTGGGACGGGGTCAGGAGGGGTGTAGCGGTCACGAGGAGCGAAGTGATGCCGAGGATCGTGACCGACAAGGCGTATTACTTGGCCGGGGACGGTGGTGGGACGGCTGTCTTCGAGTACTACAACCCGACCGGGCACAACGTCACCTTCCAACTGCCGGGCTGCATGAGATTCGACCGCGTCTACCCGGATGGGAGGATTGAGGGCGTATCAGGCGTCTGTATCGATTATATATGGGTGAACTATACGCTACCGCCCGGTGAGTCATTCAAGGTCTGGGAGTTTTACTTCTCAACGATGAAGGCGGGTAGCTCCGTTATAGAGGGGGCGGGGGCGAAGACGACCGTGCTCGTGCTGCCCGTCGGGCCGTAGGTTGATCTAGCTTATCGCCGGTGTGGGGGCGGGTATTTGGGGTAGGCGACGCGGCTGTGGGTGAGGCGGAGGTGGGCCATGGCCTCCGCGATCTCCAGGCTGGCCTCGGCGGGGTCGATGACGGGGAGGCGGGTGGTGTCGCGGAGGGGGCGGCCCATGGCGAACATGCCGAGGCAGTCTAGGTAGAAGGCGTCGTGGCCACGCGCCTCCAGCCCGCGTATCGTCTCCTCGGTGAGGCGGAGGGTCCTCGCCGTGTCCCTGCGTAGGTCGAGGACGGGGAGGGGGGCGGGGACGGCGGCGGGGTTGCGGCCTAGGAGCTGGGATAGTAGGCGCATCGACTCGCCGGGGCCGACGACGGGGACGTCGACGAGTGTGCGCGCCGCCTCGAGGCCGGGGTCGCCGGCGCACCAGACTATTATGGCGTCGGCGCCCGCCTCCTCGGCTGGGCCCACGAGCTTGAGGACCTCGGCGGCGGCCTGAGCGTGGTCGACGGGGCTCTCTATGGCGGGGGGCCCCTCACGGACGCGTGAGTAGGTGATCTCGGTGCCGGGCCTGGCGATGGACTCTAAAAAGTCAGTACGGAGTCTAATCGCAGCATCATCGAGACCAATTATGGGGACAGCCAGATGGATTTTCAACGTGTGTCGTTAATTACATTGATCGTAGTTGTATTTTCTATTTTTGAGTCGACTTAAAAACAGGAAAGACGAAAAAATTAGATCGTGACGCGGTAGCGGTCCATGAGCTCCTGGCGCTTCCCCTCGTTCCACCCCGTCACGTCCGTGTAGTACCCCGTGATCCTGCTCCACCAGCGCACGTTCTCCGACCCACACGAGGGGCACGTCTTCAGCATCCCCGGCGAGGTGCTCGCACATTTACTGCACACCGTTAGGTCCTTCGTGTAGGCTGAAGTACCCGATCTGGCTGTTCCTGCAGATGCGCTGCGTCAGCTTGTAGAGCGCCTCCGGGTCCGAGCAGGCCTCGCCTAGCCAGGCGTGGAAGATGTTCCCGCCGCTCAGTATGGGGAAGAACTTGTGCTCTATGTCGATCTTCGTCCCCAGTGGGATCTTCGCCCCAACGTAGGTGTGGGTACCGTTGCTGTAGTAGACGGGGAGGTCCCTCTTTCCCTTCGTCAGCGCCGCTGCCCCCTCCAAGTCGCCCTTTCACAGTTTTGACGGCGTACTTCTTGTACGTCGGGGAGACGAGGTCGCTGATGGCGAAGGTCTGCGCCGTAGACTCAGCGGGCGTCCTCGCCAGCATTATCTTGAACCCGTTCCTCATCTCAAGCCCCTTCCTGTACTTCTCCATGTCGAGCAGGAGCCTGATGGCGAGGCGCACGGAGTCGGGGTCCTCGTGTAGCTGCTTACCAGTGAAGTGCTGAACCATCTCGTTGACGCCTACGACGCCTATGACGTTCACCAGCTCCGAGAAGTCGACCGCCGGTGGCCCCAGCTGCCCCGTGTGCGGGTCCCTGGGCGTCTGCGTCGCGAAAGGTACCATATTGTTGGCGAGCGCCTTCTTCATCCAGTGCTGCTTCGTCTTGAAGACGTCGACGGCCATGCGCATGTTCTCCTGCGCCGCCTCAAGCAGCTTGTCGTAGTCGCCGTTGGCGCGGTAGGCCATCCTAGGCATGTTCAGGCTGACGACCTGCCAGCCGCCCATGCTGAAGTGCTGACCGCCCTCGAAGTAGAGCTTCTCGTTGAAGTGCGGGTCAGTCTCCGGCGTGTTCGCGAACTGGTACGCGCAGCACTGGTAGCAGCTTATGCCGTTGCCGTAGCCGCGGTAGGTGGGGAGCATGTTGTCGAAGTAAGGCGCCCCGAACTTGCCCACCGACTCGTGGACGAGCATCCAGAGGTCGTCGTACTCAGGCTTGAAGAACTCGGGCGAGACGTAGTTCTCGTTCTTCGGGAAGTTGAAGGGCTTCCCCAGTAGTCCCCCTCCAGCGCCACCTCGGTGATGGCGCGGAAGAACATCTGAACCTCGTCCTCGTAGCTGCCGTAGGTGTCCGGCCCGACACGCCCCTTCATCACGACGGGCACGTTCTGCCAGATCTTCGGCACACCCATCGGCAGCTGGATGTTACTGAACACCAGCTGCCCGCCACGCGTCACGTAGGTCTGCGTCAGCTCGTAGAACATCATCTGGGCGAGCTGCTTCACCTTCTCGTAGGGGAGCCCCCTGAGGAAGGGCGCGAGGAACATCGTGTAGTACATGAAGCCCTGGCCGCCGCTGAAGTTCGTCTGCCCCGCGGCCAGCACCTTCACGCTGTGGAGGATGGCCACCTCCGGCTGCTTCGCTGGGCCAGCGACGCTGCTCCTGAAGCCCGAGCCATCGGGGATGAGCCCGTAGTAGAGGAAGTAGCGGAGGTCCCAGTCCTGGCAGAAGGGGCGGCGAGCCGAAGTACTCCAGCGTGTGGATGTGGATGTCACCCTGGTGGTGCGCCGTCGCCAGCGTCGGGTCCATCAGGAGCAGGTACTGCTCCTTGCTGAGCCTGTCCGCCTTCTTCTTGTGCACCGTCTCCGGGTTCGGCTGAAGGTTCGCGTTCTCCTTCGCCTCGAAGCCGCTGCCCGTGTCAATCTCGTACGCATCCACCACAGGGACACCGACACGCGTCAGGATGTTCCTGTAGACCTGGAGCTCCGGCATGTTCTCCGACTCGCTCCACTCGAGGAGGACGTTGTTCGTGATCTCCCTCACCATCGGGCCGGAGACGACCTTTGGCTTGATGAGCTTGATGCGCTTCTCGACCTCCTGGCTGAGCTTCTCCGCCCTCATGGTGCTCATGGGCTTTATCCCGAACATCGTCTCGGCGAGCTCCGTCTCCCTTACGAGCTGATCCACTATCCTCGCCTTGTTCCACTCCACAAGGTAGCCGTCGGTGGTGCGCACCATCGGCATACCCCGGTAGAGGCGCTCTGCCTTGTAGAACTGGTCTATGAACGTCTGCCCCTCGGGAAGATCCCTACCCCTCTTTAACATTCAGCACATCCCTCACTACGCCCTCGCTCAGCACTCCCCCGGGGAACATCTCCTCCGCCGACGCGCAACGGTCCCCCACCTCGAGTATCGGTGGGTTCCCGAACATGTTCCTCATGACGAACTCCGTCTGCGCCTCCGTGTCGAACCACTTCGCCTCGAAGGATACGTGACGCTCCTTCATCCATTCCTTCAGTTGCTCACACTTCTTACAATCGGGGAGGGAGTAGACCCTCGCGACGGAGTTCGATGCACTCATACCAAACATCACCGATGGAGATCGCTAAGCTAGATAGTGCATCCTCAACCCGTGGGCTATAAGAACGTAATCGTCCAATTCATAATACTTCGAATAACGAATTTCGTGACAATCCACTTTTAACTCATCATACATATGATTGTCTCATAAAAATAGAATTATATTAATATTATCCCAAATATCTACAATAGTTTATATATTCAAACATACCCAGTTACATTCCGTAAAAGATTCGAAGAAAGCGGGGTTCAACATGACAATCATAGTCTGCCTCGTCGGCACACACTTCCGCCGCCCCTTCGACGGCATCCGCTACTGGAGCAAACATCACGGCATAACCAAGCTCTACCTCCTATACAGCAACGCCAAAGCCACCGACGAGACAGCCGTCTTCAGCTACATGAGCCAGAAGAACGCCGAGGAGCTCCGCAACAAGCTCGAGATACTCGACCCCGAGCTCGTCGGCTTCGACCCCATGGACCACCGCAGCGCATTCAAGGCCATCTATGGTGTCGTCAGCAAGGCGCGGGCCTCCGGGGAGGAGGTTCTCATCGATGTCACTAGCACAACCGACATCTCCCAGGGCGTCGCCCTCACGGTCGCCTTGATGTTCAGAAACGCCCGAGTTTACAGCGTCCCACCCGAAAAATCAGCCTGGTACGTATCCGGAAAGGTCGGGGACCCCCAGTTTGAGAAGTGGTTTGAGAACGCCCGCAACCAGAGCAGCAAGGAGCCAAAGGAGATACAGCTCCCAGGCTACCGCCTCGAGCCCAACACAAAGCACGAGGAGAAGGAGTGGGACCGCGAGAAGAAGCTCCTCGTCCTACTCCGCGAGAACGGAGGCGAGGCGGAGTCCATAAGCGACATAATCCGCTGGTTTGGCAACAAGGCGGCGAGCAGCACCCTCCGGAACAAGTTCAGTCGCATAGTAACGAAGCTCGAGATGAAGGGACTCATCGACGCCGAGAAGGGGAGCAAGATGAAGGTCATCAGCCTCACGGAGTTTGGCGAGATCTTCGCCGAGGCCCTCGCGGAGCAGAGCGCAGTATAACGCCGAGGCGTCTGTGCCCTGCATCACTTTACAAGCATTAGTTAAAACCCTTGTCTAGCTATGGGCATCATTTCCAGTTTACCTCAATATGTCCCCGATCCCGCCCTGCCCAGTGGCGTAATATGTGATATTATTATTCGGATTACATATTAGGGGCTCACCCTTTAGTCGGGACGGAGTATAACCACTCATAAGGTTCTGTCAAGTCTTCGGTTGATCCGTGGGCTGTAAAAATCGGTTAACGAATAAAGCCTTGAAATCTAAAATAGGTTGAGAGAATCAATCCCTCAATGAGAAAGCAAATTTTCCAATATCTTGAGACTTCTTTTTTCGTAAATCAGAGTATCTAATTTAGGATTATTTATAGATTTATAATCAACATATTTTATTAGTCTAAATAGAGGGATATGGAGGATAGGGGGCGAGCGAAAGAAAATGGCAATTCTAGTAGTCAAATCGCTTGATGATAAGAAACTTGAAGCTACGTTCAAACGTTACGCCCAAGACCACAACTGGATTCATGACCACTATCAGGAACTAGTTAAAAAATATCCTGAAAAATACATCGCCGTATTAAATGAAAAAGTAGTTTATGCCTTCGATAACATCACCGATATTGTTAATAAAATCAGTTCAGATGGCGGATATCCAACAGATTACGCCATTGAATTTGTCACCTTTTTTTAGATGAAGCTTAGATAATCGCATCTTAGCTTTTCCCCAGGTTATTAGCACATATGCAATAATGATATTTACATAACAAAGATTTTCACAAAGCCTCTATAAACGTTTTCCATTTATTATCACCCTTGATCTCTATCCCATACGCATCACACTAAAAATAGGTATACTCTTATCCGACGAAAATTTACAGCCCCAACCATCCAACGAAGACTTGACAGCACCACCCCTAAACCCGCGCCCCTTTAGCTAAGTTTTTAAACCGAACCCCCCGAGGCTACCATAAGAATCGAGGGATTATGCTTGCTAGCTGAGGTAGTTCTCACCCCATCTGAGGGGAAGAGGCTCATCGCCAAGGCGATAGCCCATATGGAGATAGTTAAGCTCGCCAAGGAGAACGGCACCATCATCGTCGCCACGAGCACGACCAACGCCTATGTCCTCGAGGAACTCCTCGGGAAGGAGATCAAGGAGAAGGGCATGTTCACGGCGGGCGTCGTTACCAAGGACGGGCTCCAGATCACGGAGGCGAAGGGACGCGGTGACCACACAGTCATCCAGAAGGGTAAGGTCAAGACCGTCAAGGTCCCCGAGCTAGGCGACATCCTCAAGGAGATGGGCCCTGGTGACATCTTCATCAAGGGCGCCAACGCCATCGACCCCTTCGGCCAGGCCGGCATCCTCCTCGGAGGCATCGGTGGTGGCACAATCGGTGCCGCCTGGGGCTACCTCACAAGCAACGGAATAACAACCATCATCGCCGCGGGCCTCGAGAAGCTCGTCCCCATCAACCTCACGGACGCTGTCAACCGTATGGGCATCATGAAGGTCGACACCGCCCTCGACGTAAAGTGCGGCATGATGGTCATCGGAGGCTATATAATCACTGAGATGGAGGCCTTCAAGGAGCTCTTCGGCGTCGACGTCGTCCCGATCGGCGGAGGCGGCATCGACGGCGCGGAGGGCTGCCAAGATATTCCTCCTCGACGGCGAGGACGAGGCGGTGAAGGAGGCCGTCGAGATGGTCAAGTCCATCCGCGGCGAGCCCAAGCTCACCACCCGCACCATCAAGCAGAAGTAGGCGCTTTTTCTAAGCGCCACTCTATCTTCTCCGCCCCGTTGAACCGGGCGAAGTCATCCAGTGTCTTCTCGAACTCGTTCTGGTAAACCTCGTCGGGCTTGAACCCGTCCTCGTACCAGAGGCCCCGCACTATGAGCTTCTTCTCCTTCCGCTCCAGCTTCGGGTCGAGACGACCCACGAGCCTGTCACCGTAGAGGATGGGCACTGTGAAGTAGCCAAACTTCCGTCTGCTCAGGCTTCAGGTAGACCTCGAGGGCGCGCTCGAATCCGAAGAGAGCTTCGAGCCTGTCGGCTTGCCAGAGAAGGCTGTCGAAGTAGTTGGCGAGGCGGACGCCACCGTAACCCCAATCCTTCTCCAGCTCCCCGAGGCGCAGTGCGTCCTCAGCGAGGCAGTAGTAGGGGGTCCTCAGCCCCTCGACGCTTAGCCTGACAGCAACGCCCTCCTCTACGAGCCCGTCGAGGAGAGCCTGAATCTGCTTCGTCGTCAATCCGAGCTTGACGCACCAAGTGTGATAATAGGATTTGATGTCGGCAGGCTTCGTGGCGCCGAGGAGCCGAGGGTCCGTGTGGCGAAGAACCTGTTCCTCTCCTCCTCTGTGGGCTCGGAGGCGTCCACCCAGCTGGGGAGCACCCTCTCGGTGAGGTCGTATATCCTCTGGAAGCCATCTCGACGCGTCACCATGAGGTCCCCAGCGCTGAAGAGTGCCTCGAGGGCACGCTTAGCGGGCTTCCACCCCCACCAGCCACTGCTCGGTTTCTTCCCCTCGAAGTCGGCGCTCCCAAGGGGCCCTTCCCTCCTGACCCGGTCCAGGACGGAGTCAACGATGTCAGGGTCGACGCGGCTGAACCATCCCGTGTGTATGACTCTACTCTTGGCCCTCTCTCTGTTGGCGGCTATGAGGTACCTCCAGTGGTCCATCGGCATGTAGCACATGGCGTGGCCCCACCCCTCGAAGACGCGTCTGTCCTCATAGGCGAGGGTGTGCAGGTCATCCTTCCTATATTGTCCTAAGCGCGTCCAGAGGGTAAAGTAGTGGGCGCGCTCCACGACGTTTATCGTGTCAATCTGGACGCAACCGAGGCGCCCGATGGTCTCCTCTATCCTCCTCTTCGTCACCCCCTTCGGAGGCTCGCCTATGCCCTGCTTCTCTATCTGAAGCCTGCGGACGGCGTCCACCGACACCTTCAGCGCAGAGACCATCCCAACACACATCCACAGGCGATTGCTTAAGCCTTCCATTTTTCACGTAGACTTAAACCACTAAGGGTGAATGATAGCTATGGGTGAGTGAAAGTGGTCGCAACCGACCTCGTCGGGGAGATAGAGTTCTGGGCGATAATGCTCTCACTTATAGTCGTCCCACTCCTCTGGATAGTACTAAGAAAGCAGAACTCGACAGACAGGGAGGGGAGGGAGCCGCCCATACCAGACAAGAGGCTTACTGGGGAGATGGATCCCCGCTCGAATCTCCCCATGTACGGCGGCCCCGGATTAGACTACACATGGCGGGCCATCGGGAAGGAGTGGGAGCACCCCGATGTCACCTGGTACAAGGAGAAGGTGAAGAAGGAAGCCGAGGAGCAGTCTCAAAAAGAAGCATGAGACACCCGACTGGAAGGACTCGCCCCTCTACAGGATGGGGAGGAATACCTCGCCGTGATGCGCCGGCGAAAGGACCTCGAAGACAGGAGCTGACCACCCTGCAACACGCTTAAAGACCCGGGCATAGAATCACGTGGGGGATAAGTGATGCCGGAGCAACCCGCCTGGGAGATAAAACGAACAATCTACACACGCGCCGAGGAGGAGCACAACCCCAGCCTCGGCCTCCCACCCGAGGAGCGGAACCTCCAGCAGATGCTCAAACGCGGCGTAGTCATCGTCGACAAGGTCCCCGGTCCCACAAGCCACGAGGTCGTCGCCTGGGTCAAGAAGCTCATGGAGCTCGACCACGTCGGCCACGGCGGCACCCTCGACCCAAAGGTCACCGGCGTCCTCCCCGTCACCCTCGAGGATTCGACTAAATGCGTGCAGGCCCTCCTCGACTCCGGTAAGGAATACGTCACCATAATGCGCACCCACGAGGACATCGAAGAGAAGCGCCTCGTGGAGACGCTCAAACAGTTCGAGGGAGAAATCTATCAGAGGCCACCCCTCCGCTCCGCAGTGAGCAGACGCCTACGCACCCGCCACATCTACAGGATAGACTACCTGGAAGGCGACGGAAGGAACTGGCTCTTTAAAGTCGCCTGCCAGAGCGGAACATACATCAGGAAGCTGTGCAGCGACGTAGGCGAGGTCCTCGGCGGCGGCGCCCACATGCACGAGCTCCGAAGGACGAGGAGCGGGCCATTCACGGAGGTCCAGGCTGTCACTCTCTACGACATCGCAGACGCGATGGACCAGCACAGGGAAGGGGATGATGCGCCGCTGATGAAGATCCTCCACCCCGTCGAGGAGGCCCTAGCACTCCTTCCACACGTATGGATCAGCGACTCAGCAGTCGAGGCACTCTGCACGGGAGCGCAACTCGCAGTCCCTGGCATCCTCCGCCTAGAGTCCGGGATAGAACCCAAGAGCCTTATAGCCGTGATGACGCAGCGCAATGAGGCGGTCGCCCTAATGAAGGCGGAGATGAACACCGATACCATCCTCAAGGAGGAGCACGGCATCGCCGCCATACCCGAGCGCGTCATAATGATTAGGGGTACCTACCCTAAAACGTGGTAGGCGTGTCCCAGCACTACTTCTCCGAGAATCCAACCTCCCCCGAGAAGAGAGGCCTCATAAAGACGAGGCTCAGGGGTCTCGACTTCGAGTTCGAGACGAGCTCGGGTGTCTTCAGCCACAGGCGCGTGGACTCGGGGACCCGCCTCCTCGTCGAGTCCATGAGGCTACCCGTGGAGGGCAGGGTTCTCGACCTCGGCTGCGGTTACGGAGTCGTCGGTATAGTCGCAGCGAAACTCAACCCGATCCTCGAGGTCTGGATGACGGATGTGAACAGCCGCGCCGTCTCCCTCGCGGAGGCCAACGTGAGACGCAACGGCGTGAAGGCCACCGTGAGGCAGGGCAACCTCTATGAGCCATTTGAGCGATCTCAAGTTTGACCTCATAGTCACAAACCCACCTATCTCCGCGGGAATAGACGCCGCCGTTAGGCCCATGATAGTCGGCGCACCCATGCATCTGGTGGAGGGTGGAGCTCTTCAGCTTGTCGTCCAATCAAATAAGGGCGGGAGAACCCTCTCGGGGATAATCGAGGAGACCTTCGGTAACATCGAGGTCACCGCTAGAGGCGGGGGATTCAGGGTTTTCACAGCCCTTAAGCGACCCTGAAAAATAGGAATCGGTGCTAGTATTCTAGAAAAATAGGTTATGGCTCGTCTTAGTCCTGCTGGGAATAGGCTTCCTCGCCGTGCTCCGCGAGGTCGAGCCCTTTCTCCTCGTCCTCCGGTGAGACCCTGAGAGGGGAGAAGATGTTGATGAACTTGAGCAGCAGGTAGGAGCCGAAGAAGGAGTAGGCGGCGATCACCACGACTGCAAGGATCTGTGAGAAGAGTAGGCCGGGGTTACCGAATAGGTAACCGTTCACTGCGGTCGGGTTGATGGCGAGTGGTGGCGAAGATGCCAGTGGCGATCGAGCCCCAGATGCCGCTCACGCCGTGGCAGGAGAACACGTCGAGGGTGTCGTCGATGCGGGTCCTCGTCGCCCTCCAGCTCGACATCAGGTTGGATATTATGCCTGCAACGAGCCCGATGAACATGGCGGACATGACGTTCACGTATCCCGAGGCGGGTGTGATGGCCACTAGACCGCAGACTGCGCCGACCGCCATGCCCACCGCCGAGGGCTTACCCTTCGTGATCCAATCCACCGCCATCCAGCTGACGGCCGCCGTCGCGGCTGCGAGGTTCGTGTTTACCAAGGCGAAGACCATTGTCGAGTCCGCGCCGAGGGCGCTCCCAGCGTTGAAGCCGAACCAGCCGAACCACAGCAGCGCGGCTCCGAGGATGACGTAGGGGATGTTGCTGGGTTTCAACGTCTCCTTCTTTTCTATGTCTTTCCTCCGTCCGATGACGATTGCCGCGGCGAGGGCGGAGAGACCCGCGGTGATGTGGACGACTAGGCCCCCTGCGAAGTCTATGGCGCCGAGGGCCTTGAGCCACCCGGCGGAGTTCCAAACCCAGTGCGCCACGGGGCTGTAGATGAGAGTCGACCAGAGTATAATGAAGATGAGCAGGGAGCGGAAGTGGATCCTCTCAGCGAACGCCCCGATGATCAGTGCTGGCGTGATCGCGGCGAACTTTAGCTGGAATGCGAAGAAGAGTAGTTCGGGAATAAGCGGGGCGTAGGCGAGGTTGGGCGCGGCGCCTATGCCGTTGAGCCCAGCCCAGGAGAGGTCACCGATTATCCCGTGGATGCTCGGCCCGAAGACGAGGCTGTAACCCCAGAGGGTCCAGACTATGCTGACGACCGCGAAAATGATGAGGCACTGAACCAGCGTCGACAGCAGGTTCTTCCTCCTGACTAGCCCCGCGTAGAAGAAGCCTAACGCGGGGGTCATGAGCATTACAAGCGCGGTGGCTACCGCAACCCAGGCGATGTCACCCGGATTCAATCAGTCAAACACCTTCACCGAAAGACGAAAAACAACGTATTTGAGGTTTATCCACTTAAATAGCTACAAATGCCTTTTAAATGTCCAGAATTATGGCATGGGAATTCTACGTTATAAGCGGAAATAACCATATTTTACGTAATTACTCTGAGCTAAAAACGAGGTTTAAAGCTAGGTTATCTTATTTTATGCGGTAATTCTTAATGAAAATCTTCGAAATAAGGAAATCGGTAGAGATTTGCGGACTATGTTCGGTTTTAGATTATGAAATATTTTGGACAGACCTCGTCTCCGCCGGCCCAGAGGGCGGTCTGGATGTTCTTGACGCCAGGAATGGCGGCTATCTCCCCGCCGAGCCTCATGAGGTGGGAGAAGTCGTGTATAACCCCGATGGCAAGGAGGTCGTGGTCGCCGACCGTCTTCGTCGCCACGATTATGTTCGGCATCTTGATGAGGGCTCTTAGGATGCTCGTGGAGTCGGTCTTGGCGCCGCCGCTCGTTGATGCATCTATGTGGAAGGCGGCCATCCCCTCGTAGCCAATCTTACTCGGCTCGACGACGACCGTCGACCCCTGATCTCCCCCTCCTCCCTGAGCCTCTCATACCTCTTGATTATAGTGTCAGGACTCTTCCCTAGGTCCTTCGCCATCTGCCTGAAGCTCGTCCTCGCATCAGCAGTGAGGATCTCGATGATCCTCTCATCCAACTCGTCCATCACGGTGAGACCCCCTTTAAGCCCCTCGAGCTCGAAGTTCTCCGGGCAGAGGAGTATGTCCTCGGCCCAGATGCTCGTGGTGACCGTCTTCACATCGGGGTGTGCCTTCGTCCTCTCTATGAGGGCGTTAAGCTCGTTCACGTTCCCGAGGGCGACGATGGCGAAGATGTTCTGCATCCCGACGCTCGGCGTACAGAATATGACCCCCGATTGCCCCCGGAGGTTATCGACGACCTCGTCGACGTGCTTAGGATCGACACCAATCTCGAGGCTCGCAGCGCACTCGAGGCCCAGGTGACGGGGGTCAAGGAGAATCGTCGTCCCCTTGACTATACCGGCCCTCCTGAGTCGCTGGAACCGCTTGATTATCGTGTCGACGCTAACATCGCACTCCACGGCGATGTCCGCGAAGTTCGTTCGGGCGTCACGCTGGAGTCTCCGGATGACCCTGACATCGGTCTCGTCGAACTTCATATCGCAGCCCAATTGAGAAATGGGCGACCGAGCCTAAAAATTGTGCCCTTTAACCGGACACTTCTGGGTTCTCCCGGTAGAAAATGGCGACGTTGCCGATGACGTCGATTAGAGTGGCGCTAGTAGCACCTGCTATCTCCGAGGAGAGCTCACGACGCGTCTCCTTGAATCCGATGAACTTGACCTTGATGAGCTCGTGGTCAGTTAGGGCTTTGTCTATATGGGCAAGTGCCTCGGGGGTGACGCCGAACTTCCCTATATGAGCGACGGGGTCGAGATCATGGGCCTGGGCCTTGAGCTCGGCGCGCCTCTTCGAGGTGAAATCCATGTTTCACCAGTCACTAGGGACACGGGTGGGGTATTTGGGTTTAGCCCTCTTCGGTTAAGCCTTTATAGAGTCGGGGCGTGGTATTGGGTGCTGGAGCCCGGTCGTCTAGTGGACAAGGATGGAGGGCTTTGGACCCTTAGACCGGAGTTCGAATCTCCGCCGGGCTACCACTACTATACCTGAGTCTACCCCAGATGCACTGATTACGAAGTACCTGTTCCACCTGAGAGACAAGGGATCAAGACATTCAACCATCGAGGGCATCACGTGCGTTTGTATCTTTTTCAAAAATAAGGGATCATTTTTTAAGACCTAATAAAATACGAAGAAACAACGCGTGAAAAGCCGAGTTTATACGAATGCTTTAATTTAATCTGAGTGCGCTCACGGGTTAACACTCATCTCTATGCTCTCACCCCAGACAAGGGGAACGAAGCGCATCCCCGTATCCTGAGGCACCGTATGGCTAAGCCACAGATCACCATCCCTCTCCTGCTCGAGGACGTTACGGAACATCGCGTAGTCAAGTATCCCCCTGCCGTGGCCGAGTTCATGGATATGAAGCGGGAACATGACGCGGCTCTGCGGAACCAGCTTATAGTAGTCCTCGGCGAGCATCCCATCAACGTAGTGAACGATGTAGAGGTCCACCCGCTTACCCGAGAGATCCGATTTGGCACTGGATAAGAAGCCGTCCCCCGTGTGGAGGATGCCAAAGCCCGAGGCCTCGACGTAGAACCAGTCCGTCGGCGTCGCCGAGAAGGCATCCTCCGTGCCATTCGGGTAGTTGTGCTCCGCGGGGTACGCCGTGATCCTGACACCCTTCACCTCAATTGTCCCCCCCGGCTCCACACCGACCAGCGCCTGGGCGGCCAAGGCTGAACCGGCGATGACCTTGACCATACTCTCACCATTAGGATCCCTCACTAGGTTATTCTGATTCGAGTAGTCGACCCTCACCCTCTCGTCAGCTACCACAATCTTAGCCCCGGCCCTCTCCGCCGCGGCTGCGACCTTCGCGTCGAGGTGGTCCCCGTGGGGGTGGGTCGCGATGAGTACGTCGAGGAGGCCGCCGACGTCGGCGATAGAGGGGGCCACATATGTGCCCGCTACGTCTATGCCTATGGTGGCGTTCACCGTCTTGATGACGACCCCCATGTTGTATATGTACCAGACCCTCATGCTCCCCTCCGGGACGCTGGCTGAGCGGATCTCCTCTATGGCGCGCCTCGTCCTAACTTCGAGCAGATTCGCCACCGCGCCCTGATTGAGGATGACTGGAAAATTCTTGGAGATGAAGTCGTCGAAGCTTAGGAGCAGGCTTCTGCGGCTCTCCGGATTGCTCCCCGGTGGGGTCTTCACTATCTGTTCATCAATTGCGTCTGCTGTGCTATTGAGCGGCTGCCCGAGTGGGAACGGTGTCTTCAGCCAGATGAAGACGCTGATTACAGAGATTATAGCAACTGAAATTAGGATCAGCTGATTTCGGTTCAAACCTACGAAAGTGGTATTTTGAATTGTTCCATTTTTCTGGTGCGCCTCACGAAACTGCCTATACGTTTCAAGGCCAATCAATTTCTGAGGGCCACCCTCGTGCCTTCACTGTCGTGGTGACTGGACTTTAAACCAACTATTGCAGAGTTCTTCTGGCGAATAAACATCAAAATTTCAGGCCCCGGATAAAGTAACTTACATGCACGTTAGTTAATTTTTAACATAAGAATTGAATAAAAGGAATATGGATCCAATATTCATTTATGTTTGTTTTAAGAGCTGGAAGAGGGTTCATAACTTAGTTTACCTATCCAGCAATGACACACGCGAGAATTAACTCTATGATGATATATGTTCAAAGATTGACGTCTCTGATATTCAGAATGGGGAGACTCAGTTAGCCTATCGGCTTCAAGCGCGGCGCAATTATCATAGCTGATAGCCGAAAACTTATCCCTTCGTGCCGACCAATTCATCCTCTAACTAGGCTGGTTTCTCATGTCCTTCAAAGGAGTCGTCGAGTGGCCGTACGAAGTGAAGTACGGTACAGTGAACCACATCAATACAGACGTTCTAGTGATTGGCGGAGGCGTCGCTGGTCCTTGGGCCGCCATAGAGGCGGCGAGGAGGGGCGCCCGCGTCACCCTCATCGAGGAAGCCGACAACATCTCCTCCGGCCCCTCCGGGTGCGACCACTGGGGCCCCGCCTTGGACAATCCCTGTGCCAAGATCAATCCAGACGAGTACCTAGAGATCGTGGAACCCGGGTACAGGGGATACATAAACGGCATCGTGGAGTACCTCAACTGCAACGATGGCTACAGAGCCCTCCTCGAGCTCGAGAAGATGGGGGGCAAGATAAGGGATGACGCCGACGAGTTCAAGGGCGCCCCCTTCAGGGACGAGGCGACGAAGCTGCTCTTCGCCTACGACTACGAGAACAGGCACACCCTCAGGGTCTGGGGGCAGACCTTCAAGCTCTCCTTATACGGGGAAATGCTCCGAAGCGACGTCGAACTATACAACAGGGTCTACTCGACCGGTCTACTCACAGAGGGAGGCAAGCAGGGTGCCAGGGTCATCGGTGCCACCGGCTGCAATACCCGCACTGGTGAGTACTACGTCTTCAAAGCCAAAGCCACAGTGCTCTGCACTGGCAGGGCCAGCGACAGGCCGTGGCTCTACTACGGCTACAGGAACACCGGGCTCAGGGCGCCGAACCTCGTGGGGAGCGGCCTCGCCATGGCCTGGAGGGCGGGGGCGGAGCTCACCCAGCTAGAGGGCAAGAGGATGACGGGCATATCCCGCCACCCCGCCTACGGAACGGGCAACCCCCGAAACACTTGGTACCCATGCACCATCGTCGACGCCAACGGCAAAGAGATACCCTACGTCAGCCTCGACGGCAAGACCCTCACCTCATTTGATCAGCGCGTCAAGCCCTCGACACAGGGCAAGAGGATCATCATGCCGGGACTCCCCATGGCCATGACGGGCAAGGCCCTCGATAGCGACATGCCCGTCTGCCTATCCGACAGACCCGAATTCGAGGAGTTGGTAAAGAAGGGGGAGTACAAGCTGCCCCTCTACGCCGACCTGACCGCTATGTCCGAGCACGAGAGGAGGGCTATATTCGGCCTTATGGTCGCCGAGGAGGGGAAGACGTGGATTGTCTACCGCAACCTCACCCAGGCGGGTTTCGACCCCGACAAGGACCTCCTCCAGTACTACGGAGACTGGTTCAGCGGCGGCCCCTCACTCGACGCCACATCTAAGCGCGGCTGGACGATGTCAACCGGCAGCGGCTTGATAGTTGACTGGGACCTCAAGACAACACTCGACGGTCTCTATGCCGCGGGGGACGTGGTATTCGGGAGCAACTTCCACTCGGCCGCCGCGACTGGCGGCAGGTGGGCCGGCATAAAAGCCGCAGACTACGCTAAGAACGCCCCGAGCACCGAGGTCTACGAACCCCAAATAGAGGAAGGAATGAACAGAACATACGCCCCTACGAAGAGGACGGAGGGCATCGACTGGAAGGACCTCAACTCGGGCATCAGCAGCGTGTTGAGGACGTACTTCGGCGACTATGTGAACGAGGAGCTTCTGAAGATCGGGCAGACATGGCTTATAGAACTGGAGGGGAGGGAAGCCAAGGAGTTAGTCGCCTCGAACCCACACGAGCTAATGAGGGGGTTAGAGACGCTGGACCTTCTTACGGTATCCCAGATAATCGTCGAATCGGCCTTGGTTAGGAAGGCAAGCTCTAGGACGCTTAACCTCCGCAGGCTCGACTACCCGCAGGATGACCCAGTCGAGTGGAACAAGTTCGTGACACTTAAGCAGGCGGACGGGAAAGTTGTGGCTGGGGAGAAGCCCTTCCGCTACTGGCTCTTGCCCCCGTACGCCCCCACGTATAGGGAAAACTACGAGGAGCACAAGCCCTGGTGATGACTATGAGTGGAAAGATCTACGTACCGGTCGAGGCGACGAAGTGGGTGGAGTTTGACTCGAAGGTCTGCACTGGCTGCGCGACACTAGAGGAGCCTCGATGCGTTAAGGCATGCAGGATGGATATGCTGGTGAAGAACCCGGAGCCGGGGAAGCCGCCGCTCGTTATCTACGCAGATGAATGCTGCGACTGCGGATGCTGCGTCCACGCCTGCCCCAGGGCGTCTACAGGGCGCAATCAAGCTGAACTACCCTGTGGCGGAGCAGGTGCGTTGGAAGGACAAGGGGACCGGCAAACATTACCGGATCGGGATGCCGAGTCCCCCACCGCCAAACCCTAGACCCCCGAGCGGTGGCTGGTACCCGGAGAACAAGGAGTCCTAGCCGATTTTATTGCCGATGGTGTTTATATTATGGGCTTTGTCCGTGAACCTGTCCTGATGCCGATTTGGGAGTGGAGGACTCCCGCTTATGACATCCCCGAGCAGACGATCGGTGACTTCCGGATCATCAAGCGAGTGGCGAGGGCTGGGACGGCGTGGCCCATGTGCGGGACCCTCGGCTACGACTATTGCGTTTTCATGGAGGACGCGCCCATCACAATCCTACAGGAGAGGAGGGGAGATAACTGGAGGGATTGGATGGTCGATAGCCCCTACGACTGGTACGCAATGGGGGAGTACGCCATGAGGGCGAGGCCTCCAAATATCCTCGTCGCGGGTCTCGGATTAAGCCTGGTCACTAACCACCTCTCTCTCCGGAGGGACCTCGCCAAGATCAAGATAGTCGAACTAAACGAGGAGGTCATCGAGATGGTCGCCCCCCACCTCCCAAAGGATAACAGGTTCGAGGTGGTTCATGGCGACTTCTTCGACGTACTCTTCGAGCTGGCCTCGAAGGGGGAACGGTACGACACGATTATCATGGACATCTGGACGGGAGAAGACTACGAATCCATCCCAGACTTTAAGAGGGCACTAGCCCTCGTCCGGGAACACTACCCCCAGTCACTACAATTCTTCCACTCATTCCAGAAGATAGTGGACACAGACATCGTGAACTCACACCTGCCAAGGCAAGGTGATGGGCCACTATCATTCATACCACAACGCTATTCCCCACATGAACTTCATAAGAGACAAACGGGGTCTCATTAAAGGAGTATAATCAGTTCAATAGTAAGCGATGACCAAGAATTTCATTCTCAACGAGTACGCACCCGAAGATCCTTACGAATTTTTCGCGCGTGCTGCAAAATGTGTCTCTCGGCGCATTTTTTAGGCTAACTCAAAGACTTTCTGCCAACGCACAAGACGTAGCCCAAGTATCTGCTCGCCATTTCATCCCGCAACAACACACCCTTAACCTCATCGATCTTACCGAAGCGCTCCCTCATCCTCCCGCTCCTCAATGCGAGAACAAACACACCCCAGAGAGTGCCAACGAGCTTACTCCACCCCCCAAACTCGTCCACAACACTTAACGCATAGGGCCGCTGCGAATCATTAGAGTACTTCTCCAACAAGACGCCACTGAAACCAGCGGACTCAAAAGCTGAGCGCCAGGACGCTGAGCTGCGAATGGTGAAGGGAAGATCAGTCAGCTCCCTGAAGACCCTTTCACCATAGTTAACACGATCCAAAGCCTCAGGTGGCACGTCATCAGCCCTGTACATCTCGTTGATCCCCAGGTAGCCGCCACTCTTTAGGACCCTGAAGAACCCGGGGAATGCCCTGATCGGGTCCAGAAACTGGGACACGAAGACGGTCAGCACGACGTCGAATTCCCCATCTGGAAACTCCAGCTTGTAGGCGTCCCCGACCATTAAGGTGACACGATCGGTGAGACCTAGCTCCTCGGCCCGCTTCACCGCGTACTTCACCATGTGTTCGGCTATGTCTACACCCACGACTCGGCATCCATACTTCTTGGCCAGGTAGCAGGCGTTGGCCCCTGTCCCGCAGCCCACCTCAAGTATCCTGGTGTGCTCCGTGATTTGGCAGAGTTCTGCTAGTCTGTCTATGCTGGCGAAGCCTCCGATGTTGAAGAATGGGACTCCCATGTAGCCCATGAAATCGTAGTAACCGAGGCCTTCGATCTCCGTGAGTGTCAATGTGTGGGACATGCAGTCATCATTAACTCTTATGCGGGGTTTATATTATGTGTCAAACAGAGACGTTGATTACCAATTTGATGGAGACTTACTATAACCGTAATGTTCCCTTGGGGGACGGTAATAAACGTCTGAGTGTAAGATATACTATCTTATATTTTTGTGGAAAAAGGGGATCTTTTCTACCTGTAAGATGGTTGTCTCTTCATATCCTGCATCCCTTTTAATTACTGATGGCGGGCGCCTGTCTTAGGTAACTCTTATCTTCAACTTGTCTGAGCATGAAATCTGCTAAGTCGGCACGAGAGATGCCTAAACCCACCTGACCCGAACCCACGTATCCGACCTTGACGACCCCTGTCTTGACGTTATCATTTAGTAAAGCTACCCTAGCGATTGTCCAATCGAGGTCTGAGCCGCGCACAATCTCAGCGACTCCTATGATATCCTCGTATGCAGCATGCATAGTAGTTTTAACGATACCTACCAAGAGACCTACAATAAAATTGGGTTTATCCCCGGGGTCTTTTACGCTCAGAGTTGATGAGGCTATGAGCCTTCGTACACCCCTAGTCTTCATCGCCTCGACGATATTTCGCATACCATTTGTTAGCGGTTTATCTTCCGAGCTCCCTCTGGGTCCAAGCAGACTGACCACGGCGTCTGCACCGTTTATTGCGTTCTCAATCGACTCCCCGTTAGATAGGTCACCTTTTTCGACGATTAAGCGCTCGCTCTCAATATCTAACTTTGAGGGATTACGAGCAAAAACCACAACCTGGTAGCCAACTGCGATTGCCTGATGTACTAGCTGCTTACCGGTGCCACCGGTTGCCCCGAAAACAACGACCCTCATTCAGCGCATCACTATCTGGATTTTATCAGATTATGACCTATTAAACCATCATTCATACCTCAGAGCCTCGACTGGATTCATCTTAGCCGCATGCCACGCGGGATAGATGCCTGAGGCCACGCAAGTCAACACAGAGAAACCTACTACAATGAGACCAAGGTACAGGTTTAGGTCAGGCGCTAAACCAATGATGTTACCCGCCACACTACTCACCACAAAACCCAAGCCAGCCCCGATGATCCCCCCGACTATCCCCGTGAGAATCGCTTCGGAGAGGAAGAGAAATAGAATATCCCTACCCTTCGCACCCAGGGCCTTCATCACGCCGATCTCCTTAGTCCTCTCCAGAACACTGATCGTCATAGTGTTGATGATGCCGACTCCAGCAACCACAAGGCTGATTGCTGCAATGCCACCGAGCACCGCCTGAATGGTCCCGAGAATACTCGTGACCAGACCCTGAGCCGCAGCCGCGGTGATGACATTGATGTTGCTAACACGGTCCTTGATCTTCTGTGAAACGGCATCGATCAATTCGGGGGAGGAGGCTAACACCTGAATAGTGCTATATTTACCGCTCTTCTCGAAGAACTGATCGAAAGTACCCAGTGGAATGATGATGGCACTATCGCTTGAACCGAAGCTGCCTCCAGTCCTCTTCAGCACACCTACTACCCTAAGCGTCAACTGTTTGGTTACGTCGTTCACCGTCGTTGTGACCTTTATTCGATCCCCTACACCAATTATCGGAGTGGAGGAATCCGACGGCTGAGCAATGTCGGCACCTATCACGGCCACCCCAGTATCGGATCTGAGGAGTGCTCTACCCTGAGCAACCTCCAGCGACTTGTTGACCTCGAAGTAGACATCCGTTGATCCCGTCAATGAGTGGGAGTACGTTTTTCCATTCACCGAGTAAGTCACTGCGCCTCCCGAGTCAACTGGAACCACATATGCGACGTCGGGTATCTTCGATAACACGCTAACGACCTTATAATCGAGAGTGCGTGTGCCAGTTGAGCCGCCGCCTCCGAAGGGATTACCGCCACCAACCCCAAAACCACCTCCGGGCGATACGGTTATTGTCGATGCCCCGAGGGTGCCCAACTGACCACTTATATTGTTGCTGAGTCCCTGGGTGAGGGAGATCAAGCCGGTGACAGCAGCGCAGCCGATGAGGATGCCGATGAGGTTAAGCACGAAGCGGAACTTACGAGACTTAACCCCATTCCAAGCCGATCCAATTATATCCCAGAGCATCAATGTCCAACACCTACTGGAGCCCGAATAGCCTCCTCAGCCAGCCCCATATTCCGCCGTCGCTTGACGGCGTCGTAATGACCGAGGATGGGTTCGTGACGGTGAGTGGGACGTTTAACGTGGCGTTCTGCTGCGTGTTCCTGCTATCGAGATAAGTGATCCTCAGCATCAAACTGTAATCCCCCGTCGCTGAACTGTTACTCACCCCATACCTCAGCGTGAACGGGACGGGGCTGTCCGGGTCAATAGCGCCGATGTACTCTGTGCTGCCCGCGATCTGGTTCACGTGCGAGTCGGGCAGAACCTGTATCCTCGTGAACTCCACCTTCCCGGTACCCACCAACAGCAGATCAGCCTCAAGCGTCTGGGTGCTCCCCCTCTCCGCCGTGATCGCAAGGTCCTCCATCAGCAAGAACTGGACGAGGTTCTCGACTGGGATAGTTATGGTCTCCGTCGCCACGCCCTGGACTCCCTTGGCGTCTAGGTACTTCACGCTGACCGTGAGAGGGATGTCGCCCGCCGTCGCGGCTCCGCTGAGCAGGAGGACGTAGGTGAACTTGGCGCTCCCTCCGATGGATAGGTCGCCGAGGGAGACGGTCGTAGGGTTCATGGGTGAGATCAAGCCTGTAACATCCGTGGTCAGAACGGCCTTCACGTTGTAGACGGCGGCATCGGCGCAGACTGCCTGGAGGTCTATGCTGAACTGCTCACCCGGGATGACCCTGCTCGGGTTAAGGTTCGTGATAGTGATGACCGGGCTCTTCACCTGAACGACCGTCGTGACCTCCAGTGGCACGCTGAGGGTCTGCCTGGCCTCGACGCCCGAGTCGTTTGTGAACCACACCTGGGCCGTCAGAGAGTACGCGCCTATTGGGGTGTTCTCCAGCGCCCTGATCTTCACATCGAATGAGATGGATGCCCCTGCCTTCAACTCGGTGAATTGGTTATTGATACCGTCAGTAAGTGTGAGGAGCGAGCTAGCTGGGGCGAGGGTGATGTCGACTCCCTTGATGCTCGTGTTGCCCATGTTCTCGACGGTGAGCGTGATCGTGTTCTCCACCCCAGGCGTGATCTTGCTCCCCGACGCCGTGATCCGAACTGCTGGAAGCGAGGGCTGATTCACAACGATGGTCAGGGGGACCGCCACGGTCACTATCCCGCGGCCAGCCCGCAGGTAGCTGAGGGTCATCGTGAGGGGATAGGCCCCGACTGCGACGCTCTGATCGACCATCACGGTCGCCGAGTAGCTTGTCGAGGCGCCTATCCCAATTTTATTGTTGACGTACTGTGATCCAGTGAGGATCGATATGCCCGGTGTTGTCGAGCTTATCAGCGCCTCTATCTCGGTCACGTCGAAGTTGCCGCCGTTGTTGAGGGTTACTCCGATGCTTCCCTTGGATCCTGCCGCCAACGTGGTGTTGGTTGTCGTTACCTGCAGGTGGGGGATATAGTCCTCCGCGTATGTGATTCCGATCTGGCCTGCGAGTATGCAGACGAATAGGATTGGTATGAGATACCTCTTCTTTTCATTCATTTCTATCACTTGAACCTCTTCTCTCCAGCGATCTCCCCGTCACGGATCTGTAGCAGCCGATCCGTGGCCTGCGCCACGTTGGGGTCGTGGGTGATGAGTACGAAGGTCTTGCCCTGCTCCTGGTTGAGTTGACGAAGGAGGACCATGATCTCCTGTCCGGTCTTCGAGTCTAAATTTCCTGTCAGCTCGTCGCATAGGAAGAGCGGTGGGTCGTTCGCGAGGGCTCGGGCAATTGCGACCCTCTGCTGCTCACCCCCACTCAACTGATTGGGGCGATGATCGATCCTATCCCCAAGCCCGACCGATTCCAAGAGTTTCCGCGCTCTATCCTCCCTTTTCTTAATCGGTACTCCGCTGATCGATAGGGGGAGCTCAACGTTTGAGAGCGCATCAAGCCTCTGGATGAGGTTGAACTGCTGGAAGATGAAGCCGATCTCCTTGTTCCTGAGGTCGGCGAGCCCATTGTCGTTGAGCGTCGATATGTCTATCCCGTTTATGAGTACTTGACCAGATGTTGGGCGATCTAGGGCTCCGAGCATGTTGAGGAGCGTCGATTTTCCGCTCCCCGAGGGTCCCATTATCGCCATGAACTCGCCCTTATGAATCTGGACATTGATGTTGTTGAGGACTCTTAGCGGTTGGTTGCCCTGATTGTACTCTTTTACCAGATCGATTGTCTCGATTATGTACGTCATCTCATCCACTTCGTTACGATTGTTCATCAGAGCTCTGCCAGAATTGAGTTTGATAGTATGCTTGTGATTCTCGTTGACTTTTCAAACCACTTCGACGGGGATACTGGAGATTTGTTTAAAAGGGGTTTTCCCACCTTACACCCAAATCTATCCCTAATCGGCTACCTTTTAACCAAATAAGATAATAGTTTACAAAAAGGTCCCGATTTTCATGCCCAAACCCCGTCCCTTCAAACAGGTACTGCTCTGGCTAGTCGCCGGTTCGAGGGGCGGTGTGAACCGGGGAAAAATAATTGAGGCAATCAAGAGAAAGCCTTTGAACGCTAATCAGCTTAGTAACGACCTCGGCGTCGAGTATAAGACAATCAGGCATCACCTCGACGTGTTAGAGGAGAATAATGTGATCACCTCACTGGGTGACCACTATGGAAAGGTGTACTTTCTCAGCCAGGAGATGGAGCAAAGCATGGACGATTTTGCAGAGATTTGGGGTGAAATCATGAAAACATTGAATAGCGGTCAGGGGGAGGGTCTTCGAGATGAATAAACGGGGCAGGGCTATAATAATCGTGGCGGGATTGTTCGCCCTGATTATTCTAAGCTTTCTTGCACATAATCTGTACGGAGTTTTACCCTCCCACGAAGATAGGCCAAGGTTGGAGGACCTTACCCCTGAACAGCTCAAGGAGATTAGCAGTTACCTCGCAATCTATATAAAAGGTAAGTCGATACTTGGGTTTTGGAACTCAATTCTCCTGATTTATCTACTATATTTACAGGTTAAAATATATCGATCTACAAAAACCACCTTCAGCTTCACTCTTATTCTATGCTTCACCGCTCTTCTACTTTATACCATCCTTGATAACCCCGTTTCTATATGGTTTGCAGGATTTTCGGGCGTAAGCATCTTGGGAGCTTTCAACTTCTTACCGGATCTGTTTACAACGGTAGCCTCAATCATCTTTATAATGCTGAGTAGACAATGATCATCCCCCGAGTGCCTCATATTGTACATAATCTGGCATTATGTCAAAGTAATGAAATGCTTGAAGTCGTACTGTTTTAAAAACGATATATAGCTAACGGATAAAGGTTGGGTCCGTAATAGTCTTAAAGGAAAACGAGGTTTAAATCTTTCATTTTGAGGACCCGAACCCATTTAGGTTTAAGTCCGGACAATCTTATTTGCGCACGCATGCACGATGATATCAAGTCGACCTTGAGAGGAATCGGATATAACTTCGTATATTTTTTCAATAATTTTATCTAATCCTTCATCTGCTTTAATAACCATTCTATCAACAATAATGGAGAATATTTCCTAACTTCTTCTCTTGTTATTTTGTACCATATAGGTTTTTTATTTTCTTTCTCTGTTGCTACAAGGACGTCTAATTTTTTTTGAGTCCGCGGGCGCGGAATGTGACGTAGCCAACGTACTCGTTAGCGCTCTATGTGCTCCATTATTACTTAGTCTTAGTCTGATTCTGAGGGATTACCACATTTGGAACCTGGCCGTTACTCCAGATAACGATACCACCCTTCTCGGCGATGTTATTCAACTGGCTCATCGTGTAGTAGAGTGGCCACTGGTCGCCGAACTCGGCCTTGATAGTTTCGATGGCCTTAGCCTGTCCTTGTGCTTGGATGATCTGAGAGAGGGCTGTTGCATTAGCGTTAATGAGAGTCGCCTGTCGCTGGTTCGTTGCGGTGACTATACTCTGCTGGGCGGCAGTCGTCTTCTCCAGTTCCGCAATCAAAACGTCTGGATACTTTACATTGTTCATGTTGAACTCTACATTTACTATCGCTCCAGCAAAAGTCGACTCAGCAGTAAACGCTGTCTGCAGATCATTTTGAATCTTAGTTGCAATTTCGTCACGTTTAGTACTATACTCCGTCCAAGTATAGTCCTTGGTGTCAGTTTTTATTATCTGCTGAGAAATGGAGTGCATGGTACTATACTCCCAATTCTGGCCAGGATAGTTCCTGTAGAGGTTGAGAACCTTAGTCGGATCAATCTCGTACCGTATAGTGAGGCTCATCAGAACCTCTATCCTATCCGACGTGAAGCAGGAGAAGGCCGGGTAGTCTGCACCCCTGTCGTCACTCATCGTCAGGAAGTTCACAGTGTATGGTACTGTCACGACGCTCTGCCATGGCCACTTGAGTCCATACGCTGGGCCAATTACCGGACCCGAAAGCCCCTTTGACACCGGATCAACTATTATCCCAGCTTGGCTTGTCGGAATATTGTACAAGCCGAGGAATAGCGATAAAACTGAAGCAGCAACAACCAGCACTATTAGCACCAGAACAAACCCGTACGCGCGCGGGAACTCGACTCTGCCTTGGCTCATTTCATTCACCTAGTTACTGAAGTAGCTACTTGGTCGTCCCTTATGAAGCCCTTTGCCTAAGGGATCTCGTCATCTACCTCGCGCGCACTGTTTTATCTATTGTTCCGACTTCAATAAGGCCTCAGATACGGAGGAGCCGAACTCCTTGGTGCTATTCGTACCTTTAAGGTCGGGGGTCCTTACCTTTCCCTTAAGTAAGATCGTGTCGACGGCGGAGTCTATTCCCTTCCAAGCAAGCTTAAGCTTCTTGTCTCCCCTCTTATCCCCAAGCCAGTTCAACATCATGCCCATGCTCAGGATCATGCTTGTCGGGTTTGAGATACCTCTCCCAGCGATGTCTGGTGCAGAGCCGTGTGTGGCCTCGGCGAAGCAATGTGTGTCGCCCGCGTTGATTGATCCCGCTAGGCCCAGGCTTCCCTGGAGTGCCCCGCTCATATCGCTCATAATATCACCATATTGATTCGGCATGACGACGACGTCGTAGAAGCCTGGCTTCATTATCGCGTAGTAGCTCCAGGAGTCTATCCAAGTCGCGTCGCGCTCGATGTCGCTGTTCTCCGTTGCTAGTTGGTCGTAGGTTTCTTTGAAGAGGTCGTCGCCTTTTGTGAGACCCCATTTGCATGAGCATGTTAGGCGTCGTTTATGGTCGATGGGTGCGCCGGGTTGTCCCTTGTATTCCCCGCTTCGGGCCAGCTTGAATCCGTATTTGATGATGCGTTCGCATCCTTTCTTGGTTTGAACGTAGTTGTCGATGGCGAATTCTGTCTCCCCGCCCCTCTTCATGAAGCCTCCGATGTTCACGTACATGTGCTCGGTGTTCTCTCGGAGGATGATGTAGTCGATGTCACCTGTCTTCCTCCCGGTGAGGACGCTTGCAACTCCGGGGCGTAGCCTGCATGGCCTGATGTTGGCGTAGAGGTCGAGTTCGGTTCTCATGTTGATGGGGGTGTAGCCGCCTGGGAGCTTTCCTACGAGGTCGGGGAGGCCTGCCGGACCCTTGAAGATGGCGTCAGCGTCGAGGAACATCTCTTTGGTGAGTTCCTCCGGCCACCCGCGTTTGAGGTCGTGGTCGACCCAGTACTTGGCTCCGATTGGATAGGGGCCGAGTATCTCTAGGTCAAATCCGTACCTCTCCTCGGCTGCTTTGAGGACTTTTAATCCCTCTGGGATGATCTCGCCGGCTATCCCGTCGCCGAGGAGACCCAGGATTTTGTATCTTCGAGGCATTGAACCGATTCTATTATGTTGGCGGCTGTCTTTAACGATGTCGCGCGTTTGCGAGGTTGCATGATACAGGTACCTGTTGATGGCTCACACTTGGATCCAACCTCGATATCGCTCGGGGTGTTGTAATGATTGTGTTGCTGTACCATCTACTCGTTTCTTCTTGGAGCTTGGCTCGCAGCTCACGTTCAGGACTTACGCACGATTCTATGCGTATGCCTATGCTGCGGTGAGATGTTGAGAGCGCGTGCGAACGTGAAACGAGAAAGATTACAGATTGAAAACATTCTGGATAGAGGGTTCTTGTAACTCCTCGGGCGCGCGCAAAAAGAAGTTAAAAAAAAGTAAGGTCAAGCTATCTTCACGAGCTGCATCTCGCAAAGGCGCCTATAAAGCTCGTTTTTCTTGAGCAGCTGTGAGTGAGTCCCCTCAGCCTGGACCTCACCCTGATAGAGGACGATGATGCGGTCAGCGTCACGCACTGTGCTGACACGGTGCGTGACGATGAGGATGGTTCTATTCTCCATCTCCGCCTTCAGCGCATTCTGGATCAGCTGCTCAGTGTATGGGTCAACGCTACTCGTAGCCTCGTCAAGTATGAGTATCTTCGGGTCAACGATGAGGGCCCGGGCTAGACAGACTAGCTGGCGCTGCCCATAGCTTAGGTTGCTCCCCCTCTCACGCACCTCCTCATCGTATCCCTTAGGCAGCTTCATGATGGGCTCGTGGATGCCGACGAGTTTCGTGATCCTAAGCATATCCTCCTCGGAGGCTTCAGGGCGACCAAACTTGAGGTTATACCTAAGCGTCCCTTGGAAGAGGTAGGGCTCCTGTAGCACTATGCCCACCTTGTGTCGGAGCGACTTTAGCTTCACCTTCCTGAGATCGAGCCCATCGATCAGCACCTCACCAGCGTCCGGGTCATAGAAGCGGCCGACGAGGTTGATGATGCTGGACTTCCCTGATCCGGTGGGGCCGAAGATCGCGAGGCGCTCCCCCGGCCTGGTCTTAATGTTGATCCCCTTGAGGACCGGCTGATCCTTGACATAACTGAATTTGACATCCTTCAGCTCGATGATCCCATCGCCCTCGGGGAACTCAACGGCGTCGGGTGCTTCACTCACCTCTGGGTTGATGTCCAGCACCACGAAGATCCTCTCAGCACCCGCTAACGCACTCTGTATCCCACCGTAGAATGTGCTGATGTTGTTGATCGGGGTCAGGAAGCTGTCACTGTACTGAACGAAGGCCACAAGGTCGCCGAGGCTCCTTATCGCGGCGACGACCTGCTGACCGCCAACGAACCAGATCAGGCTGCTAATGAGCGCGGTGAAGAAGCCGACAGTGGCCTCATAGATGTTAGCGGTCACCTCAGCCCTGTATCTGCGCAGTAGCATTAGCCTGATTCACCTTGTTGAAGTCGGTGAGGCTCCTCTCCTCCTGAGCCATAGCCTTCGTCACCTTGGCGCCGTACATGAGGTCCTGAACCTTCGCCGTCATGGAGGCGATGTTGAGCCTAGCTACCCTCCACCTGTCGCGTACGAACTTGTTCAGGGTCCTCGTAACAATCGCTATGATCGGTGCCATGGCTATTGCCACTAGGGCGAGTTGGACATCTAAGAGGAACATCGTCGCCAGTATCGCCACGGCAGTCAACAGGTCGGCTACGACGCCAATCATGCCCGAGGAGACAAGAGTCCTCATCGCCTCCGCGTCATTCGTGACCCTCGAGACCAGCTTGCCGGTGTTACCGTACTCGAAGAAGTTCTGGCTCAGCTTCTCCAAATGGTTGAAGAAATCCGACCTAATGTCGGCTATCATGTGGAACCCGAGCTTGTTGATGTAGTACTCCTGAAGACTCATGACGATCCACAGCAGAACACCCACACCCACATAGACGAGTCCAGCCGATGCAATGTTCGTCCAGGCTGTCGGTGAACCGCCGCTGATGAATGCTGAGATTCCCAGGATTATTTTGGCGAGCCATTGCTCGTTCGCCTCGGGCTGGTTGCTGATGAAATTGTCTAGGGTAACCTTGTAGATAATGGCCCAGCCAAGACTAGAATCGTCTTTAAGACTATGATGAGGCCGACGCCACCGACGAGAGGCTTGTGTCGGAACATGTACTCCCTGACGATCCTCTTAACTAGCTGCCAGTCAGTGAACTTCCTCTGCGTTGACTCAAGGGAACCTACATCGTATCTTCCCGCGTACTCCGCCATCAGTCATCAGCCTCCTGCTCCATGGTGAGGGTCTGTGACTCAATCAGCCTACGATACTTCTCGCTCGTCTTCAGAAGCATGTCATGCTTGCCGATAGCAGCAATATGTCCCTCATCAACCACAACAACCTTGTCAGCGTTCTCGCATGTGGAGGCGCGCTGAGTGATTATCAACGCGGTTCGACCCTCCAGAAGCGCGTCAATGGCCTTCCGAATGAGGACCTCCGTCTCCGCATCGACGTTGCTGGTTGAGTCGTCGAGTATCAGGATCGAAGGGTTCATCAGTAACACTCTTGCGATGGCAACTCTCTGCCTCTGACCCCCGCTTAGGGTGAGTCCCCTCTCCCCAACCTCGGTTTCGTATCCCTTCGGCAGAGAGGCGATGTAGTCATGGATCTGCGCGGCCTTAGCGGCTGCGATAACCTCCTCATCCGTCGCATCTGGTTTACCGAATGTGATGTTCTCCTTGATTGTCGTTGAGAATATGTAGATGTCCTGAAGAACGATGCCTATCTGGCTCCTGAGAGACTTTAGCGACGCCTCCCGGACGTCGTGACCATCCACGAGAACTGCCCCAGCGGTCGCATCGTAGAACCGGGGAACAAGCTCCGTCAACGCGCTTTTACCCGAGCCGACGAAGCCAATTATCGCCACCTTCTCCCCTGACTCGACCTTGAGATTCACATCCTTCAGAGTCTCGGCCGCGCCATAGCTGAAGGAGACGTTCCTAAACTCGATGTCACCCTTCAAGCGGGGCAGCGCAATTGGGTGCTCAGCCTCCGGCACGTCCCTGCCAACATCTACGACCTCGTAAACGCGTCGAGCACTTACCAACCCATCCTGGTAGAAATCGATGAGCCGAGCGTACATCCTCACGGGCCCAACCAGCTGGGTGAAGTATGTTCCGAAGAGCACCAATTCACCCAACGTTAGGCTGCCCCCAACTACCAGGATACCGCCGAACACTAGGACCAAGGCAACGCCAATTGCGCTGATCACCGTGCCCGAGGGCGTGTAGGCCGCCTGTATCTTCAGGGTTCTCAAGCTCTTCTCGACGTATCCCTGATTCTCCTTCTCAAACCTGCCAGCAAAGCTATCCTCCTGGCCAAAACCCTTGATGAGTTTCTGCGCGGTGATTCCCTCGACCAGGACGCCGTTAAGGGTGTCAAACTGAGACTTTGCGGCAAGCATACGGCTCCTGACCCTCGGCAGGTAAAGCCGCGTCGCCAGGAAGATGAACGGGAGAGTGAAGTAGGGTGATGCCGGTTAAGCCCGGGTTAATGAACAGCAGGATTACGACCGCGATGACCAGCTGAAGGGTCATCCTGAAGACCTCCCTCACAGTCTCCGAGTAGAAGAGATCAATGGCGTTCATGTCGCTCGTAACTCGACTGATGATCTGACCTGTTCTGACTTGACTGAGGTAGCTGAACGACTTGTTGATCAGGGCGTTGTACAGATCCCTGCGTAGATCACGGAGAATGTTCTGGCTCAGAACTCCGCGGAAGTATCTATGGATGACGAAGAAAGCTGCCCTAATAATGGCTAGCAGAATGATAAGGCTGACAAGTATGATCAATAGACCATACCTATCCGTGACGCCGGTCCACTGTTTGACGAGTTCGAGGAACCAGTTCTTATCCCCTGGAACCGGGACCAAAACGTAGTCAATTATGAGTAGGACGAGGAGCGGAGCAAGTAAGCTGTATACGCCCTCCCTTCCGAACGCCGTGAGGTTGATCAATATGTAGGTGCCCATGTAGGGCTTGATCTGTCCCAGTAGGCGCTTCGTCAGGTTCCAGCTACTAGGGTTATAGTCAGTCAAATTGCCCAAACCTGACTCTAGATAGATATATTAGTAATATATGTAGATTTTCATACTAGTGCGTGGGTTAGTTTGACTACGATCCTACCCAGAGAATCAGGGATAAGCCCCGTCCAGATGTGGCTCCTATTCATCCTGTCTGATGGACCGGACTACGGCTATAATCTGATTCAGCGTCTGGATCGAATGTTCTCGGGTTACTGGAAGCCTAAAGCTGGAACAATATACCCTGCCCTGGATAAGCTCACGAATGAGGGGTTGGTATCAAGAAGCCATGAACATAGGGAGGAGGGATTGGATAGGAGAAACTACACCATCACGCCCCTGGGAGAGGAGGCCCTAAGAAAGGGGATGGATCGCTGGAGCCAAGTTATGGAGCACGTCGAACTCTACGGCGAGAGACACCGGGCTCTGAGGAGGCTTAAGAAGGAGATGCCGCGGAAGGAGCTGGCTGACGCAATTATCAGATTGGGAGAATCGATAAGAAAGTCCTCATTCGACGTTTCAGAAGTGATACCTGTTTTAGAGTCGATGGAAGATTGAGTTACCTGAGCAGGTAATGTTCAAGTTCCTTTACGCTCCCGAGGGTGATGGAATGGAGATAGAGATCGAGTTAGAGTGGCCAAATAAGCAAAAACCATGAAACATTCTATAAAATACTTAGCCTGTTCCCTTAGTCCTCTCCTCTGGAGGCTTAATGTCTTTGAAGAATAAATACATCGAAGCTGCAGATGCTAACTGGAAGAATTCTGCCCCGTAAAAGGGAAATGACAGACTCACGAACTCGTAGAGGTACCCGGTTATCGCGAAATTTGTGGGGAACCAAGCGACCGGTGAACTTTTATTCGCCGCACACATGATAGCATTTAAGCGAATATGTCGGTAATTTTGACTTAATTCACGAACAAAATCTTATTAATGAGATTAAATATTAAGACAATGTGAGGTGGGTAGTTGAGTGAAATAGAACCGGTTAATGTCGAATTGATCGAAAATAAACTAATTGAGTTGGAAAAAGCGGCTGATGAACTTAGAAGGATCATAGTGTTATCGCGGCTGAAGTGCCTTTCACTTCAATCTGAGAAAAGAGAAGTGTGCGAAAACAAATAACGCGTGCACTATTTCCAGGGCATCCTCGGAACCTAGGAGATTTTCTCAAACTCGGCAAGGGATGTGGAGTTGGCGATAAAGAAGTAATAGGAGGAGGTGAAACGATATTGATAATGAAGGCAACTCTTGAGTCGGTTGACCACGGAAAGACATGGAAGGTAGTTTTGATATCTGCGTTGTTCAAAGACTCCGAGAACGACGATGCAGTTGACGAAAATCAGATACTATTCAAGAATCTAGTTAGAGAGTAAACTAATCGATTTGGAGACCAAGGTTGAGGAACTAAGAAGGATATGGTGCTGTCAGCTTTAACCTACGATAAACACCTGGTATTAAAGAAGTTTAACCGATGATAGGTTATTCGTTCTTTTTTACGCTTCTCTCCTCGCAGTTCGTGCCTAGGCTTTATCAGCGAACCAGCGAACAACCGTCTAAGAAGTTGAGGCCCTTCACACCCCACGTCCTGTGGAGATTCTACGCGCTGAGGATAATGTCATTGTTTTTATCATTTCTGCGTTGTATGGTTATGATATTCGTTTTTTTTTGCCTCTTTTGGCTGATTGGTGTTGTTTTATGTATTCTTTTGACTTCTACCGCCAGAGAAATACTCATCAGTGTACGCTTAATCTCATATTTTAAGAAAAGGCATTTTCATTAGACTCTTAATCGAAACGAGGTTCAAATCTAGCTTAATTAGCTAACAAAACATATTACCTATTAAGTAATATGTTGAAAATATTTTTATGACCAAATCGGGCTCTAATTCATAAAACAATCAGGAATAAGGCGTATTTGCAAACATATTACCTAAAAATTGAGGAGTTAGTTTAAGAATTATTCATCGATAACCGTAAATACGTATTTATTCGATGGTAAACCAGCATTTATCGTTCATTGAAAGGTGTCAGCTATGAAACGATTCGCGCGCGTATACATGGAGGTGGTAATGAGATGAAAAAAGCTGCTGTTATTTTATGTTTAATTCTTATTTCTCAACATCCTACCAGCTATAGGCAGGGAGGTACACGTAAGTAGCGCGGTAACTTTTACGGCTACTGAACTACTGTGTCGTCCAACGGACCATTCAGTCACTGTCAACGTAGTTGCCGCCCAGAACATAGAAGCCTACTTTCAGGTCAGCACCACGCCTGGTGTCTATACTACCCAAACTAGTATCACCACGGCTCCTGGCGGTACACCAATACAAGTAGTGATCGATGGACTCTCCGCCAACACACAGTATTACTACCGGATGGTCTACCGAGAAGTCGGCACAAATGACTGGATATTCCGAGACGAGTACTCTTTCTCATACCCAAAGGCCACAAGGCAGCACCTTTACCTTTACCATCATAAGTGATTCACATATGAACGGTGGTGGCGGCACCGTATCTCTGTACCAACAAACCTTAAATAACGTGCTTGCTGAACATCCTGACTTTCACCTCGACCTCGGCGATACATTTTGGATGGACGGCGTTACCACTAGCACAACAGCAAATCAACGATATCTGCAACAGCGTGTCTACATGGGCACCATCAGCGCTTCGGTTCCGATATTCGTGTCTCCAGGAAACCATGAGCAAGAAGAAGCCTGGCACCTAGATGACACAGGCAACCCAGCGACCAGCCCGCCGGTTCTTAGTGCAAACGCCAGAAAAACATACTTCCCAAACCCCGTTCCAAATAACTTCTACTCCGGTAACACAGACCCGTATTCCTATCTCACCGGCGACCATCTCCGTGAGGACTACTACGCCTGGACATGGGGCGACGCATTATTCGTAGTGATCGATCCCTACTGGTACACAACCACCAAACCCTACATTGGAAACGCGGGAGGGGGAGAAACCAGTGATGTGGGATCAGGTAACAGATGGGACTGGACCCTAGGACTGCAACAATACACCTGGCTCAAGGAGACCCTACAAAACAGCAATGCCAAATTCAAGTTTGTCTTTGACCATCATCCGGTTGGAGGTGCGGAAGACTACGTTCGCGGTGGCGCTGGGCCAGCAAACCTAGTCGAGTGGGGTGGATATAACGAAGACGGAACAACATGGGGATTTAATACAGAACGTCCCGGATGGGGAGATACCCCGATTCACCAGTTAATGGTCGCGAACCACGTTACTGCCTACTTCCACGGTCACGACCACCTATATGCCTACGAGATAAGAGACGGTCTCGTCTACCAGGAAGTCCCCTCGCCTTCTATGCCCGGGTCAATGCTCTCAAGCTATTATAATGATCCATACACGATCAAGGTCTTACCCAGCCCAGGTCACATTCGCGTCACTGTCACGCCCACGCAAGCGACTGTGGATTACATCGCGACCGCTAGCGGGACCGTAAGTTACTCTTACACAATTAAAGCCAACTCCGTTAACAACCCACCGACCGCAGCATATACTTGGACAGCGAATGGTCTTGGAGTTTCTTTTGATGGCTCCACCTCATCCGACTCCGATGGTAAAGTAGTTTCTTATGCCTGGACCTTCGGCGACACTCAGACCGGTAGTGGCGTGAACCCGTCTCACACGTATGCCTCCGCCGGAACCTATACGGTGGGACTAACCGTCACCGATGATGATGGTGCGACCGGCTACATCGAGCACGATGTGACGGTGTCCACTGCTGATGTTCCTCCAACTGCTGCGTTTACCTTCTCTCCACCCAACCCAGTGGCTGGAACAACCGTCGCTTTCACCGACGGGTCATGGGACTCTGATGGTTCCATAGCCTCTTGGTCATGGAGCTTCGGGGATGGGGGTACGAGCACTGGGCAGAATCCGACTCACACGTACCTGACTGCGGGAACCTACACAGTTTCCCTCACTGTGATCGATAACGGTGGGGGCAAGAGTAGCAGTTCTCAGACCGTTACGGTGGCCCCTAGTCCAACTTACGTTTTAACGATTTCTGTAAACCCCGCGGGAACTGGAACGACTAATCCAAGTGTAGATACTTACACCTATGCGACAGGATCACAGGTGACCATCACAGCAACCGCAGCGTCTGGCTACACATTTGTCAACTGGAGTGGGGATGCATCCGGCACCAGTCCCACGACCATGGTGACGATGAATTCAAACAAGAACATTATAGCCAATTTCAAAGCCTCCACCAACATAGCTCTTAAAAAACCCGCCACTACGGACAGCTCACAGTGGGGGTGCGGACCGGCTTATGGCAATGATGGTAATCCAAGCACCCGCTGGTGCGCGGCTAATGGGTATCTCAACCACTGGTGGAAAGTGGATCTGGGAGCCACATACCACTTGACCGGCACAGAAGTGATGTGGCAGTTTGCTAGAAATTATAAATATAAAGTGGAGGTTTCCACAGATAACATCAGCTGGACTTTGGTCGTCGATAAAACTAAAAACACAGGCTCAGCTCAGACGCAGAAGGACAGTTTTACCGCTACGGCGAGATATGTTCGAATCACGGTGACGGGTCTGCCATCCTATACTTGGGCGAGCTTCTACGAGTTCAGAGTGTTTGGAAATTAAGGTCGTCTAGACCATAAAGGATTGATGGCTTTCCACTTCACGCGCATACATGTGCCAATGTTAATTTGGACCTGAACCTGAAAGGGTAAGTCCGGCCCGTTCTATCTAATAAAAGTGTAAGAAACTTTTTGCCGATTTTCCAATGATAATAATAAATAGCTCTTGAAAATGAAGTTTTTTTATATAGTACCGTCGAACTACCACATAGAACTGTCTTAAAATTGGAGATATTCATGTATTTCTCGTGATTTAATGGATTGATCCTAGATTTCTTCCTCTCATTATCATCACTATTTACGTCATTAATCTGTTGTTTATACTCCATGCTCAATGTATTTAATTAGTTACGTTTCAGGTAGAAAATGATCGCGACAAGGATCAAACCGGAGAGTATGATCTCTGATGAATAGGCGGGTATTCCCTCAGCCTGCGCTGTATCAGGTGGCTTCACTGTACTAGTGGGCATCCGTTGTTCCCAGGTCCCACTTGATCCACTATAACTAAGGGCCCAGGTGTCGCCGTAGGATTGAAAGTTGGGCGGAGACCCAGTGATTCCTCCAAATAGAATCATCTTGTGATTGACTCGGTCGTATGCCATCGATGTATCTAACCGGGATGGAGGCCGAGCACTGCTTGATACTTCAGTCCAGCTGTTGGAGGCATAGTCGTAGCTCCATGTGTCGTTTCTTATGGTTGCAGTGAAGCCATTGAAACCCCCATATATGATCAGCTTAGCCTGGTCCGAGTCGTATGCCGCCGCGAGCCAGTAGCGCTCATCGGGCTTCATGGGAGTCTCCCGCATCGACCAGTTGTTCGACGCTAGGTCGTAGACCCAAACGTCGTTTGAGTAGCCATGGGTCGAGTTGCCGAAGCCCTGCTTGGTAACCCAGTGCCCCCCGAACATGAGGAGCTTCCCATTACGAGTATCATACACCATGCTTGAACCGTACTCACCGATCGCCCCGCTTGGTAGCGGCTTGCTGATGGGCTTCATCTCGGTCCACATATTAGTGGATGGGTCGAAGATCCATGTATCCCCAAGGATGACGTCGTTCTGCCCGTATCCGCCGAACATCACTATCTTCTTATTGACCTCGTCATACGCCATGGCGGCGGATTGTCGGGCGGGGGGGCTCACAGCGGGCGAGATTTGGGTCCATGTCTTCGAGCCTATGTCAAAGATCCACGTGTCGTCAAAGCGTGCCTCCCCCCACCCCCCGAAGATGATGAGCTTCTGAAGATCAGGTACGTATGCGACGGAATAGAGGAACTTAGTTGGGGAATAGGAATTCACGGCAACCTGAGTCCACGTGTTCGCGCCGTAGTCGTAGGACCACAGATCACTGTATCCCTTCCAGTCGCCCTCTTCCTGTATCCCCCCACCGTAGAGCAGGGTCCTCCCCGACGCCTGATCGAACACCATTCGCATCGCCTCACGCTTTGAGGGCGAGACCTCCGTAGAACCTGCTGAGTGAAGCGCCAGCGTTGAGGAATAGAGGAGGAGAAAAACGAAGCCAAAACGCAAAAAAGAGGCTAGTTTGAGCAATGGAAAAGGTATCTGCACCACCATCTCTCGCACCTCCGGTAGAGCACCCCGATCCTCCTCACAGTGGGATCATTCGCCAACTTGACCAGAATAGATTCAAAATAAACAAAACCCATGTCTCTTCACCCCATGTTTAAAACTGAACAGAATCACCAGTCCCACACCAAGGACCAAGGCCTCGATCGGGAACCCTGGTATTACTCCCTGACCTGTTTTATCCTCTGGCTTATTTTCTTCACTTTGGGTTTCACCCAACTTCATAGGGTATCTATCGATGGAGTTTACAGATCCATCGATCTTGTACCCACCCGTTCCCCCGTAGTCGGACCATCTGTTTCCCAGCTTCAACTCCTCGCTAAACCAAGTGTTCCCGACCCCCTCGTCTAGCGCCTGACTCTTCACCTCAAAGTGGTAGATGGAGTCCCAGTCGTAGGAGTCAATTTTCGCGTTATCGATGAGGGTGTTATTGTAAATCCGGTTACCCTGTGAGGAGCGGATGACGAAGACGCCGTGGGCGCCGTTCCTCACTATCGTGTTGTTGACCACCAAGTTCCCGTTGGAGAAGCGTAGGCTTACACCGTGGTAACTGTTGTGACTCAGGTCGTTTCCCGCTATGACGCAGTCATTGGAGTAGTTCGTGTGGATACCCTCCGTGAATCCGGTGCAGTTATTCCCAACGACTCTGACACCGTCGGCGCCAAGCACTATCCCGCCCCCATCCCCTGTGTTTCCAGTTATGATGTTTCGATCCAGTGTCGCAGTGCCGGGAGCCACATTGTGAATCAAGATGCCGATGTAATCCGCCTTGATCTCGCACCGAGTTATAACGAAGGATGCGTGCGTGTTTACGACCTCAATACCATTGGACATGTTGCCCCTCGAATCAACCTTGAGAGCCTCGATGATGTAGGGGTCGCCCTTCAACCCACTTCCCCTGTATCCGTATGCGACGAAGTCGCTGTCTGAGTCAATTACGATTGGCGAGGTCTCCACCGCGGAGCAGCCAATCGGCGTATGAGAGAATAGACTCACACATGTGAGCACTGAGATTAGGAAGAATAACCGATTCAACTTCACGACTCTCTAAAGAGGTTTAAAGGGAAAAAAATTGTTAAAGACCGTTGCTGGGAAGGTAAGATCAATTATCTTGGAGGGTAGCTTTCACTAACCCTTTTCAAGCCCCATCCTTTTTTCCCTGACTAAATTGCTCACGACTCTCAGCAACCTTCCGCGGGAGCCAGTCCCGCCCCTTAGACTTGGACTCTGCCCAGTAATGCTCAAAGAGGTCACTACACCACTTGTGGAACTCGGGGTCGATGGACATCAGACCCGTATAGTCGAATCGCCCGTCGAGTCTAGGGAAGCTAAGAGAGGCTACACCCTTCTCCGACATGGCTAGGAAGAAGTCGCAGCTCCTCACCGAGTGATTGATGAACTGCCCGCTCCTCAGCGCCTCATCGAGCCTTAGCGTATTACTATAATCGGGTGGAACGATAATGTCTTCGGGATCAAGGAGTCTCTGCCTGACACCTCTCTCGAATGCCCCCTCGACGTAGGGAATAGTCGTAAGTATAAACCTGTCAGTGACCCTGAGGACATAATCAGTGGCCTCCACGTACATCTTCTCAATGTTCTTGAAGACGATCATGAGATCGTCGATGAGCTGAGAATTACTCAGCTCACCAAGTCGCATCTGGAAGGTGAGGGGAATCCGCTCGACCGTATGTTCGAGGAAGTATTTTCGGTGCCTCGTGGAGAATTCGAGGGACTTTAATTGGATTAGGATCTGAGCAGCGTAGGGCGTAAGCTTGAGGACCCCGTCAGGGTCCTTCACCACAAGTCCTACAGAGGCAAGCCTAGAGATATGCCTGCTACACTCCTGATTCGTGATCTGGAGATCCCTAGCCAATGAGGTGATTTTGTTCCGACGTCCCTTGATCATTCGTAGGATGCCGATGCGCTCTTCACTCGACAACTCAAAGAGGAGGTCACAGAGCTCCCCCATTTTTTCCATCCTCGGATTGATGTTTCACCTTCAGCGGTAATAAAATGCGTGTATGTTGGTGAGGTTGGCTAACCACGTAAACCCAAAGATGGGCCACTAAGTCTAAGACATGGATTTGTTGATGTCGGAGTGATAGTAATAGGACTCTCACACATCTATAGCAAATTCATCTAAATAACGGGAGTCTTCTTTTTCACGAAGGACGTTAAGGTTTTTTAAAAAAGAATAAATTCCGGGTTTAAAGATTTAATAGCGGTTTAATGTACTTTATTCTCCTGAAGTGATTACTTGAAAAAAGAAATAATCAAGATAAAGGGTATCCCAAAACCGGATAGTCCTTTCAATCACGTGATCAAGGTTGGCGACTTTCTCTTCCTGACAAGTCAACTCTCGTCGGATTTGAGAACAGGTAGAATAATCGGTGGAACTATGGAAGAACAGACGAGAAATGCATTAGATAACATCAAATTTCTCCTACAATCTTCAGAGGCAGCAATGAATGATATAGTAAAAGTTGTGATCTACATGCGTGACTTGAGCAAATTCGACGAGATGAATGCGGTATATAGAAAATACTTTGAGAATGGAGAAGAGCCTACTAGAGTAACCGTTCAGGCTCCTTCTCCAATAGAAGAGATTGATATTGAAATCGAGGTAACTGCCGTCACCTCTTAGAAATTGACCCGCCCATAATAATATCGGAAATTAGCGATACTATATGTAACGATTATATAAATAATAGGTTGAGGTCAACAATCTAGACATAATAATCTTAAGGAATCAACCCACGAGAAAGTCACTCACCCAATATAATTGATAAAAAACTTCGAAAAAAGCGAAGAAAGACTAGTCCTGCTGAGCGTAGGCTTCCTCGCCATGCTCAACGAGGTCGAGACCCTTCCTCTCCTCCTCAGGGGTTACCCTGAGGGGTGAGAAGACGTTGATCACCTTGAGGATTATAAAGGTCCCGAAGAAGGAGTAGACGCCAACGACAGCGACTCCCGCCAGCTGCGAGACGAACAGGCTCATGCCTCCGTAGATTAGGCCGTTCGCTCCTGTGGCGTTAACGGCGACCGTTGCGAAAATGCCCGTTGCAACGGAACCGAGGACGCCTCCAACGCCGTGACACGCGAAGACGTCGAGCGAGTCATCCACTTTGAGCCTGGTGGCACGCCAATTCGAGACGAGGTTCGAAAGAATGCCTGCAGAGAGACCGATCAGGATAGCCGCCCAGGGGGCAACATAACCCGAGGCAGGGGTGACCGCCGCGAGGCCGCAGATGGAACCAACGGCAAGCCCGACCACCGATGGCCTACCCTTTAGTGTCCAGTCGACCGCCATCCAGCTCACTGCCGCCGCAGCGGCTGCGAGGTTAGTGTTCACTAAGGCGTAGACGGCGACGGTGTCGGCAGCGAGGGCGCTCCCCGCGTTGAAGCCGAACCAACCAAACCAGAGGATCGACGCCCCGAGGATCACGTAAGGGATGTTACTAGGCTTGAGCTCGGCGTGATTTTCGAGCCCCTGCCTTTTACCGATGACGAGCGCCGCCGCGAGGGCAGAGAGGCCGGCCGCTGCGTGGATGACTATACCACCAGCGAAATCGAGGGTTCCGAGTAGGTGGAGCCATCCACCCACGTTCCACACCCAATGTGCCACCGGACTGTAGATGAGGGTGGACCATGCGATGATGAAGATAAGGAGGGACTTGAACCTCATCCTCTCGACGAAGGCCCCTATAATGAGGGCGGGCGTAATCGCCGCGAACTTGAGCTGGAAAGCGAATTGTAGAAGCTCGGGGATTGTAGGGCCGTAGTTTGGGTTCGGCGCAGCGCCTACGCCGTTCAGCCCGAAATTGGCTAGACTGCCAATAAAACCGCCAATCGTTGGCCCGAAAACGAGAGTGTACCCCCAGAGGGCCCAAACTATGCTCACGATGGCGAAGATGACTATGCACTGAATTATCGTGGATAGGATGTTTTTTCTCCTCACCAGGCCACCGTAGAAAAACCCGAGGCCCGGCGTCATGAACATGACGAGTGCCGTAGCAACCATTATCCAGGAAATGTCGCTGGCATTTAGCATCGAAACACCTTCCTGAAGGGGGCTAAAATACGATATTTAGAGTTTTTCTGCAAAAAAAATACGGAAAATTTATGATTGTCCTATTATCACTAAGGATAATTCTACATTTTCTTTTTTAAGATCATTATTTTTAATATATACCAAGATTTGCCTAGAAAATGGCGGGGGGCAACTTAAGGTTTCTAAATAAATCGAACCTAAAACCAACAAACAAGTGGAAAGAGCGGGAAATGACATGAAAATATATTTTCATAGAATCATTGGCGTGATAATCGGAAGAAATCGACGAAAACGTGGTGCAGATTATATTATGAAGTATTTGGGGCAGACCTCGCTATCGCTGGCCCAGAGAGCCGTCTGAATGCTTTTGATCCCCGGTATCGCGGATATCTCCTTACCGAGGCTCATGAGGTGATTGAAGTTGTGGATGAC
Organism: Candidatus Bathyarchaeota archaeon; assembly: GCA_963820555.1. Classification (GTDB taxonomy): domain Archaea; phylum Thermoproteota; class Bathyarchaeia; order TCS64; family TCS64; genus UBA8941. The sequence continues at coordinate 89,572 of CAWGAT010000023.1, forward strand.
GCCTATTACGAGGAGATCATGATCTCCAACAGTCTTTGTTGCCACGATAATATTCGGCATCTTGATCAGGGTCTTAAGAATCTTCGTCGAGTCTGGTTTAGCGCCACCAGTCTGAGAGACGTCTATATGGAACGCCGCCATCCCTTCGTACCCTATCAGCCTGGGGTCCACGATCACGGTTGAACCGCGGACATCACCAGAGTCCATAAGGCGCTGGTAGCGATTGATAATTGTGTCCGGACTCTTATCAAGGACCTTGGCTATCTTCCGAAAACTCATCCTGGCGTCCTCGGTGAGCATCTCTATGATCTTCTGGTCGATCTCATCCATCTTCATCAGCTCTCCTTCAGCTGCTCGAGCTCGAAGTTCTCCGGGCAGAGGAGGATATCGTCCACCCAGATGCTCGTCTTAAGCTCCTTAACATGGGTAAACCCCTTGATGGATTCCCTGAGGACGTTCAACTCCTTCATGCCCCTCAATACAGCGACTGCGAAGATGTTCTGCATCCCCATGCTCGGAGTGCAGAAGACGACGCCGGGCTGCCTCTTCATGGCCTCGACCACTTCGGCCACGTCGACAGCGTCGACATTCACCTCGAGACTCGCCAGGCAGTCCATTCCCATCAGTCTCGGTTCCAACAGGATAGTCGTCCCCTTCACGACGCCGTTCCTCTGGAGACGCTGCAGGCGCTTGATTATAGTGTCAACGCTGACGCCGCACTCCTTGGCGATGTCGGCGAAGTTTGTACGGGCATCTTTCTGTAGGTTGCGGAGTACCCTGACGTCGGTATCGTCGAATTTCACTCTGGCACCACGTACAAACCGGTTATGCCTCCCTTAAAACTATGGCTATTTTCGGACACTTGGTTGCTAAAAGGTTTTTTTCTGCGATAATGTCTGGGTTGTCCGGATTCAAGTTATAATAACCGGACATACTACGATTAGCTATGGATAATTCGCGACGAAAAAAGACCCCCTTCTGAGCCCTTGCACAATTTCACTCACGGTGATCACGTTTCTCTTCGCAGACCCCAAAACGTGCAGGTTTCATGCGTTTATATACGTTAAAACTTGAGACATAACTGGATGAGATTTGAAGAGAGTCTTCCTGTACGGCGGCGTGTCCAAGAACTTCAAAGAGGTCTCCGAGCCATTCATCGAGGCGGCGGGGGGTAACAACGCTAAGATCGCCCTGCTCATCCAGGGCGGGAAGGGGCTGGAGAAGTTCATCTCCGTCTATCGAGACCCTTGGCTTGAGCTCGGGGCCGAAGAGGTCCTAACGATTACGGCCGATGAGGCCCTCGAAACGTACGAAAAGGCCTTGGACATTCTGGCGGAGAGTACCGGCGTCTTCGTGGGTGGGGGGAACACTGAGACTTACCGAAGGGCATTCGCGGCAGATGAGGTCGGCGACATGATACGGGGACTCTATGGCAGCGGCGCCGCCTTCGGCGGGGTCTCAGCAGGCGCCCTCCTCGCCTCCGACTTCTGCGCCGTCGAGGGAAACGTCTGCACTATTGGGTTGAAGAGGCACATACTCCGCCCCAGGACAAACGCGGTCAACGACTATACTGAGCTCAGGATCGAGGAGGGACTCGGGCTCGTAAACGACTGCATAGTTGAGGCCCACTTCAGCGAGCAGGGGGGTTTCCAGAGGCTTATCCAGTCGATGGAGCTGACGAGGTCGGCGTCGGGCCTAGGCATAGACGAGCCAGCCTGCGTCGAGGTCACGGACGAGTCAGACGCTAGGGTCTACGGTGACGGCAGAGTCTTCCACCTTACTAGACGCGGCCACATGGAGTTTACCCTGAAGACACTCGAGCCAGGCGACTCGTTTTCGCTGAGGAAATAGAATTCACCGACAGCCCCGGCACCTATATCTACTCCCCACAAACGGCATAGACTGTAGTTGAACGAGTTGGTGAACCCACGCCTCGCCGTCGCCCAGTCAAGCTCGATAAGAGGCGACATAACCGGCAATGTAACACACCACGCTGAACTAGCCGAGGCCGCCGCTAGACGCGGCGCCCGCCTCATCATCTTCCCGGAGCTCTCCCTCACAGGCTACGAGCCCGACTTAGCAATGAGATTGGCATTAACGGCGAATGACCCGAGGTTGCGGCCCCTCAAGGAGGTCGCCGAGGCGAGTAGGATAACCATCGTCGCTGGGGCACCGATGATGACCGAGGCCGGGCTGCACATAGCCGCCTTCGTCTTTCGACCCGCCGGTGAAACACTAATCTACACGAAACACCACCTACACAAAGGTGAAGAGGCGTTCTTTGTACCAGGAACCCTAAACCCTATGATCGAGTTAGACGGAGAACGCGTCTCCCTCGCGATATGCGCAGACACCACCCACCCGAGCCACGCCGCCGAGGCAGCGAGGGCTGGTGCGAGCGTCTACGCGGCTGGAGTGCTCATAACACCGGGTGGGGATCGAGGCCGACTCCACGCAACTTAGGAACTACGCGAGCGAACACGGGTTGGTCGTCCTCATGGCGAACCATGCTTCCCCGACAGGGGGTTGGGCTACCGCGGGGCGGAGTGCAATCTGGGACGAGGGGGGAAGCGAGGTTGTGACTGCCCACGGAGAGGGGGAGTCCTTACTGCTGGCAACCCGAGAAAAGGGAGTTGTTAGAGGCGAGCTCCTCAGGTTCTCGGTACCCTGAATGGGGGGGTCCGACACCAACTCTTGTTCACGGTAGGGCCGTTATTCTATACAAACGTACAGGATAAAAGCGAAAAAGTATATATTAATGTGGCGTGTGATCCGATTCGTTACGGCTTTGAGCAAAGCAGGTATTCGGAGCCAAGCGGAAGATGGTATATTGGAGAAAAAAGAAGATACAATCGCACAGACGAAAAACATCTTTCTCGACTGGGGCAATGTGGTCTCGAAGCTGACCCATTGCTATCGGAACGGGCTTTTCCCTATACTAATAGGCCCAAAGGGGGTGGGAAAGACCGCTGCGATAAGAAAGGCATGCGAGGAGCTCGGCAAGGAGATGTACTCCGTCAACTTCTCCCTCCGCACTAGGGAGTATAACCTCGTTGGCCACTATGACACCCGCCCCGACGGAACCATCTGCTTCACCTCGGGCCCGCTCATCAGGTCGATGCAGGAGGGCGCCGCCCTATACCTAGACGAGATAAACGTCGCTGAGCCGGCCGTCCTCATACGCCTCGACGAGGCCCTCGACTTCCGGAAGGAACTCAATAATGATGGAAATAATATCAGGGCCGCGGAGGGATGGTGGGTCTGCTCCTCGATAAACCCCCTCGACCGCTACCACTCCGGAACCCACGAACTACCCGGGCAACTGCTATCGCGATTCCCCGTCCGCATCTACATGACCTACCCCGACCCAGCTACCGAGTACGAGATTGTGAAGATGCACGTCCCCGAGATAACGAGGGTGGCCTCCGACCTACAGGACCTACTCCTCGCCATAAACCAGCTTAGGGAGCAGGACCTCCCATACGTCCCCAGCATACGCGAGTCTATAGCCCTAGCAAAGCTCCTAGTCTCCGGCATCGACGTAAAGTCGGCGGTTGAGATGACCCTCATCGACGTCTACTACCAGTGGGACTCATCAATAGTGGACTCGGTTAAGGAGCTCCTCCAATCTAGGCTCCTAATAGATTTCGACTCCTGAGACGGGTGACTGGTTGAAATCCGTCGATGACATCCTCGGTTTCTGTATAAGGGCATGGTCAGGGAACAGAAACATCCATATTAAAAGGGGCTCCGCCTTCAGAAGCGACCCCGAGGAGGCCGTCGTCGAGATACCAGACTACTATGGCTCCCTTTACCCTAACCTCCTCGGTCTCCCTAGGTGGCGCCTCTGGCGATTCTATGCTTTCCACGTCGCCATGTTGCAGCTCATTAGCCCACGGGGGAGAGCGCAGATGATAGAGGGAATCGCCACAGAACAAGGGATGACGGAGCCCGGGTTCCGCGGCCTTATAAGCGGGGTCTACACCGCCGTTGAGGAATACCGTGTCGAGAAGATCGGCCTTAGGACATACAAGGGCTACGTAGGTGAGCAAAAGTATGTACGCGCCTTCGTCGCTGAGTCGGAGAGGCGCCTAAAGTATCCCTCCACCGAAGCCGTGATGAATGCGTACCAGAGCTTTCTCAAGAGCCTAATATACGACGTCCAGCTGGAAGGGGATCTGCCCTTCTTTGAGGAAATCGTGGGAGAAGCGCGCGCAGTGGAGACAGTCGACGAGCTAGTGTCTGTTACAGCTGACATCACGAGAAAGCTCGTTGGAAGGTACGGACCGCCACCCGGCTACTCGGAGTTCGAGGTCGAGAGTATGGTCACCCCCTCCGATGTCTTGGACCACGACGTAAAGGAGGCCGAGGCGAAACTCGGTGGGGAGGCCGTCAACCCGACAAGGTCCATAATCCAGGAGTACTCCACCATAGAGAAAGAGCACGCTCGCTTGCTCGATGAGGAGGCGAGGAAGAGGGCGGACCAGAGAAACCTCGAGGTCCAAAATGAGACTCAGCGCATTGAGAGCGGGCTAACCATAAGGCAGATAGACGATGTGAAGGACGCCCACCGCATAACCCAGGGCACCCAGAGGCATGCTAATAGGCTGATAGCCAACCTTAGGAAGTGGCAGTCGGGGTGGGACGAAACCCTCGACTACTCCGGCGCCGAGGTCGACATAGACTCCTACCTGCTGGAGAGGAGGGGCTCCGCGAAGGGGAGGTTCTTCGTCGACGAGAGGCAGATAAGCCCCCGCACCAACATCGCCATTCTCCTCGATATGTCCTCCTCCATCTCGACCCTCGAAGAGCAGTACCTAAAGTCTATAGTGATAATCGGGGAAGCCTTGAACTATTTCAGGATGAGCTTCTCCATCTTCGTGTTTAACCAGGGCTACTTCCACGTTGTGAAGATGTGCCGGGAGCCGTGGTCGAGTAGCATCAAGGGGAAGCTCGCCTCCCTAGAGAGCAAGGGGGGTACCCCACTAGCCGAGGCCCTCCGACTCACCCAATACTACTCAAACGCCGAGAACTGCAGGAACATAGTAGTGATCACAGATGGGGAGCCTAACGACATGAAGGGGGCAGCCGATGTCATCAGGAGAGTCGAGACCTCGGGTACGAGCGTCTCTATGATTGGGTTCCGCCACGCCAACAAGAAAACCTACACCCGATTCTTCAACCTCCTCGGAAACAGGCAGGGTAGAGTCCAGGTGATAAACAACGTCGACACACTCCCCGACGCCTTCTTTGACACGATAAGGGTATCATCCGAGTGATTTAGCAGACAAACCATTTACGCCGACGGGATGGAGATAGTCAAGTGAGGCAGATGAATTTCTCTAGGTTCAGGAAGCTGCCGGTCGTCGACTGCCACGTCCACCCTTGGCCGCCTTGGCGGGCCAATAACAAGCTGAATGAGTTGGCGCTCAAAACCAAGTCACTGGAGCTCACGGAGACCATCAACCGAGGTCAGTTGAACCAGATGCACATCTACGGTAACCCCGACCACTCCGCCCTCTACCTCAAGGCGACCAACCCAGACCTCTTCTATGTGGGCGGCTACGCGCCTTGGAGCTTCGAGGCGACAAACTGGAATGAAACGGACTGGCCAGGCTACGTCGCCTCCCTCATGGAGCTCGGTTACGACGGCATAGGGGAGATGGGGGCCAAGCCCGTGACCAGGGATAAACACACACCCCTCGACTCCCCCGTCTACTCTCGCAGGAGCCAACGGGAGCGGTTCATCGGCTGGCCCGCGAGAGAGGGACAGGCTGCGGGGAGAAGTCAATCCTCCTCCCCTATCTTGCTACGCATCCCATGCGCTAGGCAGGGAGAGGTTGTCGATGCGGGCGAACGCCCCAGCGTTGGTGCAGACGTAATCGTAGCTCTGGATAATGAAGAACTCCTTATACGTGCAAACCTCGCCAGAAAAGTTGTGCCCGACGTGCATGTACCCGCCGGATTCGTTGGGCAGGAGACTTACGGTGGTGGAGATGGGCGCGGATGATCTTGTCCGTGTTGATAAAGTCGATGCGGGAGCGATCCTGACGCTTGCTGGTAACCAAGGACAGGCCAGCCACGCTAGCCGTGTCGGCATCACCCATGTTGGAAGGCATCAGATCACGGGTTCGCCAATTTATCGCCCGTGAGCAGGATGTTGGAGATGTTCAGACCGAGATCAGCGATCTGAGTGCGCTGGGCCATGTTGATGATGCCAAACAGGCCCTTCCAAGCATCACCCTCATACTTGTTGGTGATCTTGGCGATCATGCGGTGGACATGATCCCACTCGAAGGGAGTTGAGGCCGCGTTCACACGAACGGCCTGCAACTGGGGGTAGGTAGAGCGCGAGACCCCGTAGAAGTAGTTGCTGGAGATGTCCGTCATGTAAGGGAAACCGTGCCGGAACGAGTCGCCGCCCACGCCGCCCGTGCCCGTGACTGGGTAGGTCGAGGAGTAGGAGGTAGGACCAGCAGGGCCATAAGCCGCCAATCCAGCAAAGGTGATCTTGTCGGTGGACGTGAGGCCCGTGA
>CAWGAT010000024.1:0-37693 GCA_963820555.1 Candidatus Bathyarchaeota archaeon
TAGTATCTGCGGTCAGCGGACATATCCTTTCGGCCTAGTCTGCCGCCTTATCTTTTCATGGTCGTCGTACACCTCGACGCAGTCGAGATATGCTGCGCGCGCTCGTCACCAGCAACGACGAGATGAGCCAGCAGCACCTCGAGGAACTCCACAGGGTAGGCCTTCGGATGGACACATAACGCAGCAGCATCAAATATTGAGTAACCAATACCTTCACCAAACGTGCTCCCAGCCTAAACATACGACAGGGGCTTGAAACGACGAAACGTCGAACGCCACCTAAGCACCTCTTCTTACCAACTGTCCACCCTAAACTCGAACAAACATCAGGATATTCGTATAATAATCCACGTGGTCTCCTCCCGATAATCCTGACTGTATCCAAGAAACCATTTAATACCAAGGCATCAATTTTTATCCATGCCTAAAGATTCATTGAAAGCTGGAGATGTAAGCCACTACTACACAAATATAGGCGTAGCCGTCGTAGAGTTAACAGCCACCTTGAAAGTCGGGGAAACAACAGAACAGTGAAAGGCGCCACCAGCAACTTCACCCAGCTGGTCAAGTCCATGCAGATAGAGCATAAACCCGTGGAAGAGGCGGTCCCGGATACTCTGTCGGGCTAAAGGTACAAGACAGAGTCCGAAAGGGAGACGAAGTATACAAAGAGATCACTAACTAATCCAGACAGAGATATGGAAGCGCGCGCGACTAGGTCTAGTGGTTTCTGGGTAGAATGGATTAAATGCGTTCTGGTTCCTGAATGATTTGATAGGGAAATCCGGCGCGAATCGTATGTAGAGTTTCATGAGTGCCTCTCAGGGTCGACCATTCCCCACGGATTGAAAATTAGTGACTTGCTCCACGGAGGCGCCCAGCCGTGAGGCACCGCGTGGATAAGCGTAATTGGGTCGTGAAGTCGGTGATCGCCCGAGCCTGCGCAGCGGGGCTGGATCTCGAGCTAATGAGTGATCTCAGCCTGATCAGATTCTACGATGTGGCGCTGAGGTCGGGGGGACTTCAAAGCGATCAGTTATAGTAGGAGGAAGGTGATGCGTGGTCTAGGATTGCTTGAGCGCCGGTGCGTTGGCGGTAGAGCTGTTCTCACGGAGAGGGCCCAGGCCTTCTCCGCCGAGTCGAAGAGGAGGAGACCTCGCAGTGAATGAGGAGAGTCGAGTGAACCGCCACCACCATGGTTCCCGCCTCGATATTTTACGTGCAGAGACGATTGGCCTCGACACCGATCATGTGAGTGATAAAAACATAGTCTGGCTAATCTACACTTCATCAAAACTGGGCAGTTCGGGAGATCCATCACAAGACGCGAACCCGTCTCAGGAGAATGGGGCTGATCAGGTCGCACCGTCCTACGTTCTCGATGGCCTTCTTGAGCCTCTCGTCGTAGTTGTGCACGTCCATGCCTTCACCCCGGAACCCTACGGAAAGTGAGTTCGATGTAGGGGATTTAAACAGAGATGATTGGTGCTCCCGCCGGGATTTGAACCCGGGATCTCGGACTCGAGAGGCCCATATCCTTGACCGGACTAGACGACGGGAGCGCGCCAAATAGTCTAACCGGACCCTAATAAAAACGTAACCCATTTAATATAAGAAAACAAAACCACCATACGAGGTAGGGACTGATACTAAACCACAGTGATTAAAAATGGTGGTTTTTCGATATACCATCCTACGAGGAACCCCATACCACCTTACTAAGAATCATATTCCATACTACGTGGTATCAAATACATGCCCACATGTATCACTCGGGAGACTTACTTTTTGCCGATTCCTAACCACAGGAGCGGAAAATAAATTTCCAAACCCTACTAGGAATTTCGACACCTCACAAGGAATTCCTACCCACCCCTCGCAGAATCTCCTGTGAAAAACCAGAAGAGAAACTCGCGTGGAGCTACCCAGAGGGATATAAGATGTAGAGAGAGGGTCTACATCCAACCATCATACTTGAAACATGTAAAATGTTTCGGGGATGGTGGGATACATCAACCACAGGTGTAAAACCCGTGTTTTTTCCTTATCCCCAGTGGGGAGCTATAATTAGCCAACCACAGGTGTGGAAAATGAACAAATATTGACGATTAAATGAGCCTTGAATGAATATGAGGCGAGTATATGAATAGTAATTAATCCGTTGACGCGACTCTATCTCCCAGATGCCTAAGCAGATAATGACATTACTACTCCTACTCGTCTTCGTTGGGCAGGCGACCGGAGCATACGCCTGGAGCAACGGTGGCTTCAGCGCCGACTCAAGCAACCCTGATTACGGGACACACGACTGGATCGCCCAGCACGCCCTCGACTGGCTCCCCGCCCAGAAGAAGCAATACATCACGGATAACCTCCAAACGTACCTCTACGGGACGGAACTACCTGATAACGGACAAGTCTCAGACGGGATAGGGGACACGGGCCTCCACCACATTTACTATACCTCGAGCGGAACTCTACTAGACGACGCCGCGGCAAGAAGGGCGGATCAGGAGTACCAGACGGCTCTCGACTACCTCAGAGCGGGGGATTTCGCAGAAGCAGCGAAGCACGCAGGCGCTATGACCCACTATATATCGGATGTAGCCGTCTTCGGCCACGTTATGGGGAAAACCACCGACTGGGGTGCGGAGACCCACCACTCCGACTACGAAGATTACGTAAACGACAGAACATCCTCATACACGAAAACCTACATAAAGCAACTACAATTCGACGGAGACCTCACGACCACCTCGGCCGGAGACGCCGCCAGTGTCGTCGCGTTAGACACCACGCTTGACAGCGGGGGGACCTACACTGCGAAGTGGATGGACACGAACTACAACTGGGGCTCCACAGCGTTCACCGAAAGATCCTGGGAATCGGTGAACCTCGCGGTCAACGAGGTGGCTGACGTACTCTCCACACTCTACGATGCCTACTCACCCCAAACAAGGACACCCACTACTATAACCTGCATCGCCTCTAAGGCAACCGCGAAGGCGAATGAGCAGATCACGGTCTCGGGAGTCATCGACGCCGACGTGTCAGCGACGGTCGAGATCCAGAAGAGCATCGGGGGCTCCTGGGTGGACATAGCCACGACGACATCGCTACACGGCGTCTACACCTCGCAAATCTCATTGCCAGCTGGGGCACAGCAAATCAGGTCATCCTGGTTAGGGGACTCGACACACGAGGGGGCGATCAGCCAACAGCTGAGCCTCACTATTAACCCCCTTACGGGGGGAATGAGTATCACAGTGCTCGACGAACAGGGTTCCCCGCTTGTTTCCGCAACCATCGTATCCACTGTTACACCTGTGGGACAGCCAACACTCCAAGCAACCACGACAATTAATGGAACGGCAACGTTCTCGGGAATAGCAGTTGGCAACTACAGGCTTTCCGTCTCCAAAATCGGCTACGTTGCACATGTGAGTGACATCTTAGTCACCGCCGACAGCACAGCCACGACCACCATCACTATAAAAACAGTGGTTAGACTCGGAAGCCTGAAGATCTCAGTCGTGGACGAGGGGGGAACAGCAGTTGTGGACGCAGAGATCGCCTCCAAGGCCACGCCCTCTGAACAGTACGAGATGAAAGCGACGACTGATTCGAACGGCTCTCATACGTTTAACGAAATCAGGGTCGGGAGCTACACCTTCAGCGCGTCAAAGGCGGGGTATGTGGCGAAATTAGGGACGGCACAGGTCGTAGAGGGTCAGACCAAGAATCTGATGATTACTCTGAGTGGAAACAATCCAAGTATACCGGGATACCCTATGAGTGTCGTGTTACTAGCCCTCATATTAGTTTTAGGATATTTCATTATATTTGGGATTAACATTAAAAAATAGAGACGATTATAAATTTTATAGATGATTGTGGAATTTTATGAAAATTCTTTTTCTAAGCAGAGCACATGATTAAGTTTTTTCCTTAATCGGCATAAACAGCGGAGATTATCTGCTCGCATAGGCCACGATAGTGCTTAGGGTCGATGTCCTTCTGGACATAACCATTGGCACCCGCTGCCCTTGCGACCTCCTCCACCTCCTCACTTCCACGCCCCGTGTAGATTATAATTGGTATATCACTAAGCTCACGTACCCGCCTAGTCAGAACGATTCCGTCCATCTCCTCCATCTGGTAGTCGGAGACGACACAATCATAATTCTCCACACCGAGGGCGCGCACCGCCTCCGATGGGACGGAGATGGACTCGACTATTAGGTTCGGGTCGCACTCCTCGAGGAAGAGCTTCGTGAATATGAGTTGGTCCAAGTCGTCATCTACGTGTAGCACCCGGAGCGGTACATGCCTAGAATAGGATTGGATTATTGGCGGAGCCTGGGTCACACCATTAAGAGAGATATCATTAGGCTTAATCTGTTGTTTGTCGTCAATCATTTCATCGCCTCGGGCGTATTCTGGATGGGGCGGTTGGGCAAACGGACCTTGAAGGTGGTGCCCTTCCCAACCTCTGACTCAACCTCTATCGTGCCCCCGTGAGCCTCGGCCGCCTTCTGACTGTAGGCGAGGCCGAGGCCTAGACCATTTGACTTTGTCGTGTAGAAGGGTCTGAAGAGGTTGGTGAAGCGTTCCCGTGGTATCCCGACCCCCGTATCCGTTACGAGTACGGTGAAGTGGTCTCCTTCCCCCTTCGTCTCTATAGTGAGTCGCCCACCGTTCGGCATCGCCTCGAGCGCGTTTCTCACTAGATTCTCCAGGATCCTCCTAACTTTCAGGGGGTCAACCTCGACCACTTTAAGGGTGGGGTCGAGGCGCATGTCGACCGCTACGTTCTCCTCCTACAGGCGTCTCCTTGAGTATGTCGACGATCATCCCGGGGAGGTCTGTGGCTTCGACTTTGAGCGGGGTCTCTCTTGTTTGGTGCCTGAGCTCCTCAAGCATGGCGAGGGCGCGATCCACGGAGGAATCGATGGAGTTTAGCATTTCATCGGATCTATCCGGTTGACGCCGTATGAGGTATGACGCATTCTTTATGGACTGTAACGGGCTCCTGAGGTCATGGCCCACCATGCTCGCCATCCTCCCCGCTGCAGCGAACTGCTGTGCTTCGAGAAGCTCCTGATTCCTCTTCTCCACCTGTTGCTCTAGGTCAACGGTATGCTTCTTTATCTGGTCCTGCATCTGCTTTATGGCGGTTACGTCCTTCTCTATGGCGAGGGACGCTGGCTTCCCCTCGAACATTATGCGGGAGGCATCCACTTCAATGTCGATGGTTGATCCGTCCCGCTTCAGTAGCTTAATCTCATACCTAGATGGAACATCTTCGCCCTTGAGGCGTTCCTGTATCCTGTTTCTCACCAAGTCTCGAAACTCAGGGGCAATATGCTGGTAGATGTCAGTCCCGATGATCTCTGACGGGTCGAAGTATCCGAGTAGATCGGTCCCCCTCCTATTGACGTATAGGTATTGCGAGTCGTCGAGTACGAAGACTGCGTCGTTAAGCATATCAATCAAGCGTCTATACTGAGTCTCAGAGCTTGCGGCTAATCGTATGTCTTCGAGAAGCTTGTGAACACAGCCGACGTACATCGAGAGTGAGGATAGAGTATCGATGTCGGCCTCGGTGAAGGCATTCTGTTTGCTGCTGCGAAGATCGACCACAGCGACGACGCTTTCACCACTCTTCACGGGGATCGAGAGCCCGGACCTTGGTGTGGTCTCCTCAAGCATAGTTGGCTCCTTGAAGAAATCCCCCACCCCGATGGGTTTGCCCTCGCGAACGGCCCTCGCCATGGAGTTACCGCTGCTTATCGGCATCCTGAGCCCACGAGCCCTCCAGCGACGCTCCACACAGACGAGCTCGTCCCCCTCCACCACCATGAAGCTGAGGACCTCCGAGTCGAAGCTCACCTCGACTGCGTCTAGCGTCTTCTTCGCGAGCTCATCCAAACTCCTAGACTTTAGAATCTCGGGTGCGTGAGTGTGTAGGGAACGCAGGCGATTCTCCCGCTCCAGAGTCTCTGTGATATCGTCGATGATGACCACTGAAGCCTCCCCTCCTAGCAACTGCGTCTGAGTTACGCGTGCCCTACACTTCCTCTGAGCACCATCCGGGTGAAGAATGGCTAGGCTGGACTCGCCCCCCTTCTTAAGCATCGCCTGCAAACTGGGCCTATCGGTATTGACAATGAAAGAGGTCAGGCTCTTGCCCATTATCTCGGTGCGTTCTCTGGAGACCAGCCGTTCGAATTGGGGGTTGGCATAGACGATCTCGCCTCCCATTTCTACGGCTACGGCGTCTTCCTCCGCATCGGTGATGGCAAGCGCAAGGTCTTCGCCGCGCCTCCTCTCTACTATTATCTTTATTCTCCTTGCAAGGGCTAGGGCCTGATCCACGGAACGTCGTATGACAAGATATGCGTCGACGCCGGCGTTGAAGGCCCGGGAGGCTATATTCTCAGTGCCTTCCTCCGTGTAGATTATCAGGGGTGCCCTTGAAGTACTCCTCAAGTTTCCGGACAACTCGATTGAGTCAAGCCTTGGGGAGTGCCCGATGAGTATACAATCAAAGCGCTCATGCGTGCAGATCGTTATCGCTTCGACTGAGCTTGAGGCTGGCTCTATGCGGAGCTCCGGGTCAACCTCCTGCAGACGCTGCTTCATGAGCCCCCTAAGATCTCCATCTAGCTCAACATGGAGTACCCTTATCATCCGGGTATCACCGGGGCTCGCCAGCGACAAACGTGTTCGAGTGAGAGGGGAGAAGTTAAGTTATTGAGGTATGGGTGTCCCCCTTGATGACACACATTAACCGAGCCCATCCAAATTCAACATGATCCTGCAGCCTAGAGTTTTAACAACTTCGCTCGAATCCAACAATGATAAAACGGTCCAGAGCTAACGCCCGTTGAAATTGGTAGTTCGTTTCGATACCGTCTAACAACCTCTCGGCATTTTCGCCAAAATCATCGTCTTTTCATTGGCAAGGGTCTTCAATTTCCATCCTGTCTACTACCCTCGAATTAGCTATTTGGACGGCGCAATAACTCCCCATCAGGATCCTGTAGAGTAGCGGCGTCAACATGTTGTAGTCGCCCTGTTTACGTAGGATGTACTCTCCCGAGTAGTCTTGCTCAAGAGACGAGTACCAATCGCCCCTCCTCTGCTCGTCCAAGTGGGGATAGGTGTAGAAGTGGGCGTAGAATTAAAAATCATAGATTACCAAGACTAGACTATTCAATCCATAAAAAAAGTCAGGTCCATATCGAGCTTGTGAAAGATTTGAAACCCTTACTCCCCGCTAAGAAGGAGAGTATGGCCCCCATTATCAACATCTCTACAAAGGCCTTGACGAGGACCTGGGCCGCCACCACCATAGCCAGAGCCTGCGGGAACCCATAGAAGGCGGGGTATAGGTATATGAAAATGATGGCAGTGAATACGGCCTCCGGTATGTAGCTCAGAACAGTACTGACCATCATTTTTACCCGTCCAGACTTTAGTAACTTGAAGATAAATCCAGCGGCGATACCGGTCATTGCCTTCCCAATTGGAAGGCATATCCCTGTGAGGATATTGCCCTGAGAGAAGCCAAATTGGAAGGCGGCAACCGATCCACCGACCAGCCCGACAAGCCCACCTACAATGGGGCCTCCCACTAACGCGGCTATAAAAGTCGCAAGGTGGGAAAGGTCCAAGGCAAGGGAGAAGTTGACGGGCCCAAGCGGTATCTGAGGGATGATGGGGGATAGCTGGATGGAGATGAAAGATAGTACGTTTCCGAGGGCGGCCATTAGGGCGATGAAGCTGATGCCCTTCGACGTGGATATGCGAACCATACCTTGCTCACTGAAACATACCACTATTAAGGTTGCTACCAATTCGAGGGTAGACTACCCGACGCGGGCCTCAGCGATCATGCCGTTAAGCACCCCGATTGCCTTCACGGCATCCCTCTTCTTCACGAGTATGTGATCCTTGAGATAAGTCGAGAGGGCATATATACTCACACCCGACTCCGCCAAAGCCGTCGAAACCACGGACAGGAAACCGACGATCGAGAGATCCAGAACTAAATCGAACGTAATCAGTCTATACGGCCCCTCCTCCTTATTCCCCGGGAAACTCCTCCTCAACTTCACCCAGTCGGAGGAACGGAGGACAACGGACACCTCGTCAACCGTGATTGTGAAGGAGGTGAATGGCTTAAGATCTCCTACCAAGTCCCAAGCCTCCTTCTCCTGCTCGGGGTCTATGAAGACTATCGAATAGTCGTCCGGATGCTCCTTAATTACCGTCTTGGCTAATATCTTCCTCATGTCGCCGCTAATTGGCACCAAGTCACTCGAGCTCCTGGATGCTCTTCCCCTTGGCGTTTAGCTCAACGATCTTCGCCGTAAGCTTTGGGGCCCTCCTCTTCAGGCTCTTCAGGAAGGCGCGTGGCTTAGCGGGGGAGATCATGTAGATCTTCCGTCCAGACATTAGGAGGACGATGTTCGCCTCCGAGTTCGTGAAGTCGACGAAGCCGAAGCCCGTCTTCCTCAGCTTCTCCGCGTTAACCTTCGTATAGTTTAGGGCCTCCTCAGGGATGTCTCCGGGTTCCCTGATGTAGACCTCTGTGCGTGCTATCTCCTTGTAGGGGAGGAATACGCTCTTCTTCAGCAGCCTGCTGATTCTTAGGCCCTCTTCCTCTAGGGTGTATCCACTGGTGTAGACTGGTACCCAGAGGGGGAGCACTAGGCCGAGCGCTAAAGTTGCGGCTGTAACGAGTAAGTTGCTAATGAAGTCCTCAGAGTTTGTGGGCATCCCAGCGAGGTACATGGTCGCTGTGTTGTATGCGCTGAATGCGAACAAGGGGAGGTTGATGGCGGGTATGATTATCCCGAGCCACCTCCTCTTCGATATTAGGGGGAGAGCTTCAACTTGCTCGATCTGCTCTGCCAAGGGCGATCTACACAGTATAGGGGGTCATGTTTAAAAACGGTGCATAAACTCAACACTTTTATCGACCACGCGGGCTGTACTCTGGGGCGCCGACATGGTCGAGAAAAGCGATCAGGAAGTAGTAGTTCTACGCTTAGGCCACAGGCCCTCTAGGGACAAGAGGGTATCCACCCACCTCCTCCTAGCAGCGCGCACATTCGGAGCTAAGAGGGCCTACTACACAGGCACCCAAGACGCCTCACTCGAGCAGTCGATTAGAAAGATAGCAATGGACTGGGGCGGAGACTTCACGATCGAATACACCGGGAGTTGGAAGACCATCCTCGGCGAATGGCGGGGAAAAATTATCCATCTCACTATGTACGGGTTACCCTATCAAGACGTCGTCTGTGAGATCCGCTCCGACCCGTTGCCAAAGCTCGTCGTCGTCGGCGGGGCTAAGGTACCAGGAGAAGTCTACGGCGCCGCTGACTGGAACGTAGCCGTGACGGGACAACCACATTCTGAAGTGAGCGCCCTTGCCCTGTTCCTCCACGAACTCTACCAGGGCCGGGAGCTACTACTACAGTTCCCAGGAGCCCGCCTAACCGTAATTCCGCAGGCAAACGGTAAAAAGCTCAAAACGGCGAATAGACGAGTTTAAACATTTAGCGCGCGCGACCATTTTCACCCGCTGCTCCTCTTATGTCCTGAACCTATAATAGCCACGCACGCGTAGGTATCATGAAAGAGTGAATTGAAAGTATGCCCACGAAAAGAATGACGAAGAAGAAGGATAATGATAGAAAAGCCCATAAGAAGGAATTGAAGGGGGATAGGCTTCGACGCGCGCCCAAAAAGATCGAAGATACCCCGATAAAAGCTTAATTTTTGAAGGATCACATTTTGCGCGCGCACAAGATTTACGAACGCGGGATATCACTAAACCTAAAAACAAAATTTACGAATCAGCTTACGCCCCGTGTGAGAGATGTGGTTCGACAGAGTTCAAATTCAAAAAACTCCACTTTTGACGTTGTATAAAAGTTAAGAAAATTTAGGGTTTTATTTCAAATCAAGACCAGTCTTCAACCCACTTATGCTCGCCTTAATGAAGTTCAAATCAATTGGAGGAACTTTGATCCATGCCTTCTTCTCGGTAAATTTGAACTCTACCGAATTGACCGTAGTGCACCAAAAATTAATCCAAACTCTTCTCCATGAAACCTGTTCATTCTTTAGACTTTCGATAGTTCCTATCAAGTATTCTGTAAGATCATAGAGAGCTGATGAATTATGAGACTTAGACTCTGAGTATGAAGAAATTGTGCTAATTATTGAAATGACCTCATTCATCTTATTGATGATTAAAGTTTTGTCTGGAGATGTATTCAAATTGGTAATTATCTCACTTGTAAGTTGATTGATTTTTTCTTTCTTTTTTACAAGCATTAGTCGTTCCTTTTCAGATATCAACATAATTTATCTATCAACTTACATTAATATTAAAAACTTTGTTAGCATAGATAATTAAGCCCATTTTGATGTTTCATGAAAAATCAAAAGTAGTCATTTGTTTATTATCATTGATACTAAAAACAGGACATTCTATTAGCCTGTTAAACATTTAAGTTGTCCAAAGAGGAGTATACGTAGGAGCTTTGACACATTGATGACCGTGAGTGACGAAACCCTTTATGGCATCGCTAATGTTCTCGGTGGCGATCAGGGCGTAGAGGTCATCAAGATTCTGAAGGATAAGCAGGATATAACCGTCGAGGACATAAGCGCCGCGACGAACATCCAGATAAACGACGTCCGGAAGCTCCTCTACAAATTCTACAACCACAGCCTTGTGACGTCGAAGAGGTTCAGGGACAAGGAGACGGGGTGGTTCATCTTCCAGTGGCGCCTCCAGCCGGAGCTCGTCGAGGCATACATCCACGGGATGAAGCAGAAGATACTGAAGAAGCTGGAGACGAGGCTGGAGTTCGAGAGGCTACACGAGTTCTACCACTGCGGTAACCCGACATGTCCTAAAACGACCTTTGAGGTCGCCATGGAGACCGTCTTCAGGTGCCCTTCATGCGGGGAGCCCCTCCACCGCCTCGACAATACGGAGATTGTCGAGTTCCTCGAGAAGAAGATTTCAGAGATCAAGGAGGAGTTAGAAGCCTGAGTCTCCCATCAAGGGAAGAGTGCATCCAGATCCTCAGGAAGACTGGCTGCAGCAACGGTGTCATCGAGCACTGCATAAATGTCACCAGGGTGGCCATGAGGATAGCCAACGTCTTCCGGAGCAAGGGATACAGGGTGGACCTGAAGCTCGTCGAGTCAGGTGCCCTTCTCCATGACTTGGGACGCGGTCAGACACACGGAATAGAGCACGGGGCCGTAGGTGGCCAGATGGCCAGACAACTCGGGATGCCAATGGAGCTCGCTCATATAATCGAGCGCCACGTAGGCGCCGGCCTATCAGCCGAAGAGGCACACAGGAACCTGCTCCCAAGGGGGAACTACATCCCTGAGACCCTCGAGGAGAAGATAGTCTGCTACGCCGACAAGCTCATCGAGGGCGCCCACGAGGTGGGGATAGACTCGACGATCGACAACTTCGCCCAGGAGCTCGGCAGCGACCACCCCGCCATCAAGAGGCTCCAGGATCTCCACAAGGAGATGACGGCGGTCCTCGGAGACAAGTTCTAGCCCGGGGTAGTTTCATATCCCCTAGAGGCAGTTCCTCAACTGATGGTCAACTTGAGCTTCGATAGCTGCCCTGTCGTGGACGCCCACTGTCACCCCTTCCTCCCCGAGAAAGAGACTAGACCCTTCGAGGCCTACCTCACCCTCAGCGACCTCCCCCAGAGGCGTGAGGACCTCACATCTACTATGCTCTACCGCATGGTCATGCGGGAGCTAAGCCGGGTCCTCCGTGTGCGCGGCGAGGAGAATATAATCGCGGAGAGGCAGAGGAGGATTAAGTCTGACCCCTCTGGGTATATCCGGATGCTCTTCGACGAGGCGTGCCTTGAGACCCTCCTAGTGGACTCAGGTTACCCCTTCAAGGAGTTCGTTGGCTACGAGATCGACCTAGATCACTTCTCCGAGATGGTTGGCAGGGAGGTCCGCGAGATATTCAGGCTCGAGGTGGCCGTCCACGGTCTGCTGAAGGGACTCGTTCCATACGATCAGGCCGTCGAGGATTTCCGAGCCCAGATAGGGGAAGCGGTTTCCGGTGGATGCATCGCGCTGAAGACAATAATCGCCTACCGGACCGGGCTCGCCGTGAAGACCTGGGAGGAGAGTCTAGTAAAGCGATCATGGGGTGAGATGACCTCGATGGTCAGGGACGGGAAGAAGCCCGGCGCCGTGCTGTCCGAGAGAAACGATAGGAACAAGTCGGTCTACGACGCCTTCCTGATGGTGGGTGTGGAGGAGGCGAGGCGCCTCGGTGTCCCCCTCCAGATACACACGGGCATGGGCGACAGCCCCTCCATGGACCTCAGGAATGCTGACCCATCTCTACTTTACGACCTTCTCCAAGACCCTGGAGCAAGGGAGACGAACATCGTCCTCACCCACGGGGGGTACCCGTACATGGAGGAGGCAGCATTCCTCGCCAATGCGTACCCGAACGTATACATCGATCTGAGCGAGACGATCCCCTTCGCGTCTATCGGGCTCAGAAGCAGACTGCTCAGCATCCTCGAGTTGGCGCCCACGACCAAGTTAATGTACGGCTCCGACGGCTTCAACATCCCGGAGCTCTACTGGTTCTCAGCGATTCAGACGAAGATGGTCTTGGCCTCGACGCTGAGCGAGCTGATTATGCACGAGGGGCTTGGGAATGAGGATGCGGTGTGCTTAGCTGAGAACTTCCTAGCGGGGAACGCGAGGAGACTCTACCGGCTCTAGCCTAATTGTTTTAAACATCCTGCAACTCCTTTCACCGGATGGGGGCCGGTCGTCCAGCATGGTAGGACGCCGCCCTTACGCGGCGGAAGTCGCCGGTTCAAGTCCGGCCCGGCCCACCAAAAGCTTAGTAAGCTTGTTTTCTCGACGACGTGAGCCCAGAATTGTTGAAATAATCAAACGCCCCTCAATCGAGTGAGGCGAACACCGAGTGCCAAAGAACATCCTCAGCATCCCCATAGAAGGCAACACCAAACTCAAGACGATGCTCGAGTTCATCGACTCCGACGCCGAACTCCACACACTCTGGAGATGCGCCAACGTACTCGCCATAGACCGCATGGGCTACAGCGACCACGGGCCTACCCACGTGAAGCTAGTCGCGAACAGGGCCATCAAGCTGCTAAGGCTCCTCACCGACAGGAAGATCGAGCCGAGCATCAAGGTCAACTACGGGATGGGATCCGACGACGCCGAGGTGGTGGTCCTCCTCGCCTCCGTGACGCATGACCTAGGGATGTCAATCATCCGCGAGGGGCACGAGGTCCTCAGCGTAGGATTAGCTGGGGACGTCCTCAAGAGGTGCCTGCCCCTGATCTACGGCTCTGAGGAGGCCGCCATCGTTTCGAGCGAGGTTCTGCACGCCGTGGTCAGTCACCAGGCCTCGGTCAAGCCGCTGACGCTCGAGGCGGGTGTTGTGAAGGTCGCGGACGCGTTGGATATGGAGCGGGGGAGGGCGCGTATCCCCTACGAGGCGGGTCGTATCAACATTCATTCCGTGTCTGCGCTGTCGATTGAGAGGGTGAGCATCGAGAGGGGCGTGGAGAAGCCAATCAATGTGAGGATCGAGATGTCGAACCCCGCGGGGATATTCCAAGTGGATAATTTGTTGGCTACGAAGATTAGGGATAGCGGGCTTGAGGGGTATGTTAGTGTGGAGGTGATTGTCGCTGGTGGGGAGCGTTTCAGGATGGATGACTCGAAGTTCAGGCTTGAGGCGTAAGATCTCTCTTAGAATAGGCTTACTGCCTTTGTCATGTCTTGCCTCGAATTCGAAGGTCTTGTACAGCATCATCGTTATATTGGCCGAGAAGCTGCGCACACTATTGGATGACGACTAGAGGATATAGAGGCTGTTCTATGAGCTTGCCAGCGGAAGCAGGCTCAACATAATGTGTGAACTGCATGGAAAGGGTCTCAGAATGAAAGAGATCATCCATCACCTGAACTTGGTTGCAATTGAGACTATCCGGTAATTGCGCGCGTACGAAGAAAGAAGACGGAGGAATAATTGGGAAAATATATCTAGTAAACTTAACCTATACTATACTCTTGAGATGAAATCAAACCCTTTAAAACCGGAGTTATATGTTACCGACTTTAAAAAAAGCCTAAATTTTTATACAAATATTCTAGGATTCACCGTTGAATACCAACGAGAAAATCCCTCATTCGCTTTTTTATCATATCAAGGTAGTCACATCATGATTCAAGAACTAGATCCAAATGAGGATAGAGCGTTTATTACAGGGAGTCTTGAGTATCCCCTTGGTCGGGGAATAAATTTTCAGATAGATACCGACAATGTTCAAGAATTATTTAATTCGTTAAAGGGATGTAATTACCCCTTGAGAAGAGACATCCAAGATAGCTGGTATAGAGTTGGCAGTGTTCTTCGTGGATGTCAACAAATCCTTGTGCAAGATCCTGATGGTTACTTATTGAGGTTTTCTCAAGACATTGGAGAAAAACCAGTAGAATAGTTTCCTCAGCAATGATTTACCATCATTTCAACAGCACGCTTTCTGTAAAGTCATAATTTGGCGTTTTAAAACATCTTTTTTAAAAGACACATAAATCCTCATCTTTAACGCGCGTGTATGCAGTCTTCCCACGGGAAAGTTGCGGTTAAGACTGCGTCCGACCCCTATATGGGCTTGTTGTCCGAGGGTCTGCTGCATCTAGAGTAAACTAGGGGCTAACTGAGTCAAGCATGTCATAACCGCTTTAAGCCACGCAACGCCGATACAAAAGTCTCAGTAAACGGTGTGAATGAGATGAACATCGAGACGCGCCTCGCTACACTCGCGGACGTCGACATCCTTGCCAACTGGAACAAGCAACTCATAGAGGACGAGGGGAGCAGGAACCCCATGAACATTCAGGAGCTAAGTGACAGGATGACGGGGTTCCTCAAAAGCGATTGGCATGCAGTGATCATATCAGTAGATGGAAGGAGACAGGTTACATGCTCTACAAGGAGGGCAGGGACGACTACTTCCCCGAGCAGCCGACAGTCTACATCCGCCAGTTCTTCATACGCCAAGACAAACGCAGTAAAGGCTTCGGAGAAGCCTCCTTCAACCTTATCACTGAGAAGCACTTCCTGAAGGGTTCAGACCTCAGCCTCGAGGTTTTAGAGTCCAACCCCCGTGGCCGCAGGTTCTGGGAGAAGATTGGCTTCCAGACCTATTGCACGACTATGAAGAGGAAAGATAAATCGCGCGCGTTCGTATGCGCGAATAGCCAGATACTTTCAGTTGCGGGAAAATAGTTTATACTGATTCTAGTTATTTATTATCGAAGTGTGTCTAGCAGTCGTTTGAGGAGGAGATCAGGAGGATCGTACGTGAGGTCATGGAGGCTCTGAGAGTCGGCGACGTCGAGAAGACCTTCATGTACGACGCCGACGACATGGTCATGTCTGGGCCTAACGGCACTTTCAGGACTAGGGATGAGCAGAGGCGCGTCCTCAAGGGGGAGACTGGCCAGTTCAGCGACATCAGGTTCACGGAGAGGTCACTCCTCATCGATGGGAACAGGGCTGTCTATGAGTTTGACGCGGAGGGAGCGATGCCGGATGGTAGGGGGTTGAAGATGAGTAGGGCGACGTTCTTCGTGTTCGAGGGCGGGAAGATTAAGGAGACTCGTAGCTACTTCGACCGTCACTCATCGCCGACCCCGAGGGCCATTGAGCCTGCCAGGTACTATTAAACTGAAGGGATATTATTCAGAAGCAAGCATTGGAAATAGACATTTAATACAACCTCAATGATTGATCGCTGTGACCAGTGCACAAAGGCGACTTTAATTGAAGGCAACAGCCATCGCTCACCCCATTCAGGGGTTGATAAAATACCATGGGCTAAAAGACCCGGCTCTTAGGATCCCCTTCCACGATAGTATCTCAGTATGTGCAGACGCGTTAGAAACCGTCACCACGGTCCAATTTGATAAGAACCTCTCAGACGACTCAGTCGTAATCAACGATTTGAGAGTTTCAGGCTCAGATCTTGAGAGAGTTATGGCAGTTGTTAAAAGGCTCACTTACATGGCTAAAAACAGCGATCATTTTAAGATTGTGTCTAAAAATAATCTGTCGTTCGGTAAAGGTCTTGGCTTCTCGGCCTCAGGATTCGCGGCGCTGGGGTATGCCTCGTGTGAAGCCCTCGAGCTCCACATCGATCATGTAACCCTCTCACAGATCGTTAGATTAGGGGCGGGCTCTGCTACCAGGAGTCTGAGTGGTGGATTTTCGATCTGGTACGCGGATAGGGGCGGCAGGTCGTATGCGGAGCAGTTGGCGGGTCCGGATTCGATGGATTTCATGCAGGTCGTGGTACCGATAGCCTCCGAAGTGAAGACGGATGAGGCCCACATCGAGGTTCTCAGTTCACCTCTCTTCAAGGCTAGGCTGGATCATATTGATGAGATGCTGGCTTCGATGAGGGCTGCGATAGCTTGTAAGGATGTTGGGGCAATAGGTAGGCTTGCTGAGGAGGACACGCTGAATCTTCACGCCATTACGATGACTGGTAAGTCTCACATCGTACTTTGGGAGCCGGACACCGTTCGGATAATTAAGGAGGTACTTAAGATGCGGGCTGATGGTGTTTCTGCCTGGTACTCTATGGATACTGGTCCCTCTGTTTTCGTGAACACCGACTCGAGGCATGTCAGGGAAGTTGCCAGAAGATTAGTTGCTTTGGGTTTGTCCAAGGTTATAGTTAGTAAGGTTGGTGCTCATCCATCTATATGCGATGAACACTTGTTTTGAATTTAGTAAACCGAAGCCCCATCGCGCGAAATGCATTGAGAAGACGGAATAATGGTGATGGTCCTATTGCAGAAGATTCTCCTCCTCGAGAATCGTCCCACTCGAGTCATATCTAATCACCCTAACACATGTTCTCCCGTTGAAGGTTTCAAGCATCGTCCGAAGCATAAGATACGTTGTCGTCGCACCGATGTCCTGGTGGCCGACGCTCCTCTCACCCAAGTAGGCGGCCCTCCCCTTTGTTGCCACGAGCCTAGTGGTGCTCTCCATCCCCTTCCTCGCAGCGTCGACGGCCATATCGAGGGCTCCCCCGAGTGTGACTCGATCATCGCCCGCCGACTCGTTCAACGACCTCACCGCGGGGTCAAGCGCGTCTATCATCGTCTTCTCACCCGGCTTTGTCCCGCCGCTCATCTCCTGCATGGCGGAGTACCCAGAAGAGAACATGAGGGCCAGATGTTTCTTATCTACCCCCTTACTCCCATGTAGAGGCTGGCCCCCCTGAGCGAAGAATGTCCCGTAGAGCGCCCCGGACGAGCCGCCCACACCCTCCATCAACGCCATCCCGACCGTAGTGAGGATCGCTTCCACATCCGGGTCAACGAGGTTTGAAAGCCTCTCGTGCACCAGCGTGAAGCCCCTGACCATGTTTATACCGTGGTCCGCGTCCCCGATCTCAGCGTCGAGGCGTGTCAGGTAGCTCTCGTTTACCGTCATCACCTCGAGGATGTTATCCATCATCCGGATAAGCATCGTTGAGTCGATCTGGTCTGCTGGCACAGCTCATCCCTGAGGTATCGTTGCTACATCGAAAAAAAAAGGTTAAGAATTTAAAATAATATCGGGCCGGGTTGCTTGATCGCCATCGTCTCTGACGATGCCGTTAGGAGCCTCCTCAGCTCGTCGTCCAACTTTAAGAGCGTGACCGAGGCCCCAGCCATCTCAAGGGACGACATGAACTCACCTATCCACGACGTTTTGATCTTGACCCCCCTCTCAATCAAGTTCCTGTGAACCTTCCTGTAGAGGATGAGCTTCTCCATGTAAGGAGTCCCACCGTTCCCTTGGACGAGGACGGCGACCTCATCCCCTGACTGCAGACCCAAGTCCTTCGCGCAGGCGTCCGTCAGGGTGTCGGCCACCTCATCAGCGGTCATCATCTTTACCCGTTTCACGCCGCGTTCGCCGTGTATCCCTGTTCCCAACTCCATCTCGTCCGGCCCAAGGTCGAAGCTAGGTATCCCCGCCCTGGGCACAATACAGGGAGTGATAGCGCAACCCATGGATCTGACGTTAGCTATGACCTTCTGAGCGACGGCCTTTACCTCCTCTAGCGTCGCGCCCTCCTCGGCCTTTGCCCCGGCGCACTTATGGACGCAGACCGTCCCCGCGATGCCCCTACGCAGCTCGGGCTTATCGATCGCCACATCGTCATTGACGATGACCCATTCGATCTTTATACCGCTGCTCCGCGCAATCTGCGCCGCAGTCCTGAAGTTCATAACATCCCCCGAGTAGTTCTTGATTATCAGAAGCGTACCAGCGCCGCCGTTGACAGTTTTTATCGCTGCTAGGATCTGGGGAGCTGACGGCGACGTGAAGACTTCACCGCAACACGCAGCAGTCAGCATTCCCTTCCCAACGTAACCCGCGTGGGCGGGTTCGTGGCCGCTGCCACCGCCACTTACTAATGCTACCTTACCCCCTATCGGAGCCTCGGGCCTCACCAATGTATTCCACTCATGGATCTTTTTTACGATCCCAGGATAGGCTAGGACCATTCCCTCCAGCATCTCTTTGACTTCGTCACCGGGTCTGTTGATTAGCTTCTTCACGGTAGTTTCCCTCGATTACTGATTCCGATACGTTTGCAACTATATCAAGTCCCATGTATGAGGCCAGATCCTCCTTTAGTAGTCATGCGAATGTCCCAGAATGCGCTATTAAGATTTGGACCTGAACCTTAATGGGTTCAAGTCCAGCCTTTCCTATTCCAAAATAAATTTTAGGGAGATTCTTGTCAATCAATTAATGATGATACGTGGGTGCGCGAACCATTTTTAGGAACAAGGTATTCATGTTACATTCTCAATTATCCATTCTGTTTTTGCATTTGATATATTTTATATTTTATTAAATTATTTTTGCGCGAGTGAGATCTTCTTTTTTTGAAAATGGGCTCTCTCATTTCACTGCAGGTAAAATGAACTCGGTCAACAGTCTGTCCGGATTATAGAAATTCTGCTCATCGTGGCCAGTGAAAACAACGACCATGTCCTTATCAGGAAATACGTAGATGAACTGGCCTCCATATCCCGCCGCTGTGTAGTACCCTCCTTTTTTATTTACCCACCATTGGAACCCATACCCTGGGAATAGGTCGGCGTCCATCTTCTTTGATGTAGCCTGCATTATCCACTCCTCTGATACAATCCTCTTGCCGTCCCAGATACCATTGTGTAGGTAGAGGTAGCCTATTTTCGCCATGTCTCGTGGCGTCATGTAGAGGCCGTAAAATCCCCACTGCCTCCCACTCGTGTCATTTTTCCATATTATGTTATATATCCCTAGTGGGTCGAAGAGGTTCTTCTTAGCGTAAGTGAGTGTGGCCGTGCCAGTCTTCTCAATGATTATGGCGGAGAGGAGGTGGGAGTTCGCGTCTGTGTACTTGAAGGTGGTACCGGGTTTTACCGTTACGTTAAGGTCCAGCGCGTACTGTACGGCATCCTGTGCGTTGACGAGTTTGTTCAGCCAGATCCAGTTATCGGAGTAGTCGTCCCTCGCGTCGAGGCCAGACGACATTACGAGAAGGTCCCTGAGGGTTAGGTCCCTTTTCCAATCACTCATGTTCTCGGGGTGGTACTCGGGGAGGAGGTCAAGAACCTTTGAGTCGACACCGTCTATCTGTTTACTGTCCAAGGCGATGCCGATGAGGGTACTGACAACGCTCTTCGTGCAGCTGTAGAGGTGGTGCTTGGTTGTGGCGTTGAAGGTGCCGAAGTACTCCTCCGCCGCGACGTAGCCGTGCCGTATGACGACGACGCTGTCTATTGTCGGTATGCTCGTCTTTATACAGGTGATCATGGCGTCGAGTTTGGACCCATTTATACCGAGTTTTTCTGGAGTCTCGCTCCTCCACACCTCTGTTGGCCAATATGTCGGCTGGGTGGTGTTCGTGTGACCATTTTCACGTGTGCCCAGGTTTATGGAGATCACAGCTAGAAAACCACCAATAAATATCAGGCGATTATGCATAATTTCCTCGATACTCTGCTCTTAATCTTCGTCGAGCCGTTGATCAAGCATTGGTCACGCACCCTATGTCTAGATATATTGAAGAAGCGACTCGGGGTGAGATTTCTTAAACTTCTCGTAGCGTAGGCAAAGTCTCCACAGCACTATGAGGCCAATAAACCAGAAGACGATGACGGTAGGTAGATCCATAGTGAATAGGGGTTTAGTCATATAGAATGGGCGGACCCTGTAAAGGACCAGGTGGGTGACGTAGAAGAAGAGAGGGTTCCTGCCGAAGGCGAGCAGGACACCGATTATTCCCCCATTAAACCACTTCTTATCCTCTAATTGGATGCCAAGCGCCAGCAGCAGACACATGCCGCCGAGGGTGATTGTGAGGAAGGCTAGGTCTGGGGGGTACTTCGAGACAGCCAGCCAGGCTTGGATGGTGTCGCCGCTCCTCGGGACTAAGTTGCCGTAGCCGTTGAGCCACCGGATTACTATGAATGCGATGATTGATGCAACCCCTGTCAGGGCAATGGGTGTCGCTAGTCTCTTGATTCGCTCCTTGTCTAGGCGGTTGAGGAGTACGCCGAAGCACCAACCGAGCCCCATTAAGCCGACCCATGGGATTATGGGGTATAGGACCTGAAACGGGTAGTAGTCTATACTCGGCTCGTGCATATAGAGTCTCAGCAGGAGCCCGATGCCCTCTCGTGGGATGAAGCTCAGGTCGAGGAGCTGGTGGAAGACCACGATAGTTGTGGAGACCGCGAGAATAGCCTGCCATGGGAGCCTTCGGAAGACGCTGAATATTATGAAGCAGGCGGCGAAGCAGCCTAGGACACCGAAGTAGAGGGGGCTGATCCCGAAGGCATTCCCCTCGATGAAGACCATGAGGAGGACTAAGACCCCCGCCCTCTTCACGAGGTGGAGGGAGACCTCCTTTTGGCTCACCCCCTTCTGAAGTTTCCTCGCGGTGGAGATGGCAATCGACGTCCCGCTGAGGAAGAAGAATGTGGGGGCGCAGAAGTGGGTGATGAATCTTGACATGAACGGGACGAGGTCAGCTCCCAGGTAGGGAAAGAGCCCGCCGAGGCCCTCACTTCCGTAGTGCTGGGGCCACCAAAAGGTTGCAACGTGGTCCCACGCCATAATCGCCATTATGACGCCTCGTGTGAAGTCGATGAACCCGAGCCTTCCCTGCGAGGGCTGTACCTGTTTGGAGTTATCGGGATTCATTACACACGCTCCTCCCGAGGTTTACGTTTCTCATAGAAGGTTAGTATGACGATGAGCAGACTGAGGATAATTGCTCCTGAAGGATGGGCGGTTATTTCCCCTGTTGGGATGGTCACCAGGTTACTAGTATCAATTGTCTGTGCCCGCTGTTGCCATACGCTTACGTCCTGTATTTCGCCATCATTGAGAAGGGCTTTCCCAGCAACAGGGTAGAACAGCATTTGCATTGACTCGTGCTTGGAGGGTGAATTATCCGCTGCACCCACCGAAGGCAGCGCCAGAATAGAGGAGACGAGTAGGAGGAAAACGATGCCCATATACTTTGAGAAGAAGAGTCTCTTCAACATCAGGTCTCTATTGAGGCGTCTGCGGAAAAAATTTCGTAATGAACGTTCATGAAAAGTTAATATCAATTATTTTAAAAAAATGCAGAAAAACAGAAACACTCGATGTTTAGCCCTGGTTTTTCTCATATCTTTCTTGCTCCCTACGCTCAGCGATCTTTCTGGAAAGCCAGTCCTTCTCCTTTGGTTTTGACTCCGTCCAATAGTGCTCGAAGAGGTCAGAGCACCATTTACTGAAATCGGGGTCACTGGATGTTAGGCCTGTATAGTCAAAACGTCCATCGGTGCGTGGAAAACTGAGAGCGGCGACCCCTTTCTCTGACATGGCTAGGAAGAAATCGCAACGATTAATGCTGTTGTTTAGGAACTGTCTATTCGTTAGCGCCTCATCTCGTTTCGGTGTATTCTTGTAGTTGGAGGGAACAACAATATCTTCAGGATCGAGCATTCGCAGCGTAACGCCCCTCTCAAACGCCTTATCGGCGTATGGCATTGTCGTGAGCATGAACCTGTCCGTCACCCTGAGAATGCATACCTCGGCATCATTGTACATCTTTTCAATGTTATTGAAAACGACCATAACATCGTCAACAATCTGAGAATTGCTTAACTCCCCCAGTCTCATCTGGAATCCAGATGGGATACGTTCCGTCGTGTGCTCTAGGAAATATTGCCGATGACGTAAAGAGAAATCAAGGGACTTGAGTTGTGTGAGAACTTGATTGGCGTAGGAGGTAAGTCTGATAAAGCCATCTGGTTTTTTCTCGACGAGCCCCACATCCGCTAGTCTTGAAACGTGTCTACTGCACTCTTGATTAGTGATTCCGAGTGTCCTGGCTAGATTGGTTAGCTTACTTCGCTCGCCTTTGATTGTGTTTAGAATTTTCATGCGTTCCTCGCTTGATAGCTCAAAAAAGAGGTCGCAGAGCGCACTCAATGTTCCACCTTCGAACTAATATTTTACTATTAATAGTAATGAGTGTATGGATTTAGAATTGTAGAATAAGTTCATCTTTCACCAAATTAGCTACTCAAGTATCGCGCATGGACTTTCAATTCGTCACACGGTACGATCCTATCCACGCTCGAAATTGTTGTGGACCCGAACCCGTTTAGGTTTAAGTCCGGCCCGGCCCACCACCAACATAACCCTAAAAAAATACATGGATTAAACCCATTCCCTCCAATGATTGAATCAGAAACACTAAAAAGTAACTAACCCCCGAACAACGAATATTTATCAGCGAACATTCCCGACGAAAGAATGTCGGGAAATCTGGTGTAATTTAACACATGGAACCGGAAGACATCTTATTGATAATCAGTCTCTTCCTTGTCGCCTGTGATATCGTCCTATTCACGCGCCGTGATGAGCAGGGTATCCGAACCCGCTGATACACCTGTAATCTGCCACGTTGCGGTCTTGGTCCCAACGGGTAGAGTCCCGATGCTCACAGTCGGCGTCGAGACCTTGATGTGCCCGCTCTGCGACGCCAGCGTTACCGACACACCCGTTAAGGTGTTGTAGGTTAGGGCGTTACACTGGTTTTGAACGACCATTGTGACGCTATTCGTTTCACCCACGGCGATGGATGAGGGCAATACATTACCCGGGTTTCCCTCAAGAATATCCAGATATTGGAAACGCGACGAGGAGTGGCAGGCGCTGCACGGGTTACTCGATCTGGCCTGCCCCCCCCGGGGACATGACGAAGGCCATTACGGCGATCAGGGCTAGAATCAAGCAGATGGAGTACTTCCTCATTTTCTAGCCTTCATCCTCGACCGGGTCCCTGCTCCCCTCATCCATCTCTCCGAATCGCGGAAAAAAACGTGTTTCAACACATAACACGTTTTTTCTATTATGTTTTAATCTCCGCCTTCCTTTTAGATCAGATATGGCGCTTCCTCTGAGACGCTATGAACAGATCGCCGCTATCCTCGTTAAATACGGTTTCGAGGTCGCCGTCGCTGACCTCCTTCCAAACACAGTCCAGTGGCGTCTCCACAGACAGAAATCGGACACAGCGAATATAAACGTGAACAGGAGGGTGCGCCTAGCCATCCAAGAGATGGGGCCCACATTCGTAAAGTTCGGGCAGATAATGAGCACCCGACGGGAGCTACTATCCCCGGAGCTGATCGAGGAGCTGAAGTTCCTCACCGACAGGGTCGAGCCGGTGGCATTCGAGAAGGTCCAACCCACAATCGAGGAGTACTGCGGGAACATAGAGGAAACGTTCGTCTACCTCAACAAGCGCCCATTCGCCGCGGCCAGCCTCAGCCAGGTTCACCACGGCAAGCTGAAGGACGGTACGGTTGTGGTCTTGAAGGTTCAGCGCCCGGGGATAAAGGACCAGATCGAGATGGACCTCCGAATCCTCAAGGCCATCGCTGATAGGGCTGAGCAGACGTCGAGTAACCTGCAGATATTCAACTTCCCCGCTCTGGTTGTGGACTTCGCTAGACAGATACTCTCGGAGCTCGACTTCATGAAGGACGGCAGGAACGCCGAACTAATTGCCAAGAACATGAGGACGTTCGAGAAGGTGAGGGTACCGAAGATATACTGGGAGTACTCGGGGACCCGCCTCCTCGTCATGGAGTACATGAAGGGTGTAAGGATCGACCAAGTGGACCTGATCGAGAAGCTGGGCGTCGACCCAAAGGAAATCGCCCTCCTCGGGTTTAAAGCCTACATGAAACAGATATTCGAGGACGGCTTATTCCACGGTGATCCTCACCCGGGTAACCTATTCGTCAACCCGAAGGGGGAGCTCATCTTCCTCGACTTCGGCCTCATCGGCGTGCTCCGCCCCGAGAAGAGGGATCTCCTCCTCAAGATGCTCGTGGCAATAGTCGAAAAGGATGTCGATGACCTGGTCGAGGTGTTTAACGCCATAGGGATAAGGATAAGGGACCAGTGGGTGGACGCCTTCAAGGACGACCTCTACCTCGCCGTCATGCAGAGCGATGGCCCCGCCGTGGGCGACGGCTCAGACGCCCTCGAGGGCGTCGTCTCCGCCCTGAGAAAGTACAGGCTCAGGGTGCCGATGGTCACTATGCTCATGATCAAGGTCATCATCATGGTCGAGGACGACGGTTACAAACTTAACCCCGAATTCAACTTCATGAAGGAGGTCAAACCCGTCATCACAGACATATTAAGGAAGAGGGTGCTGAACCAGGCGAACATTGCGAAGGCGGGCTTCGACCTCATCGAGGCCTTCCAGAGCGCGAAAGACCTACCCGATAACCTTAACGCCTTCTTCAAGAGGCTCTCCACGGGCACGATCACATTCAAGATCGCGCACGACGACCTGGATAGGCTCGGGAACAGCGTGGACAGGGCGTCGTATAAGATTCTGCTCGGCCTAGTGATGGCGTCGATCGTCATCGGTATGAGCCTCGTGATACTCGCAACGCAGAGCGTATTCCCGCGAGACCTTCCAGGTCTCGATAGTCGTCTACGCCATAGCTGTGGTCCTTGGGCTGGTCTCCGTCATCCAGCTAATACGGGAGAGGGATAAGCGTTAACTTTAGCCGCCCACTCTCACTCTGGAGTGCCGCTTTGTCGGAGAAGATCATAGGTATACTCGGGGGGATGGGCCCCGAGGCGACGGCAGACCTCTACATGAGGATAATAAGGGCCACCCCGGCGAAGAGGGACCAGGACCACCCACGCGTCATAATCTACAGCAACTCGAAGGTCCCCGACAGGACCGCGGCAATACTCGGCACGGGGCCGAGCCCACTTCCCGAGCTTATACGGGCTGGGAAGAGGCTCGAGGAGGCGGGCGCTGACTTCATAATCATTCCCTGTAACACAGCCCACTACTTCATCGAGCCCCTCCAGAAGGAGCTCAGGGTTCCGATACTCAACATGATAAAGCTCTCAGCGGGGAGGGCAAGGAGCCTGTACCCGAAAATTAGGAAGGCGGGGCTCCTCGCGACGGATGGGACAGTGAAGAGCGGCCTCTACTCAGCAGCCTACGAGGAGGCTGGGATAGAGATACTTGAGCCGACCCCTGAGAAGCAGGCGGATGTCATGAAGGCAATCTACCAATGCATAAAGGCGGGCAACCTAATCGACGGAGGCTTCCTACTACGTGGCGTCGCGAACGACCTCATAGCCGGCGGGGCGGAGATGATCATCTGCGGGTGCACCGAGGTCAGCCTCGTCCTGAAGGAGGGCGACCTCCCCGTGCCGGTCCTCGACCCCCTCCAGGTCCTCGCCGAGGCAGCCGTCGCTGAGGCGATGCCAAAGGAGCATGGCTAAGCCATGGGGAAGACGAAGGGCGGGACTAGAGAGTCCGTGAGATAGTCATCCCCTACGCGAGGGCGAAGCTCACGACACCCTCAGGTGAGTACGAGTTCTACTACCCAAAGGGCATAAGGTGGGGCTGTAAACGCTGCGGAGCCTGCTGCCGAGACGCCTCCCACCGTCCCAGAAGGATGCTGCTCCTCCCCTCGGACGTTGAGAGGCTGGAGAAGGCGGGGGAGAAGGAGTTCAGTTGAGAAGGTAAGGGGGAGGAGCCCTTCGTCGCTGAGATGAGGAAGGCGGGGGGCGCATGCATCTACCTGACAAAGGAGGGGTGTAGGGTCTACCCGAGCCGCGCCCTGCTCTGCAGGATGTACCCGTTCTGGGTAGAGAGGGAGGGGAGGAGCTTCGAGATCAGGGTCGACACGCGTTGCCCGGGCTTCGGCCACGGACGGGAGGTGAAGGAGGACTTCTTCAGGGACCTCCTCATGCGCGCCCTTGAGCAGAGAGGGGACGCCTGAGCCAACCCCTTTAATAGACCTCGGACGAAACGAGACGCTATGAGCCAGCCCGAGATCAGGGTCATGACCCACAGCGACATCGACTTCGTGATGCGCCTTCAGGAGATGGTCGGCTGGGGGAACACCCGCGCTGACGCGGAGAGGAGCCTCTACTACGAGCCCAGGGGCTGCTTCGTGGCCAGCTAGACGGTGTCGATGTCGGGATAGTGAACAGCTTCCTCTACGGTGAGGTGGGGTTCATCGGGAACCTGATAGTGGCTCCCGAGACGAGGGGCGGCGGCGTCGGCGCAGCGCTGATGAAGAAGGCGATAGAGAGGCTCACCTCCGAGGGGGCGGGGACGATTCGCCTCGACGGCGTCCAGAAGGCCATCCCCCTCTACGAGCGCCTCGGCTTCAAGGGCGAGTACTGGTCGCTAAGGTACAACGGCGTCGCCTCGAAAGCCCCCCACCACGGCATCGAGCCCATGTGAAAGGGGACCTCGATCAGGTCGCGAGGCTAGATAGACGTTTCTTCGGCCTCGACAGGGTGCAGAAGCTGAGGAGGGTCCAGCACGACTTCCCTGATCTCTGCTTCAAGGCGTCGAAGGGGGGTGAGGTAAGGGGCTACATCATGGCGAAGCCCGGTGCCTCGAACGTCAGGGTCGGGCCATGGATATGCGACCCGAAGTACAGCGAATTCGCGGAGCCACTACTCAACGCCCTCACATCGAAGGTCGAGAGACAGAAGATATGGGTCGGGATCCCCGAGTTCAATAAGGCCTCGGTGAAGATCGTTGAGGGGAAGGGCTACGCGCAGATGCCCTCGAGCCTGAGGATGTGCTACGGGGCATGCAAAAAGGTCGAGGACGTCTCCGGGATATTCGGTATAGGCGCACCTGACAAGGGCTAGCCGGGTCGGCGGAAGACTATCTTGTCACCGACGGCGAGCGGGGGCTCATCTAGAGTCGGAGCCCAGAGAATTATGCCCATGTGGTTCGGCATGTGGTTCATATCGTAGCCCACGAGATCCCCAATTTTGTTCCCGGCGGCAGTGACCATGTCCCCCGTGACGATTAGACCCCCTTCTGTGATCTCGAAGAAGGCGACGGCGGCGACCCTGTCGGCTCCCCCGCCTGGGGCGGCTGCCTTCTCGTCCGTTATCATGAGCTCGTGTATCTCGTGCTTCTGAACGGCGCGGCTCTTCGTGTCGATGAGCTTAAGGCCGCGGTCCTTGAAGCTGACGTGGAGTATGGCGACCATCTTGCCCTCGACGGGGCTTCGGTCGCCGTAGAGGTCGGGCGTTATCTTCTTTGGGTCGTATGGGGGCTTGGACAAGGGGTGCTACTCCTCTTTTATCCAGATACCCTTTCGCTCCTCGGCCTCCTTCGAGTCTACGTCCATGTACCAGTGGACACTCTCCCGGCTCGTCGAGGCGCTCATGGTGTTCCCCTTGTTGTCCATGGCGAGACAGTTCATGCCGCCCTTCTCGTGTAGCTCGTTTATGTCCTTCATCCCGCGTGCGCATGCCTCGCGGACGGTCATGCCGTTCTCCATGTAGCTGACGATAGTTCGGGAGAGGCTGAGGCGTATAGCGAGCTCGCCCCGACCCGTGCAGGTGCGGCGCCGAAGCGGTTGTCGCAGTAGTTGCCCGCGCCGATGATGGGGCTGTCCCCGAGGCGCCCAGGGAACTTGAAGGCGGTGCCACTCGTGCTGACACCGCTGCAGATGTCACCATTCTTATCGATCGCCATGATGTTGACGGTGCCATGCTGCTTATCCGTGAGCTTGTCGTACCAGTCGCGTAGGCCGAAGTCGACATCGTAGTTGACGTACCACGGCTTCTCACCCTCCTTAGGCTGGTCGGCGTACCTCTTGAGGAAGCTCTGGTAGGTGGCCTTCGCCTCCTTCGTGAGAAGGTTCTGCTTCTTGAACCCCATGGTCTTCGCGAAGAGCTCGGCGCCGCTGCCGACGAGCATGACGTGGGGGGTCTTCTCCATCACCATCCGGGCGATGCTTATGACGTGCATGTACCCCTTCACGGCGCCCACAGCGCCCGTCCTCAGGGTCTTCCCATCCATGATGCTAGCGTCGAGCTCGACCTCCCCGAGGAGGTTGGGTATCCCCCCGTAGCCAACACTGTCATCCTTTGGGTTCGCCTCAACAAGCTTCGTCGAAGCCTCGACGGCGTCGATTGCAGAACCACCATCACGTAGTATCTTGGCGCCCGCGTGTAGGAACTCACCGGCGTTCCTCGTC
This sequence comes from Candidatus Bathyarchaeota archaeon, assembly GCA_963820555.1. Classification (GTDB taxonomy): domain Archaea; phylum Thermoproteota; class Bathyarchaeia; order TCS64; family TCS64; genus UBA8941. Next base: position 28,711 of record CAWGAT010000024.1, read on the forward strand.
CCGATGATGAAGGGTTTGACTTTCGCCATGGGTATGACAGGTGCCCAAGGCGTATAAAAAACAGATTAGGAGCCTAAATGAGCCGATTTCTTGTAATAATTACAAATAAATGGTTCACAGGCGGATTCGTCTATCGCTTTTCGCTGCCGACGTTCAACATTTCCATGACCTCGTCGACGAAGTGGAAGTAGACTGGATCCCGGATGTGCTCTGAGCGCGGGCGGGGGATGTCGATCTTTACGTCGCCTACAACGTGGCCCGGCCGATTGGACATGACTATGACCCTATCCGCCATGTAGACGGCCTCCTCAACATTGTGACTCACCATGAGAATGCTATCGGGGGGTTCGTCCTTCTTCCTCCATATGTTGAGTGTGAGATCCCTCAGGGTCTTTGCCGTCAGCTCGTCGAGGCTGCTGAAGGGCTCGTCCATGAGGAGGATATCGGGCTTCAAGGCGAGTGCGCGGGCTATGCCGACGCGCTGCTTCATCCCGCCGGAGAGGTCGTGGGGGTACGTGTTCTCGAAGCCCTCGAGGTGGACCATCTTCAGATACGACTTCGCCGCCTCGGAGCGCTCCTTCTTCGGGACGCCCAGGATCTCAAGGGGGACCTCGACGTTCTCCTCCGCCGTCTTCCATGGGAGCAGCCCGAATAGCTGGAACACCATCGATATCTTCGGGTTCGGCTGCGTGATAGGCTTACCCTCGAAGATGACCTCACCGGATGTGGCGTGCTCCAGTCCGGCGATGATTCTGAGCATCGTGGACTTCCCGCAGCCGGATGGGCCGACGAGTAAGACGAACTCCCCGTTGTTGACGGTGAAGTTCACGTCGTCGAGGGCGAGGGTCTCGTTTCTATCCTCTTTGAAGACTTTTCTGACATGTTTCACTTCAAGCACCGACATTTTAGCCGACCTCCACCTTGTATTTTTCGAACCGCTTGATGAGGCGCCTCCAGATCAGGCCCTCCATCGACAGAACTATTACGCATATGATGACGAGCAGGAACAGCAGTACGATTGTATTGCCGTAAGTGTAGCTTGCCTGTCGAGTAGGGAGCCCAGACCCGGAACCGAGACCGCCGGTACACCGGGTTCGGTTGACTGGAGATACTCGGAGAAGATTATAGTGTTCCAGCCTGTTCCCCAGGAGAGTATGCTCCCGGTCACGATCGCCGGGAGGATCGAGGGGATGATGAGATGGGTTATTCTGTGAAGCCCCTTGAACCCGAAGATCGAGCCTACCTCCTTGATCTCGGTTGGTATATTCTTGATCGCGCTCGTGACGTTGATGAACATGTACCAGATCATGTCGAGGACGAGCATCACGATGCATGTTATTTCAAGGGCGAGTCTCTGGGAGCCGACTACCCCACTTAGTCCAAGGTAGATGACTGGGAAGAGGGCGAGTATGGGGACACCTTGACCTATGTCGTAGATTGGGTAAATGAGTGAAGCCGCCCGTTTACTCTCGGCGGCGAGGACACCGAGTCCTATGGCCACAACCAGCGAGATCACGTACGCGACTGTAAGTCTCCCCATCGTGAACAGAATGAGCATGGGTAGATTACCTAGCTGGTCCGCGGGGGGCGAAGCGAAGCCCTGCTGCACTATGCTTAGCGCTGGGAAGTGGTCAAACTCGGTTGCGACGAAGTAGATGAGTATGCCGCCTAGAACGCACCATAGGATGATCTTCTCCCATCGAGAATACTGCCTCAGCCTCTGGTTGATGGCCGAGAAACCCTTCGGCATGTGTATGTTACCAAAATCAAGGATACTCGATTCTTCGGCTGCAACTAATTTGCCGACTCCGGAGAGGTCGATGCTCATTATCGGTTTGAAGGTCCCAGTATTCGCCTTGTCCATCAGTTTGTGCCATGTGAGGCTGTTGATCACGATGACTAGCGTCGTGATGAAGACGAGGAGTATAATGGCGAGATTCATGTCTTTATAGAAATATGCGGCTTGGGCTAGGAGGAAGCCCACGCCGCCGGATGGGGGAGAGACGACTTTTTGCTGATATTGGACGTACTCGGCAGCTATCATGAAGAACCAGCCGTCGCTCCACGCGAGGTTCGCGCCCGACACAACTGCCGGGGCTATCGCCGGCAGGACGATGTGCCGAGTATATTTCCAGCCCTTTATCCCGAAGCTCTTGGAGGAGTCGACCACGTTAGAGGGTATGCTACTGATCGCCCCGAGCACCCCGAAGAAAATGGCCCAAGCCATGGATGTGAATAGCAGCAATATCACGGATATCTCGATGCCCCAGGCACCCCAGGCGTAGAGGAAGCCTATGGCGAGTGGGAAATACCCCAGAATCGGGATGGATTGAAGGATGTCGACTATCGGGGTGACTATCCGCCCAGCCGTCTTGTTTGTGGCCGCGAGGATGCCAAACGACACGCCCCACGCCACGGAAATTACGAGGGTGAAGAAAATCCTCCAAACGGTTGTGAGAGTATATAAAGGTAAATTCTTCATCTCGGCGTATGGTGAGAAGGTACCGATAAGATAGGCCATGGCAGCCAGGAGTGCGAAGCCTCCCGCTACCTTCAGCAGGTACCTTCTCATAGTTTACACGCCTCGTAAACACCTAAAACGGAGAGGCGACCACTCCGGGATTTAAAGCTACTTCAATTCGTCGTAGTTGAAACTTGTGCCAATTTCACCCGTCTCCCAGCTTACACCTGAATCCTAGAAGCCTTAAAAAACGCCCCCGGAGGTTATCTGGTGAATCGTCATGAGCAGCGGCGTGTGGGCGGAGAAGTACAGACCCAAGACCCTCGACGAGATGGTTGACAGGGAGGAGATCGTCTCGAGGTTCAAGAGCTTCGTGAAGGACAAGAACCTCCCCCACCTCCTCCTCGTCGGCCCCGCTGGCGTCGGGAAGACGACTAGCATCCTCTGCCTCGCCCGCGACCTCTATGGCCCCGGCTACCAGAACTACATCCTGGAGCTGAACGCGAGTGATGAGCGCGGCATCGACGTAATCAGGGAGAAGGTGAAGAACTTCGCCCGTACAGCTGCCATCGCCAGCGAGGTCTCGTTCAAGATACTCATCCTCGACGAGGCGGACAGCCTCACGACTGCCGCGCAGCACGCCCTCCGCCGCACCATGGAGGTCTACACCCGCACCTGCCGCTTCTGCCTCATAGGCAACTACTCCGAGAACATCATCGACCCCATCCAGAGCAGGTGCAGCGTCTTCAGGTTCGGCCCCCTCGCGGAGCAGGACGTGAAGAGCTACATCACTACCATAGCGAAGAAGGAGGGGGTCAAGCTCATCCCCGAGGGGCTCGACGCCGTCTTCGAGGCGAGCCAAGGCGACATGCGCAAGGCGACGAACCTCCTACAGGCCGCAGCCGCGACGCAGGGCGAGGTCGACGACATCGCCATCTACAGCGTCCTCGGCAAAGTCAGCCCCCAGCGCGTCCGCGAAATGATAAACCTCGGCATGAAGGGCGAGTTCCTCGAGGCACGGGAGATACTTCGCAGCCTCCTCATCGACGAGGGGCTCGGCGCCGAGGACATCCTCAGGATGGTCTACTCCGAGCTCATGCGGATGCAGATGCCCGAGAAGTGGAAGGTCAGGATCAGCGACACCGTCGGGGAGGTCGACTTCCGCCTCACACAGGGGGCGCGCCCCGAGATACAGCTCAGCACCCTAATAGCGAAGCTCGCATTGGCCAGTGAAGACATTGAGCGCCGATAGGCTACCCTGGGCGGTCAGGTTCAGGCCACGCACCGTCGCGGACATAGCCGACAACAGGGAGGCGGTCAACGAGCTCAGGCTCTGGCTCCGCGGCTGGGAGAAGGGGGTCCCGAAGGAGCGCGCCGTCTTCCTCCACGGCCCACCCGGCACGGGGAAGACGAGCAGCGTCCACGTCCTCGCCGAGGAGCTCGGCTTCGACCTCCTCGAGGTCAACGCCAGCGACTACCGGACCCGCACCCGGATGGAGGAGCTCATCGGACGCGCCGCGACGCAGAACATCACCATCTTCGGGAAGAGGCGACTCATACTCTTCGACGAGATGGAGGGGGTAAGCGGCCACGAGGACCAGGGGGGCATCGCCGCCATCTCGGACATCATCAAGACGACCCGCGCCCCCATCATACTCATCGCCACCGCTATAGCGGAGGACAACGATGAGAAGTTCCGCCCCCTACGCGACAAGGCGATCGCCATCGAGTTCAAGCCCGTCCCCACGATGGACGTCGTCGCCAAGCTGGAGAAGATCGCGAGGGAGCTGAAGCTCGACGCGCCCCCTGAGGCGCTGGAGGCCCTAGCCATCCACAGCGAGGGGGACCTGCGCTCCGCGATAAACGACCTTGAGATCTATCGCCCGGGGGAAGGGGGGAGTAACAGTCGAGGACGTCGAGGGCCTCGGCCACAGGGACAGGCAGGAGTACACACCCGCCCTTGTTCGCAACATCTTCGCCGCCAAGACCCTCTACGAGGCGCGTAAGGCCATAGGCCAGGCATACGTCGACCACGAGGAGCTCTTCGACTGGATATACGAGAACCTCCCCCTCATCCTCGACGACAAGGGAGACCTCGCCGAGGGGCTCGAGGCACTCAGCCGCGCCGACATCTACGAGAAGAGGGCGCGGAGCAGCAGCTACAGGCTCCAGAAGTACATGTTCAACTCGATGACGGGGGGCGTCGCCTTCAGCAGGGGGCGGAGCGAGGGGCTCGGCCTCCGCCGACAGGTCATGACGGCGACCGCGAAGCTCGGGTACCCCCAGAGCGCCTTCATCCTCCAGGAGACGGCTGGGGGGATGATGGTGAAGCCCGTCAAGTACATGGGGGACGACTGGAGGCGCGTCAACGAGGTCCTGAGGGGGCTCGGGGCGACCTGGGTCCGGGGCGGGAACGGCTGGGCCATCCCCTACCTCCGCCCCCCCCAGCTCAAGTGGAGGTACATACGCACCTACCACAGCCGCCACAAGCTCCAAGCAGTCGCCGCGAAGGTCGCGTCTAAGTGCCACATCTCCAGCAAGGAGGCCATCTCCGAGGTCATCCCCCTCCTCCGCCTCATGTACAAGGATAAGGCGATGGCGGAGGCCACCACTGCGTGGCTGGGGCTCGAGGAGGACGAGGTCGACTGGCTCAAGGGCTAGAAGACGTCCGAGGACACTATGCTCCAGTTACCGATGCTCGTCAACTCGACGCCTCTCCGGTACAGCTTCTTTCCGGATTCCTCTAGCCCCCTGATGTTCTTCATGATTAACGTGTAGTAGTGGTCGGGTGTGAAGCCCAGCCGCTGCGCCGCATCGCTCATCGGGGAATCCGTGGCCTCAGTTAGGTAGACCTCATTGATGGGTTCGCCATCATCCAGCACGTGTTTGATGAATGCCGAGACGACGCATGGCCTGTTGAGGATCGGGGAGTAGTCCTCGAGGAAGAGTGTGTTTGAGGTGCCATCCCGCTCAAGGCTCACGGCAGCATATCCGGTATCCCCTTCGTCTCGGATGTAGTAGAATCTGCTTCGCCTAATGGGGTGGCTGTACCTCCACCTCAGGTACTCGGGCGTCCTGTGGTAGTGGAGATTCGAGGTGGTCGTGGCCCACACCTCATAGAGGGCGTGGAGTTCGTCGAGGTTGCAGGGCTTTATCTCGACCTCCTCCTCTCCATCGACGCTCTTGAGGTCTTTCGCCTTGGCGCAAAGGGCGTGGAAATCGCATGTGATAGTGGAGCCCACCTTCTGCGCCGCGCCCGCGGAGCCCGCGAAGTTGAACCCCATGAGCATCTCGGTGCCCCTCCCCGCGAGTTCGCTGAACGCGAATCGGAGAGTCTCCTGGAAGAGACCCATCCTCCTGTGCTCGGGCTCGACGAAGCCGTCGCAGCCCTGAACTATGGGGAAGATGTCTTTCCCGCGCCGTACCCGGAGGGGAAGGAAGCTGTTAAAGGCGACGGGCTCACCGGCGTACTCCACGACCGCTATCGAGACGAAGCCTAGGCTGAAGGGGGTGTCGACCATCTTCCACCTGAACCTATCCTCGTCGTACTCGTCGTATAGGTTCTCGTTCAGCCCGCGGATGTAGGCGTCGAGGTCGCCCTCCTCGAACCACCTGACCCTGTACTGCCCAGACAACGGATCATAGCCACCCGTTTGGCCGGATAAATCCTGCCACGGCGGTCAAAGATGTTATACTGCCAAGCGGCGGATTCTTCAGCGATCGATATGAAGCTGGGATCGTTGCCTAAGGCGAGCCTCGCCAACCTCCCCACGCCCATCCAGGAGATGCCGAACCTCTCGAAGAAGCTGGGCGGCCCGAGGATATGGGTGAAGAGGGATGACCTGACGGGCCTCGCCTTCGGGGGGAACAAGGCGAGGAAGCTCGAGTACCTCATGGGGGACGCCATGGCGAAGAAGGCGGACGTCATAGTGACCGGCGCGGGTTTCCACTCCAACTGGTGCACCCAGACGGCGGCAGCAGCGCGTAAGCTCGGCCTCGACATAGTCCTCGTAAAGAACGGGCCGAGAGACGGCTGGGAGCCGAAGGAGTGGGACGGCAACCACCTCCTCCACGAACTCATGGGGGCGGAGATCAAGGTCGTCAGGCCCGAGAAGTTCAAGGGGGCGCTCGACGCCGAGATGGAGGCGCAGAGGAAGGCGGGGAGGAACCCCTACTTCATCCCGGTGGGTGGCTCCGTCCCGCTCGGCGCAGCGGGGTACGTCAACGCGATGCTGGAGACATTCAACCAGTCCTCGGAGATGGGGGTCGACTTCGACTACATAGTCCACGGCACTGGGTCAGGCGGGACACAGGCGGGGCTCGTCATGGGCGCGAGGGCCCTGAACACTGGCACGAAGATCATCGGCGCCGCCGTCGGATGGACGTCGAAGGAGGAGATGCAGGCCTGCGTCAACCAGATCATAAAGGACAGCCACGACGTCCTCGGCCTAGACATAGAGATTCCCCTATCCGACATAATCGTCTACAACGAGTACGTGGGGGGCGGCTACGGGGTCATAAGCAAGGAGAAGGCGGAGGCGGTCAAGGTCCTCGCTGAGGCGGAGGGGCTTCTCATCGACCCGGTCTACACCGCCACGGCGATGGCGTGCCTCATAGACCTCTGCAGGAAGAAGAAGTTCAGGAAGCGTGACAACGTCCTCTTCCTCCACACCGGCGGGGCGGTTGCCCTGTTCCCGTACAGGGAGCCGTTGAAGGCGTACTCTAAGGGGAAGCCGTTCCCCTGGACCGTCCCAGACTGGAGCCCCCAGTCAACCTAAACCCTTTTTCCCTAGCCTATTCTCTATCAACCGAAATGGCCCAACCCCCCGAGCTTGACCTTAGCCTCCCGTACGTCACACCAGACCTCCCAGGGATCGGCGGGGCCATCAGGGCGAGGCCGGAGCTATTCTCGGTCGTCGAGGTGCCCGCCTACGAGCCAATCGGGTACGGGGACCACATCTACCTCAGCGTCACGAAGCGCGAGATGACGACTAGGGACACGCAGATAGCCATCGCAAGCCTGCTCGGGCTCAGGCGGGAGGACGTCGGCCACGCAGGGCTGAAAGACAAGCACGCCGTCTCCACACAGACATTCAGCCTCCTGATGCCAGTGGACGATCCCAAGGAGGTGGCGAAGATCATCGAGGCCAGCCTCGGCGTCACGGTGAACTGGGCTAGGAGGCACCCGAAGAAGCTGAGGTCGGGCCACCTCAAGGGCAACACATTCTCGATCACTATCAGCGACCTTGAGGTTTCACAGGAGGCCGCCCTGGAGAGGGCGAGAGAGATCCAGGCCACAATCGCCCGGCTCGGGATACCCAACTACTTCGGCTCCCAAAGAATAGGGAAAGATGGGAAAAACGTCATCGACGGCTACGACCTCATCAAGGGCAACTACAGGGAGCGAAACAGGTGGCTCCGCAGGTTCCTAGTCTCCAGCTACCTAAGCCACCTCTGCAACCGCTACCTCGCCAAGAGGCTGACCGACGGCAACTTCGTGAGGCTCCTCAGCGGAGACCTTGCGAAGAAGCACGACACTGGCGGCGTCTTCACCGTCGAGGATTCGCAGGTGGAGCAACCGCGCTTCGAGAGGGGTGAGATCAGCTTCACGGCCCCTATCTATGGGTACAAGATGAGGGAGGCGAAGTATGAGGCGAAGACGCTTGAGGACTCCATCTTCGCCGAGGCGGGCATCACACTTGATGATCTTCGCAGGGTCGGGGCTGACGGGACAAGGCGCCTCGGTAGGCTGCTGCCCGAGATCGCCGTGGGCGAACACACGGAGGGTATGACACTCTCATTCACGCTCCCCGCGGGAGGCTACGCCACCGTGGTGCTACGCGAGTTTATGAAGAACGATGGCACAGCCACCGAAATCGAGGTTGAAGAACCCGACGAGGAGGACTCGGAGCAACAATAAGCTCTACCGAGACCTCACTTCTACCACTCTGAGGAACTCCTCAATCATCTCCTCGTCGGTCTCCGCCCCCATCCTCCGCTGATACTCCCTCAGCCGCCCGAGAGTCTCGTCGGATATGCCCCCCCGGTTCTGGGACACGCGGTCCAGCCACTCCCTGTACCTCTTCTGTTCCCTGTCGACCTCCTCGAAGGAGAGGTCGATTAGGCGCAGGTAAGTCTCAAGCTCCCTGACGCTCCTCGGGTCCCTCACGGGGAGGCCCGAGATGCCGTCCTTGAGTGTGGCTAGGACCTTCCGGAGCTTTTCGTGCCGCCTCTCCATCATCTCATCTAGTTCCCGGAGCTCAGCCGCCAACGTGCCGTTCGGAGGCATTCAGCACGCCCAAGACGCCACCATACCCCAGCTAATAAATGATTAATGGAGCGGTAAGACGAGGTTAAGGTTCCGTGACCGGCTAGGCCTTCCACCACTTGAACTCTAAGTACTCCACGCCGTCGCGTTCCGGTATCGCGGCTATGAAGGTCTTCCTTACCGTCGAGGCCAGGCGCCCCGCCTTGACGATATCAAGAGCGGACATCGGTCCTCCCTCGACATCACCTGTATTA
>CAWGAT010000025.1:0-156266 GCA_963820555.1 Candidatus Bathyarchaeota archaeon
ATGTAGTAATAAAGGGCATCCTGCGCGCAGAGGCTGGGGCGACGCTGGCGGAAATCCTGGAGGTGATCGTGCCGAAGGGCTGGTTCCTGCCGGTCACGCCCGGCACGAAATTCGTTTCGCTGGGCGGCTGCGTGGCGGCGGATGTGCATGGCAAGAACCACCATCATGACGGTTCCTTCGGCGATCATGTTGTTGCCATCGAGCTGATCCTGGCCGATGGCAGCCGCATGACTTGTTCTGCCGGCTGAAAACACGGAGCTGTTCTGGGCCACCGTGGGCGGCATGGGGCTGACCGGCATCATCGGCGAAGTGACGCTCAAGCTCATCCCGATAGCAAGCGCATACATGATGGTGCGGCATCATGCTGCCGCGAATCTGGAGCAGCTTTTTCGCGCTCTGCAAGATCCGGGCTGGATGACCGCTACACCGTGGCATGGATAGACAGCATGGCCAGCGGTGCGTCAACTTGGGCGCGGCATCGCCATGTGCGGACATCATGCGGCAAGGCGGAATGGGTTGTGTCCTATCCCCTAGCGAAGAATTGGTGGGAACGGCCTCCCGGCCGCGATCAAGTCGCGGCCGGGAGGCCGCTCCCACAAAAAACACGCCCGTGCTATTCCGTTCGATCTTCCGGCGTGGGTGCTGAACCCGCTGAGCATTGGCGCATTCAACGCATTCTATTATCAGCGCGAAGGAAAAAAACAGCAGCCGTTCCTCGCCGGCTACGATCCGTATTTTTATCCGCTGGATGCAATCGGCCAGTGGAACCGTCTGTATGGCAAGCGCGGTTTCGTGCAATACCAGTGCGTGATTCCGGATGCGGCTGCATTCGACGGCAGCGGTGCATTTGACGGAATCAGGGCATTGCTGCAAGAGCTGTCCGGCAGCCACCGTCCTTCCTTCCTTGCGGTGCTGAAACGTTTTGGCGCGCAGGGCAGAGGGCATGCTGTCCTTTCCCATGGCGGGTTACACCCTGGCGCTGGATTTGCCGATCCGCGATGAGGGATTGTTTGTGCTGCTGGACAGGCTGGACGAGATCGTGTTGCGGCACGGCGGGCGCGTATATCTCGCCAAGGATGCGCGGCTTTCCGCAGAATCGTTCCGCGCCATGTATCCGCGTTATGGCGAATGGCTCAAGATCAAGAATGCGGTCGATCCGCAAAATCGTTTCAGCTCCAGCCTGTCGCGCCGTCTGCGCATTGGGGAGGGTGCGCCATGAGTGAAACCGTATTGATCCTCGGCGCCACCTCCGCCATCGCGCGCGCCACGGCCGCCGCCTTTGCCGCGCGCGGCGCTGCACTTGTACCTGGCCTCGCGCGACCTGGATGAATTAGAGCGCATCGCCGCGGATTTGCGGCTGCGCCACGGCGTCGAAGTGCGCTATGGTTTGTTCGATGCGGAAGCGACCGAAACCCACGAGGCCTTCTTGCAAGCCGTGATAGAAGAAATGCCGGATCTTTCCGGCGTGGTGCTGGCTTTCGGCTATCTCGGCGATCCGCAGGCGGCGCGCGATTTCAAGCTGGGCGAAAAAATCATCGCCGGCAACTTCACCGGGGCGGCTTCCATCCTCAGCCATTGCGCCAATTATTTCGAGCCGTTGAAGCGCGGTTTCATCATCGGCATTTCTTCGGTGGCGGGAGACCGCGGCAGGCAGAGCAACTATGTGTATGGCGCCGCGAAAGGCGCGTTGAGCCTGTACCTGCAAGGGCTGCGCAACCGCCTGTATGCCAGCGGTGTGCGCGTCATCACCATCAAGCCGGGGTTTGTGGATACCGCCATGACCTATCGGACTGCCCGGACTGTTTCTGGTCGCCTCGCCGCAAGCCATAGGCGAGCGCATTGTGCGCACGCTGGATAAATCGGCGGATGTGGTTTACCTGCCCTGGTTCTGGCGCTACATCATGCTGATCATCCAGCACATCCCGGAGCCGATCTTCAAGCGGCTGAAATTGTGAGCATGCCGCAAGATAGCAAACCGGTTGTGGCAGCATTCGATTTCGACGGCACGCTGACGCGGCGCGATACCCTGCTGCCGTTCCTGCTGCACGCCCTCGGTGCACCGGCGGTTATGCGCCACGCTTTCATTCTTTCGCCGACGCTGGCGGGTTACGGCCTGGGCATGATCCGCAATGATGTCGCGAAGGAAAGGGTATTCACCCAGTGCCTGGCCGGAATGCGCATTGATGAACTGCAACGGGAGGCGGCGCAGTTTGCCGAGCATAAACTGCCGGGGCTGATTCGCACCGAGGCGATCCATCGTTTTGACTGGCACAAGAAGCAGGGACACCGCTGTATTGTGGTCAGCGCATCACTTGAGTTTTATGTGCAGCCCTGGGCGCTGAAGGCAGGATTTGATGATGTGATAGCCTCGCATCTGGAAACGCAGGAAGATGGCCGCATTACCGGAAATCTGCTGGGAGAAAATTGTTTCGGTATCGAGAAAGTCCGGCGGCTTGAAGCATTGCTTGGCCCAAGAAGCGGCTACACTTTATATGCTTACGGCGACAGCCGGGGCGACAGGGAATTGCTATCCATCGCTGACTATGCGTACTATCGAAAGGTTTCAGATTGAAATGCAAGGGGTGATGGCATTGATGAATAATGCTAACCGCGAATCTGAAGAAGGCCGCTTGGACCGTTATTGTCTCATCTTCTACCCTGTTTTCTGACTGCTGATAAAATTATCGAGTGACATTTTTCAGCAACTGCCCTATGGTGGATTTAACTTTGAAGTGCAACTTTTTTAAGGATTTCGGGGGGCGAGTTGCGTTAGCATCAGGGCCTCTTAAACGACACAATATGGAAATTAAAGGAATATTACGCAGTCTGGTGAATAGTAATAGTTCATTGATAATATTGCTGGTGATTTTTATAGGGTCACTTTTTTCTGCAATAATCCCGCCTTTTCAGTCCCCGGATGAATTCGATCATATCAAGAGAGCCTATCTCCTGAGTAAAGGGCAGTTCATTCTTGACACCCCACAAGGGTTCTCATCCGGGGGGAATGTGGATTCCGGCCTGTTGCAATATATGGGCTTGTATGATTCGTTAGTGCTGAAAAATATGGATATAAGTAATCCGCCACCGCTACCAAAGGTTTCAGAAGCAATCAGCACGTCTGCGCAACATATAAGGTGGTCTGGGGTTCGCCAGTTCAGCCAAGCGCCGGGCACCGGGTATTATTTTCCTCTGGCGTACACTCCGCAGGCGGTGGGGCTCATGGCCGGGGAGTTTTTCCATCTTTCCGTTGAGGCATCGTATCGTATGGCCAGGCTCATGGTGCTGGTTTCCTGTATCTTCATAATAGCGATTGCATTTTTGTTATTTCCGACAAACCCGTTGACAAGTGCCTTGCTTATTATTCCAATGAGCATATTTCAATTTGCTTCAGCAAGTCTTGATGCGTTTGCAACATCGCTGTCTATTCTTGCAATAAGTATCTTCCTGAGGATGACAGGCCAGAGAGCAAACAATTCGGCATGGCTTGCTTATGCGCTGGGCATTAGCATATTTGTTGTTGTGAGTTGCAGGGTGCAACTGATTCCATTGCTGGCTCTTCCATATGCCGTATATTTTTCAACCAGAAATAAAAACCATCTTTACTCTGCAGTGATCGTTTCAATTGCGGCATTTACATGGTTGTTTGTGGCGGTAAAGTTTACTCATGACTATAGGGCGGTTGCCAATTTGTCGGAGTCAAAAGCGATTGGGTATTATTTAGCCAATCCGACTGCATTCCTGAAAGCATTAACAAATACCCTTGGAGACAGTGAATTCCTGGAATTCTATATGCAATCATTTATTGGCATATTGGGATGGGTAGATACGAAATTTTCTGAAGGTTTCTACTATGCAGTATTCGGTATACTGGCACTGATCGTTATCGGCTCTGCTTCGCTGCGCAAGGTTGAGTGGCCTCGAAAAATATTGCTGGGCATTGCATGCATATCCGTGGTGCTAATCTTCTTTGCGTTACTGGTTACTTTTAATCAATATCCAGCGGAGTTCATTCAAGGGGTGCAGGGCCGGTATTTTCTGGTACCCGTCATGCTGGCAGGTTATTCCTTAACCGGTACAATTGAGGCTGCGCACGGGCTTAAACGAAAAATCCTGATTGCGTTGCTGATTATGCTGGCTGTCGCCACGATTGGACACATGCCTGAGCTACTGATTGCCCGGTACTATATTTAAAAGCCGATGTGATCTGCAAAGCAAGACTAATGAACTCCATGACTTGATTGTCAAAAAATCATGACCCCAAAAGTTGCTGTAGTTATACCCTGCTACCGCGTTACCCATCACGTTCTGGATGTAATTGCAAATATTGGCGTGGAAGTTTCGGCTATCTTCGCAGTGGATGATTGCTGCCCGGATGACAGCGGAGATCTGATCACAAAGAACTGCACTGATAGTCGAGTGCTTGTCTTGCGTAACCCTCAAAACATGGGAGTTGGCGGGGCTGTATTGACTGGTTACCGTGCGGCAATTGAAGCAGGCATGGACGTGATTGTAAAAATAGATGGTGACGGGCAAATGGACCCAAGTTTAATCCCTGCCTTTATTGCGCCCATCATCGCAGGAGAGGCGGATTACACCAAAGGTAATCGCTTCTTTGACCTTGAGGAAATCCGCACGATGCCCAAGGTTCGTCTCTTTGGCAATGCGGTGCTGTCGTTCATGACCAAGCTTTCATCCGGATACTGGGATCTGTTTGATCCTACCAATGGGTATACTGCAATCCATACCGATGTGGCCCGACACTTGCCTTTTGAAAAAATCAGCCGCGGATATTTCTTTGAAACCGACATGTTATTCAGACTCAATACGCTACGCGCAGTTGTGATTGATGTGCCTATGGATGCGCAATATGGTGATGAAGTGAGCAACCTGAAAATACCGAAAATTGTAGGCGAATTTTTTATTAAACATACCCGCAACTTTTCGAAACGAATTTTTTACAACTATTACCTGCGCGATATGTCGCTTGCATCCATAGAACTGCCTTTGGGGGTGTTGCTGTTTATTTCTGGCTGCGTCTTTGGCGCTTATCATTGGATCAATTCATTTCATGAAGGCGTTGCCACACCCGCTGGTACGGTAATGCTGGCAGCATTGCCTGTTTTAATGGGGACTCAACTGATATTGGCATTTCTTGGCTATGACATTGCGAATGTACCAAGAAAACCTCGGCATAAATTGCGCCAAATTCAAACAATTACTTAGCCTTGAATAAATTGATGGAAAACGAAGATCATGCCTGGCTGGACTATCGCAGCAAGTTTGCGGATGTGTATGATAAGTCCAACTACACCGGTTCTTTACAAACGGCGGTAATGCGGGCAAGCCATCGCCTGACAGAAAAACGTTTTCAAAAACACGATCACTTTTTCAAAGTATTGGAAATTGGTGCGGGGACAGGTGAACACATAGGTTTTGTTCGGCACGGCTTTGACCAATATGTTTTATCCGATCTGGATGCAAAGACACTCGAAGTTGCCAAGAGCAAATTAGGCGGCAAATTTGGCAATAAACTGCTATTTGAAACGCAAAGCGGCGAGAAATTGAGTTATGCCGACAACAGTTTTGACCGGTTGATTGCAGCCCACGTGCTTGAGCATATTTGCCAGCCACATCTGGCAATCAGGGAATGGCGGCGCGTGGTTAGGAATGGCGGGATACTTTCCATACTCATCCCAACTGATCCAGGCATTGCCTGGCGGTTGGGCAGGCATCTGGGGCCGAGGAGGAACGCAATTGCACAAGGCATCGCATACGATTACATAATGGCCAGGGAACATGTCAATTCATGTAACAACCTGATTGCACTGTTGCGGCATTATTTCCCCGAGCGCACAGAGTCATGGTGGCCATTCCCGGTCCCATCGGTTGACTTAAATTTATTCTTTGTTTGTCATGCGGTGGTCAGGAAGGCGGAACCCTAAAAATGCTTGCCCAAATTGTTGCGGTCTTGTGCGTGGTTGGTTTGGCGGTTGGCCAAATTCTGTTTAAGGTCAGCGCAACTTCGCTGACTCAAACCGGAAGCTTCTTTGCATATAAAACCGCTTCAACTCTTATTGCCGCAATGATACTTTATGCGATTACTTCTATAGCGTGGGTTTGGGTATTGCAAAAAGTAGAACTTGGGCAAGTATATCCTTTGATGGCACTCGCATTTATCATCGTTCCGCTAGGCAGCCATTTTGTCTTTGGTGAGCGCTTTCAGCCGCAGTATTTTGTTGGAGTCGCTTTAATTATGGTTGGCATTGTAGTAGCAGTGAAATCCTAGTTGGACCGTGTTGCGCCTCCGCATGGCAAATGTGGATAAGGAATACGACGGCGAAGTGTAACATCTGCCGAATATCCGCATCGGCTACCTGCTGCATGGACCGAATGCCGATAAACCACCCCGCCGCTTGCGGCGGGAATTCAACCCGAAGAGATTAAAAGCCATGGCCTCATTTACTACGCCACCAATAATTAACCTCGTCATCCTGATCGCTGCATTGATGACAGTTTCATTCGGACTGTATTTGAAAAAGCGTAACGGCGAGGCCCGGTCGGTGAAGGTCAGCAACTACATCCTGATGGGTTTGGGGGCTATAGCATTGCTGTCCTATGTTAATTTCAAGCCGTTTTCCACGCAGCCGAACAACTGGGATTTGTTCCACTATTATATCGGGTCGAAGTACTTCTCCGAGATCGGCTACACCCGGCTGTATGCGTGCGTGGCGCGGGCTGAAGCGGAAAGCGACGATCCGGCGGTAGCGCACGTGGCAAAAAGGCGCACCATCCGTGACCTCGAAACCAACGATCTTGTGGCCGCGCGCAGCTATTTTTTTGATGAGAACTACTGCAAGGAGCGGTTTTCCGATGTTCGCTGGGAAGCCTTCAAGAACGATATCGGTTTTTTCCGTTCCCGACTGCAGGATTTGTGGGAACTGGCCCAGATTGATCACGGGTTCAATCCGTCGCCGGTGTGGATTCTTGCGGGAGGGTTCGTTTCCAGCATGGTTCCATTATCCGATACCGCAGTGACGGGGATGGTGCTGCTCGATGTTGCCCTTCTGCTCGGAAGCGTTATCTGCCTGGCATGGACTTTCGGTTTGCCGGTGGCCGCCTTTGCCGTTATCGCGAGCACCGCCTCGGGGGGGATTGATTGGGCTTGGGCAGGCGGCGGGATGTTGCGCCTAGACTGGTTCTTAATGTCAGTCCTTTCGGTTTGCGCAATGAAGCGCGAGCATTACGTGCTTGCGGGCGCGACCTTGGGTTATGCAGCTACGTTGCGGGTTTTCCCGGCAATATTTGCGCTGGGTCCGTTCGTCGGGTTGCTCTATGCGCTTTATATGCGGAAACACGACCAAAAGATGGCATACGGGAAATTCTTTGCAGGAATGGCGGGGTCGGCGGCAATCCTGCTGGCCCTCGTCTTCGCCATGTACGGAGCGGACTCGTTGCGCGCATTTGCGGACAACACCAGGAAACACTCCGCAGTGGTAAGCACCAATAATGTCGGGTTGCGGACAGTATTGACCTACAGGCCCGATACCGCAGTCCGCAACACGATTGATGTCAGTGCCCAGGAAGCCTACCTCTACTGGAAGTGGGAGGCGGCAAAGAATGAGGCAAAGCAGAAGATAGTGCCTCTCTATGTCATCATTGTTGTAATCTGTTTGCTGTTCTTTATTCCGGCGGTAATATCGGGCGGGGCTTGGCAGGCTGTTGCTTTGGGGGCGACATTCGCCCCTTTCGCATGGTCCGAGATGTCCAACTACTACTACATGTTCCTGATGGTCGTGGCAACACTTTTTGCCGCAAACCGCAAAGTCGCTTTTCCGTTGCTTGGAGTTGGTATCGTAATGGGGATTGGAAAGCTTTTTGAGATTGATATGAATAAATACTTTGAGCAACCCATGTTGCATGGCGCGGTGCCCGGCATTGGAATGGACGAGATATACACACTCTTTTCCGCCGCTGTTTGCATTGGGTTCGCGGTTATCTGGTGGCAGCTCAATTCACAGGCGATGTTCTGGAGAAAGACCCTTTCTGCACTCGGCAAAGGGAAAAATACAACTACCTGAGCGATAGATATTCTGCAGGAAGCTTCTGAAAGTTCAGGGTTAGCCACAATACCGTGCACTTAAGAAAAATTCCGTTTGCCCTGAGCTTGTCGAAGGGCCTTGGTTGCGTGGCTGGTGGTTCGACAAGCTCACCACGAACGGTTAAGTGAACAGCATTGGGGTTAGTCATTATTTACTTGAAGTTTGGGAATGCCGGTTTGATGAAAAAAATATTTGAGTTATTGCGTCTGATGCGCCCCCACCAGTGGCTGAAGAATGCGTTCGTGTTCACCGGGCTGCTGTTTGGCCATGCCTGGCACGATCCAGACCTGGCCACCCGGGTGATGGTTGCCTTTATCGCATTCTGCCTGGTATCCAGCACTGTCTACATCATCAACGACATCATTGATCTGGAGCAGGATCGCCATCATCCGAAAAAAAACCTGCGGCCACTGGTGTCCGGTCAGGTGTCCATTACTGCGGCCATTATTCTTGCAGTCGCGCTCGGCGCTCTGGGCTTCGGGCTGGCTTTTGGGGCATCGAAAATTGTAGTCATCATCCTGGTTGCCTATGCGCTGATGAACATCGCCTATTCTCTCCGGCTCAAGCACGTGGTGATCCTGGATGTGTTCATTATCGCCACCGGCTTCATGCTGCGCATTCTCGCCGGCACGCTGGGGGTGGGTATTCCTCCCTCGCAATGGCTGTTGCTGTGCGGCATGATGGTGACGCTGTTCCTCGGCTTCACCAAACGGCGCGCGGAAATCATTGCGCTGACCGAAGACAAGACCGCGCACCGCAGGGTGCTGGAGCATTACAGCCCGGTGCTGCTGGACAAGATGATCGGGATTACCGCCGCCGGCCTGATCATGAGCTACAGCCTGTACACCATGAACCCGGAAACCATACGCATCCACGGCACGGCCAACCTGATCTACACCGTGCCGTTCGTGATGTACGGCGTGTTCCGCTACATCTACCTGCTGCACCACCAGAGCAGGGGCGGCGACCCGTCGCATGATCTGGTGCGCGACCCGCACCTGCTGATCGTGGTCGGCGCGTGGTTGGTGGCTACCATCTGGCTCATCGCATAAACATGACCGCATACCATCCTCAGCGGATGGCGCTTCCGCGCGCTGCTGCTGATCGTGCTGCTGAGTGCTGTAGGCTATCTGGTATTTTCCCTGTGGGGCGGCTGGCATGAGGTGGTGGCGGCGATTGCCCGTGTGGGTTTTATCGGCATCGCTATCACGCTCGCGCTTTCGCTGGTCAATTACGGGTTGCGCTTCCTGCGCTGGCAGAAATACCTTGCGCTACTGGGGCATCGCGTCTACTGGCCGGAAAGCCTGCGCATCTATATTGCCGGTTTTGGCCTGACCGTCCTCCCGGTCAAGGCGGGCGAGACGATACGCAGCGTGTTCCTGAAACAGCATGGCGTTTCCTATCCGGAAAGCCTGGCGGCGTATTTTTCGGAACAGTTCTCCAACCTGATCAGCATGCTGCTGCTGGTCGCGATCGGCTTGTGGGCTTATCCCCAGGCCAAGCCGCTGGTGGTGATCCTTGCCGTGCTGATTTTTGCCGTGCTGGTCGTTCTCCAGCAAAACAAATGGCTGCAAGTGCTCGAGGCCTTTGCGCAAAAGCGGTTGCCTGCCCGGGCCGGCAAACTGGTTGCCCACGGCATCGAAATAATCCTGCATTCCGGCCGCTGCTTCCGCCTGCCCATGCTGCTGTAGGGCATCGCGCTCGGGGCTGGTTGCATGGGGAGCGGAAGGCGTGGCTTTCTACTACATCATGCATCTCCTCGGCAGCGACATTTCGCTGCCGACCGCGCTGTTCATTTATGCCTTCTCCATGCTGGTCGGCGCACTCAGTTTTTTGCCCGGCGGGCTGGGCGGGGCCGAAGCCACGCATGGTTGCATTGCTCATGCTGAACCACGTCGCACAGCCGCAGGCCGTGGCGGCCACCGTGCTGATCCGCCTGGCGACGCTGTGGTTTGCCGTTGCGCTGGGAGTTTTTGCGCTGACCTTGGCCGAGCGGAAAAAGATTCGTGTTTCGTAGGGTGGGTTAGCGTAGCGTAACCCACCAATCAGATGGTATGCCGAATGCCCATGGCGGGTTACGCTACGCTAACCCACCCTACAACAACGGTTCCAGTTGCGCATGACATTTTGCAGGATGCGCGGTTGCGCCTTCTGCAATGGGATGCAGGTTATCGGCCTGGAACTCTTCCGCCGCGACACCTTCCAACAGGAACGGCAACACTGCCACGCGGTGACGTTGTGCCAGTTTTGGATACAGGGATTTGAAGCCGGCGGTATAATCCAGGCCGTAATTCGGCGGCAACTGCATGCCGAGCAGCAGCACCTTGGCTCCGCTGCGGCGCGCTTGCTTGATGAGTGCAGCGAGGTTGGCTTCGATGTCGGCGATGGCCGCGCCGCGCAGGCCATCATTGGCGCCGAGTTCGAGGATGACGATGCGTGGCTTATGCTGGCGCAAGGCTGCCTCCAGGCGTCGCAGCCCGCCGGAGGTGGTCTCGCCGCTGATGCTGGCGTTGATGACCTGATATTGTGGGTGGGTGCGTTGCAACTCCTGTTGCAGCAGGTTCACCCAGCCCGCTTCGCGCGGGATGCCGTAGGCAGCGGATAAACTGTCGCCGAACACCAATATGTTTGTTTGTGCGAGCTGATGCCCGGCAGCAGAGAGCGAAACAAACGAGCAGGAAGATATCAGGCGGGGGAGCTGTGGAAAGAGGAAAGACGTAGCGATCGAATCGCCGCAGCAGGATTTATCAGGATATGAAGGAGAACTTCATGGCAGTCATTGTGCAGGCAGTAAATCTCAGCAAGCAAGTAGAAAGTGGCGGTCAGCCACTGGTCATATTGCAGGACGTGGATTTTGCGGTGGAGGCGGGCGACAGCCTCGCCATCCTCGGCGCATCGGGTTCAGGCAAATCCACATTGCTCGGATTGCTGGCCGGGCTGGATGTGCCGAGCAGCGGCACGGTGTGACTGGATGGCATGGACATCTTCGCGTTCGATGAGGATGGCCGTGCACGCTTGCGCGGCCAGCTCGCAGGTTTCGTGTTCCAGTCCTTTCAATTGCTGCCCGCGCTCACCGCGCTTGAGAACGTGATGCTGCCGCTGGAGCTGCGCGGCGAGCGCGATGCGCGCGCGCGCGCCACAAGGCTTTGCGGCAGGTCGGACTGGAACAGCGCCTGGGCCATGTGCCCAAGCATCTATCCGGCGGCGAGCAGCAGCGTGTGGCCATCGCACGTGCCTTCGTCCACTCAGCCCAAAATTCTGTTCGCGGACGAACCCACAGGCAACCTAGTTCCTGACTAAATTATTTAGCCACCCTCTTATTGGAATCTTGATTAGCACGCGTATATATTTTGGATGAAACATTATTTACATTTTTAGTCAGAGTTATGCGCGTAAAATCAGAAATGTGTGCACGCGTATTCGAATCCGGGAGAAAGTCGACTTGATATCGTATATGCATAATTAAAACCGATATAAACTGATTATTGGCGTTACTGATGTTATTATCGTAACAAGCGTAACGTAAGTAACGTCCATTATGATCATAACGCTCATAACAAATCGATTAAAACATATATATTTGTAATTAGTTATTATTACTCAGTTTGATAAAAGGAGGTGAAAGCGAAAGAGCGCATTGCCCGCGGTGTCAAAGTGAGAGAGTGTGGAGAGACGGATTAAGGAATAATATTAGTAAAGTAATTCAGAGATTCATCTGTCGAAATTGTGGATATCGATTCAGTGATTCAGGTCTTTCGTTAGGCTTTTCAGCATCTTCAGAGATAGATGTCTCCTGTCAAGTCTGCGACGGTGAGTCGAAAAACTTGATCGTAGCAACGGAAAACCGAGCTACGGGGGAAATCTCAGAAGAAAACACTAAATTACTAAACTTCATGTGGTACTTGAAAAAACAGGGAAAACGCGACCAAACTGTAACAAGTCAAGTAAAACTGATAAAACAACTAATCAAATTAGGTGCAGATCTCGAAAACCCTGAAAACATAAAAATGATAATATCATCCCAGCAATGGGTTGAGGGAAGAAAGAGGAACTTCGTTCACGCTTACACAAACTATCTCAGAATGCAGAACAAGACTTGGGAAGCTCCTAATTATGAAAGTGTTCCTAAAATACCGTTTGTTCCTCTTGAAACCGAGGTAGATCAGCTGATTTCAGGGTGTGTAATACGCCACGCTACGTTTCTACAATTCCTAAAAGAGACTGGGGCTAGACGCTGTGAGGCGTTCTATCTGAGGTGGGATAGCTTAGACTTCGAAACAAGAGAAGTCAGGATAACCCCAGAAAAGGGAAGCAATCCAAGGAAACTAAGAATGTCTGATAAACTGATCGTAATGATTAACAAACTACCTAGAAGAAACGAATATGTCTTCGGCGGTGGAAACGTCGAAGATTTCAGTAATTCTTTCAGAAATCAGAGAGCTAGGATAGCTTTTACTACTGGAAATGAACGCATAAAACAAATTAATTTCAAGAGTTTACGCCATTACAAAGGAACTACAGAATACATCAGAACAGGGAACATTTACTACGTAAAAAAGATCCTCGGTCACAAGATGATCAAGAATACTGAAATCTACATGCAGACCGCTGGCGATCCTAGTACCGCAGAATGCATCACTAATGTGGCCACAACAGGTGAGGAGGCCCGTAAATTGATCGAGACTGGATTCGATTACGTATTTACGACTCCTGACGCTCTGATGATATTCAAGAAACGTAAGTAGTGGGGTTTAGTAGTTGGTGCAGGGGGTGGGGTTCGAACCCACGGAGGACTAACCATCAGGTCCTGAACCTGACCCCTTTGGCCACTCGGGAACCCCTGCACAATAATTTGGTGGCTAGTGCTTGAGCGTCTCGATGTGCTGTTTATACTTTTCGGCGTCCATTAGCTTCGCGGCGTTGGCCTCCCAGTTGCTGGGCTTGACCTTCGCTATCCAGCCCTCGCCGTAAGGGTCGGTGTTGATCTTCTCAGGGCTGTCCAGTAGGGCCTCGTTCACCTCTACGATAGTCCCCGTAACTGGGCTGTAAAAGTCGGACACAGCCTTGACTGACTCGACGGCGCCGATCGCCTCGCCCTGTGCGACGGCTGCCTCCTTCTTGGGGAGCTCCACGTAGACTATCTCATGCAACTGCGCCTGGGCGTAGTCGCTGATGCCAATTATTACTATCTCGCCGCTGGGCTTTGCCCACTCGTGCTCACTCGTGTAGAATAATCCGGTTTCAACCTTAACTTCGTCTGTCATGCCTTAACCCTCTTCCAACCGTACTTTGACTCATCATAAAATGGGTGGTGTTTAACAATCTTTCCCTTGACGAGGTTCGCCCTGATCTTAACTTGAACCTCCTTACCAACCTCCTTGTACTCGAGGGGTAGGTAGGCTAGGGCGATGCTCACGTCTAGGGTCGGGGCGACGCCTCCGCTTGTCACGACGCCGATTTTCTTCTCGCCGTCGTAGACCTCGTAGCCGTGGCGCGGGATTCCGCGCTCAGTGAGCATGATGCCCACGAGCGTGCGGGTCACACCCTTCTCGATAATGCCCTCGAGGGCCTTCTTCCCGTTAAAGTAGGGCTTCTTCATCTTGACCACCCACTTGAGGCCTGCCTCGACTGGGTTGGTCGTCTCGTCGATGTCGTTGCCGTAGAGCCAGAGGCCCGCCTCGAGACGGAGACTGTCCCGGGCACCGAGGCCACAGGGTTTAGCTCCAGCCGCAACTAGGTCGTTCCAGACCTTCAGAGACTTCGAGGGTTCGTCAACGGGGTCGTCGAGGATGAAGACCTCAAAGCCGTCCTCACCCGTGTATCCGGTTCGGGCCGCTAGGCAGTCGATGCCGCTGACCTTGAGGGGGGCGACGTTGAACCTCTCGATGGCGTTGGGGTCAGTTTCGCTTATCTTGGTAAGGACCTCGGCCGCCTTGGGTCCCTGAACGGCGATCATGCCTATTCTGTCGCTCATGTCTGTGAGCTTGACCTTGAACCCCTTTGTGTTCTTGAGAAGCCACGCGAAGTCCTTGACGCGGTTCCCGGCGTTATAGACTACGAGGAACTTTTCGGCGCTCCTCCTGTAGACGATAAGGTCGTCGACGATGCCACCGTCTGGCTTACACATGACGCCGTACACGCCTTTGCCGTCTGTTAGTGCACCGATGTCGTTTGAGTCAACGTAGTCAAGGAACTTCACGACCTCAGGGCCTTCGGCGTAGACCCTGCCCATGTGACTCGTGTCGAACATGCCGCACGCGTCACGGACAGCGTTATGCTCGGGGATGATGCCCTCATACCAGACGGGCATCGCGAATCCGCCGAAGTCGACAACGTTTCCATGCTCAGCGTGGTATTGGTAGATGTGTGTCTTCCTGAGCTCCAAACCGGATTACCGGTTAGATATGCAATGGGGGGATGGTTAAAACCCTATCTGGAATGGACGATACTACTTGCCACCGCAGGGGCGGACCTCGACGCCCTCTGTCGAAAATTTCAGGTCCTTCTTGCACTTCGGGCACTTCCCCTCATATTTCTTAATGATGTCCTGCGGAGACTTCAGTAGGTCCCCCTCATAGAGGATCTCCTTACATGATTTGCATACTATCTTCTGAGGCATTTACGCCCACCGTCTTAAGAAGCTCCAAGCCAAGGGCATATAAACCTCATCATCAAGAAGCCCTTTTTCAACCGTCCCATGAGAGAATAAAAGGATATATTGGTATCAGGTGCATCATTCCGAGAAGGAGTCTAACATGGCTCACACCGCAGGTAAGGCAAGAGATATTCCAAAGATCCGCAGAAATAAGCAGCTCGAGGGGATCTCAGGCTACGCCGGTTTAGCGATGGTCCTCTTCATAATATTCCTACTCGGTGGGGGGGTCTACGATATCATAGAAACGCCCGCGGCGGCTCTCCAGACTTCGAGTGGCGCCTATACATCGATCAATCCCTACGCCGGGGAGCAGACGATTAATGAAAGCATCGTCAGCATGCTACTTTATGGCTTCTGTATCGCTGGCTTATACCTTGTCTACAGAAGCGCTCAGGTGCTATATGATAAATCGAAGGCGAACATCAACTTAATGATCGGTCTAAGCCTTGCTATCATAGGATTCGCAGGCGCCTACGTTATGCTCTTACTGAAGGGTTAGAGCTAACACCCTTCTAATTCGAATTCAATTATCAAATTGCAGACGCATTATTTCGCATGGTTAAACTGAAATTATTTCGCCTTGAGATGGGTATAATCTTAATACCCCTTGATTGGCATTAATGAAGCGAAATGCGAGTAATCATTTCAACACCTCGCATCTATTTCATTTTTCAAAAGGTCTTATCTTCGAACCTGTGTGTAATGCTACCGTGAATCAGTTGAAGAGGATTGGTTTCATCGGTCTGGGTCTTATGGGCAGCGGCATGTCCATGAACGTCCTCAAAGCAGGATTCCCATTGACGGTCTGGAACCGGACGCCAGCAAGAACGGAGCCGCTCGCCAAGGCGGGGGCCAAAGTGGCGAAGTCACCGAAGGAGGTCGCTGAGCAGAGCGACATCGTCATAGACATAGTCACCGACTCGAAGGACGTTGAGGAGGTACTGCTCGGCCCCAGCGGTGTCATCCACGGCGCGAAACCAGGGACGATAGTCATCGACATGAGCACCATCAGCCCCATCAGGACGAGGGAGATGGCGACCCGGTTCAAGGACATGGGGATCAAGATGCTCGACGCCCCCGTCAGCGGCGGCGACATAGGCGCCCGGAACGGGACTCTAAGCATCATGGTTGGCGGGGACAAGGACGCCTTCGATGAGGCGGTCGCTGTCTTCCAGGCAATGGGGAAGACTATTACCCATATTGGCGGAAACGGGGACGGTCAAATTTGCAAGGCGGTGAACCAGATCCTCGTTGGGATGAACATGCTTGGCGTGGCGGAGGCGCTCGTATTCGCGAAGAAAGCGGGGGTTGACGTGAAGAAAGTCCACACGGCGGTTGTTGGGGGCGCGGCGGGGAGCTGGCAGCTCACAAACAACGGGGCTAAGCTCCTCGTAGGAGACCATGAGCCGGGCTTCAAGGTGAAGGACTACCTCAAGGATCTCCGTATCATCATGGAGACGAGTGATAGCCTTAAGATGCCGCTGATGGGGACGGCAGTGGTGCAGCAGATGTTCAAGAACCTCGACGCAGAGGGGCTACGGGACAAGGGGACGCAGGCGGTCGTTGTCGCCGTGGAGAAGTTAGCGATGGAGAAACTTGTCTAACTCTCTTTTATTCCGATGGGTTTAAAGCGTCCCGAGACGTACCGACATCTCACGGTGGAAGAGTTGGCAAGGGATAGTTTTCCCGTACTCGGATGAGTCTAGGTTCTCCCAACTCGTAGAAGTCGAAGGCCACCTGATTGACTCCATGATTCTCACTCACATCTTGGATGAGATAATGGATCAGAAGGGTGATTTTGAGTTCGTAGACTTCACGATTGGGAGGAGGAAGAATGACTATAGCTCCGCCTCGATAATGATCTTTGGGGAGAGCGAGGAACACCTCAACAGGATCGTGGACGAGGTGTTGAGGCTGGGGGCGATGATGCCCGAGGCGCATGAGGTTGAGTATGAGGCGGCGCCCCGTGACATGGTCCTCCCAGACGGCTTCTACTCGACGACGAATCACCCGACCAGCGTGTATTTGGGGGGCGGCTGGGTCGAGGTCGAGGAGTTGATGATGGATAAGCAGATAGTCGTCGACCCCGTGACGAAAAGGGCGTGGTGTAAGCCCATTTGCCTCGTGAGGTGTGGGGACCTCGTCGTTAGGGGTGAGAGGGGGGTCAGGATCAAGCCCCCGGAGAGGCCCAGGGAGGGCGTCGGCGTCTTCGAGTTCATGAACGGCGAGGTCTCCCCCGAGAGGCCCGCGACCAGCATCATCAGGAGGATCGCCAAGGAACTAAAGGAGACGAAGGGGCGCGGCGGTAAGGTCGTGGTCGTGGCTGGCCCAGCGGTGATCCACACGGGAGCCGCTCCCCACCTAGCTCGCATGATCGAGTTGGGCTACGTCGACGCCCTGCTCTCGGGGAACGCCTTAGCGGTCCACGACGTGGAGTACGCCCTCTACGGGACCTCCCTCGGCGTCGAGCTCGAGGAGGGCGGGAGGAAGAAGGAGCCCTGGAACCACATCTCCGCGATAAACGAGGTCATCAAGGCGGGCTCGATAAAGGCTCTTGTGGATGCGGGGATGGTGAACAGCGGTATCTTCTATCAGCTCACGGTGAAGGGCATCTCCTACGCGTTGGCGGGCTCCATCAGGGACGATGGGCCGATACCCGAGGTGATCAAGGACTCGGGGGAGGCACAGAGGAGGTACAGGGAGCTTGTGAAGGATGCCGACTTCGTCCTCATGCTCGCATCGACCCTCCACTCCATCGCGGTGGGGAACATGCTCCCGTCTACGGTGAAGGTGGTCTGCGTCGACATCAACCCGGCGGTGGTGACGAAGCTGAGCGACCGCGGGACGAGCCAGGTGGTCGGTGTCGTTTCGGACGTGGGGGCCTTCGTGCCTCTCCTTATAGGTGAGCTGGAGAAGCTGGGCGGGTGCTGACGACTCAGCGTACGCCTTATGGCGTGTTACCACTCATAACGGAAAATATTTTTTTTAATGAGTGGTGGTCCCGCCTCCGGGATTTGAACCTGGAACCACTCGGTGTCTGCTCAAGGCCTGATTGCCTTCGCCCCGCGGGGCGGAAGCTACAGCCGAATGCTCTACCATTGAGCTAAGGCGGGCTCCGCCAAAAGGAATCTGCCCCGAAAATATAAGCTGTATGGTCAGCTACCCTTGCCCTTCCCGGGGCGGAGGGCCTCCCTGATGCTCCTCCTGTAGGGTGGCCTTAGGACGCCGACATCGGTGATGAATCCGGTGATGTACTTGGCGGGGGTGACGTCGAAGCTCGGGTTCTTGGCGATTGTGCCCTCGGCGGATATGCGGACCCTCGTGTAGTTGCCCTTCTCGTCGGCGCCCCAGACCCAGTTGACCTCGTCTGGGCTCCTCTCCTCGATCTCGATGCCGTCCCCCGTGGGGCACTTGAGGTCGAAGGTCATCCTCGGCGCCGCCACATAGAAGGGTATACCGTTCTCCTTGGCGAGGACAGCCTTTTCATATGTGCCAATCTTATTGGCGGTGTCCCCGTTCGCGGCGATCCTGTCC
Source organism: Candidatus Bathyarchaeota archaeon (assembly GCA_963820555.1). GTDB lineage: Archaea > Thermoproteota > Bathyarchaeia > TCS64 > TCS64 > UBA8941. The sequence continues at coordinate 18,289 of CAWGAT010000025.1, forward strand.
GCGCCCACGATGACGAAGTCGACGTCGCCCCGGCGCATATAGTGGCCAGCGGCGTTGTCCGCGATGAGGGCGTAGGGTATCCCCTCCTGCTGCAGCTCCCACGCGGTGAGCTTCGCGCCCTGGCTGCGTGGCCGGGTCTCGTCGGCGTAGACGAAGATGTGCTTCCCGGACCTGTGGGCGACGCGTATTGGGGCGAGGGCGGAGCCGTTGTCGATGAAGGCGAGGGCGCCTGCGTTGCAGTGGGTGAGTATCCGGAACCCGTCTCTGATGAGGGCGTTGCCGTACTCCCCCATCTTCTTGGAGGCTTCGAGGTCCTCTAGGGCGATCCTGTCCGCCTCTGCGCAGGCGGCGGCGACCCGCTCAGGAACGCTCCCCTTCGAGGCGGCCTTGACGCATCGGTCTATGGCGTGGAAGAGGTTGACGGCCGTGGGGCGCGTTTTCCTCAGGGTGTCTGCTGCCTCGGAGATGTATGCTTTGAACGCCTTCAGGTTCTTCTCCTGTGCCTCTAGAGCGGCTTGAGCGACGCCGTATCCCCCAGCGACGCCTATGGCTCCTGCTCCCCTGACCGCCATGTCGCGTATCGCCTCCGCGGTTTCACCGTGGTTGTGCAGCGTCAGTATCTCGAACCTGTGTGGGAGGAGGCGCTGGTCGATCATCTTCACCTCGGCGCCCTCCCTCCATAGTGTCCAAAGTTCCCGCGTCTCACCGTTGAATTTGACTCTCATCTACTTGATCACTTCACCGCTCTTCTTCGCCCAGAGGTAGAGGTCCATCTGGCCCAGCGGCATCCCGAGCCTTCCAGCGACTCGCGTGAGTATCTCCTCGTACTCCAGATACTTCTTCCTCGTCATCGTCTTCGGGCGCTCCTCTATGATACCCTGCTCCTCCATGTGGGTGAGGATGTGCTTGTCTATTATGGCGAGGTCGAGGTACCCGACGTTTCTGAGGAAGTGGCTCGCCTCCTTCATGCCGAGGCCGGTGATGTTCTCGACGAGCCAGTCCCTAGCTGCGCGGCTGCTCAGCTGGGATGTGATGATCCTTTTCAGGTCACCTCTGTGGGCACGCGCCTTATGGATGAACTCGGCCCGTTTGTTGGGGAACCTATGCCTGTGCTCAAGGCAGGCCCTGAGTTGCTCCAGGCTGCCCTCGCTAATGGCGTCACCCTCGTTCAGGGCGACTATACAGGCGAGGGCACCCCTCGCACTGTAGTTGGCGGTAAGGAGACAGAAGACGAGCTCCTCGAACCACCTCTCATCCCCCTCGCCCTGTGCTGCCTGGAATTCCCTGATCCTCGCCTCAACCTTCCTGCGGGTCTCGGGTTTCTCCACCTCTGCCCTCACTACGGCTGCGAGTCGCTCAAGGCTCTCCACTGCGGGTTGCACGATCCTTTACCTCGACGAGGCTCCTCTTAAAACCATAGAGGGCGGTTTTGCCTCCCCGGTGTAAACCAAGGCCATGGATACGGTTATACTCGCAGTCACCCGGCTATTCTTCTGCAGGTGCCGCTGGCTTGTCAGTGGACGTGAATCTCCTCGAATACGAGAACACCCCCATCAAGCTGGTGGCGCTCAGGAAGACACCGAAGATAGAGACCCCCGGGCTCATCATCGAGGAGGTGGATGAGAGGAAAGAGTTCTCCGCCCCCTTCTGGGTCGCCGGCGTCCTGGTCGAGGCCGGGCTCGCCAAGTACGGCGAGGAGGGACTTACCACCGAGGAGTGGACCTCAACCCACTTCAAGGAGAGGTTCAACCCCGGCGGAGCCCCCAGTGCGCTCCCGAAGGACTTCTACGCTAAGGCATACGTCAGCCTCACGCTCGCTGCCAAGGCGGTAGGGGGAGACGCCACGAAGGCGGAGCAGATCAACAGGCTGCACGCCCGCTTCAGGGAGATCATCGATAGCCGAGTCGGCAAAGTGACGCGAATAGCCACAACCGAGACCGCCCTCCAGCCCGGCATCCTCCAACCCGAGGAACAGGCACTCTATCAGGAGCTTGAGCACATCGTATCCGAGTGGCGCCGCGACATCAGGAGGCTGAGCACCCGGTAATGGCCAAGCAGGTCAGCCACGAGGAGGTCTTCACCCGGTTCATCGAGGACTTCCGTACGGACGAGGGCATCCTCAAGTACGAGCAGGCCATACAGGAGATGCCCATAAAGGGCGTCAGGTCCCTCCTAGTCGACTTCAACGACCTCTACAACTACGACATGGAGCTCGCCGCCGACGCGATGAATGACCCCGACAGGATACTCGATCTCTTCAGCCGCGTCGTCTACGACAAGCTCAGGCAACGTGACCTCGTCTACGCCGAGGCGCAGAAGAAGATACATGTCCGCGTCAGGGCCCTCCCCTCCGTCACGCAGCTCAGGAAGATAGGCTCCGAGCACATCGGGCGCCTAGTCATGGTCCAGGGCATAATCGTACGCGCATCCGCCACGACGCCGCAGGTGATGAAGGCCGTCTTCCGCTGCAGTAACTGCAACGAACTCAACTACGTCGAGCAGGACGGCGAGATACTAAAGACGCCCGATAAAGTGCGAGCACTGCGATAGCAAGACCCGCTTCGACCTCGTGCCGAAGCTCTCCGTCTTCATGGACTCGCAGAGGGTCAGCATCCAGGAGAGGCCGGAAGACCTACCACCCGGGCAGCTCCCCAGGAGCCTCCACGTCGACCTCAAGGACGACGTCGTCGACCAGGCCCGCCCCGGTGACAGGATCACCATCGTGGGCAGCGTCGACCTCCTCCAACGCTTCGGGCGCGGCGGGCAGCTTCGCATCTTCGATATGGTGATGGAGGCGAGCCACATAGAGGTGAGCGGCCGCGAGTCGGAGATGACCGCCATCTCCCCCGAGGACGAGGCGAAGATAAAGGAGATAGCGCAGGACCCGTGGGTCCACCGCCGCCTCCTCCAGTCCATCGCCCCCAGCATCTACGGCCATGAGAACATCAAGGAGTCCATCCTCTACCTACTCTTCGGGGGCATAAACAAGGAACTCCCCGATGTCCGCATCAGGGGGGACATAAACGTCCTACTCGTCGGCGACCCGGGTACGGGTAAGAGCCAACTCCTCCAGTTCGCGGCGAAGATAGCGCCTAGGGGGCTGATGACGACGGGTAGGGGGAGCACAGCAGCAGGCCTCACCGCCGCCGTCGTCAAGGAGGGGGGAACAGGCAACTTCGTCCTAGAGGCGGGAGCCTTAGTACTGGCCGACCAAGGGATCTGCTGCATCGACGAGATCGACAAGATGAGGGAGGAGGACAGGGGAGCGATACACCCTGCGATGGAGCAGCAGATAGTGCCCATCGCGAAGGGAGGCATTGTCGCGACCCTCAACGCCCGCACCAGCATACTAGCTGCGGCGAACCCGACGCTAGGCCGATACAACCCCTACCAGACAATCGGGCAGAACATCAACCTCCCAGTCACCATCCTCAGCAGGTTCGACGTCATCTTCGTCCTCAAGGATGTCCCCGACGCCGAGAGGGACACGACGATGGCGGAGCACATACTCGGCCTCCACAGGTCAGCGGGCTCAACCATCACATCCTCTATCGACCCCGAGCTCTTCAGGAAGTACATCAGCTACGCCAAGACCCGCGTCCGCCCCCTCCTAAGCGAGGAGGTCGTCACCCGCTTCAGGGACTTCTACGTCAAGATGAGGACAGCCAGCGTCGAGGGCGGCGAAGCCTCCGCCGTCAGCATCACGGCGCGCCAACTGGAGAGCCTCGTCAGGCTCGCCGAGGCACGCGCCAAGGCCCACCTACGGAACGAGGTCACGAAGGAGGACGCCGAAGCAGTCATCACACTCATGCAGAGCCAGCCTCGAGCAGGTAGGCATCGACGTCACCACGGGCCAGATAGACATCGACATCCTCTACACGGGGAAGCCGAGGAGCCTACAGACGCAGTTACAGAAGGTACTGGGGAAGATAGCGGAGCTGGAGAGGACTGGGCCCGTGAAGGACGACGACCTCTACGAGGCGCTCGCCGAGGAGGGAATAAACAGGAGCGAGGCGGCGAAGCTGATAAGCACCCTGATGAGGGACGGTACCATCTTCTCGCCTCGCCCGGGCACATACAGGCGCGCCTCCTAGCTCCTCTTATATCCACCATCGCGCAACGTTCTCCCCCATGAACATCGCCAAACATGTCGAGGAGATCAGGGCGGAGTTCCCCGTACTCGCATACCTGAGGTACATGAACAGCGCGGCGCACGGCCCCGCTCTCGCGAGGGTTCAGGAGAGGGCCATGGACTGGTGGGACTTCTACACCTACGAGAACAACACCGTGAAGGCGCCCGATGCAAAGGGGGAGGCGGCGAAGGCCCTCGGAGTAGACAAGGGCGACATCACCTGGGTCAACAGGGTGAGCCAAGCTGTCAACACAATCTCGGGCATGCTCTCTCTCAAGAGAGGGGAGAACATCGTAATCACGGATCTCGGCTATCCGACTGGTTCCTACCCCTTCCTCCCCTGGAGGGAGAGGGGCGTCGAGATAAGGAGCGTCAGACATAAGGAAGGTATCATAACGACTGAGGACTTCGAGGCCGTCATAGACGATAAAACCCGAGTACTCTCCCTAAGCCACGTCGAGTGGACCTCCGGCCTACTACACAACGTCAAGGCGGTGACGCAGATAGCCCACGACCACGGTGCACTCGTCGTCGACGACGGCTACCAGAGCCAGGGCAACGTCCTCGCGGAGCCCGTGAGGGACGACGTAGACTTCTACACCTTCGGGAGCCAGAAGTGGATGTGCTGCCCAGCCATGGCGGGCGTCCTCTATGTCAAGAGGGAGATTGCCGACAGGTACGAGCCGACGTACAGATGCTACAACCAGGTCGAAGAGGCCTTCAGGGACGGGCAGCCCTGGGAGAAGCCGGGCCACGACAACGTATCCTCGTGGGACCACCCCCTCTACCCGGGGGCGGAGAAGTTCAATCAAGGTCTCTTATCCAGCCGAGGCAATCTGGGGCTTCCACGCCGCCCTCGAATACTTCAACGACCTCGGCCTCAAGAACATCGAGGAGAGGAACAGGGAGCTCGCGGGGAAGCTCATGGAGGGGCTCAAGGAGTTCAAGGTCAAGGTGAATACCCCCGAGGATCCGGAGAAGCACACTGGTCTCGTAACGTTCAATACGGGGAAGCATGAGGAGAACCAGAGGCTCCACGGCGCACTCGCGAAGGCTGGCATAGTCGTCGCTCTCAGGTACGCCGCCGGCATCGGGGGGATACGCGTCTCTACTCACTTCTTCAATACGGAGGAGGACATCGAGGCCCTACTCGGCGTCGTGAAGAAGAACTCTCTCCTAGGCGGACTACTGGGAAACCCTTAAACGGGTATCGCCTCAGCCTATTGATAACGCGGGCGCTAATGGAGGAACTGAAACGGTCATCAAGGTAGCCATTGCCGGCGTCGGCAACTGCGCCTCCGCCCTTGTTCAGGGCGTCGAGTTCTACAAGAACGTCGAGAAGGACGAGGACATCCCCGGCGTCATGCACGCCTACTTCGGGGACTACCACATACGGGACGTCAAGTTCGTCGCCGCATTCGAGGTCAACAAGGAGAAGATTGGGAAGGATCTCGCGGACGCGATCTGGGCGCACCCAAACTGCTGCGCCAAGTTCAGCGACGTCCCCAAGACAGGGGCCAAGGTCTACGCTGGCCCCATAAGCGACGGCGTCGCCCCCCACATGTACGAGGCCTTCCACGCCGACAAGAGCATAGAGACCGTCGACGTCGCCCAGATACTCAAGGAGAGCGACGCCGATATGCTCGTCAACTACCTACCCGTCGGCAGCGCCAAGGGCACACAGATCTACGCACAGGCAGCACTCGATGCGGGCTGCGCCTTTGTCAACTGCATCCCCGAATTCATCTGCAGCGTCCCCGCGTGGGCGAAGAAGTTCGAGAAGAAGGGCCTCCCCGTCGCAGGCGACGACATAAAGAGCCAGGTAGGTGCAACCATCGTCCACCGCGTGTTGGCGAAGCTCTTCTACGACCGCGGTGTGAAGATCGATTCAACCTACCAGCTCAACATCGGCGGTAACACCGACTTCCTCAACATGACCGTGGAGAACAGGCTCAAGACGAAGCGCATCAGCAAGACGCAGGCCGTACAGAGCCTCATTCCATACGATATCCCAACGAGGATAGGCCCCAGCGACTATGTCCCCTTCCTAGAGGACCACAAGGTCTGCTACATCAGGATCAACGGCAAGGCTTTCGGTGACCTGCCCCTCGTGATGGACGCAAAGCTCCTTGTCAACGACAGCCCCAACAGCGGGGGCGTCGTCATCGACGTCGTGAGAGCCATGAAGATTGCCCTAGACCGTGGCATAGGCGGGCCCCTCCTCGGGATAAGCAGCTACAGCTTCAAGCACCCGCCTCAGCAGGTCCCCGACGACCAGGCACACCAGTGGGTCGAGGATTACATCGCGGGAAAGAGAGACCGTTAAAATTTTATTCTGGGAACCAGAGGACGAGCTCCATCTTCGCTTCCTCTGGGTTACCTGAGGCATGTATCAGGTTCTCGCAGGCGCGCCCCTCGGCAGTGCTCTTCGCAATCGAGTCGATGCCGAAGTCTCCCCTAATCGTCCCCTTCTCCGCCGTGGCGGGGTCCGTGTATCCTGTGACCTTCCTCACGCTCTGTATGGCGTCCTCGCCCCCGAACCTTATGGCGATGACGGGGTTTCTAGTAAAATACTTCCTGAGCCTCTCCAAGACCTTCAGGCCGTGGGCGACCGGGTCCCTTATCCCCGGCGTCGCGAACTGCGCCTTCTTCCCGAGGCTCTCCGCCATGGAGTCGGGGTAGTGCTTTCTCAGGAGCGCTTCATTCACCCTTCGATAGTAGCTGATGTCAATAATCCTCAAACCAGCCTTCTCGAACCTGTCGATTATCGCCCCAACGAGGTTCCTCTCCAGGGCATCGGGCTTCAGAATAACGAGGGTCTCCTGATACATACTCTTTCCCGATTATGGAAAAGCCGATGACCTATAACCCCTTCGCCATTATCTGCGATAAAGCGATAAGCAATTTAACCGCCCCGCATCTGACTCTCCCGGTGAACGACTTGTCAGCAAAAGCACAGATTCTGAAAGAACTCGCGGAGTACCACTTCAACTCGTTAGAGGAAAACCTGAAGGGGCTCGACGAGAAGGAGGCAAACTACAAGCCCACAGTTGAGTCGAACAACATCGAGTGGATTGTAAACCACCTCTGCAGGATTAGCAACACAGCCATCCCACGGATACTCAAGGGGGACCCGAATTACAAGCCGACTGGGTGGCCCGACGACTATAAGGATAGGCACTATAGCCTGGCAAAGTACATGGAAGATCTTGCGGTCGGCAAGAAGACTGTCCTCGACGGCCTAGGGAAGCTCACGGACACCCAGCTTGAGGAGGAGATCCCCCTCTGGGGCGGGACAAAGAAGAGGAAAGTGGGCATCTTCGCGTACATAGGCGAGATAATCCACCATAAGGGGCAGATAGCCTACATCAGGGGGACCGTGAAGCGCCTCAAGGTGAAGGACCCCAACCTTCTCGACAACTGCTGAACGAGACCCGAGACCGCCCCCAAATGCGTAGTATTATATACCCATTAAACTCAATTTTAACCCGGATTCTGGTGGTTAGATGACAGTAAAGACGAAGATGATAAAGGACTTTGCACAGATTGGATTCGACAGACTAGGGAGTGCGACGAAGACCCTGAAGCCCGAGCAGCTCGACTGGAAGAGCTGCACTCAGGCAAACACGATCAGGTGGATACTCACCCACCTGAGCGAGGAACTGAACGTCTACCTCCCCAAGTTCCTTGGCGAGGAGCAGCCGAAGGACTGGCCAAAGGACTACGTCGGCAACCCGAAGTACAAGATGGAGAAGATCATGGCCGACATAGAGAAAGGGCACAGAAAGCTCAACGCCGGCCTCAACAAGCTGACGAACGATAGGCTCGACGAGGAGGTGGAGGCGTGGGCCGGTAAGAAGCCACGCGAGTTCTATATCATGCTCATGGTGAGCTGAGATTATCCACCACGAGGGGCAGATCGCCGCCATCCTCGGCGTCGAGAAGAGGATGAAGGGCACGAAGTAGCCGCCTACCCCTTTTTATTTCACCTTTCTAGACACCCTATCTGTTAGGGGGCACCATACACGAGGATCGGTATAACCTGTTACCCGGGCGTTGGCGGCAGCGGCATACTCGCTACGCGTCTCGGTGTCGAGTTCGCCAAGAGGGACCACGAGGTCCATTTCATCACCTATGAGCGCCCATTCGCCGTTCAGGGGATCGACCAGGAGAACGTCCACATTCACCTCGTCAACGTCCTCGAATACCCCCTCTTCAAATACCCTCCATACACCGTGGCCCTCGGCTCCGAGATGGCGCGCGTAGCTAAGCTGGATAAACTAGATGTCCTTAACGTCCACTACGCTATCCCTCACGCAACGGCCGCCTATCTCGCTAGGGAGATAACTGGTGTACCCTACGTCGTTACCTTACACGGCAGCGACGTCACCATACTCGGAAGCGACCCGAGCTACCAGATCGTCAACAACTACAGCGTAGAGAAGGCCGACGCCGTAACAGCGGTCTCCAAATTTATGCAGAGGGAGGCCTACGAGAGGCTCGGTATCGAGCGCGAGGTGAAGGTAATACCTAACTTCGTCGACACACAAGTCTTCATCCCAGCGCCCTGCGATGCAGCCGAGGCCGATTGCGGCGAGTGCGGCGGTATAATCCACGTGAGCAACTTCCGCCCCGTGAAGCGGGTGACCGATCTTGTCTATGCTATGGCGATCGTGATAAAGGAGGAACCTAAAGCTAAGCTGACACTCGTAGGTGACGGCCCCGACAGGCACGGCGTCGAGAAGCTGATAGACGACCTCAGGCTACACAGGAACGTGACCCTGACGGGGTTCAGGAGTGACATCCCCAACCTCATGCGTTGCAGCGACATAGGCGTCCTATGCTCTGAGACGGAGAGCGCCCCCCTCACCCTCCTCGAAGGGATGAGCACTGGGCTCCCCATGATCGCGACGAAGGTGGGTGGCGTGCTCGAAATAGTCGATGATGGTAAGAACGGTCTTCTTGTGCCCCCGAAGCACCCGGAGGAACTCGCCCAGGCGATTCTCCGCCTATACAGGGACCCAAAGCTGAGGAGTAGGCTCGGCGAAAGTGCCAGAAAAACTATTCTTGAGAGGTACACAGCTGAGACGGTTGTAAACCAGTACATCGAGACCTTCGAGGCGGTCTCCAAGACTAGAGATTGACGTAGAAGACCGTCGAGTTCGGCGTCCAGCCTCCATACAGCTCTCTTGTATATCTCCACGTTTTCCCCAACGCCAGATACCAGCGCAATATCGATCCACGCCCAGCTGACCTCCTGCCCGTACTTCTCTGGGGCGAAGTGGCCGAAGGCGTAAGAGAGATAACCATCCAACTCCTGGACCAACGCCTGCTTTACCTTCATCTCCTGCATGAAGGCTGTTCTTGTCGATGGTTCACCAAGTCTTCGCTTGATGGCGTCTATCTCGGACTCGGTATCCACCTTCGTTTTGTTCAGCGTAGTGTAGGTCTCGTCAATAGCCTTCCTGATTTTGGCGTGTGCTTGGGCGATGGCTTCGATGTTGTTCGCCTTCTTGGCCTCGACCCATTCAGCCAGGGCGTCGAAAAGCTCTCTCCGTGATAGGGGGGTGTACCCCTTCGCCTCAATGCTTCTGCTCGCCACCTCATTCCATGGAGTGTTATAGAAGACCCTAGCGTAGCGGGTGTATGTGGGGAAGGGTATGCCAAGCTGCGAGACACCGGGGATCACCTCAGCATAGTAGCTCGTCTCCCCAGGTCCGCCCACGTGCGCCACCACCGGGATGACCGAGTCGACGACAACCTGACGAGAGTCTACCCTGGGTGTTATTAAGTTCGCTATCTCCTCAATGTCAGGCTTCTCCACCGAGAAGGAATAGTTGTATGCCTGCTCGCACCTCGGGCACTTGCCCTCCACGCTCGCTGTGGACCCCGAGCCCGCCCTATACTTCAGCTCGACCCTGCTCCCATGGCAGCTCAGGGTCTGGCACTCCAGGAAGAACGGCACATAGTCCATGGACCTCTTACCGATCTGCGCCCTGTACCCGAGTCCCTCGATGAAGTCAACGGCGTCGTTAGATGCGCGCACGAAGCTGCTCCGGTTCGGCTCGGAGAGCAGAATCTCGTATCCGTGCTTGAAGAAGCCTCTGATGACAGGGTCAGTCGCCGACAACATCGGAACCCCCATGTCGGCCTCGAGGTTCGCAATCATACCGAGGATCTTCGTCGAGAAGTCTGCGACGTTTTCCGTCGAATAATAAGCCCCTTTGAGGATCGTAGAGATGTGGGAGAGGTTCTGGAGAACTTTCTCCTGCTTCACAGGTTCCACGCCCTTGAGAAGGCCACGGTAGTTACTCTCTATCTTTTCGAGTGTCTTCTTGAGCCACTCCTCGTCCGGATTCGGTAGTCGACGTATGGGTGCCCCCTCATATTCTGGTGGGGATAGGTAGGTGATTAGCATCCCCCTCGCTGAGGGGCTCGGGACGCGGATGTTAAGTAGCTCCGCCTGGACACTGTCGTAGTCCCCGATGTAGTATAACGGCGCGTATCCCCCTCCCAGACCGGCGAGGACCGTGATGTAGGTCATCTTATTGAATATGAAGCTGGGCCCCCCGAGACAATTCGGCTGCTGACCCGTCTCGACTGCGCCCCTATCCAGCGAATCGATCCTCTGTGAGACCTTGGAGGTGAGGATACCCAGTCCCCTCATCTTGCTCTTGATAGCCTTTTTGAGCCCCTCAAGTTCTGAGGGCGGGACACCATACTTTGCCCTAATTTCCCCAAAATATCCGTGGCACTCAGTCATATTCATGGGAATCCTACCCCAGAGTCGAGTTGCATACTCGCCACCGGGTTCATTCTCCGTATATTTCTGATACAACGTATGTACTGGGTGGGTTATCACTCACTTCATTCACCTCAGCAGATTTTTCGTCGCCTTCCCTTCGTAGAAGGGTCCGTTCTTCGCCAGCGACTCCTCGTCGAATGCCTCGGCATAAGCGCAATTTGCTTGGGTTCCTCTCAGCTCCGCCTTCTTATCGCTGAACTTCTGGTAGTATCCCCAGGAGAACTTCTTCAGCTGGGAGCTATAAACCCCCACCGCGACCCTCTTCATCTCCATCGTTTCGGAGACATCTACAAGAACACGGGGGCTGGGGATCAGGGTGTTTATCTCCATGAGTAGGAGGCGCTCGACTAGGCAGGGTTCCTCGTACGTTGTCATGTGGGCGGCCCACTCAATCGCCTCCTTCACGACCTCGTATGCTGCCCTGTGGTCGGCATGGTAGTCAAAGGGTAGGTGGGTTATTATTATTCTCGGCCTCTCCGCCACTATAACGTCGGCGACCCTCTTGACTAGCTCCCTCGAGGGGGCGACGCTGTCCTCCATGAAGACGATGGGTTCTTCCAGCCCAAGTGCCTTGCACGACCTCTCAATCTCTCCCTTGCGGTCCCTAGGGTTACACGTCAAGCAAAGAACTCGCGACTTCTCAAGGTGCAGTGCGAGAGTCCCGCCACAGCCGAAAGTTTCATCATCTGGGTGGGAAACGATAGCAAGAATTCCGCCCATGGAGCTCAAACGATTAGGGAAACCAAGGCATAAAAGGAGTTCCCCGAAACTTTATAATCAGAATAAACAATAACTCGCCTCCAACCCGAATCGACCTGTGTCACCTAATAAGCCTACTAGTCACAGGGCTGAGTTGGATAGGTATTCCCTCTCACATCTCCCAAGGAGGTCCTATCGCATCCTTCCAGCTGGTTCCGAGAAGCTGGGCGTCAGGGCAGCCACAGCTAAGGTCCTCTCCCCTTTTTACATGTGAGGGTAAAATCGGGATACTTTAGACAGTTATCACGAAAAAGATTTCTCTCTGATCTTATGGATACATATCGTCTTGGCTTCGATGGTTCCCGTAGCTGCATCAGGTGGAGTTGCAATTAGCTGCCCTCTCAACGGGAGATACGCCTTCTACAATAGCCCATACCCAGCGCACCGCTTGATGACGGGTATTGACATATATACCAACTCGATGATTGACGAATCTATGTCATCCCCAGTTGATGGTGAGATCCTTCAGGTGAGACAAGTAAAGGCCCCAATCGGAAACGGCTTCAAGGCGCCCAATTTCGATGTCGTAACCATTATTAGAAGCAGTGAAAACCCGGAGAGGGTCATCAAAGTCCTTCACATCGAAACTAGGATGAGGGTAGGAGAATCAATCGAGGTGGGACACCGTTTGGGCCCGCTCATCCGATCGGGGTACTTCGGTTACCAGACGCCACTTCACGCCCACATCGAGATAAGGCCTCTTAATGATCCATTACGCGTCAGGGGCGGATACCCGATCGATAGTCTCCTAGAACTGGATGGACTCGATTTAACTGAGGAAATTATCGGAACTGTAACCGCGTCCAGACCGGGTTATGCACTGATCAAGCTGAGTTTGAAGACACCCGGCATAGTGGTCGATGTCGGTGGCGTACCAGGGATACTCGATGGCGGGATACCTCTCTACGGCTGGTTCGGAGTACACGCGGAGAACCCTATGAAGGACACGTCCATAAAGTTGCTCGGGAAGACTATAGGAAAAACCACAGATATCCAGCCCAGAACCTGCGTCGCAGAATGCAACGACTTCAGGTTGATGATTGAGTCCACACCCGTTGACGCGTTCTTCATGCTCCTACCAAACGGGGAACCTACCATCACGGTGACGTCAAGGATGCGCGACGAACTCGGTCTCGAACTAAACGCTGAGATCTCCCTAACTGTGGAGTAGACGACCTCGCCAAATAGATATAAGGGGAGGGATACAACCTAAACAGACGAATCCAGATGTCTGACCTCAGTCAGCTTCCCCCGAACGTTCAGGAGAGGATCGCACGCCTCCAGCAGCTACAAAACACAATGCAGCAACTCCAAGCCCAGAAGCAGAGGCTCGACGCTGAGAAGGCCGAGACCGAGAGGGCGTTAACGACCCTTAACGAAACCCTCGAAGGCGCCAAGATCTACAAGTCCGTCGGCGCTGTCCTAATCGAGAAGGACAAGGCGACCGTTGTGAAGGAGCTCGCTGAACGCAAGGACTTCCTCGAGATGAGGGAAAAGGTCCTAGAGAAGCAGGAGGAGAAGGCGAAGGAGAAGCTCCAGGGGCTACAGGAGACACTACAGAAGGAACTCGGCCTCCCGCTACAACAGGATTAACCCTTTTTAAACACCCTACCAAGCCCGGTTTGCCTCTGTTCAGTCTTCTTAGATTCGTCCGCTCCACGGAGAGGGGAGGGGTCTATGCCCAGTTTAAACAACTTGTTAATCACATCGACCGCGTTGGAGGAGCCGATGTAGTCGATGTTTGTTAGCTTGGTCGTAGGGATGAAGAGGCAGGCGTAGGGGAATCCCTTCTCGACGCAGTCTTCTAGGATGCAGGAGTTGATGCCCGAGACCGCGCCCTCCCTGAGATGAGGGTACTCGAATCTCCCTGGATCCATCTTGTTGGAGTAGACAAGCGCCTTCACTTCCAAAGAGATCGCGCTGAATGGCAGTCCGTCGATCGCATATATTTCCTTCGTATTCTTCTCTTTTAGGTACTTGAGGAGGGCTTCGGCTATGGGCCAGCACCCCTCCGCGGGGACGAGGCTCTCTGTCACGACGAATAAGAGCTTATCATCTTCGTCTACGTGTATCCTGAATGATTGGATTGGCTCCCCGTTGGAGATCAGAGTCATTGGTGGAATGTAGCTAGATTTTATATGTGCCACTTTTGGGAACCCCTTTGCCCTGATGGAGAACATGACGGAGGAATTGCCTATAAAGCCGGCCCCCGCCAGGCCCACTACGGCTCTATACGACCCACCCTTTATGGAGGTTGTCTCTACCACTGTAGCGCTGTTTCTCGTGGACATTGTTCATTTATTGTGGGTGGAGGATTTAAGATGCTGGCTTGCAATACAAGTAGGGTCTAGTGTTTCCGAGGATGTTAGAAGACGTGGATTTCAGCCAGCTTAAAGACCATCTTAAAGGAAAAGTCTCCATCTTATGCCATCACAACGCGGACCCAGACGCCATCGGTGCTGCTTACTCCATCGAGCGACTGATTCACGCCCTCGACCAGAAGGCTGTGCTCGAGGTTCTCTACCCCGATAGCGCCAGTATGCTCGCTGGCAGGATGATAAACCACTTCAAGATCGAAGCCTCGGTACATCCGAAGATCATGGACGCAGACGTTATCTTGGTCGTTGACACGGGGAGTCTGATCCAGTTGGAGGTGCTCCAGCCCCTGCTGAAGACGGGCGCCGCGAAGGTTTTCATAGACCACCACGGGAGGGACGACGAGATCGCTCGAATTGCAACCATTTACCTTGTGGATGAGTCAGCGGTCGCCACCTGTGAGATCGTCTACCAAATATGGCGCTCATTTGGGCTGAACCCGCCTAGGGATGTGGCGGAGGCGCTGCTGCTGGGGATAGCCTTCGACTCAAAACACTTCACCATCGGTACACCGAAGACATTCAGGATCGTCGCGGAGTTGTTGGAGTTGGGGGCGACCCTGAGTGGAACGCGGGAACTCCTCCAAGGCGTGATGGATGTCTCGGAGAGGCTGGCCCGCCTTAAAGGGGCGCAGAGGCTGACCATCTACAGAATGGACCCGTGGATCGTGGTGACGTCGAACCTAGGCTCCTTCCAGCCCTCTGCCGCCAGAGGCATCATGAACCTCGGGGCGGACGTCGCCATCATAGCGGGGAACGAAAAAGAGGAGCTTAAGGCGAGCCTCCGATCCACCGAGGAGTTCTACAAGAACTCCGGAATTCACCTCGGCGAAGACGTTACGAAACCTCTATCAGAACACTACAAGGGGGCGGGTGGAGGTCACCCGACAGCCGCAGGGATAAACGGCTTCGGCGAGGCTAAAAAGTTCCTCGCAGAGGCAGCGGAAGTTATAAAAGAGAAACTGAATCAGCCTAAAAAGGCGTAGTTCTCCCAAGTCCTTTCTCCGCAGTTATACGCATCTACAATACCAATTCAATCGCGAAGACCCTATCCCTTCAATTCACTATTATATGTGTAATTGATGTATATTTTATTTGGAAGTTTTTTCATAATTTACGTTCTCTATTTCCTTCCACCGAATACCAACATCCTCGGTGAGCGCGCGTGCAAGACGCTTGCACCCAAGTTAAAGTTCCTTTGATTAGTTCACGAACTTGAGCACTCGAAGAATCAATGATATCGCTTGCTTGATTAATACTACTCGCGCGCGTCTACCGCCAGTTCCTTATCTCGACGAGTTTCTTATCTTCAACGAGCTCCTTAGCCTTTCCAAAATAGTGTAAGACACTTTGGCCTTTATCGGTTAGACGATATACCTTACTGGTCCTATTATCACCTTCCTCGGATTCGTATTCTTCTATGAGCTCTTGGACGATTAGCGATTTTAGCATCTGCTGAAGAGGCTTCCAGGAAGTGTTGACCCCATACATGATCTTTGTTGGTAATATGGTACCGTTCCTAATCTCCTCTATAATATCCATGTAAATCTCGAGTTTAGATCGTCTGTTAGTCATCTAGTTCGTTTTCCCAGTGTAACACTTTCCTATGCGTGATATAGAATTCAAGTGACTTCCACTGATATAATTGACTCACTCCTCATTTATTAAGTGTTGGATAACAATAAATTTATTTAATTGACATTGATAATCAATACCAACACGCACTTTGGGGTATTATAGATGGTTGTATAACCTTATGCTCGACGAAGAGCCTATGCCAATGGTGGTTAGGGTGGCATAGGCGGTGGTGAGGGAGTGGTAATTTTCTTAATAGGCGTCGCCATAGTCGTCTATAGGCATCTGGGATAATTCATAACAAAACATAAGGTTTCCATGTGATAGGTGTAACTATTATATCTCGGGTGTTCGACTAACAAGAAGAAATTGGTGGTTCGTCCCATGGGCAGAGTCAGTGTCGAAGGCCTGTGTTATAGCTACCCGAACACCACCGATCTCGCCCTGAGAGACATCAGCCTCCAGATAGAGGAAGGAGAATTCATCCTACTCACCGGCCCGAGCGGCTGCGGAAAGACAACCTTCTGCCGCTGCCTAAACGGCCTCATCCCTCACTTCTACAGCGGCGAAATGAAGGGAGAGATAAGGATCGAGGGCCTCTCCACCCGGGATCACCCGACATACGAACTCGCTAAACACGTCGGCCTCATATTCCAAAACCCTGACAACCAGATCTTCTCACTCACCGTCGAGAAGGACATAGCCTTCGGCCTCGAGAACATGGGAGAGCCCAAGCCCAAGATGCTCTCGGAGATAGACTGGGCCATGGGCCAAGTGGGGATCACCCAGCTGAGGGAGAGGGGCACACACGAACTGTCGGGGGGTCAGAAGCAGCGCCTCACGATAGCCAGCATCCTGGCTATGCACCCCGGTATCATCGTGATGGATGAGCCCACCGCCTTCCTCGACCCTGTTGGAGCCGAAAAAATATTCAACGTCTTAAAGACCCTCAACCAGGAACACAGGATAACTATCCTCCTTATAGAACATAGGATGGATCTGGCTGTAAAGTACTGCAGCAGGATCATCGTCTTCAACGAGGGTCAGGTAGTCAACGATGGTAAGCCCCGCGACATCTTCACGGCGGAAGAGACTCGACTGATCGGCGTCGGCATCCCCCGCATGGTCGAGCTCGGCAGAAGGCTCCGCCAGAGGGGATACCAGATAGAAATCCCACTCGATTCAGCTGAGGCATACGCGAGCCTCGTCCCCCACCTCAAAATGTATGAGGCTTCTAAGCCCCGCGACGAAATCGAGGATCTGAACACGTTCGTGGGCGAGTACTCGAGCCGCCCACTCATTCAGCTAAAAGACGTCACCTACTCCTACTCGAACGTCGATGCCCTCAGAGGAGTATCCCTCTCGATAAACCAGGGAGAATATGTCGCCATAATGGGGGAAAACGGCGCAGGCAAGACCACCCTCGTAAAACACTTCAACGGCCTCCTCCGCCCCAAAAGCGGCACCGTCACCGTCGATGGCGAAGACGTATCCACCAAGAGCGTCGCCTCCATGGCGCGTAAGGTGGGCCTAGTCTTCCAGAACCCCGACGACCAGCTATTCGCCGAGGACGTAGAGGAGGAGATCAGCTTCGCCCTCAGAAATTTCGGCTACGAGGAAGCCGTGATAAAGGAACGAGTAGGCTGGGCCCTAAACATCCTGGATCTCGAGCGTTACAGGAAGTCCAGCCCCTTCATCCTCAGCGGCGGGGAACGGAAGCGCGTGGCACTCGCCTCAATACTCGCCTGGAACCCGAATGTTCTTGTCCTCGATGAACCAACCGTCGGTCAGGACTACGGACAGAAGGAGAGGCTCAAGCACTTCCTCATGCAACTGAGGACCCAGAGCAAAACCGTTGTCATAGTTACCCATGACATAGAGTTCGTGGCTGAGAGTCAGCCTCGCATCGTCCTGATGTCCCAGGGCAAGGTGATCGCGGACGGTCCGACGAAGAGGATAATGACAGACTCCAAGAGCCTCGAGGCAAGCAGCGTTGCGCCCCCCGAGGTCACGAAACTCTTCACCAAACTCACCCCCTATGGTTTCCCCGCAGACGTCTTCGACGTCGACGAGGCTATCGAGCTACTCACGAAGAATATGAAGGAGGGCAAGAAATGAGCCTGCTCGAGGGACTCAGGTTCACGAGAGGGAACTCCCTGCTACACAAGCTCGACCCCCGCGTTAAGTTTCTAATGACTATGGTCATCTTCGCCCTATCAATAATCTTCTTCGACCTCATCCCCCTCCTACTCGTATTCACACTCCAGATCCCCCTGATCATCATCGGGCGAATATGGAAGGAGTGGCTTAAGACCCTGAAGGGCGCCGCGTTCCTAGCGGTTATAATATTCGCGACCAATTTGCTCAGCTTCTACTTCTTTCAGGGCATGCACCTGACCGGAGCGACGGTGGAGTACAGTCTCACCCTAACGCTCAGGTTCCTCGCGCTCATAACGAGTTTTAGTCTATTCTTCCTAACGACCTCACCCGACAAGCTCAGCCTCGCCCTGGAGAAAGCCCGGGTTCCATACGAGTTCAACTTTGCCTTCATAACAGCGATAAGATTCGTGCCTGTGCTCGCCGAGGAGGCCCAAACAATAATGGACGCACAGAGGTCCAGGGGGCTAGAACTCGACAAGGGCGGCTTCTTATCCCGCATCAGAAAATACATCCCCATCCTCCTCCCCCTCATCGTCAACTCCATCAGGAGAAGCCTAGAGCTCGCCGAGGCGATGGAGTCACGAGCCTTCGGGGCGACGAAAAACAGGACAAACCTCTACGAACTAAAGATGGCGAGGAGTGACTACCTCGTATTAGCTATTACAATTGGCGTCTTTGTTCTCGCCGTCTACGCCCGCCTCTTTCTGCCAGCATTCCCAAAGGTAATGAGCGGAGTAGTATTCCTTTAGACCAATCCTTATAGTCATTTCATAACACTTAAATAATTACTATAGAGACTAGAGTCGATATCAAGGGTATCAGTAAATACTGTAAGGGGAGCTGTGAATGGAACCTAGAAGAATACAGAAAGTCGGCTACTCAACCCTCTCAGTCAGCATTCCCATGAACTGGGCAAAGAAGATGAATGTCAAGAAGGGTGACATCGTCTTCCTCAGTGAGGAGAACGACGGAGCCCTCCGCATCGCCCCCGAGCCCAGCAAGGCGGAGGACACGAGCGTCTACGTCGTCAATGTCGATCAGTGCGACAACACAACCATCCTCGCCCGCGTCATCGTCGGGAACTATGTCCTCGGACGTAACATGATACGCGTGGAATCGAGTCGCCGCCTTATGAGAGAGCAGATCGAGAGCATAAGGGAGGTCACACAGAGACTTCTCGGTATTGGAATAATCGAGGAAAGCGACAAGCACCTCCTCCTACAGTGTAGTATAGACCCAAAGAACTTTCCCATTGAGACAGTCGTCAAGCGCCTCTACGTAATAACTAGCATAATGTTCAAGGAATCCATCGATAGCCTCATCGACGAGGACCGCGAGCTGGCGAAGGACGCCATCACACGCGAGTACGAGGCCGACACCATCTACTGGCTTCTATCTAGGCTTCTCGCCTCCGCTCAACAGAACCGCGTCGTCTCAGAGAGCATCGGAATCGTCGACCCCATGGAGATAGCCGAATACAACCTCATCGCCTGGTACCTAGAGATGATCGGCGACCGCCTCAACTCCGTCTGTGCCAATCTCCTCAAACTCGAGAACCACAAAAAGAATACCGATGGCGACCTGATAGAGCGTTTAGGCCAGCTCGCCCTCGTCAGCTTCACCATGTTCGACAAGGCTATGAAGAGTATAGTCGACAAGGACATCAAGGTAGCCAGCGACGCCGTCGACCTCTACGAGGCAGTCCAACTAGAGGAGGAGAAGCTTCTGAGCGAGTTCCACACCACGAACTCTGAGCTCACCATCCGCTTCAACATGATAGCGTGGGAGTTCAAGATAATCGCTGAGCACAGCTCCGCCATCGCGGAGATATCCATAGACAGCATCCTCCGCGGCAAAAACAAGATCTGTAGGGTCGAGGAAGATGCTAAGGAAGAGGAGCAGACTCGCCCACCGCAATTTTTATGACGATAGAATCGAGATGGTAATCAATCTAACCATTGATATAACGCTTCGTAGCCCATGGAAATCATAGTATATACTTTCACACGCAATCGTTTGAATAGCAAACATCCCCGATACTCGATGAATAATAAATTTTACTACCCATTCACTGACTGAACAGAGAATAAAAGATGATCTCCTTGACTGGCTGCCCACTTATAAGTGGAAAATCAGCACCAACCCGTACAGTTTTTCAACCTTAATATCGGAGTACTAGCTAATCATTACTAGGGCCACCAGATAAATAGGTTTATAGGAGCCTTTTTTCAGTCTATAGACAATTCGCGAAAAGGGATTTGACTAGCCATGGTACGTTACAAGCAGACGGGCGACATCCTGAAGCTCATGCTCGACAAGGAGCACATAAGGAACATAGGCATTATCGCGCACATTGACCACGGCAAGACGACGATGAGTGACAGCCTCCTAGCGGCTGCCGGCCTCATGTCGCCTGACCGCGCGGGTGAGGCCCGCGCCCTCGACTACCTCGAGGAGGAGCAGGCGAGGGGCATCACAATCAAGACGGCGAACATCAGCCTTCTTTATGAGGATGAGAAGGGGCAGTCATACGTCATCAACCTCATCGACACCCCTGGGCACGTCGACTTCAGCGGCAAGGTAACTCGAGCCATGAGGGCCCTCGATGGGTGCATACTGCTCGTAGACGCCGTGGAAGAGTTCCAGATCATGACCGAGGTACGCCTCAGGCTTGCCCTCGACGAGATGGTCAGGCCCGTCCTCTACATCAACAAGTTCGACAGGCTCATCAAGGAGCTCAAGATGGACGCCGAAATGGCCCAGGAGAAGATCCTGCGCATCATCAACCAGTTCAACACAATCGTCCAGACATTCGCTGCAGATGAGTTGAAGAACGAGTGGACCGTAAACGCGGGCGCCGGTCAGGTCTGCTTCGGCTCAGCCCTTGACCGCTGGGGCTTCACTCTCCCGATGCTACAGAAGAAGGACATGACCTTCAAACAGCTCGTCCAGATGTACAAGGACGGCAGGCTAGAGGAGATACAGCAGAAGCTCCCGCTGGCAGAGGCCATGCTCAGCATGGTCACACAGCACCTGCCCAACCCCATCGTCTCCCAGCCGAGGAGGCTCAAGACGATCTGGAAGGGTGAACCCGACAGCCCGATGGGGAAGGCGATGTACGCCATCGACCCCAATGGCCCGACGGTCGTCTGCATCACCAACATCGTCATCGACCCACAAGCCGGCGTCGTCAGCACGGGTCGTGTCTTCAGCGGCACCCTTCGTAAGGGGCAGGACTTCCACCTCGTAGCCGCTAAGAAGGACCTCAAGGCGCAGCAGGTCAGTATCTACATGGGCCAGTACAGAGAGATCGTCGACGAGATCCCGGCTGGGAACATCTGTGCCCTCCTCGGAATAGGTGAGGGCAGGGCAGGTGAGACCCTCGTCGAGCCATCGCTAAAAGAGGGCGCCGTCGGCTTCGAGTCGATAAAGTATGCATCCGACCCAGTCCTAACTATCGCGGTAGAGCCTAAGAAGCCAACCGACCTCCCTAGACTCATCGATGCCATGCAGAAGATGAGTATACAGGACCCCAACCTGGTCACCACAATCAACCAGGAGACGGGCGAGTACCTCCTAGCGGGAATGGGTGAGCTCCACCTGGAGATCGCCCTCAAGGACCTGAAGCGCGAGTACAACCTCGACGTTACTGAGAGCGAGCCAACGGTCGTCTATCGCGAGGCTATACGCGACAGCGTTGGCCCCTACATGGGTAAGAGTCCCAACAAACACAACAGAGTCTACTTCAAGTTCGCGCCTCTTGACCCGGTAATAATCGAGCTCATCCGCAACGGTGAGATAAGCGTCATCACGAGCCAGAGGAAGATGGAGGAGGTCCTGGTGGAAAAGGCGGGCTGGACTACGAAGCAGGCCCGGCAGGTCTTCGCCATCAATGAGAACGCCAACATGATGGTCGACACAACCGTTGGCATACAGGGAATACGCGAGGTCAAGGAGCACATCTCCGGCGGCTTCACCTGGGCCCTCCAGCAGGGCCCACTCGCGGGCGAGATCGTCCGCGGCCTCATGGTCGACATGGTGGACGTAGCGCTTCACGAGGACCCCGTGCACAGGGGCCCGGCTCAGATGATGCCCGCGGTCAGGGGCGCCATGTACGCCGGAATGCTCTCGGCGCGCCCGACGCTCCTCGAGCCCATTTACAAGATACAGGTTCGTGTCCCCGCTCAGTGGCTGGGCAACGTCACGGGCCTCCTCAGCAGGAAGAGGGGCAGGGTCCACGACATGGACCAGCAGGGAGCCGTCGCCGTAGTCACGGGATTCGTCCCAGTCAGCGAGACCATCGGCTTCAGCGCGGAGATGCGCGCCGCCACGAGTGGCAGCGCATTCTGGCAGAGTACTTTCGACCACTGGGCGCCGGTCCCCGACAGCTTACTTCTCGAGGTAGTGAAGAAGATACGCACGAAGAAGGGCATGTCACCCGATCCGCCGACGGCGGCAGAGTTCGTCGTGAGGGAGTAAGCCCTACAACCCTTTTTTAGACCATAACACCACTTCTCTACCCTAGGTGGCCCTGGGTTGAAGTTCCTCAACGAAGAACGCATTCTAGCAAATGGAGCAGGTGTCTACGCCAAACTACGGAGAGATGCCTTAGCGATTCTGGGGTCTGCCCTCGACGCAGTAAACCCGAGGGAAGCCATCTATAACAAGGTGAAGGTTGAAGGAAGCAAGCTCACCGTGGAGGGTAAGGCATATGATCTGGCTCGGTTCAGTCGAGTCTACGTCGTGGGCGGTGGGAAGGCGGGCGGGTCCATGGCGGAGGCCATAGAGTCCCTGCTAGGGGACAGGCTGACGGGTGGCGTCGTCAATATCCTGCATGGCACCGAGGGCAAGTACCACGTTAAGCGAGTTAAGCTGGTGGGCGCGTCTCACCCCGTACCGAACGAGGTTGGGGCCCGCGGCGTAGCGGAGATGCTATCCACGGTTACGGGTTTGTCAAGAGAAGATCTCGTCATCGTGATAATCTCTGGCGGAGGGTCCGCCCTAATGCCGAGCCCTTCCGAGGGGATAACGCTTGACGACCTGCAAGTCATTACGGAGAGGCTCCTGAAGAGAGGCGCCACGATAAACGACCTCAACGCCGTGAGGAAGCACCTAGACTCCTTTAAGGGTGGGCAACTAGCCAAACGGTGCCAACCAGCGGAGGTGCTGAGCCTGATACTATCGGATGTCGTGGGTGATCCCCTGGATACGATCGCATCAGGACCCACGGCCCCGGACTCCACGACATGGGCGGATGCAGAGTTTGTCTTAAAGAAGTACGATTCGTGGGAGAGCGCCCGCGAACCCATACAAAGGAGGATAGAGATGGGGCTAGCTGGGGAGATACCCGATACGCCGAAGACAGATGATCCCGCCTTCTCGAAGACCCGAAATATAATCATCGCCAACAACTCATACTCGGCGGAAGCAGCATCGAAGAGTGCGACGGAACTCGGGTACCACTCGATGATTCTGTCCACGATGGTCGAGGGGGAGGCGAGGGTAGTCGGTGGCGTCTACGCCGGGATCGCACAGGAGGTGGCGAGCAGGGGCAGACCGGTCAGGACACCCGCTGCGATCATCATCGGCGGCGAGACGACGGTGGACGTGAAGGGGTCGGGAAAGGGAGGACGCAACCAGGAGGTGGCCCTCGGCGCGGCGAAAAAGATAGCTGGGACGCCTTGCCTGATCGCTTCCCTCGCCACAGATGGCCTAGACGGCCCAACGGACTCGGCGGGAGCAGTAGTGGATGGATCCACCCTTGGAAATATAGCCAAACTGAATCTCTCGATGGACGTCGCTCTGAGGGATAACGACGCTTACCATCTCTTCGAGAGGATCGGCGACCTCCTCATCACGGGCCCGACCGGGACAAATGTGAACGATCTCGCCCTAGTACTTATAGCTGGGAGGTGATGGGATGCCCACCCGTAGCGAGAGGCAGAGTGAGGCCCTAAAAGAGCTGGAGGCGGTACTCAGGGGTGAGGATGAGCCGATAGAGTTCATACTCGTCGAGGGGACACGGGACGTCCAAGCACTCCGTTTCCTAGGCGTGGCGGCTCCCATAGACGTCTGCTCCCACGTCGGGCGAGCCGAACACGACATCGCCGCCAACATCTCGGCCCGAACCCGTAATGCACTCGTCCTTACCGACTTCGATGAAACAGGGAGAGACCAGGCAAAGCGAATAACCGAACTATTGACGGCCGAAGGGGTTCGTGTACAGGTCGAGCTCAGGAGGAAAATCGGCAGACTTATGAGCGTCCTCGACCTAAAAACCGTCGAATCCATCGACAATCTGGTGATGAAGAAAGATTAGGATGCTCCGAAGGTCCATAATCTTGAAGCTTCATATTATAAAGGCGTAAAACATTTTCAGGATGGAAAAGCCAGAAACGAGGCGCTTTTTCCCATTTAAGACGTGAACTGTGGCCATAACTTACTTTTTAATCGAGAGCGATCACCCAATGGGACAGTGTTTCCATCCATGACAGCGGCGGTTGGAAACACATAATAGTGATCTAGAAGAAGTGATGGGAGGCGGCGAAGATGACGAAGATCGTTGTACTCTACGACACGTGGTCGAAGGCTGACGCTAAGCAGATCTGGGAGGAGATGTTGAAGGCGAGCCTCGGCCCCTACTACCTCAAGCATGAGATAATCTACCTCGAGAACAGAGCGGGGGCGTTCAAGTGGTCTACGGAGGTCAAGGAGAACGTAAAGGAGGCCTTCGGTGACCCCGACTACATAAAGCAGAACATAAAGGGGGCGGAGATCGTGCTCAGCGGCTTCGCGCCTATGACCGCCTCAGTGATGGACTCGGACCCCGCCCTGAAGGTCATCGGTATAGCCCGCGGGGGGCCGGTAAACGTCGACGTTGCCGCCGCCACGTCGCGCAGGGTGATGGTCGTGGGGACCGTCGGTAGAAACGCGGAATCTCGTCGCCGATCAGACCCTCGGCTTCATCCTCTCAGAGTCCCGCCACATCGCGCGCCACAACATGGCACTGAAGACCGGATCATACTTCGAGCAATCCACCAAGATGGGCAGAGGCAAGTACCTCGAAGCTTACGACTTCCAAGAGCTCGGCGGGAAGACCCTCGGCCTCATCGGGTTCGGCGAGGTTGGGAAGACGCGTCGCAAAGAGGGCGCACGCCTTCGGAATGAAGGTGCAGGTCTTCGACCCCTACATAACTGCGGAGGCTCTGATGAAGGAGGACTGCACGAAGTTCGAGCTTGAACCCCTGCTCAGGACGTCCGACTTCGTCTCCATACACGCCAAGCTCACGCCCGAGACCAACCATATGCTCAACGCCGAGCGGCTTGCAATGATGAAGCCGTCGGCGGTTATCATCAACACAGCCAGGGGGGAGATAATAGACGAGAAGGCTCTCTACGAGGCCTTAAAGGCGAAGAGGATCGCGGGCGCTGCCCTCGACGTCTTCGAGGAGGACCCAGTCAAACCCGACAACCCCCTGCTAAAGCTTGATAACGTCACCGTGACCCCCCACACAGCTGGGCGCTCACCCGAGGTGGAGAGACGAGGCTACCAGCAGGTCGCCGAGGCGACCGCCAAGTACCTCTGCGGCGAGGAGATCAAGAGGTCCCAGATAGCCAACCCCAAGGTCCTGGAGCGCTGAGACCTCCTTGTCGAGTGCCTACCTGATGGCGATCGACTGCGGCTCAGGCGGCGTTAAGTGCTTTTTAGTCGACACAAATGGGAAAATCGTCTCTAAGGCGGGCGTGGAGTGGGACAGAGACGCTGGGACACGGAAATCGGATGGCGCTCAATAAAGAAGGCGATAAGAAAGACCCTCGCCTCCTCCGGCATCGAGCCTGATCAGGTACTCGGCGTCAGCACAACTAGCATGAGGGAGGAGTTCGTACTCCTCGACAAACGGGACAGGAGATCACCTACGAGGTCACCCCGGACATATACCCCCACGGGGACGAACTCAACAAGAACCTCGGGGAGCGGATGTACCGACCTCTGGCCACTGGCCGGTCCCCGGATGGATAGCGGCCGCGAAGCTAGCCTGGTTAAGGGATAAGCACCTCGAGATCATCGACAGAGCCCGCCTATTCCTGATGATAAGCGACTGGGCCGGGTACATGTTAGGTGGCGTGCCGTACACAGAGGGATCGAGTGCCTGTGAGACCAGTCTATTCGACGTCGAGAAGGGGGACTGGGCGTGGGAGCTGTTGAATGAGCTCAGACTCCCCGCTGAGATATTCCCAAAAGTGAAGAAAAATGGCGCACAGATCTCGCAGGTCACTGGTAAGGCGGCGAAGGGCACATCACTCCTAGAGGGGACGCCAGTCGTCGTCGGGTGGGGCGGATACACAATGTGGCCTCCTAGGCTGCGGCGCCGTACAACAAGGAGATGTCGTAGCAGTCGGTGGGACGACGACGCCTGTCCAGATGGTCACCGAGAAACCGGTATTCGACAAGGAAGGGCGGACGTGGACCAACATGCACGTCGCTCGATGGAAGATGGATAATAGAGAGCAACGCGGGCCGCACAGGGTGGGTCTACAGATGGTTCAGGGACAACATCCTCTGCGAGAAGCCATCGAACAAGGATTTACGAGACGATGAACGCCTTGGCCCCGCATCGCCACCTGGCTCCAATGGTGTCAACGTATATTTCGGCCCCCACGTCTTCAACTCGGGCCCACCATACTGGGAGGGAGACGACCTCGGCGACATCGCCCGTCCCGCCGACCATCATCGGCTCCTCGAGATTCACACAGGGGAGACCTCGCGAGAGCCATAATCGAGGCGAACTGCTACGCCGTCAGGGCGAACCTAGAGCAGCTCGCAGAGATAACCGGCAGAGAGGTGAAGAGGCTCGGCTTCTGCGGGGGCAACTCAAAGTCAGAGCTGTGGAACGAGATACAGTCCGCGGTCATCGGTAAGCCAGTGATTGTGCCTAAGGAGAGGGATGCCTCCGCCGTCGGAGTCGGCCATCTGCGCTGCGGTCGGTGCAGGCGTCTATAAGAGCATACGAAGGCGATCAAAGTCGATGGTGCACATGAAGAAGCCCATCCAAGCCAAGAAGGAACTCATCATCGACCTACGACGAGTCTCTATCACTCATGGATTGAGACCCGCCGCCGTCTTTCGGGGATCTTATAAGAGGCGAAGCCTTCGAATCGTATTGATCGTCAGATGGACCCCGTCGAGAAGGACCTTAGGGAACGCCTCGCCAAGGTCGGTCGTCAGATATTCGCTGAGGGA
Source organism: Candidatus Bathyarchaeota archaeon (assembly GCA_963820555.1). Taxonomy (GTDB): domain Archaea; phylum Thermoproteota; class Bathyarchaeia; order TCS64; family TCS64; genus UBA8941. The sequence goes on from CAWGAT010000025.1 coordinate 45,336, forward strand.
CTGACCCACGGCGCATCAGGGAACATAAGCGCCCGCAGTCCCAGGCACAAATAAGTGCATAATCAAACCAAGCTGGCTACAGCTTCGCTGACCTCGAGCCCCACCACTTTATAGTCGTCGACATCGACACGAGGAAGGTACTTGAGGGGAAAGAGAAGCCAAGCATCGAGACGCCATTTCACACGAAGCTGTATAAGCAGTGGCCCGAGGCTGGAGGCGTCGTTCACGTCCACCCCCACTACTCGACCATCCTCTCCATCATCAGGGAGGAGATCATACCAATGGGGATCGAGATCACTGAGGCACCAGCCCTCGCGAAGGGCATTCCCGTCGCTAAGTTCGCTCCGCCAGGCACCGACGAGCTGGCTGACAACCTCGTCGAGGCGATGAAGGACCACGTCGCCGCCCTCATGCCCCACCACGGCATAACAACGATAGGTAAGACAATCGAGGAGGCAGCCACCAACTCCCGCATGGTGGAGTTCCTCGCGAAGCTCCACTACGAGGTCATGCTCGTGGGCAAGCCACACCCCTTAAGGGAGGATGTCCTGAAGGGCCTCGTCGAGAGGGCAAAGCAGAAGGGGCTACTGATCTAGCAGGTTTTCCGCTGTTTTCCTTCTTCTTCATATCGCTGAGCCGGTCCACAAGGCTCATCCCTGGCTGGTAATCCTTTAGGGGTTTAACCTCGATAAGACCCGTTTTCTCCGCAGCCTTCAGGGCAGCCTCCCCCTTCTGTGATTCTCACTAAGACTGTAGAATAGCCATCAGGCGAACCTACGTTACCAATGGACAAATCAGCAAGCTCCGAGGTGTAGTCAAGACAAACCCTGCAACAAGTTCGTGACAGCTCCTTTAGCTTCCTTATCTTAACCTCGAAGGGTGGCTCTCCTTCCCTATGGGCGATGAATTTACCGCTCTTAATCTCGAACTTCTTTACCTTCTCAGGGTCAACACCCTGATCCTTTAGATAGGCCATCAGCTTGTCATAATCGAACGTCTCCATGCAGAATAAGCCCAATTGCAAGAGTGTCGATTCTTCGATGCATTCTTCTGACGTCTCCTGAGCGCTTGTATCTGGCAAGGGGTGCCAACAAACGCCAGTTTCTTAAGGCCCTCCTTTTCAGCCTGCTTCACCGCGAGTAGCATAGGGGCAGATGTGTACTTCGTCCCAGCGCATTCAATCACTGTGTGATTATCTCTTCGCAAGAACTGGTACCGGGGACCAAGCCTTCTCCTTATCGAGCCCCGCAACGACAGCGCTAGCGCCCTCATCGAGACAACTAAGAAGAATCGAGGTAACTGCCCCACCATCCTGCGCGTGTTCCTTTACCTCAGGTTTAACGTCCTGACGGCGTATGCCCCAAGAAGGATACCATGAGCTTCCTCATCGGCAGACCTATTCCTCCCAAGAGCACCAGCTTCAGATTCACCGAAATCATGCTCTACTCTAGGACAAGCCATGTAACACGCACCACATGCTGTACATTTCCCCGTAAGCTTGGGGATCCCATCGACAAAGCTTATTGCATCAACGGGGCAAACCGAAACACAAGAGCCACAGGCAACGCATCTTTCGGGCTTTATTACCTCGACGAGTAGATGTCCAAAAACTTTAGGTCGCTTAGCCATGATATGAGAATATAGGAGAAACCGTTTAACTATTTCTTCAGAAAAAACATATTGAATCATCTGGAGAAAGGGTTCCTACAATACGTCCTTTATTGTCAATGTATTTATTTAACGAATATAAATCCTGAAACCAGCAGCCCATTAATATAATTGGAGACTAATGAAATGAGTTTCAGGAGATCTAAGCCGACAAGCCCGGAGACATGCCCCGGAATCAGGGACTTCATTCGACCGACACTTGCCTACACAAAGTGCGTATCTTGCGGTGGTGACGTTGAGATCTGGAGCGATGAGGACACCGGTGTTTGTCTGAAATGTGGAAAAATATGGCCAAGGCCAGATAGTAACGCATCCTGCTTGGACTACTGCGATTACGCCGATAAATGCAGAGAAATCATCAAGGCGCGTACAAGTAAGTAAATTCGCCGAACTTTTCCTTTCTTACGCCTTGAATCTGAGATATCTCTGTTTTATAAGGGAGTAAAGTATTATACATGGCTATTGAACTATTTCTTTTACGTGGAGTATAATGGTTTTAATCGGTTTCCTCAAGGTAGGTAACATAGCGACCGCACCAATGATCGAGCTCCTCCTCGACGAGAGGGCTGAAAGGGAGGACATGGAGGTCAGAGTCGTCTCCTCAGGGGCTAACATGGGTAGTAGACAGTCGGAGGAGGTTGCAAGGATCATGGTTGGTCTTAAACCAGACCTCGTGTTCGTGACGAGCCCTAACGCCAGCACAAAAGGGCCGACAAAAGCGAGGGAGCTGATATCGGCCTCCGGTATTCCAGTGGTCGTCGTTTCCGATGGTCCAAAAGGCCTGATTGAAGAGCTTCAGGGCAAGGGGATGGGTTGTATAATAGTGGAAGCCGACTCGATGATCGGGGCACGCAGGGAGTTTCTTGACCCGATTGAGATGGCCATCTTCAACGCCGATGCGACCAAGGTACTCTCAGTGACCGGGGTCTATAGCCTAATTTACCAGACGATCGACGCGTTGATCGAGAAATTGAAGTCAGGTGAGAAGCTCGAACTACCCTTGCTGAACATTACCCGTGAAAAAGCGCTCAAGGTCTCAGGCCTATCAAATCCATACTCCTTGGCAAAGGCAGGGGCATCTTATGAGATGGCGAAGCGTGTTTCAAATCTCACCACCGAGGCTTGCTTTAAGGAGAAGGACTGGGCAGTCTATACAGCTCTATGTGCTACGGCTCACGAGCTCATGAGAACAGCGGCTTTGGTAGCGGATGAGGCTAGGGAAATAGAGAAGTACGGAGACAATGTAACGCGTAAACCACACTACGATGATGGGTCTCACCTGATAAAGAAGAGACTAATCGAAAAACCAGAGAAACAAAAATGACGATTCTCTCCCCTCTTTCCAAATAGAATAAAATTTCCTGTAGGATTTCTATCCTAATGGTGTAAGCAAATTTTATGAACCTTTTTATTTTTGATGATTTCTAGTAACTTGAACCCTAGGTGTCTCAGAAAACGAGCTTGAATCTTGACGCCATATTCCATCCCGGCTCAGTCGCTATAATAGGTGCCTCAAGGACACCTGGTAAGAGTCGGCTACATATTAACAAAGAATATGTATCAACTCTGGGTTCAAAGGAGAAATCTACCCAGTGAACCCTGGGGCAGATGAGATCCTCGGATTGAAGTGTTACCCATCTATAGTCGATATTCCAAATGATGTGGATCTATCCGTGATCACCATCCCCTCAGCCTCAGTCCTACAGGTGGCTGAAGAATGCGGAAAGAAGGGCGTCAAGGCTCTAGTTGTGATATCCGCGGGTTTCAAGGAGACCGGACATGAAGGTGCAGTCCTAGAGCAACAACTCGTTGAGATAGGTAAACGGTATGGGATGCGGATCCAGGGGCCCAACTGTCTCGGTTTAATAAGCACAACGACGCCATTGAACCTAAGTTTTGCGTCTGATATGCCGCGACGAGGAAAGATAGGATTCATTTCCCAGAGCGGGGCACTCGGAACAGCTGTACTTGACTGGGTCATAAAAGAGAATATGGGCTTTCATAGCTTCATCAGCCTAGGAAATAAGGCTGACCTCGACGAGATCGACTTTCTGGAAGCAATGAGTGAGGACGACGAAGTCTCAGTCATCCTACTTTATCTCGAGTCGATTGAGGAGGGTAGAAAGTTCCTCGAAGTTTCCACACGAGTTGTTAAGAAAAAACCCATCGTTGTCCTTAAGGGCGGAACATCCTCAGCCGGCGCTAGGGCAGCAGGGAGTCACACGGGAGCACTTGTCGGAAGCTTCCTCGCTTATCAAACTGCATTCAACAAGGCTGGTGTAATCCTAGCCAACAGTATTGAGGAACTCTTTGACTATGGGTTAGCCTTCACGGAGCAGCCCTTACCAAAAGGCGAGGGGATAGCTATAATCACAAACGCTGGAGGGCCCGGTATCCTCGCGACTGATCTCAGTGAGAAGCTTGGCGTCAAGATCTCCTCGATCTCGAGTGAGGTTCAAGGTAGACTCCGTAAGAGCCTTCCACCCGCATCAGCGACGGGTAATCCTATAGATGTCCTAGGTGACGCGAAGGCGGACCGATATGCACTCGCCCTCGACGAGGTCATAAAAGACGATGGCATCAATGCCGTTATCATCCTTCTCACACCTCAGGCTATGACGGAGAGCTTGGAGACCGCAAAGAACATAGTGAAGATTGAGGCAATCCATAAACCAGAAACCCATCCTAGCCGTCTTCATGGGAGGCAAGATGGTTGAGGAAGCTACACGCTACTTAATGAACAACGGAGTTCCCTGCTTCGATTTTCCTGAGAAAGCTATTCAAACGATATCAGCCATGTATCGATATTCGCGCTTTTTGAAGCTTCCCGTCTATTCTTTACAGAGGTTCGATGACGTCGACTCGACCATAGTGAATAAGGTGATTAAGGCTGCTCGAATGGATAACAGAGTCGTTCTCCTCTCGACCGAAGCCGCAGATGTCGTAGAAGCCTATGGCATTCCAGTTCCTCCGAATAAGCTAGCTGTAAATGCAGACAAGGCAGTTGAATACGCGGAGAAGCTCGGATACCCCGTTGTCCTAAGGGTCGTCTCCCCTGATATCCTCCATAAAACAGATGTCGGCGGTGTGGCCTTGAACCTAAACTCGTCCATCGACGTGAAAACAGCATTCGATCAAATGATGACCAGCGTCAATAAATTCATTCCACACGCAAGAATCTACGGTGCAATGGTCTACCACATGATCCCGAGGGGTCGTGAGATGATCATCGGCATGAGCCAGGATGTACAATTTGGTCCCCTACTCATGTTTGGCCTTGGAGGAATATACGTTAATTTCCTGAAAGACGTCTCCTTCCGCCTAGCCCCCCTTACAGACCATGAGGCCACTGAGATGATGGAAGACACGAAAGCTTACACTCTACTGAAGGGGATCAGGGGAGAGGATCCTTCTGACATATCTGCGCTTAAGGACATGATCCTTAGGGTGAGCCAACTGGTCAGTGACTTCCCAGAAATTGTGGAGATGGACATCAATCCTGTAATCGTATATAAGGCTGGGGAGGGTGCCTACGCCCTCGATGTGAAGATCACCTTGTCAAAATAACTATAACTATGAAGTGACGTAATCATATACATGGTATATACACTCTATATTGCTGGAACTAAGTTTAGCGGGAAGACTGCCCTTTGTCTTGGTCTCTATAATACATTTAATGAAATGGGCATGAGGGTCGGTTACTTCAAACCAATTGGGCAAGGATACAAGATGGTCGACGGCAGGTACATAGACCCTGACGTTACAATGATGAAAGATGTAATAGGCTTAAGGGAACCAATCGAAGAGCTTTGCCCCGTAGTCCTTGGGAGCCGTTACCTAGACCTCATATCTAAGGACTACGTTTCCCTGAAGACTCGTGTAATGGAATCCTTTGAGAATGTGAAAAAAGATAAGGACATACTCATCATCGAGGCAGCTCAGACCCCAGAACTGCTTTTCTGCTCTAGCCTCGACGTGGCAACTCTCTCCAAGGAGTTCGACGCCAAGGTAATACTCTCAGTTAAGGGAGACGGTGATACATGTGCGGATAAAGCCCTGCTTTACAATTACTATATGGCACAAAGGGGCGTCGATGTAATCGGGACAATCATTAACTTCGTCCCATTCCAGCAAGTTGAAAGGATGCGAGGAGTAGTCTCTGACGTCCTATGTAAATGTAGATTAAATGTTTACGGCGTCGTACCAGACCACAGGGAATTAACACTCCCCACCGTTCAGGACGTCGTGAACGCCCTAGAAGCTGAGGTCCTAGCTGGGAAAGGCGGCCTGGACAGGATAGTTGATAACTACCTAGTAGGCGCCATGTCCCCTGAGGCAGCTATGAGCTGGTTGAGGCGTGGCGTAGACAGGGCTTTCATCACTGGTGGCGACCGAGCGGATCTGATCCTTATGGCGCTTGAGACTAAGCCAAGTGCCATTATACTCACCGGTAACATCTACCCCTCAGCTCAGGTAATCTCAGCCGCAGAGTCAAAGGGTATTCCCCTTCTACTCGTAGCCGATGACACGTTCACAACAGTGACGAAGCTCGAGCCACTTGAAGGCAGAATAATCTCGGTCCCTATGTCAACTCGTAAGATTCAGCTTACCCGTAAGATCATGAGCGAGTACATCGATTGGAAGAACATCCTCGAGGGCTATGTCGACTTTAAGACGAGGAACAAGTGACGAGGGTGAAAATGATCTTTGAGCGACAAGGATACGAAGACCGTCGGAGGCTCAATGGAAGAAACAAAAGAGAGGCACCTGCGCTACCTGAGGGCTATGAACAACCCAATTAGGAGGACAATACTCAGAGAACTCAAGGGTGGCTCTGCTACACTTGAGGAGCTAAAGACTAGAACGAGCATCAGATGAAAAAACACTCAGCTGGCATCTGGACATCCTCGAGTGGGGGTATTGCGTAGAGAAGCAAATGAAGGACAACCGTGCATATTACCTTCTGACTAAGGAAGGCTCAGTCGTAGACTATGTTGATAAGTAATGAATACATCGACTCCTCTTTATCTATACTTATCGCTAATTCTATAAACAGCATCGAAATAAGTAGAGACTGGAATCGATTTGCTGAGCCTGAATAAGCTTACGAAGAAACTGGTTGACAGGCTTCTGGACGACCCAGAGTACTACAATGTTTTAGTTGAAAATCTGCCCTGTGGATCAACAATAATCGACACAGGTCTCGAAGCTAAAGGAGGATATGAGGCCGGTCTCATGACTACCCGGATAGCCATGGGTGGAGCCGGGAGAGGTCAGTCTAAGCTACTCTGATTATGGTGGGCTTCAACTACCCACTATCGTGGTTTCAACGGATCATCCGGCATGGTCACTCTTTGGTGCTCAGCTCGCAGGATGGAAGATATCCGTAGAGGATTACACAGCAGACGGCTCAGGTCCAGCTAGGGCGCTGGCTCTCAAACCCAAAAAGGTTTTCCAGAAAATCGAATACAAGGACGAGTCCGACGTTGCGACGATCCTCCTTGAGAGCCATAGGAAACCCACGGATGCCGCTGCTAGGTTCATAGCAGAATCCTGTAATGTCAAGCCTGACAACCTCTTCATGCTGCTCACCTCCACAACCTCGATGGCTGGCATGGTTCAGATCTCAGGCAGGGTTGTGGAGACGGGGCTCTTCAGGCTCGACGTTCTTGGGATAGACTTAAAGAAGGTGAGATATGGGGTCGGCTACGCCCCGATCATGCCCCCGCACGTAGATGGCGGGAAGGCTATGGGACGTGCCGAGGACGCCCTGACCTACGGTGGCGTCACAAGCTTCGTTGTAGATGAAGAGGAGCAAGTTCTAATGGATCTAGCAAAGAGAACCCCATCGAGTAACTGCAAGGATTATGGGAGGACCTCATACGAGATATACAGTGAAGTAAACTTCGACTTCACTAAAATCGATCCAGCACTCTTCGCTCCTGCAGCAGTCACATTAGTATGCGCGAAGACTGGCAGAGTATTCAATAATGGGATGATAAACAACGATATCCTAAAACTGTCTCTCAAAGGTTAGCTCCATTGATCCATTTTTAATCATAATTATCAAAAATTAATATAATGATACTTACTGTTATTACGATAAGTATTCGCTTGGAGGCGGGGTATTGGCGGATAAGATCGATGTAGTCATCCTAACCGGTAGAACTCTTCAGCAAGGGATCGGACTTGAGGTGGGCAAGGTCTCTGAAGAGTACTCGAAAAGCGTGAACTACGCAGAAATAAGTCTAGTTGACTCTAGAACAATTGGATTGACCGATGGCTCTCCAGTAGAGGTCTCAACAGCGAGAGGAAAAGTTGTGCTCCACGGTCGGATATCCGAAACCCTTCCTCCCGGATTGATATTTGTACCATATGGTCCTTGGATAAACCAGGTACTTGGACCGGATACCAATTGCACCGGCACACCCCAGTTTAAGGGGGCTTCAGCTAAGCTTGAGCTTGCAGAGGGGAAACTGGTGCCGACATTACTCGACTTGGTTAAGATAATGAGAGATGCATGAAAATGACGACACATAGCGATGTCATATGCCCCTTCTGCGGGTGTCTCTGTGACGACATCGAGGTAACAGTAGAAAATAATAAGGTAGTAAAAACCAAAAACTCGTGTGCGATTTCAAATTCAAAGTTTATGAAAAACGACTGGGGAAGAATAATCTCCCCGACAATAGACGGAAAACCTGCTCCCTATGAAAAAGCGATCGAGGAGGCCACAAATATCCTGTCCTCAGCGAAGCGTCCTCTCCTCTATGGACTCAGTAAAACCGATAACGAGGCGATAAGGGAAGCGGTTCACCTCACGGAGCTAGTCGGTGGGGTGATCGATAGCACGACAACGGTATGCCACGGTGCAAGCATCATCGCCATGCAGAACACCGGGGTCTCGACTACGACCATGGGCGAGGTGAAGAACAGAGCCGACCTCATCGTGTTCTGGGGTTGCAACCCTGCCGAGGCCCATCCGAGGCATTTCCAGAGGTACTCGGTTACACCGAAGGGAAAGTACACCCCCAACGGTAGGAAGGGCAGGTTCATTGTAGTCGTCGATGTGCGTGAAACGAGATCATCGAAAATGGCTGACCAATTCATTCGGATCACCCCCAACAGTGACTTCGACGTATTACAGGTATTGAGAGCTTTGGTTAGGGGCCAAAAGTTGTTGGCCGTGGAAGTGGGTGGCGTCCGAATCAACATACTTGAAGAATTGGCAGACCGGATGAAGGGAGCAAAAGTCGGTTGCGTCTTTTATGGTTTAGGTCTCAATCAGAGCGAGAGCAGGCACATGAACGTCGACGCCATGTACAGCCTCGTATCGGATCTCAATCACCATACCAAGTTCGTAACTGAACCGATGAGAGGCTGCTTCAACGTGACCGGTGCAAACATGGTTACGACATGGCAGACCGGTTACCCATTCGCGGTCGATTTTAGTAGGGGGTACCCTAGATATAATCCCGGGGAGTACACGGCTGTTGACCTATTGGCGAGAAAGGAAGTCGACGCTGCCCTCATCATGGGATCTGATCCGGCATCGACCTTCCCGCTCGCGGCAAGCCGCCACCTATCCAAGATCCCTGTTGTGACCTTGGAGCGGAAGGAGACACCCACATCAATGCTTAGTAAAGTAGTGATACCCGTAGCTACATCGGGGATCGAGACCAGTGGGACAGCTTATCGGATGGACCAAGTTCCATTGAAGCTACGTAAGGTTGTCGATCCACCCAAGGGCGTATTCTCGGACGCTGTGGTACTTGGACACATCATTGAGCGGATTAAGGCTTTGGAGGTAGACTTGATATGAGAAACCTCATCATCAAGGGAGGATATGTCTACGATCCTGTAAATGGTGTAGATGGCGAGAAGAAAAACATCTACGTCTGCGATGGGAAGGTAGTTGAGGAGATAGAGGAGAGGGAGGCAAAGGTTATCGATGCATCCGGGATGGTGGTCATGCCGGGGGGCGTCGACATTCACAGCCACATAGCAGGCTCAAAAATAAACTCGGGCAGGATGCTGAGGCCAGAGGATCACAGGAAGGACGTCGTTAAGAAGACCAAAGTTACTCGGTCAGGCGTAGGATACAGTTGCCCCTCGACCTTCATAACTGGTTACCGCTACGCCCAGATGGGCTACACGTCTGTTTTAGAGCCGGCAATGCCTCCGGTGAGTGCGCGTCATGTCCACGAGGAGATGGCCGACATCCCTCTGCTAGATAAGGCAGCGTATACCCTCTTCGGTAACAACTTGTTCACCCTAAAATATGTTAAGGCCGGCGACATCGAAATGCTCAAGGCGTTCATCCTCTGGCTGCTGAGAGCCACTAAAGGCTATGCTGTTAAGATAGTCAACCCCGGAGGTGTCGAGAACTGGAAGTGGGGGAGGAACGTTAGTGGGTTGGATGACCTTGTTGATAATTATGAGGTCACGCCGAGGCAGATAGTTACTAGCCTAGCCAAGGCTAATGAGGAGCTAGGACTGCCTCACACGATCCATCTCCACTGCAATAACCTGGGTGTCCCGGGTAATTATGAGACGACGATCGAAACGATGGAGGCCCTCAAGGGCATCAAGCCAAAGCCTGGGAGAAAGACTACGGTTCACGTGGTGCACTGCCAATTCAACGCCCTGGACGGCGACACCTGGGCCAACGTGAGATCCGGCGCCTCGAAGATAGCCAATTATGTGAACGGCCACGAGCACGTCTCTATTGACATTGGTCAAGTGATCTTCACTGATACAACGACTATGACGGGTGATGGTCCTTGGCAGTTTAGACTCTCGAATCTGAGCGGGAACAAGTGGGTGAATAAGGATGTGGAGATGGAGGCGGGCGCGGGCATAGTCCCCTACACCTACAAGAAAGGGAACCCCGCAAATTCAATCCAGTGGGCGATAGGCCTCGAACTCGCTCTCCAAATATACGATCCTTGGCGCGTCTATCTGACCACGGATCACCCGAACGGAGGCCCTTTCACTTTCTACCCCAAAGTCATCACCTGGTTGATGAGCAGAGCATCAAGAAACGAGACGATGCTTGAGATCAATAAATCGTGCATGAGACGAACTAACCTAGCGAACGATTACCGGGAATATACATTCAACGAGATCGCCATAGTGACAAGAGCCGCCACAGCGAAGGCTGTTGACCTAAAAAATAAGGGTCATCTCGCACCAGGGGCCGATGGGGATATCTCAGTATACGACATCGACCCGTTGAAGTGGGCGCCCTCCAAGTATAGGGACCTCGAAAAAGCCTTCACACTAGCCAAGTATACGATCAAAGGAGGAGAGATAGTTGTAAAGGATGGAGAAATCCTTTCTACTCCCCAAGGCTCCACCTATTGGATAGATTCAGCTGCACCCAATGAAGATGAACTGGTTAAGGACGTGGAGGCCGACTTCAGAGATTATTACTCGATAAACTTCAGGAACTATCCGGTCGAGGAAACCTATCTTCCCATGAGCCACCCCATCAAATTGGAGGCTGTATAGATGAGCTTCAACTTCAACGGCGTGGAGATCGATGACACATTCGCCGAGGGGTTCACAATGTGGGGCAGCAGGATCATCGTCACAGCCATCAACAGGAAGTGGGCGAACATTGCTGCACAGAACAATGACGGGTTTCGCAACCAGCGTGATCGCCTGCGATTGCGAAGCCGGAATAGAGCGAGAGATGCCATCAGAAAGCACGCCGGACCAAAGACCTGGCACCGCGATCATGGTCTTCGGCTTCTCTAAGGGTAAGCTCTCCGGGTCTATGCTCAATCGGATCGGCCAATGCATTCTCACATGCCCCACAACGGCCATCTTCAACGGCATCCCTAAGGCTGAGTCCGACGAGATGCTCGATGTTGGTAAAAGCCTCAGGTTCTTTGGTGACGGCTATCAGGTAAAGATGAGGATGAACGACGGCCTGGGAGAACGCGTCCGATTCTGGCGGATCCCCGTCATGGAGGGAGAGTTCCTCACCGAGGAATTGTACGGCGCTAAGAAGGCAGTCGCTGGAGGTAACTTCCTGATAATGGGTGAGGAGGAGAGATCCACCCTAGAGGCAGCGGAAAAGGCAGTGGAAGCGATCCACACTGTTCCGATGATAATCACGCCTTTCCCAGGGGGTCTTTGTAGGAGTGGGAGTAAGGTCGGCTCGAAATACGCTTTCCTAAAAGCCTCAACAAATACGCCGTTCTGCCCTACGATAAAGCACACCTTCAAGGGGTCAAATGCACCGGAGAAGGTAAACTCCATCATCGAGATAGTCCTGAACGGTCTCGATGAGTCATCGGTGAGGAGGGCGATGGGCTTCGGGATAAAAGCTGCAGTGGAGGCAGGGGGCGTAAAGAAGATAACTGCGGTGAACTTCGGTGGAAAGTTAGGTAAATTTAAGATCGGCCTGAAAGAGTCATTGGAGGCTATATGACTTGAAAGTTCTTAAATTAAGATATTTTGGAGAGACATTGATACCTATCGAGGCCGAGAACATTACGCCGGATCTAATCGCTGGTAAGCAGCTGTCGGAGATCGAAAGGCTCGCTGTATATACAGGGAATAGACAGCATAACCTATCAGAACTCTTCGAGATCAGTGGCGATGTCGCCACTGAAGTAGGCGGCCAGATGATTGTGGTGGAAGGAGAGACGAGCCTAGTCAAATATATAGGGTCATCGATGTCTTCCGGTAAAATCATCGTCGAAGGGAACGCCGGAATGCATCTGGGATCAAGAATGACTGGGGGAGAGATCCAAGTTAAAGGATCCGTAGATGACTGGGCTGGAGCTGAGATGAGTGGAGGCTATATAAGAGTAAACGAAAACGCAGGTAATCGGTTAGGCTCAGGGTATAGAGGTAGCTCCGAAGGTATGACAGGGGGAGTGATTGTCGTGGACGGCAAAGTCGGTCAGGAGTGCGGAGCCTTCCTGCGCCGAGGAATGATCGTTATCCGAGGAGCTGTAGCGCCCTTTGCAGGGGTCCACATGAACGGGGGCCAGATCTTCGCCTTCGGCCAAGTATCGAAAAGACTGGGAGCGAGTGCAAAGGGGAACGGAGGATTCATTGCGTGTCTCGGTGGCGTCGAGCAGATGCTACCTACGTACATATACGATTCCACATACAAGCCCAACTTCATGCGTGTGTATCTACAACAGCTGTCAGAGAACTTGGGGGTGAAGGAGGCGGCAAAATTCATGGATACACCGTTCGAACGCTTCTCAGGTGACCTAGCCTGCGGAGGAAACAACGAGATCTTCGTCGCATCTTGCTGAGTGATTGTACAGTTGAAAATTGGTATAGTGGCATCTGATAGGGACGAGTGGCATGTGCAGAGGCTTATGAATAGTCTCAAGAAGATGAGCATCGAGTCCTATGTCTTCCCACCTACACGTTTTCATTCGAGGATCGTTGGCAGACCCAGAATATCCGTGAGGGGCTATGCCATCGAGGACTTTGACGCCATAATTGTTAGGAAGGTCCCAGGTGGTACACCGGAGCAGGTCTTTTACAGAATGGATGCCCTGCACAGGCTAGAGGAGATGGGTGTATTCGTGATGAACTCAGCGGATAGTATAGAGCGGTCCGTCGACAAGTTCTACACCTCCGGCCTCTTGGAGGACGCAGGCCTGAAGACCCCAAGGACGATTATTACGGAGAGATTTGAAGACGCGATCGACGCTTTCAAGGAACTCGGAGGCGACGTAGTAGTCAAACCCATGTTCGGCTCATTAGGTTTCGGTATGACCCGAGTCGCGGATGTAGACATTGCCTATCGGGTCTTTAGGGCTTTGGAGATGATTAACGGAGTCTACTATCTTCAGGAGTTCATCCCGCACCGAAATCAGGATATCAGATCATTTGTAGTGGGTGAGAATGTGGTGGCTTCGATGTTACGAACCGCAAAAAGTTGGAAGACAAACATAGCGGGAGGCGGTGAGGCGATGCCATATGAGCTGGATGACTCCCTAGTTGAGGTTAGCATAAAGGCCTGTAAGGCGATTGGTATGGAATACACCGGCGTTGATATCATGCAGTCGGAACGTGATGGGGGTTTCTATGTTGTTGAAGTGAACAGCACCCCTGGTTGGGAGGCTTTACAATCTGTTACTAATAGAGAAATTTCGGATATTCTGGTAGATCATCTGTTAGCGAGACTAAGATAATTGGTATTAAAGGCTGGACTTCGCGATGGAGGTAAAACCCAAGGATAGGGACCTAATCGAGACAAATGAGGGTCTTCTATTCTGTGTAGTAGGTTATTTGCACCCTCCAGACCGTTATACTGCATACCTCAAGTATGTTCCAGCGTCAGAAGGAAAATGGACGAGGGGTGAAGAAGCATACTCGAGGGTAGTCCCATATTATCATGTTACACAGGTTGAAAACACGTATAACATATTGAAGGATAAATACCCTAAGTATCTCTTCAACTGCCCTGTCCGAAACATAGTGGTCTCCTCGGTACCACATGAAGATGTCCTCAGATATTACCATCCTAAAGAACGGCTAAACTCAATTCTTAGGGAGGGAGCCAGCGATACACTTGAAGAGAAGCTCGTGAGGCTTGTGGAGTTCCTCAAGGATGAAACTGGGTTATCCAACTCGGATTTAGGAGTCACAGGCTCCATCCTAACAAAAACCCATAATCCTAGTTTTTCAGACATCGATCTAACGCTGCACGGTATCTCCGCGACGAATACCGTCAAACAAGCGATCCGAGATATAAGGAAGGTGAACTCGGAGCTTGAGCCATTCGATGATAGACAGATATTCGAATGGTGCTCTGACAGAACCAAGAGGTTTCCTCTCTCATTCGACGACCTGAGGCTCATAGCTAGAAGACGTTGGAACTACGGGTACTATAGGAAAACTTACGTTTCGTTCCATTCGATTCGTCTAGACAGCGAAATAGATGAGGCTTATGGCGACTTCACTTACCTTCCTAAGGGTATAGTTTTTGGAACAGCTAGCATTTCTGATAGCAACGAGTCTGTCTTTTTACCGGCCATCTATAAAGTAGAGGAGATAGACAGTGAATTCGACTTTGATATCAAACAGCTTGTCTCTTATGAGGGAATGTTCAGCGACATCTTCAGGAAGGGTGAAAGAGTAGAGTTCTCCGGCATAATCGAGAAAGTATCTGGAAAAGTCAATTTTTATAGGGTGCTCATTGGCGGATCGGGCTCCAAAGGCAGTTACATTAAACTGGTCTAGATTGATTCAAGACACGATTATTCATTAACATGATCCTTATAAGAAGACAATAATAAGGAATACTGTGTGCGAATTCAAGGTTTATTTAAATGGAGAAAAAGTGTTTGAGGACGTCGTATTCGCTATAGCAGAGGGTAAGGACATCGTAGTGAGGGACATCGTTGGCATTAGTAAAAGGCTGAATAATGCTCACATAACAGAGGTTAATGTACTCACCACAAAAATTCACCTAACGAGTTGATCTCGATGTCTCAAGAAGGTTATAGAATAACAAAATTGTTGGAGCACTGGATCGAGCATAACGATGAACATGTCAAACGTTTCAGAGATGTGGCGGAAGAGGCATCTAGTGCCGGTCTCCAGGACGTAGCTGAATATATGCGGCTGGCTGCGGAGAAAGGAGACGAGGTCACGACGCATCTTCAGAAGGCTTTGAACTCAATAAAATGATAAATCAGAGTTAAAAAGTGGGCATTAGTCGACTGTAGGCTTCCATTTCTCCTCTAGGAACTTTGGGATCCCGGAGGAGTCGCGAGGTCCAACGGATACTGTCCAACCGGAGACCTCCTGGATCTCACCGCTCAGCCGGGCAGATCTACCGGGTATCACGATGTGCCTGTGTTTAACGAGGTCACCAATCTTATAGGTTTTAATGGCTTCCGCAATCGTTTCCGCCGTCATTTTTCTTCCAGCAACGGCGCTCTCTACAGACAAGCCCTCGCTGTCGACGACCAGCATATAGCAGTTGAGTTTCGCTTTTTCGATGTCTGATGCCACCGTGTAGTAGGTCAGGGCGAAGTTCGAGGTTAAGAGGATTGGTGACATGTCATTGACCTCGCCGAAAGTCCTAATCCCCGCTTCCACTGACACTGGTTTTCTGGGGTCGGTATATAGGTTCTGCCTCAGTATTACAATGGGTAGGTGCGACCAACCGGTGACGCTGTGGAGGATCAGCACGTCCGAGTACCTGGTTATGAGCGCCGATGCAAGCATGGCCTCGTTCCACTCGTTGACAATCTGATCTTCGGATGTATTTGCCCAGATCACCATGGGGACACCGAGGAGCGGGAAGCCGAGGTACTCCTCCTCCTCGTTGATTGCGTCCCACCGCAGGATAGTGAAGTTGTTAAGGGTCGTCGATACGCCGTCGTCCCACAGGGTTCCGGGGTCCAAGACGATGTCCTCGACGCCATACTCCCAAAGTGTTTTCGCCAACGACTTTAATCCGTCGATGTCCTGAGGGCTTGAAGCGACTATCGGGCACTTGTACATCAGGGCGAGGTCCGCCATCTCCTTCCAGTTGGTCCTCGTCGCCGCATATATCAGAGGCCTCTTTATTCCCGACCAAAGCTAACGCCTGCTCCATAACCGCCGGGTCCAAGGTGCAGAGAACGAGAGGCTTAGAAGTGAGGTCATTCACTTTCTTAATTGCAGACTCAAATTTGCCGGCATCGTTTGATGTGCACCTCACCGCGATCATATCGAGTGTTAACTTCATCCCGATGTACTCGTAGAGGAAGTTGTTGAGCCATTTGACTCGAACCTCTAATTCCTCATCGGACATCTCATCTGAGACGTCGATAGCGATGGCTGTAGAGTTAAAATACGTGAACTCATGGCGATAGAGAACATATTCTCCACCCAGTCTTTTCTGGAATTCACCAACGCCGACATCGACTGCTCTTACGGGAGGTTTGAGTAGAGCCCATAGCCTGTTAAAAATTTCTGTTTGCTTTGGATCAAGGATCGGTTTGCACTCTGTTAGTGCTGCTTCCTTGTTCACGAGTTTGGCGGCGAAAGCCATGCAATTGGTCTCACCGCACTCCTTGCAGTTAGTTCTAGGAAGATACTTGTAGATTTCAATCGGGCTTAGTTCTTTAGCGGGCATCTCTACCACCTACACCTTCAGGGAGACCCACTCCACGGTCTCCTTGGCGTTCTTTCCGCTCATGAGGTTGTCAATCAGGATCCTCAGGGCGTTGGCTGCTGCGGGGTGCATCATCATGAAGTAATCCACTCCTGTGAGGAGGAGAGTCTGCGCTGTGATGGTCTCCCAGAGTGGGCCCCTGAGCTCCCTTGGCGTCCACTGGTCATCCATCTTCATCCAGGCTTCCCTAGCCGCCCATGCGTTTGTTGACCCAGAGGACATTGGGTGGTTTAGCTCTATGTCTCCCCGAAGCGCTGCAATACGGCATCGCTCCATGACTGAAAAGGCGTAATCAAGTCCGTAACCGAGAGCTGCCGTCGTCGTGTCCATCACGATACTCTCTTTCGGCAGGTAATCGTAGAGCCTCCTGTTGAGTTCCCTCGCCTTGTTCATGTCCATACTCGTGAAGGCGATGGTGGTGTGGTCATTGTCCTTGACAAACTTAGCTGACTTCTCTATGTCCATGTCGAGTGTTATGGAGTTGAAGAGGATCCTTTCACCCTTCGTTGCCTCAGCTAACGCCGTAAAAACTTCCAAGTCTTTCTTCGGGTCACCGCATCCTCCTATGGCGATAGGGACATTCACAGCTTGTAAAACATTCTCCGCAACCTTTACAGCTTGTTTTGGAGATGAGTTTTCAATGAGTGGATCAATCGTCAGGAAGTGGAGGTTAATCATTTCGGCATTGAACTTGTTTACGCAGAGTTTTGCCCATTCCGCGGGGTCATGGACGACGTCTCTGTAGTGCTCTTTTACAGCCTTAGCGAGGGAAACATTCGGCCAGTCGAAGACATCAAAGGCTATAATCGGCTTGTGTGGAAGGGGATTTTGAAAGTTGTAGTAGGCGGGGGCTGTCTCTCCTCCAATAATTATAGATGTGCTTCGTGAGCCACCTTCCGTTCTTGTGGCTCCAAGTTTGACTTCAACTATCTTTCCCGAATACTCCTGGGTGGGTATTGTGACCTTTGCATCCAGTAGAGAAGTTGGTTTCATTTTTCCCGAAATAACAGGCGTTACAGGCCTCAGAGGCCCCCTCATCATGCCTGGTGCGAGGCTAACCTCGAGCTCGTCGAAGGAAAGCTCGACATCGTCGAGTTCAATTTCCTGGAATTTTGCGAGAGCCTCAAGGATATCGATGCTTATCGGTAGGATTTCCTTTTTCTCCTTTCTATTAGCCAATACCGTCACCTTTTCTCTGCTTTTATGATCAGCTTCTCGGCCTTGATCTTGGCGTTCTTCAGGATGATCTTGAAGCTCATGCCGGCAGGTAGACCCTGGATAGGGGCGAAATCGCCGGGTAACTCAAGTGTAGGAACCGTAATCTCTCCAGTATTTTCTGGCGTAACTGCAGTCGATGTCTCGACCCAGGTTTTAACTATCGGATGTTCCTTAGTCTTCAAGAAGGCCTTTAGTTCATCTAGGCTCTTCACATCGTTCTCTGTAGCTATCTTCGGGATGATTTCGGGTGGCATGTAGTCTTTTATGCGTTCCCTGATCTCGGCGGGCATCCAGACGATCCTATTCCAACCCCCATCTGCCTGGAGGAAGCGTGGGCTCCTCATGTACTCGAGAGATAAACCATGGAACCCATCTACTTGCCGGCCACCAGCTGTGAGGTCAGAGATGGTGACGAAATTTAGGCCATTAACCGTATCGCCCTTGTAGTTTCTATGGACCACTCCGAATCCGTCCACCTCAGGGATGTAGAAGGCGACACCCTCGAAGCAGCCGCAGCTTGTGTGGGGATAACCGAAGGCAGTGTAGAGATAAACCCGCTCAATCTCGCCTAGGCTCTTATTTTTTATGACTTTATTGACGCCCTCATACTCTCCTTTGACATCATCAATTTTCCTCCCCTTGATAATCTCGAAGACGGGACCTTTCGGATCTATTTTAGCGGTCGCTCTACCGTCGAACCAGCTTATGGCACCACAGTTAGCGTATCGTTGAGGCGTAATAACACAGAGGTGAGTCGGAGCGAAGGACTGGCACAGGCTACAGCCATAGAAAACATCCACGTCATCGTCGTTCATGCCTCTCGCTCTTGCGTCCCTCAAATTGTATATCTTCATCGCGTCCTCATAACCTTCTTTCACCTTCTCGGGATCGGTGATAAAACAGATTTGTATCTTTTCAATAAAGGGCATCTCGCTCTTATAGAGACGCATTAAAACGGTTCCAAGCACTTTAAAGCTGTTGAACCCTTTTTCATACGATTTCTTGCTCAGTCGGAGCTGGATATCGTAGCGTTGGTTCAGGTGCATGAAGCCTTCGATGAAGTTGACGTACTCATGCATGCGCCTCTCGATAACGCCCTCGAGGTCCTTTTCTATTTCCTTACCGGCGACCTCGATCAGGATGCCGAGAGGGTGGTTCTGCCCGACGCCGAGCTCCGGTATGTCCTTCCCAATTATCTTGACGACTCCATCTTCTATCTCATCCATCTTCCTAGCCTGGACGAGTTCATATTTATACGCCTCACGGGGACCACCAAGCTCGACCTGCATGTCCTTTCCCCTGATGCGTTCACCCTCATAGATGATCCCTACCCCAACTGGGATATCATCAAACATCGACATCTCAGCCACTCTCCTCCAAGTTTTTCACGATTTTTTCTATTACTTCCTTCCACTCTTTTTCTACCATATATCCTATGGACCAGGTCGCGTTCGGCTGGTACGTCCTATCTAAAGAGATCGTCCTGAGTTCAATGGCGAAGCTCTTCAGTCCCGATAAAACCAACCATTCCAGGTAATATGGGAAACCGGTTAAGATGACGAGGTCATAAGGCCCCTTTCCATCGAATCCACCCCAATTAGGATCCCTCAATCGGTCACTGAGGTTCATCAGCTGCATGCTGAATACCCTATTTTCCTTTCGCTTCTTGAACTCAGCGACCAAGTGTCCTGTGGCTACCAACGTCATTTTTGGGTTCTTTAAAAGCCTAATCGATGTGTCCACAAATTTGCCATCGATGGTCGCCACATTAATCGATTCAGACCCGATTACAAATAACGGGCGAGATGCCTTCTTAATCAGAGATATAACGACCTCAGCGCTCGGGAATATCTGGGCTTTATGAGGTCCAGCAATCTCAGCAAGCTGACCGGTTATTGGCCTACCAGGCATCAATCTCGCCTCCTCACCATTCTGTCGAGCAGTGTAGGGTCAGGTGACGCAATCTCATCCTCCACCCAACCCTTTTCCTGAAGCGCCTTAGTCACTTCATCCCTCATAGTAAAGGGTATGTCCTGGAGTCTACGCACGAAGAAATTGAGGTCGTCCGGCATCGTGTTATAGTACTTTTGATGGAGGTCGATATAGTGGCTTAGCTTGACTGCCCTGCCTTTGTTTGTGTCGTTAGGGCGCATAGTTAGTTTCGCAATCATGACAATGGCCTCTTCCATGGTTTCAGCGGTGTAGAACAGGTGCTCTGGGACGGGTCCAACGTAGACCTCCTTTCCATCGCGTGCGTTGAACACCTTCCAGTCCTCAACGTTCTCCTTTCGGCCTAGGAGCATGCGCCTATACTTGGCACCTTGGGGGCCGACAACAACGGGGATTCCGAGCCTCCAGCAGCCAGCAGCTATGGACGCAGCTTTCTGGGACATAGCACCCCAGGCTACGCCGACAGCGCCAACCCTGTTGTGAATGTAATCGGCGATTTCCTCATAGTTGCCTCGCAGGGGGCGCTTCGCGAATATGTTTGCGATCTTTATCGCCGCACCGGTGATGTGGGAGTTAGCAACGCAACTCCCGACGTTTACAAGGCCACCAGCGTCGAAGTCTCCTGGGAACTTCTGGTAGAGATTCAACCCATCCTCGTCTCTGGTCATTGCGATGTTCATAGCTGAGCATCCCGAGGTAACGACGATGAATCGACGATTTAGGAACTCCTCACTAATCTTAGCAACGTCGTTTCCGCCTGCGGGGTAGTTTGCACACCCTACCATGGCTATGAGGCCAGGGATCTCTCCGAAGACAATAGGACTGCCGACTTCTCTGATCTCGACGTCGGTGATTGCGCCGCGTCCCACTCTAATTGGATACTTCTCGTTTTGTATTTTCTTTTCAGCACCCTTATTGAAGAAGGAGATAAGGGAAAATCCAACTGGACAAGCGCTCTCGCAGCGTCCACATCCTACACACAGCGGGTAGATTGCGCCCAGCGGCTCGATATCTCCATTCGCTGCAGCCCTTACGGCGTCATTGATAGGGAGATTGTTTGGGCAGGCTCGGACGCATTCCATGCAGTTCTTACATTTCCTGGCCTGCTCTGAGATTGCCTCAATAGTCAGGGGCGTGATGCTCTTCCTATTACCATGGACTTTCATCACGGTCTTAACTGCGACTTCTCCCACCTTCCTTGGGTTTATTATGAGAACGCCTGGAACCTTACCTGCTACAAGGTCATCTACAACATTGTTGGGTTCATCGTTGGTTCTGTTCGGGAGGCCCAACATGCTCTTCTCGCTGGATGCAATGACGGGTGCGCCGATTTTTTTCGCCTCTTCGATAATATCAGTTCTTATACACTGTTCGTCGACGACTACCAGATCGGGGATCCCTGAACGTATGAATCTCAGTTGCCAGGATATGGGACCGATTATCTTCGCCCGCTTGTTATACCTACTGTTGTCATGGGCTGTGCAGCAGATTCCCCCGACCTCAACCTCGTCAAAGAGGTCGTTTTCCATGAGGTAGTCGATGATGTCGATGCTAGGTAGCACGTTATGACCTATGCATAGGATGACGGCCTTTTTGGAGTCTAAAGATCCAATGCCCAGATCGGTTGTAGGTGTATCTGCGACGCCCTTCGGCATACCAAGGGTTGCTATCTGTGCAATATCGGCGACCTCCATGGCTACGTGGTCGAGCATACCCGCATGGAATGCCTTTGACTCGAAGTCGATGTTATCACCTTCCTGTCCCGTGTGTGTGGCGGCGAAAAGCTGAACAAGCTGAGTCTCAACGTAGTCTAAAGCATCTTCTAAATCCCTAAGCGTCTTGGGCCGAATGCCGCAGACGAGGCGAATATTGGGTGCCTCAACATTGGTGTTGATGGCTACATCCAATGGCGCATCTTTCCCAAATTCCTCGATTAGATGATCTAGCATATGCCTAGCATGAGCTTCGTGGGTGGATGCCCCCATACAGCAGGCTATAAGCACGATTCTGGACTGCTGACCGGCCATGTTGATGCCGCATGCGCCTCGCTTATCGCCTGTCAAGTCGCATTTACCGAATGTACAGAGACAGCAGAGGTCACAGTCCGGCATGTAGAACGGTTTATATCGATTTAACAGAGTCCGG
Organism: Candidatus Bathyarchaeota archaeon; assembly: GCA_963820555.1. Lineage (GTDB taxonomy): Archaea > Thermoproteota > Bathyarchaeia > TCS64 > TCS64 > UBA8941. Next base: position 67,468 of record CAWGAT010000025.1, read on the forward strand.
TCCCAATTGCGAAATGTGCTTACAGACGGGAAGGGAGTTGGACCCATAGGCTCCTCCCAGTCATCAGATATGATCCGCCCTACCTCAATCTCCAAACCCTTGAATTGCCCCACGGGCAAGGCTAATTCATCAATTTTTAATTTCAGTTCTCGCTTTGGCAATCAGTCACAACCTGTCAGGATAATAATCATAGTACTTCGTGTATATTGTATTTAGAGATTTCCGAATACTAGCTTCTAAACTTCCTCTCAATTAAGCTTATAGATCTCTGATCTTAAACTAACCACATGAACCCCTTCGAGAAGTACCTTCTCTAACAGTGCGAATGTTAAGATCGCGCGCCAATCATAAGTTACCATTACCATAGCGACACGGAACTCGGCTGAAAACCAAACGCCAACGAGGTAACTATGAAGCTTGTCACACGCATGAGGAGGGTATTCCTCCGAGAACCTCCCCTCTATCACATTTTAGGGGGTTAAGAAAAAGGAAAATGGATCCAGTTTTACCTTATTTTCTGCCTGAGAGTACCTCATTCACAGTTGGGAATGGGGGGTTTACTGTCCCCGGAGAGATCCTACCGGTGGGACATACAGGGTAGCAATAATTGCAGACCATGCATGTCTGTGATTTCTCTGGGAAAATAGCGATCTTCTTATTCACACCTCTCCCAACGAACCCGATAACCCCGTCGAATGTAGCTTCTTTACACCTGCTTACGCATAGTCCACAGAGGATGCAATTCGATTGGTCTGTGTGAACTATCGAGTTGAATCTCGTCAGATCTGCTTTGTACTCCCACGCTAGGCTGTTGAAGTCTCCAGCGACGTTGGGACCGGACCCGACTGCGGCGAGTTCGAGGATAGTTTTCCTGATCTTGTCGATTCTTTGTGACCTTGTTGTGACCTTCAGCCCGTCCTCAACGGGGTAGCTGCAGGCTGTGACGATATTCTTTCTTCCATTTCTCTCTACTTCAACCGAGCATATTCGACAGCCACCGAGGTGCTCCGTCTCCTTCATGGTAGCACAGTCTCGGAATGTGGATACTAACCTGCTCAGCGGCGTCGAGAATAGTCGTTCCTTCCCTCGCCTTCGCGTTCTTCCCATCTATCACCAGATCAAGTATCTTCAAGTCATCACCGTTCCTCAGCTGCGACGTGGATTTGTCCCGGCGGTGTCCCTGGAACCTTTGTGACTGCATCAAATTTGCAGACATCTAAGCATGTGCCACATTTAATGCATTTTTCCAAGTTGATTTGTGCTGGCTGATTTTTCTTGGCTGTTATGGCGTTTGTCGGGCAGTTCTTAACGCATTGGAGGCACGACTTACATTTCTTTGGATCGATCTTGTAGTTGATCAAGGCTTTACAGCGCTTTGCTCGACAGATCTTGTCCTCGATGTGCTCCTTCCATTCTTCTTCGAAGTACTTCATAGATGCTTGAACCGGGTTAACAGCGGTCTTACCAAGAGCGCACATGCTAGCCACCTTCATCACCTCGGTTACATCCTTGATGGTTTCAAGGTCCTCAACACGCCCCTTTCCATCACAGATGTTGTTCAGTATTGATGAGAGTACCCTTAGCCCTTCACGACATGGAATACATTTGCCACATGATTCTTCTAGAAGGAAATCCACGAAGTACCTTGCAGCATCAACCATACAGGTATCTTCGTCCATTACGACCATCCCTCCTGAGCCCATCATCGAGCCCATCTCAGAGAGGGTGTCGTAGTCCACGGGGAGATCGAGGTATTGTTCTGGTATGAATCCACCAGAAGGCCCACCAGTCTGCACCGCCTTAAACTGTTTACCTCCGCGAACTCCTCCACCTATAGTGTAGACTAGGTCTCTGAGGGTTACACCCATAGGTACCTCCACTAAACCGGTGTTATTCACATTCCCCACAAGAGAGAAAATGTTCGTGCCGCTACTGCCCTCAGTCCCTATGCTCCTAAACCAATCGGCTCCGTTCAGAATAATCAGAGGAATATTGGCCCACGTCTTCACGTTGTTGAGGCAGGTAGGCTTTCCCTTGATGCCCTTCTCCGATATATGAACATATTTAGGTCTTGGCTCACCTACCCGTCCCTCGACAGCTTCGATTAGTGCGCTGGATTCCCCGGAAACGAAGGCTCCTGCACCTGCTTGAACCTTCAAATTGAAGCTGAATCCGGATCCCAGTATGTTATCGCCGATTAATCCATACTCTCTTGCCTGAGTGATGGCTGTCCTTATATTTTCAAGGGCTATGGGGTACTCCTCTCTGACGTATATGTACCCCTTAGTTGCCCCGATGGCGTATGCCCCTATCATGAGACCTTCAAGTATTTTGTGAGGGTTTCCCTCCATTAGCGACCTATCCATGAATGCGCCCGGGTCCCCCTCGTCACAGTTAACCACAACGTACTTGGGCTCCCCGTAGGCGTTTCGGGTGGTTTCCCACTTTCGCCCAGTTGGGAATCCTCCTCCACCACGACCCCTGAGGTTAGATTTCTTTACCTCTTCAATCACCTGTTCAGGTGTCATATGGTACAGTACTTTGCTGAGAGACGAATATCCTCCTATTGAGATATAGTCTTCGATCTTCTTCGGGTTAATTTTCTCGTTGTCGCTCATCAACAGTCTTCGCTGAAGTTTATAGAATGGTATATCTCCTAGTTTCTGGGCCGACTTTCCCGTTGCCGGATCCTTATATAGCAGCCTCTCAACAATCTCCTTTTCCTTAAATGATTTTGATATTATCTCATGCATATCCTCCGGCTTGACCTGGAAGTAGCTTATTCCATCCGGATAAACTGTGACTCTTGGCCCCTTCTCACAAAAGCCGAGACAACCGGTCTCCTTGATACTGATCTTCTCAGCCAAGCCTTGTTCCGTCAGTTCTCCTTTCAAGGCTTCTAATATTTTTTTAGATCCAAGTGCGATACACCCAGTGCTGACGCAGACCGAGATCGTTAGTTGGTTTGGCGATGTTCTGGATATGAGTTCTTTCTTGAATTTGACGAGATCCTTTGGAGACTCAATCTTTTTATTATTCATATTTTTTCCCTCAATCATATTTCGCCAAAATAGTATTCAGGTTCTGAAGCTTCAGTTTCCCATAGTATTCACCGTCTATTGTCATCATCGGACCTAAGGCACAGCATCCAACACAATTTACTGTTTCAAGGCTAAACTTACCATCGATGGTCATTTCATCTCTCCCTATCCCTAGCTTTCTTTCAAGACCGTCGAGTATAACCTGGGCTCCCCTCACATTACAAGAGGTTCCTTTGCAGACCCTGATAAAGTGTTTACCTCTTGGGGCCAAAGAGAATGCCTTGTAGAACGTAGCGATTCGGTAGACTTGGCTGTACGGAATCTCAAGTTGTCTACTAACTTCCGAGATCATCTCTTGAGGAAGCCAACCAAAGTTCTGCTGGATATTCAGGAGAACCTGGATCAGAGACTCTTTATCGTACTCATATTTCTGGAGAACCTTGCCAACTATACCCGCTACTCCCTTGAGCTTGGCTCGGCTCACATCAGGTCGTGGTTGAGTAAACACTTTTTGAGTTTCTGTAGTTTCTTGAGGTTTCTTAACCTTATACCTGCATTGAGGGCACGTGGCATAGAACCTGTTCTTCCCTTCATAATCCCATATGTAATGACAATGGGAACATTCTAAACGCAAACTACCTACCTACCTACTATTTCTCCTCGTCTAGTCCAGATAAAACATTTTCCCCCCACAAGCGCACGCGTTTCTAAGGACCATTCAACACTTACGCTCATAAGAATTGAGCAACACACTGGCGCGCTTTTTTATATGTAATAGTCAAGGATTAATTATGAATGTCCCACGTCCTGCTTACAGCAAGCTTGTGAAGGAGCTTCGATTCAGGAAAGTTCGTTCTTACAGGCGAACTAGAACCTGAAAAGGTCACTAGTCTAGAAGAGATAATGACAAGCGCAAGGGCCATGGCACCGTATGTAATTGCAGCAAATGTAACAGATAATCCCTTAGCTTACGCTTACATGAACTCACTGGTTCCATCCTACCTTGTACAAAAAGAGGTTGGCTTAGAGACCGTCTATCAGATGACGGTTAGAGATCGAAACAGACTGGGTCTTGTATCAGATGTTTTAGCTGCTTCACATCTTGGGATCAGGAATGTTCTAGCAATTTCTGGGGATCACACCGTCCTCGGCGATAACCGAAATGCTCTAAGTGTATATGATCTGGATTCGGCTCAGTTTGTTTATCTGCTCCATAAAATGGTCGATGAGGGCGTCGACTTAGCTGGAAATGAGATCCATGGAAAGGTTGAGCTCAACGTCGGGATTGCTGCAAATCCAAATGCAGATCCCTTGGAGCCTGAGGTCCTCAAGATCGGTCGAAAAACAAAGTTGAACGCAGACTTCATCCAGACGCAGACGATGTTCGATATTGATTTAACAAAAACATTCCTTAAAGAAGTGGAGAAGTATAATTGTCCTGTTCTCGTAGGGATATTTCCATTAAAATCTTATGGAATAGCCGATTTCTTTGATAAGAACATTCCTGGGGTACATATCCCCCCAGAACTATTGGAAAAAATGAAGAAAGCAAAAGACGAGCCGGACAAGGAGAGAAAATACAGGTTATATGACGATGTGAACATGGAGTTCTTCGCCCCATTCATAAAGGAGATAAAAAAGACTACGAAAGCGGCGGGGATGCATGTTATGGCTGTTATGTACGAGCGTATAATGGAACCGTTACTAAAGGAGATGAAGTGATAAAAAAATGATAGTAACAAAGCAGAAGGATCCTCAAAAAATTGAGGGAATGATGCAGCCATTCAAAAAGATTTTTGTAGTTGGTTGTGGCTCATGTGCCACAAGTTGCCAAACGGGTGGCGAAGAACAGGTAAATGCAATTAAGCAGAAATATGGAGAAAAAATAATCGGCGCAGCTATGATTGAAGAACCATGCGATCTTCGCCTAAACAGAAGAGACTTGAAAGAACATAAAAACAAAATCAAGGAAGCCGATGCGATACTGGTCATGTCATGTGGTTCCGGGGTCCAAACCGTAGGAGATTACACAAACAAGATCGTCCTCCCAGCTCTTGACACTCTCTTCATCGGAGAAACTGAAAGACTAGGTAAGTTCCAAGAAACCTGTCAAGCTTGCGGTGAATGCATACTCGATGAAACCGGAGGAGTGTGTCCAATAACACGCTGCGCAAAATCTTTGCTTAATGGTCCATGTGGAGGTCAGGTAAAAGGAAAATGCGAAGTTGGCAAATACGAAAACGATTGTGCATGGGTCAATATATGGAAGAAATTGAAGGAACAGAATCGCCTCGAACTATACACTACCTTCAGACCACCAAAAGACTGGTCTAAAAAAACTCTCACCACAAGAGTTGAGTTTTAACTAGAAAACAGATTCTAAAAAAGAAAACCAGACTGCGAGATCCATTACAAGTTTTTCTCTTACAATGTTAATACTAAAGTGATGATGCCTATTTGCCCTTGAAAATTCTCTTCAACCCAATAGAGAAAGTGGTAGTGGCGGAGAAAGGGGATAATCTTCTCGACGTTATGAGAAGAGAAGAAATTAGAATTGAGGCTCTCTGCGGTGGAAAAGGAGAGTGCGGAAAATGCAGAGTGATCCTAGAGGAAGGGAAAATAGAGAAGAAGTCGCTTTTACCGGATAAATTCCTCCACCCTATGGAACTCAAAGAAGGATACCATCTGGCCTGTATGGTTACTTTGCAGAGTGACTGCGTCTTCACTATCCCTACAGAGAGCAGGATAGAAAGCCCGAAAATCCTACTCACCGCGGACATACCCGAACAGGAACTCGATCCTTCGTCTCAGAAATTCCTCACGGAGGAACCCAATAATGGGAGCAGGAGACTCCTGATACCTTTCAAAGGAATAAGGCTGAGAAACTATAAAGGGATCCAGCCGAGAACCAGCGAAGAAATTCTCAACAAATTCCAAGCCAGTTCGGCGGAAACCGTAAAAACCGCCATCGTTTCCCGAACAGGTAACTTTCCAGAGATTATCGACATTGAAACCGGTAACACATTAAATGAGAATTACGGGCTGGCAATCGACATAGGAACTACAACCATCGTGGGTCTCCTCGTGGATTTGAACACCGGAAACATCGTAAGCAGGGCATCAGAGATAAACAGACAGATCACATTCGGCGAGGAGCTCGTCACGAGGATCGCGTTCGCCAGGAAAAACGAAGGGCTCCTAAAACTACATAAAATAGTAATCGAGACAATAAACGACGTCATAGATCATCTCATCCGGGCCGCCCGCGTACAGAGCAAACTTATTACAGACGTCACTATCGGTGGAAACACGGTGATGAACCACTTATTCGCGGGCATAGATTCGAGTTATCTCGAGGAAGCAAATGTGGAGGTTTCTAGGGATCCCATCATCCTCAAATCAAGGAGTCTAGGTTTGAACACACATCCTGAAGCCTACGTCTACTGCCTACCGAACGTGAGCCGCTTCCTAGGCGGTGACGCTATTGGTGACGTGATCACGTCAAACATCCACAAATCGGACGAGTTAAACCTAATAGTAGACCTTGGCACTAACGGGGAGATAATTTTCGGGAACAGAAGCTGGCTTTTCTCAAGCTCATGTGCCTCTGGTCCAGCCTTCGAGGGCGAGGGTGTGAGACACGGTATGAGAGCAGCCAAGGGAGGTATCGAACATGTCAATATCAATCCGAAGACATACAAGGCACAAGTATCCATCATCGGAGGAGGACGACCCAAGGGCATCTGTGGATCAGGACTAATCGACCTTGTGGCTGAACTCTACAGCGTCGGATTAATGGACTTCGCTGGGAAGTTTGTCCCAGGTAAGTCTCCGCTCATCAGAGAGGGGAAATGGGGCCTAGAGTACCTAGTTGTACTATCCGAGGAGACGGACATCGAAAAAGACATCGTACTGACGCAAATCGACCTTAACTACGTTATCGATTCAAAAGCAGCGGCCTGCGGCGCAATAACAGTACTAATGAAGAAGCTTAAGATCAGCCTCAATGACGTTAAACACGTCTACCTCGCAGGGGCCTTCGGAGCCTATTCCGACCTGAAAAATTCCATCAAGCTCGGCATCTTTCCAGAGTTTCTGAATGCCCAGTTCCACCCCCTCGGTAACGGCTCTTTAGCGGGCGCCTACCTCACTTTGATCTCCATGGAAAAACGTAGGGAAGCAAAAAACGTCGCGGCTAAAACCGTGTACATTGACCTTTTGGTTGACATAGAGTTCATGGATGAGTACTCAAAAGCCCTCTATATCCCTGGTGCTAAAGAGTACTTCCCAACCTATCAAAAATAACCACAAGTAAGGTAGGGTAATCAAACTTTATCTCTTATCGTTCTAGAGGTTAACCATCACAATGTCAAATCGCAGCAACAACACGATCGTCGTCACAGGGAGGGGTGGAACGGGAAAGAGCACTTTCACAGCGCTTATGGCCAGATATTTTGGGGAAATTGGGTTAACACCGTTACTACTTGTCGACTCAGATCCAGATGAGTGCCTTGCGGAAATGATGGGAATCGACTTGAAAGCGGAGAATAAGAAATCGATCGCCGATGTCCTTGCTGAGATCCTGAAAGAGAGGAAAATGACCACACGGGTAGGAATGAGTCCAACGGAGAAGATTGAACCCTTCCTCTTTCAAGAGACTCTATACGAAGGGGATAGTTTCTTCGATTTCATCGGCGTGGGGACTAAATGGATAGAGGGGTGTTACTGCCTCCCGGACCACTCCCTGGGGCAGATCATGGCGCGGTGGTCAAAGAACTATGAATATGTCCTCGTAGATTCCCCCGCGGGGGTTGAGCACCTGAACAGGAAGATAACCAAGAAGGTGAAGGACGTCTTCAACATCCTAGACGCCTCGAAGAAAAGTATAGACAATGCCACAAGAACGTATAAGGTGATGAGGGAGGTTGGTATAGTCTTCGAGAACTACTACCTCGTGGGGGGAAACACGTTCTCCCAGGAATTCCAAAACAATACCCGAAAACAACCTTTCAGATACCTCGGGAGAATCGAATTCGATAAAGATGTACGAAATTTCAATATTAGAGGCCAATCTCTTTTAGAGTTGCCTTCTACATCTCCGTCGTACATTTCTATCAAGAGAATCCTCGAAGAAGCAGGTTATACGCCTAGATAGTTTTAGTTAAAGTTTCGGAGGGAGAGATTTGAAGATCGCTGTTGCAGGAAAAGGTGGCGTTGGAAAGACACTCATCTCGAGTACACTAGCACGTCTATTGGCTAGAGAGGGTTTAACAGTACTCGCTGTTGATGCGGATCCAAACATCAACTTGGCTACTGCCCTCGGAATACCTAGAGATATGGCCGAGAAGATTGTGCCTATTTCTGAAAACAATCCTCTGGTAGAAGAAAAGACCGGATTAGCGTCGGACGAGTCATTCGGAGGTATATTCAATATGACTCCGAATGTAAATGACATCGTAGAGAGGTTCGGTGTTGTCGGCCCTGATGGAGTAAACCTCCTCGTGATGGGCACCGTTAAAGCAGGTAACACGGGGTGCATGTGTGGAGCGAACGCCCTGCTCAGAGTCCTCATTCAGCACCTACTCATCCAGAGAGGCGAGGTTGTAATCATGGACATGGAAGCAGGTCTCGAGCACCTCGGTCGCGGTACCGCTAGAAGAGTAGACGTGATGATTGTGGTAATTGAGCCACGAATGAAATCCATCGACACAGCGAGTCGAGTAATCAAACTAGCGAAAGAGATCGATATCCCTAACATAATAGCAGTTGGAAACAAGATCAGCAACTCCGAAGAGAAGGAATTCATCAAGGAGAAAATGGGGCTGCTCAACCTGCCCGTCGCTGCTTACATACCTTTCGACGCTACTGTAGCAGAGGCTGACATGAAAGGCATACCTCTCCTAGATTATGATGAAAAATCACAAGTGGTCGAAGCCATAAAGGACTTAAAAGCTTACTTAATAAAACAATATTCATTCTAACTCTCCAACATTTTAAACGTTCATTTATCGAGTTAGGAAGGAGGCTACCCCTCGGCAAGGTTGTCCGTTGAAGCTCAAGGTCAAGAGAATCGAAACAAAGTACTGGAGACCAGGGACAAACGTAATAAAAGAGATAACGACGACGCTTGATGGACACCTTGCAGACGGTGATCTCATCGCAATCTCGGAGAAGGCCCTCGCTACGGCCATGAACAATGTAATTGATGAAGCATTGATAAAACCAGGTTCAATGGCTAGGTTTTTGGCCAACTTCTGGATGAGGAAAGTTTGGGGTGGTCCATTAGGTATACTAACAAGGCTCAAACCTCGAACATTGGAGAACATCCGTACCTACCCCCAGGATTTTGGGGCAAGACACAAGCAACTATCCTTAAGAACTGTGGGTTTCCTCCAATCCTTAAGGCACTACTCGGAAGGAGGAATAGACGCCAGTAACCTACCTTACACACTTGTGAGCCTACCACTGCAGAATCCTACTGAAATCGCTGAAAAAATAAAAAATGCCTTACAGGAAAAAGCTACGTTCAAAATAAACGTGATGATCGTCGACGGGGATGCGACCTATTCATGGAGAAACCTACATCTTTCTCCTCGTCGAGTCGATGTCCCTGGACTCATCCACATAGGCGGGTTTCTCACATTTATTATCTGCCGAGTCTTGAATCTCAAATCCCGTCCCACACCTGTCGCATTAGTAGGTGAGTCAATTAATCCCGACAGGGCTCTATGGTTTGCTAAAACTTCTCACAAGGCCAGTGGCCCAGGTGCGGGGAGAACGGTTTGGGGTATGTCAAAGAGGTTCGATACGTCTCTCAATGGGGTCACCTTCGAGATGCTAGAAAGCGTGAAGCATGCCCCGATAGTTGTGCTTAGACTAGAGGACGATTCTCAGAAAAGGTCCTCGTCCTGCACATAGGCCCTACCGAGCTTTAATGCGAGCCCTGCCTTTTCCAGCTCTTTTCCAAGGTAAGCCGCGTGGTCGAGCTTCTCTATCATCCTTTCCCTGATAATCGTCTGGTAGATCTCAGTCACCTCTTTCCCCTTCACTATAGCAGAGGGTTTCTCCTCGTTTTTGTGGTAGAAGAGCGCTTCAATCATCTTGTTTTCCCTATCAATCTGTATCTTGATCCAACCTGTCTTATCGGGTATGAAATTTACTTCTCCTATCGATTTAATGATGCGGGCCTTTGGTACCTCATAATCGACGTAGGGTTCTTCTACCCACCTCTTTTCTTTTAAGACGAGCAGATCAATGCCCAGATCTTTTGGTACAGTGGTCTTGTTTCTGGCTAGGAACATCATCTTCGAAGCGGTGGCTAGCTCCCGGACACTGCCCTTTGCTTTGACGCTGAATTCTGGTGTGAAAAGCATGTTGGCTCCTACCTCGTATGCTAATGCAGTCAACAACCCGTTAACGCCGATGGAGTCAACATCGATTAGCTCTGTTACGTTACCTAGCCCGAACAACATCGGTGTCTCAGGATTCCTCTCCCGGAATAGTTGGTAAGCCCTAAGCGAGTTCATCAAACCGGGTTGGAAAGCTGGCTCTAGTACCGGGTCGGCAATAATCTTCTTCAAACCTAGATCTTTCGCATGCTCAATATTTTTTTCCAGATAGTCCACCCTCTTCACCGCGTCCTTAGCCAATTCTCCCTTACTCATGTTTGAGGGAAGGACAACCACTGGAATGTCGGCCACCTCGTTGGATACTTCAGCAATATTTCCAGCGTCGAGGCTCAGGACTAGATCAATTCCTGAATTTGCTGCCGCTTTAATCTCGTCCTCGTTAAGAGTATCGATGCTCAGAGGGAGGTTGACTGAATTCCTCAGGGTATCTACTATTTCCTCTATCTTCGCTGACATAGGTGTTCCCGCGAGCATTCCAATGTCGATTATCTCGGCTCCTTCGCTAGCGTAATACTTGGCTAGCTTACCTAATTCATTCAGCCCTCTCTGAGGAGCGTTCACGATCTCAGCGACTACTGGCATGGGAAAGTTTGAGCCGATTGGAATTTGATTATTCATTGAGCCAATGATCAAGCCACCGTGCTCATCATAGATTTCATGCCATTTTTCCTTAATTTTCTTGATCTCAGCTTCGGCGTTTTCCCGAATCAAGTTTTTTGCTAACTCTGACGCAGGAAGCACTTTGGAGAGCTTTAATCCCTCCATGAAGCTTATAGCTAGATCTGCCGCATGTATCGGTCCCTTAAAGGTGGGTACGCCCGTCGCTTTTTCTATCAAAGCGACGTCTCCTAACATGGTTCCCGGCATCAAAATCATGTCATAGTCATGGAGATCCTTCTTTTTGAGGCATTCAGCAGCATATTCAGGTGTTATGAATGCGGCCACTGAGATAGGTAAAACTAGTACATCGATATCCAATTTTATCATGGATGCATAACGTTTTACAGTCCTTTCCGCCATCGTTCCTGTTACAGCTATTACCCTCAAAGGTTACCACCGTACTATTGGGATTGCTATTTTCTGGTTATCCTAATTTTAGCGCCCTTGTTATCGGCTTTTGTGTAGAAGGCGCTTCCATGTCTACCCTCAATATTAAGGAATTTTCTTAATTCTTCGGTGACTCGCTTTGCTTCCTCTTCTCCATCAACGAGGCCGTAGAAAGCTGGCCCCCAAGAGCTCTGTCCTGCCCCGTATGCACCTGATTTTAGGATGAACTCAACCCCTGCTTCTATAAGTGGATGGCTGAAACGCCCTCCCTGAACTTTCAACCAGTACTCCCCGAACTTATAATCTATCTCGGTCATAGCCTCGCCGAAGGCTCTTATGTCGTTTTCGATGATGCTGGGTATCATCTTGATGAGGACCAGCCTAGCTACCTCTCCAATGAGTTCTTTAGGAGGCGGCTCGAACATTTTGAAGGCCCGTTTCTCCATCTCCCCACTGAAAGGATTCTTTATCTCTGGAACACCTATGACGAAGGACCAATTCTCTGGAATGTCTGAATGGAATACCAGAGGCGGGATCGAGTTTGGTTTATCTGTTCTGTGCCCACCGTCTACCACGAAGCCTCCGTGCTTGAAAATCTGTGTGCCAATCCCAGATCTCTTGGATCTATCCAGTTTTAGGGCTATATCCTCGACGCCGAGGTTGAGATCATATAATTGTGAAATTGCAGATCCCACGGCTAGGGCTAGTTGAGTGCCTGACCCGAAGCCTTCGTGCTCCGGAATATCTGAAACCAGCTCGAATTCTACGCCCTTGTCGATCCCAGCGTACTTGAGGATGATATCCGCATACTCAAGTATTCGCTCTGAGCGTTTTCCTTTAGCCTTAAGATCAGGGGCGTGTGATGCCTTAAGCACTATTCTTGGTTCTTGAATGGCAACTCCTACGCTTCCATGGATACGCCCCAGGTCGCCACTCATGTCAATGATAGCGAAATGCAGCCTAGCAGGAGTAGTGATTGTTACCTCTATACCTTAGCCCTCCACTGTTCGATCATTTTTTCCAACGCTTCGACTACTCTAGCTTCTGGGGAGCCTACCGACGATACTCTCCCCATAACTTCCCTACATTTATTAAATTTATAAATTTGAGTTTTGGCTTCAAGCAATTTCTTGTTTTCTAGGAAATATTCAATTTTAGTTGCGTGGATTATCGCTTCTACCGCTTGAGCCTTCCCCCTATTCACCACCGCTGGAAGCTTTTTTAAAATCTTGATAGACGAAACCTCGCCTACGAAGGATGAACGTTCATTCGAGATGTCTCTTCTCTCCATTTTCTCTAGGAATATCGCTGCATCAGCCTGTTCAATTGAAAGATCGGAGAAAAACTTGGGGTGAGAAAAGGCTCGCAGATCCTCTTGTTTAAACGCGGTAACTAAGAAAAGCTCAGGATTGTTAGTCGTATTAACGCAGGCATGGGGTCTTTTAATAAGATTCAGATAGGTCTGGCTCGATTTGTATGGTTTTACCTTTAGATGATTCGAATCTACCCTGATGATCCCCATCGGCGCGGCGTTAATCGATCCATCAGGTTTCCATGTTGTTAGGATGGACTCTGATAGGCAATCAGAACTGAAACCAATGTTAGTTAGAATTTCATCAATTTTTTTTGTTCTCATTGGTGATCAATTGGTAGGAATATAATTTTTGTATTAACTATAAACTATCGATCAATTAGTTTAACTGGAACAAGATAATCCCCAGTGCCCCCCAAAACAACTCTAAAATATTTTTGATTTGCCTGTTCAACCTCTTCTAATGTTCCCCGAAACTCAACCAAATCTCCCCTCTTTGCCTGCTCAGTGAACTTACCTCTGTAGCTAATAAGTTCCGAAACCACATAATCGATCTTCGGATCGATGACAGTTACTTTATCCACCCTGTACCTGCAGGGCGTAAAAATCGAAAGCCGGTCATCGGAGATGATGGCCCGGCCTCTTACTAACTGGATCGGCCTCGAGACCTCTCTTCTTTCGTTTCTAGTTTTCACCAACCTTATGAAATACTCTGTGTTGCTATAGATCCCATGAAGGATTTTTTTCATCTCAATGTCCATGAAGTTACTCAGATCGATCCCTGTGTCGCCCCATCGAGACTTTGCAACTTTTTTAACGGACTCAGCATCATAGGGCTTGATCTCCTTTTTCTCCCTGAGAATTTTTAATGTGTTGTACGTTCTTAGCCCATTTCTTTCACCGTAAACAATTAAGTCAATATCAGAGCCCTCATCAACAAGACCTATCAACAGAGAACCTGAGATGCCAAAACTGTTTAACGAAACCTTACTTCCTGCAATGATTGCTGAAATAAAACTCTTCATTACTTGCTCTAAACGGGTTTTAGGGGCCTTGAATATTGATTGCATGGCTGCTCTGGGCTCATATAATCTAGATATTTTTTTGACTGGGACAGTTTGTAGGAATTGGTCTAGGAAGTCGACTTCACTAATGTAATGAGAATAATGTTCTCTCAGAAAATGGGTCGTTTCATCGATGTCATAGACGCGCTTATACCGCTTTTCTCCACGCTCCCTTTCTCCAGATGGATCGGGAACGTATCTTAGGTATGCTATCACTCTGTCCGTGGGATGGCGGACGCCTTTAACGGCGAATAGAAGACCTTCGACGGTCTCAATGTAATCTCCCTCAACGTATACTGAAGACAGAGGCACGATCCAACTATACGAAATGCGAACCTTATAAGTGGATGTGGCTAAGAATAACTATCGATTTGAAGAAAAACGAGGTGGCAGACCTTGTAGGTTGCTGTGCTCAGTTAGCAGCTCTCCTAGAGGTTTCAGCTTACCCCAAGCCCGGTAACGTTCATAGGTTACATGATTTCCCTGTGACTAAGTACGAGCATTTCCTAGCAGGGAGCGTTTCTCTGTTCCCGTCAATGCGTAGCCTCGCTAGATCAGGCTACGAAGTAAGGAATGGCTCGAAGAACTGGCTTGAACTTGGAATAGGCAATAGAATCCTGGAAGCCATTAAAGAGTCATTCAGATGGCAAAACGGTGGCAATGTAAACCTAGGCGTTAACCTCCTCTTCGCGCCGATATCTGCGGCTGCAGGATATATTTTAGGCGGGGATTCCTGGGACTTTAATGAGTTAAGGAAGATTATACGGATTATAATAAAATCGACAACACTTAGAGACTCTGTAAATCTATACGAAGCAATACGTATAGGCATGACAAATAGAGTGCTCGGACAGGTCGCTGAACTCGACGTCAACAACGGTTCCTCCGTTAAACAGATAAAGAAAAACAAGATCACCTTGTACGAAATTTTCCAAAAATGCTCCTCATGGGACACGATCTGCCGAGAGTGGGTATCGGGCTACGAGATAACGTTCACAAAGGGATACTCGTTCTTATCAAAGTCGCTAAAAAAAACGAATGACATCAATTCAGTGATAGTCGACACATTCCTTCATATCCTATCCGAGGAGCCAGACTCTTTGATACAAAGGAAAAACGATCTCCAAACAGCCTTAGGCGTTAGTAAAAAGGCCAAGACCATAATGAATGAAGGAGGATACGCTTCCAAGAAAGGATACGAGCTCATCGTTACCTTAGACAAGGAGCTTCAAGAAGCCGGCGGGCATCTCAACCCTGGCACAACAGCCGACATCACAGCTGCATCGATCTACCTGCTCTTATTGGAAGGATGGAGACCCTAATTTACTGGACCCAGCTCTCCTTTGAAGATATCAACGATCTCCTCAGGCCTCTCAAAAGGCTTGAGGCCTTCCATGCTCTCGAGCACTCTCACGTTGTCGGCGTCTTCTTTTCTAACCCTCAATTTCAGACTCCTGCCGCTGGGTAGAGTGGTTGTTGTTTCTCCTTCATAGTAGTCGCAGGGCATTATATACACCGGCACGGAGGTCTTCAAAGCCTGTATAACGCTATTCGTGACTAATGTATCTGAGATTCCGTGCGCTATTTTAGCGACAGTGTTTGATGTTGCAGGAACCACGAGGAAGAATCTAAATTCACCGAGCTGTATACGCCCCACCAGGAAGGGCTTGTTTGCGTTCTCTTCCACCCAGACACTGGAAAAATCAGTATAGAGTCTGTCATAAATCTTATAATACTTTGCGACCTGCTCCGCGGCTTTTGAGAGGAAAACTTCGATCTCTACCTTTTCCCCATACTTTTCTTTCAGCTTCGTCATAATTTCTATGGTTTCTTTTAGTTTATCTCCACTGCCGGTGATCCCCCATGCGACTTTGGGTTTATCTTCTTTCATCGATAATCCTCCTTTTCTAAGCATCTTTTACTTGTAAATATTCAATAAACCTCTTAATTGTCTTTCTTAAGGTTCTGAAGCCTTCTTCGTCCTCTTTTACGCCGTTCAAGCGTATCTTTCGACCAGAAAGTTGCACCAATATTGGCCCCAAAAAAACCTCCACTTAAAGGGATGATTCCATTCAAAAGATAGAAAGTTATGATCTGCTGAATTGCCAGTTCCTGCCCTCCTATTCTATCTCCGCCTATAGCAACAGCGATTCCCTTTTTTCCTTCAAATACTTTGGGATCAGCGGCCACAAGTGCTCTAGTTCTATCTAATACAGTCTTCGTTTGAGCAGTAATTCCACCATTATAAACAGGAGATCCAATGATTATTCCTTCTGCCTCTTTCAAAAGTTCGTATAATAAACCCATATCATCGTTTAAAATGCAACCTCTTTTTTGGAGGCAATAATCACAATGGATACAGTATCTTATTTCTTTATCCTTAATTGTATAAAATTCTGTTTTATGGCCCTTCATTTCGATCATCCTCAGAGCCTCTTTTATTACATATTCTGTAGCACCAGATCTTGGACTTCCACAGAATCCTAGAATCATATGTTCATATCTTATAGCTCAAAGATAAAAAATGTTATGTATGAAATTATTTGAATGCTATTTTTTTTAAAAGACTAGAAAATCTATCACAGCCAATCTTTTTTCAGGATCCGGGTCGAACATATTGTTTGATTTAGATGTTTTAATAAGTAGAGCAGTATCTACTCCTTTTTTCCCACTGGATATTGAAATTACTTTACCACTTACTAGCCCTTTGTCCGCTGCAATCGTGGCTACCTCGATAGCCGTTTTTACTCCGGATCCAAACATTAGTAAGGTATCTCTAACGGTGGTTTTATCCTGTATTGGTAGATCGGATTTTTCTATTGGGTTAATATTAGCTTTTTTCATTTCCTTTTTTATCTCATCAGAATAAATAAACTCTGTAACGCTTACGAGCTTAACGCCCTTAAATTTTTCAGCGATTTTTAAAGATAATTTACCTGTTCTGCTAGCAATAACAATCGCATCGATATCCCCTTTAGAGATAATATCATTCAAGCTTTCATATAATTTTGTATTTTCTTTTCTTTGGTCGATTTCACCTTTGCTTGAGTTTAAAATCATCAAAGTATATTAAAATATTTTTATCCTTATAACAATTTTTATAAATCATAGAAATTTGGGTTGATTATTATTTTTTGCGCGCGCGAGGAGATGATACTGCGCGTAAGCTAGCTGGTCTGGACCTATCCTGAGATAATAGAGATGGACATCAACCCAATCCTTGTCTATAAGGAAGGAGAAGGTTGCCAAGCTCTCGACATGAAAATCACCCTCAGCTCTTAACCAGGATCAGCGCCTCATCCAGACTCTTTTCCACCCTGAATTTCCGGCTGAAATACGTAAGGATATTTCTGACGTCCCTCTCAAGTATCTCACCTGCGTTCGGATGGGTGGAGGCGATATACTGAGGCCAGTCGATAAGGTATATGCCTCCTTCGTTGGAGACGAGTATATTGAACTCGCTCATGTCGGCGTGGATGACGCCCGCCTTGTATGCCTTGTGAATATTTTCTATGATCTCGTCAAAGAAGACATTGGGGTCGTCTAAGCTCGGGATATCTGAAAGCTGGTGTCCATCTATCCGTTCCATGACTATCGTGTGTCTATTTTGGTAAATTGGTTTGGGCACTGAGACCCCCGCCTTGAACACGAGCGTTAGTGCAGTATACTCCTTCTCGGCCGCCAACCTCGACTGATAAAGCCAGGATATGTGGCGCCTTCCAGCTAAATATTCCCTCTTCCGCCTCGTGTCTCGGAAGCTGACTCTGCCAAGCCTGTGAAACTTCACTGCCACACCCACGCCTGCGGGGGTCAACGCCTCAAGAACGTCCGCCTCCTTTCCCATGCCGAGGGGCATACCCAGGGCGTCGATAATCTCCCCCCTGACGAGGGCATTCAGGGCGAGCAGGTCGTAGCTGTTATAGTTGAGGATGAAGCCCACGTAGCCCTCTGACTGTCTCCAGACCAGATCCTTCCTGTCGAGCTCACCGAGCCAATGCTTCACCTCCTCCAAGCCCAAGCCGGAGTACTTCTCGATGGTCTCCACCGGGACGAACTCGTACTTGGCCATGCCTAGCTCTATACCCTGGAGTATCCTAAACTCTCGCTGATCGAGCTTGGTTAGAAGGGATGCTGCTTTCTCGGCTGAAGACACGAATAAAAGATGGGGACCGTCTATTTAGAGCTTGATTCGGGTCTTCAGTGCTTGGCTGACCGGAACACCGACGACTCCCGCAACGGCGACCTGAAGGAGGTTAACGGGCACCTCTACGACCGCGGCTGATACGCCGAAGAAGATGCTCTCCACGGTGAAGTATCCGATGACGACACAGGCTCCACCCAGTGCCCAGGCTAGGATCACCCTGTTTAGTTTAGCGGTCGCGAGGCGTCCCCCGACGTACCCGGCTACTAGCCCCTCACATCCCTTTATGATGAGGGTGAAGGGCACGAAGAAGTAGTAGCCGCCAATTAGGTCGGATATCGCGGGGCCTAAGCCGCCGGCGATCCCCCCAACCAGCGGGCCGAACACTAACCCGGAGATGATGACGAAGACATCTCCGATATTGAAGTAGCCTGAGGTGGCTGGGATCGGTATCATTATCGAATAGGTGGCGACGAAACACAGCGCCGCCATAACGGCTATCGCCGCTAGCTCTCGTGAACCTAGTTTCAAACCAATTCACCTATGATAGTTTAAACTATCATAAGTTACAACTATAATAAATCTTCGCCTAGAGGAGAACCTGAAGGTCGTCCAACGCGGAGAGGGTTCGCTTACCCCTATCCGTTATCTCGTAGTATCTGCGCTTCCCGCGTAGGCTAGACGAGATGAGGCCCTTCTCTTCGAGGTCTGCTATGTGCTGGTAGACGGCGCCGATGGTCATACCCTTCCCCACGGCCTTCCAGACCTCGTAGCCATAGGTCTCACCACCTGAGATGTGGCGTAGGATCTTCTCCTTGGTGGTCAGCATCGACCCCAGACCTGGAGACCTTTTCCGTTTAGTAAGGCTTTGAAGGATGTCGTCGGTCTTCAGGCCACTGCTCGTTATGAGGCAGATTACCTTGTCGCTCCGATCGATTTTTCCGGTCTTGACTAGGTTGCTGAGACTTGCCACCGTAGCCGCGCTTGCCGGCTCGGCGAATATACCCTCGAGTCGTGCGATCTCCCGGCCTGCCGCGAGCATGTCCTCGTCGCTGACCGTGACGGCGAAACCCTTTGACTCCCTCAGCGCCTTTAGCGCGAGCTCGCCGAATATGGGCCGCGAGACCCTGATCGCGGTCGCCTCTGTCTCGCCCTGCTCAATGGGCTTCGGGGCGTCTGCGCCGGTGTCGAAGGCGGAGACGATAGGTGAGCACCCCTCTAGCCTGTATGCCCACAAGTCTCGGGAGCTTTCGTATGCGCCCCATCGTTTCCAGCTCCTTGAAGCCCTTCCATAGGGAGCTGATCGTGACGCCGCTACCCATGGCGACGAACAGCCAATCCGGTTCGCCCCCCTGCTCAACTATCTCGTAGGCGATGGTCTTCAAGCCCTTCAATGGAGAGGGGGTTGAGCTCAGTCGTTGCCTGGTACCAGCCCATCTCCTTCTCAAGCGTGATCGCCCTCGAGATGGACTCCTCGATCGTCTCCCCCGACTCGACTATCTCGGCGTTGTAGACCATCATCTGGGCGAGTTTGCCTATGTCCAGAGCCTTTGGGACGATCAGGTGGCAGGAGATGTTCGCCTTAGCGGAGTATGCGGCGACGGAGGCTCCGTGGTTTCCATTCGTGGCGCAGACGAGCGAGCTGAAGCCCTTCCCCGAGGCATCAGATACGATTAGCGCCGCGGAGCGATCCTTGAAGCTGTTCGTCGGGTTCCGGGTCTCGTCCTTCAGAGCCAGGTACTTCAGGCCGAGGGCCTCCGCTAGCCTCTGCGCCTCCTGCAGAGGAGTGCCTCCCTCGCCTAGGCTAACCTGCTTCTTCACCGGGGGGAGAACCGGCTTGTATCTCCAGAACTTGAGCTCCCCGGTGAACTCTACGGACTTGAGGTACTCCTCATCCCAGACGTACTCTAGGATGCCCCCGCACTTCTCGCATCTGTTCCTGCCCGAGTCGCTCGGGAAGACGTAACCGCACTCGGTGCAGACGAGGTTCACCCGGGGCTTCATCACCTCTCTCTGGGCGCATCCACTCTTTAAGCGTTGGACCCAACTCTTTTATTGCGCCCACCGAAGGTGACGAGCAATATGACCAACGCCCCCAAGATAGTTGAACTCCGCCCGGGAATGGAGCACCTCAACTTCAAGGTCAAGATCTCCAAGAAGAACGAGGTGCGAAAGGTGAAGACCTTCACAGGCGTCGAGCATATGATACTCGAGGGCGAGATAATCGATGGGGATAACTCCATCTCATTCGCTGCATGGAACGAGAAGATAGAGCTATTCAAGGACATCGCTCCCGGGGACACGGTCGAATTCACCGACTGCTTCATAACCAGCTACAAGAGGATACTTCAGGTCAACGTTGGCAGGGACAGCAACGTCCTAAAGGTGAGCGCGTAGATGGGTGAGGACACCCTTGCGAAGATGAGAGACGAAATCCGACGTTCGACCCCACCCTACGGGACACACGGTTACGAACACGTCGACAGGGTATACAATACATGCCTGCACATCGGCCAAATCGAGGGAGCTGACATGAAGATACTCCTGCCCGCGGCGCTTCTCCACGACGTGGCGAGGGAGGAGCAGAGCCATGCCGAGGTCGGGGCGGAGAAAGCCAAGCCAATACTCCAGAGGTATGGTTACTCACCTGACAAGATCGAGGAAATTACCAACGCCATCTCGACCCATAGTTTTTCCGGTAAAAAGGCTCCCCTAACGCTCGAGGGAAAGATACTCTCCGACGCAGACAAGCTCGACGCACTAGGAGCCCTCGGGGTATACAGGACGGCGGTCTACAGCGGCGAACACGCGAGACCCATCAATGACTTCGTCGCGCACTTCCACGAGAAGTTGCTTAGGCTCGAGGGGCTGCTCTTCACGGCGGAGGCAAAGAGGATGGCAAGGGACAGGACGGAGTACATGGGCGAGTTTGTCAGGCGTATAGGGCGTGAGCTCAAGCAGGAGAGCTAGACTCCGCCAGAACCCATGATCGCTATTTTAACCACATGTTTTAGGGCTAAATGGGTTAGGGTAAATGCATCTAAAATGTGCTTCTTACGATTAGAATAATAGGCTTTTATGGAGAATCGTCATCTTCCTCGCCCTTGCCGGCCTTTCCCTTCGGGTTCGGCGGGGCGGCGGGGTCTATGCAGATGTAGACGATGTTGTTGCCGCGCACGAAGACGTCGCCATAGTTAGCAACCAGGCTGTTCTGATCATACTCCTTGGCGCCCTTGAGCATGATGTTCATGTATCCGTCAACGCGGGTCATCTTCCCCCAGTACTCTCCGTGGCCCTTGAGGTTTATTGTGACATTGCTCCCAACGCTTTTGATGAGTACATTAAGCGGCTTCTTGCTCGGCTCCATTCGTTCTACATCCTCGGAGGTTCATAGATAGACCAAGGTGGAGATTATAAAAACCTTCTGAACAAACCAAAACGAGGCGCGTTTTTAGGGATCAGTCAAGCTTTTGGCTACCTCTGGGCGCAGGCTATCCAGTCGTTTGTGCCCGCATCCCCGATGAATTCGACCTTACTGAATCCTTTCCCCTCCAATAGCCCAGCCAAGTATTTTCTACTAAACGTCGCCTTCAGGGCCGTTATGAAGAGGACGGCGTGAACCCTTGACACCCGCCACATCTCCGAGACTGCCAACTCCTTTTCGGGTAGATTCTGAATAAGAGTGACGGCATAGACCCCATGGAAGACTCCCGCTCGAAATGGGAGATACTCGGAATCGCCCTGCACCAGATGGTGGCTGGGCTTTAGCTTCTGCCTAGCGGTGCTCAGGAGCCCAGCCGTGAGGTCTAGACCAACGCAGGGAGAGTCTACGCGTCTGAGGTATATGCCGGTGCCGCACCCGTTGTCGAGGAGCAGATCATCCCCCTTCGGTAGCGTAAGCAGGACGGCGGCATCGTACTTTTTAGACTGCTCGTCCCCGTATCTGAGATCGTAGAGCCCCCCGCCTAGCTCGTCGTAGTTCTCCCGCACTTCCCGCTTGTCGAGGGGCTTCATCGACTAGAGGTGGGACGGCGATGTTATCCGCTTTTCTACCCGGCAGCGACGGGACAGCTTTAACGTCCTTCATCTCGAAGACATCTACTGGCTAGATCTAATGTTAGACACAAAAACTATCCGACTATGAGACCCGAATCACCCTAACCCACTTTTATGGACATGAACAATATCCCGTTTCGGAGAAACAAGCCCGGAAACAACCCCGTTGATGGATGATGCTCACCACAATGTTTTACGCCTTAAAAGAATGAAGTCTCAACATTATGGACATAGTTCACGGCTTCCAATCCTACCCTTACACAGCGCCTCGGAATCGAAATGTTCGTCGGCATCCGAAGCCAAGGAACTCGAAAGACGTCGCTGATCAGAAAAACCGGCTCGAATGAGCGAAATCGCGGCGGCGAACACAACCCCCTCCCCCCACCCACACGCACATAACGAGACTCCACCCAAGCTTAATATCAACCAAACAAACCCTAACACCCCATGCCACAGGACACCAGACACAGGAGCAGAAAAGTATACGACGGCGACGAACGCCTCAGCCAGAGGGCCCTGCTGAAGGGCACCGGCCTAACAGACGCCGACCTCGGCAAACCCCTCATCGCCATCGCCAACTCCTGGAACGAGATCAACCCCGGCCACATCCACCTAAACCAGCTCGCCAAATACGTCAAACACGGCGTAAGCCAGGCCGGAGGCGTCCCAATAGAGTTCAACACCATCGCCGTCTGCGACGGCATCGTAATGGGCCACGACGGCATGAAGATGAGCCTCCCAAGCAGGGAGATAGTCGCCGACAGCATCGAGATAATGGTCGAATCCCACGGTTTCGACGCCATGGTCTGCATGACCAGCTGCGACAAGATCGACCCAGGAATGCTCATGGCCGCCGCCAGGATCGACATCCCAACCATCTTTGTCCTCGGCGGACCAATGGAACCAGGCTGCCCAACCTGGGGTAAATACAAGGACAAGACCATAACCGTCCAGGAGATGTTCGAGGTCACCGCCCTCGTCAAAGCGGGGAAGATGAGCCAGGAGGAGGCAGTCTACCTTGAGAACACGTGCTGTCAGAGCCCAGGGGCATGCGGCGGAATGTTCACAGCCATGACCATGCAGTGCCTCACCGAGGCCATCGGCATGACCCTACCCCACATGGCGACCGCCGAGAGCACCGGTATGGAGCGCACAAGGCTAGCCGCGGAGGCGGGCAGCCGCGTCATGACGCTCCTAGAGAAGGGGATAACCCCCAGCAAGATCATGACCGAGGCCGCCCTAAGGAACGCCATCACCGTCGACATGGCCCTCGGCGGATCGACGAATACTGTACTCCACCTCAAGGCCATCGCCAACGAACTCGGCTACGACCTCCCCCTAACCCTCTTCGACGAGATAAGCAAGAAGACGCCACACCTATGCAACATGTCCCCCGCCGGGCCACACAAGATCAAGGACCTCCACAGGGCAGGCGGCATACCCGCCGTCATGACTAGAGTGAAGAAAAACCTCGACCTCAACGTCCTAACCGCCACCGGCGAGAGACTCAAGGAGAACCTTAAAGACGTCAAAGTCTTCGACGACGAGGTGATACGCCCAGTAGAGAACCCCGTCCACAAGGAGGGCGGAATAGCCATCCTCAGCGGCAACCTAGCCCCGAACGGGGCGGTCGCCAAGATGGCCGCTATCAGCCCAAAGATGTGGACATTCAAGGGCACAGCCAGGGTCTTCGAGCAGGAGGAGCCAGCCGTCAAGGCAATCTACGGAGGCGAGATCAAATCCGGCGACGTGCTCATCATCCGCTACGAGGGCCCCAAGGGCGGCCCGGGCATGAGGGAGATGCTCGTAAGCACAAGCGCCATCGTCGGCATGGGCCTAGGTGAAGAGGTTGCACTCATCACCGACGGGAGATTCTCCGGCGCCTCACGCGGACCCTGCATAGGCCACGTCTCACCGGAGGCAGCCGCGGGAGGCCCCATCGCACTCATCGAGGATGGGGACAAGATAACAATCGACATCCCCAACAGGAGACTCGAACTAGGCGTCTCCGAAAAGGAGCTAGCGAGGCGAAAAGCAAAGTGGATCCCACCAAAACCAAAGGTGAAGAAAGGCTACCTAGTGAGGTACGCCTCACTCGTCACATCCGCTGACAACGGAGCGATATTAAAAGTCTAGAAGCTCAAACGCTTTCTTTCTCTATCTTCTTCGTCAACGCCGCTACGTCGTATAGCGGCGTGTTGACCCTCGAGTCGAGCGGGCGCGCAAACTTCTTCTCCGTCGCGGCTCTATGGAGGGCGTTCATCGTGCAGAATGGGACGATCTTCCCATCTGGGGTGGCGTAGTGAACGGCGCACCTCTGAACCCTCTCGATGTCGAAGTTGTAGGGGTCCATGAAGTGCATGGAGCCCAGCATAAGCATGTTGTGGTGGAGCTTGCTGAGGCTCGAATAGTTTCCGTTTGTGAGGACCGGGAGCAGGAACTTGCGGAAAGTACCCAGTTTAACATTCTTCATGACGCCGCTGACGGCTGAGGCCGTAGCCCTGGTCTTCTTCCCAGACTCGAACTTCTCGTTGGCGTCGTCGACGGATTTTATGAGTCCCTCGACGTTGAGGTATTTGGTGATTGGTTCGACCTTGTCGCCCTCCATCACGAGGTAGGTGGCCATACCGCAGTGTGGGTGGGTGCTGAAATCGATGTACTCCCTATCCTTGATGTGGCCTATGAACCTGGTGAATGGCACAGCGGTGGGGATTGGGAACCAGTCGCTCTCCTTCACAAGGCCGTTCGTCTGCTCTTTGGCTAGCCTCATCAAGTCTGGGATGGTTATGCGCATCTGCTCCCTCTCCTTCTTGTTGATTCGCCCCGTGATGGCGACGGGCTGGAAGTTAACGCATCGGACAACGTCGCGGTTCTCTATAGCGAACCTTATAATGTCGCCGACTTGGTCAGTGTTTACACCACCCACCAGCACTGGGACTAGGACGACGCTGTGGAAGCCCGCCTCTTTGAGATTGTTCAGAGCCTTTTTCTTAATCGCCAGCAAGTCGAAGCCCCTCGCCACCTTGTAGGGCTCGGGTGTGACGCCGTCGAACTGGAGGTAGACCGTGCTAGCCCCCGCATCTTTCAACGTCTTACAGTACTCGACGCTCTCGGCCATCCTTATGCCGTTCGAGTTGATCTCGACATGTTGGAAGCCCAGGTCCTTAGCCATCTTTATCAGTTCGGGGAGGTCCTCGCGGACAGTCGGCTCGCCGCCGCTGAATTGTAGTCCCGGCGGCGAAATCGGCCTATTCGACCTCAGGTTCTCCATGATGCCCCGTATTTCCTCCTTCGTGGGCTCATAGAGGTAGCCAGCTGCTCCCGCGTGGGCGAAGCATATCGGGCAACGCAGGTTGCACCTATTTGTAACGTCGATTATCGCAAGCACGGTGTGTGACTTGTGCTCTGGGCAGATCCCGCAGTCATAGGGGCAACCCTTCTCAGTCTTCGTCCTGGGGTTGTCGAGCTTTTTCCCATCTGACGCGAACTCGGCCGCCCTGAGGTACTGCTCGTAGTCCCCCCAGTAGAGGTCAGACCACTCCCCGTGCTCGGGGCACGTCTTCCGAATGTAGACCTTCCCACCCTCCTCATAGATCTCGGCGGGGAGGACCTTCATGCATTCAGGGCAGAGACTCTCGGTGTCTTTTATCTTATTCATAAATTATGCCCGCTTGATTCGTTATTGATGCAAATCGGTACTTTGTTTAAGAATGTATTCGTATTATTCACCTTCTAGGTAGTAGTTATTCCCACCGATAGAGGTAAATAAACCCCCGTTTCTCTGTCTTCGATTAGTATGTCGAGGACACCAGTGAGCGTGAAGGCGGAGAGGGCGCTAAGGGACATCGGCTTAACCGAGTACGAGACCATGGCATACCTCTCCCTCGTCAAAGCCGGTGAACTCACCGCCAACGACGTGAGTTCCTCGACCACCATCCCATACTCCAAGGTCTACACAGTACTGGATACACTCGAGAAGAAGGGCTGGGTGGAGGTAAAGGGGGGGCGCCCCAGAATGTATTACCCGAGATCACCAGTCGAGGCCATGAGATCCGAGAAGACCAGACAGGAGGATAGGTTCGAGAAGAACAGGGAGATGGTTGTATCGGAGCTCCAGGCGGTCTACGAGCACAGGGAGATCAAGGAGAAGCCGGAGATCTGGATAATTCGAGGCGAGGACAACATCATCTCTAGGATTAGGGAGACCATCACGGGGGCGAAGAAGGAACTCATGGTAGCCCTCCCCGTACTCCCGATGCCACTAGTCATGAAGGTAATTCCAACATTCCAGGCCCAGATGGATCGCAAGCTACAGATTCAATTATTGACGACCAGAGAGGCCGAAAAAGCCCTCCCCGAGATGCTCGTCCACCTAACCGAGGTAAGGATACGAGACGACATGTTCGGGGGAGGCATAGTCGCCGACGGGCACGAAACCCTGCTTTTCTTAAACCAGGGAATAGAGCGAGAGGAGAGCCTGGCGATTTGGTCCGACCATGTTGGACTCAACATGATTTCCAGGGGCTACTTCAAGCACCTCTGGGAGACTTCGAGCCCGGCACTTAGAGGCTAGAATAGGGCGTCAACTTTCTTCACTGTGGACTCGGATAAGCCCAAGAGTCGTGAGCCCTAAACGATCGATTGCGAAGATATCCTCAGCCAATTCCCTCATCGAATCCGACTCCACCGAGTTGATGCCATCTATTGCCTCCTCCATTGTCTTTGGTTTCCCCTGCCTGAGCGTGGAGACCCCGAGCTGCATCATCCTGCTCTCGGAGCTTTCTGAGCGAAGAACGAAGAGACCAGTGGTCTTGTGCTTTATCTTCTGCAGGGTCCTCTCGGATAGGTTCTCCTTCAACGCCGCTAACTCTCTCAACTCAATCTTCAGAATCTTCTCCACGTACTTGTCCTGTGTGCCGGCGAGTATTGCGAAGACCCCGGCATCACTCAACGAGTAGCCTGCGCTGAAGATGGAGTAGACGAGGCCGTACTTCTCCCTTATTTCCTGGAATAGTTTCGAGCTTGCCCCCACCCCGAGGTAGGAGGAGATTAAATTTAGAGCGTCCCGTCGAGGATCACTGTAGGCTAAGCCCTTGGAGATGAGGGCGACCTGCACCTGACTCGTCGAGCGTGGCACGTGCTGCTTAACCGGCGTGAATGAGGGCTCCTCACGCTTCCCTGCGCCATTGTTCTTCTTGTTAAATATGAGATTTTTCTCAACGATCGCAACCAGTTCTTCGTGTCTTAAGGCGCCCGCACCAGTGACGATCATATTACTTGGCATGTAGTGCCTCTCGAAATACGTGCGAATCGAGTCGCTTGTGAGACGGTTGAGTGGAATCTTCTCCCCCAGTATTGGGTGGGCCGCCTCGTTTTCACCCCAGGCTGACTCGAAGTAGAGATCGTGTATGAGGTCACCAGGATCATCGTCCCTGCTGTCGATCTCGGATAGAACGACGGTCCTCTCCTTCTCGACATCTTCCTGCTTCAGGAGGGGATTCTGCACCATGTCGGATAAAATCTCCGTGGCGAGCTTGAGGTCCTTCCCCAGCACCTTCGCGTGGAAACAGGTCATGTCCCTGTCCGTGAAAGCGTTGAGGTAGCCGCCACGCTCCTCGATCGCCTTCGATATTTCCTTGGCGCTCCTCTTCGAGGTGCCCTTGAAGAGTAGATGCTCCAAGAAGTGTGTGCACCCGTGATACTCTTCCACCTCGTCCCGGGATCCCACATTGACCCAAATCCCTATGGACGCGGAGCTGGATTCCTTAATCTCCTCCGATACTATCCTTAGCCCATTTGATAACCGAGACTCAGTCACTTCTCTCAAAGGTGCATCGCGATGTCACTTATTCCCCATTCAATATATTCTTAGCCCTTCATCGAAAAACGGGTCATGGATTGTTTTCTTGTCCCAGTATTTTGCACCGTTTTTTAATCGGCGGTATGTCTCTTATTATAGGAGTCAAAAACGTGTTTGAATCTTTTATTTTTTGACTCCAATTTATCAATATTCTAATAGGGTCGTGTAGACCTTATGAATAATATACATTCAACAATTGGGATACGAAACCTAGCTATCGGGCTCTGGCTCCTTGGACATGATGGTTTCCGCCATTCTCTTTCCATCATCAGTCAGCTTGAAGGACAGATCATGTTCGAGGAACCACCCGAGTAGCTTGAAAACCTTAGACCTAAATGAAGGCGTCTTAACGATTATTTCGAAGAGAGGTTTATCCGAGTGTGCCGTATCTGGCCACGAATACACCGCTAGCTTCTCTCGATCGATAGCCAATTCTTTTCTGACCTCTTTATACCCGAGATGACCTCCTCGGTCATAGAGAATAATCAATAGTTTGGCCGTCAAGTATAGATCTTCAATCTCGTGGATGATTGATGGAGTGAGATCAGCGAGTGAGGGTAGAGACAAATCCTTTTTCGCCATTAAGCTAGGAAGTCTTCCACCAACTAATAACCCTGTTTCAGTGAGCTTCCAGAGATCGAAGGTATACCTATCTTCGTAGTTGGATGCGATGGGTTTTCCCCGTTCATCCATCTTCGATATCAATCCAGCATCTTGAAGGGAGACGAGCCAGCCGTTAATTTCCTTCTTGTTAATCAGTAAACCCTCTTCCTCTAACTTTGTTTCGATGTCATGGGTCGTTATGTAGTTGTATTCCTTGTTTTGGTAGAATACTTCGTAAATGCGTCGTGCGTTTCGACTATGTAGCGGCTTTAAGACCCCTTCGAAGAGTTTCTCTAATGTATCCTTTGATATCCTTTCTTCGTCCTTCAAACGGGATAAATCACTCCCAAACAATATTCAGAAAAAAAGTGAATATTAAACTTGCTATTGATCGCGGAAAAATGATAAACAGAAAGAAGCCGATCATTAAGGAAAGGCCTTGACAAAGCCCAAAGTCTACGTCACACGACAAGCTCTTCAAACCCGCAATAGACTTTCTAAAAAAGAACTGCTCCGTAGAGGTATTCGATGGAGACGATAACCCAGTACCACGAGACACCTTGTTAAAAAAGGTAGAAGACATCGATGGTCTCCTCTGCTTGATCACGGAAAAAATAAACCAAGAGGTATTCGACGCGGGTAAGAAGCTCAAGGTAGTCAGCAACTACGCTGTTGGCTTCAACAATATCGATGTGGAAGAAGCATCGAAACGCGGAATCTATGTGACACATACACCCGGGATACTCACCGAGACCACTGCAGACTGTGCCTTCGCGCTTATGATGGCAGCATCGCGTAGAATAGTGGAAGGAGATAAAAATATTCGAGCAAGAAAATGGGTTCACGCGTGGGGCCCTAGGATGTTCATGGGCTTAGACGTCCACGGAAAGACGCTGGGGATAGTTGGACTAGGTCGACATAGGCGTGGCCATGACGAAGAGGGCAAAAGGCTTCGAAATGAAGGTAGTATACTACGACCCCATCCGCCGCGAAGACCTCGAAAAAGAATACGATATAACCTATGCACCGTTGAATGATCTCTTAACCCAAGCGGACTTCGTATCGATCCACGTCCCCCTAACAAACGATACCCAGCACCTAATTGGGAATGAACAATTCAAGATGATGAAGAGGACGGCTTACCTTGTCAATACTTCCAGGGGACCCGTAGTTGAAGAGAAGGCGCTCTATGATGCGTTAAAGGCGAAGAGAATCGCAGGCGCTGGATTAGATGTATTTGAGAAGGAGCCAATAGAAGCTACAAACCCGCTCATCGAACTCGACAACATAGTAATGACGACCCACATAGCTAGCGCCAGTATAGATACCCGTATGGCCATGGCGATGATGGCAGCCACGAACTTAATGTCAGTTCTCGAAGGAAAAGAACCGTCGAACCCGGTCAACCCAGAAATAAAAAATAATCCTAGAAAGTAGCTATATTGTCCAATTATAATAAGACATAAAATCATATTTACTTAAAAACTATTTTATAATTCTCCCCTTCGGTGACGCTCACCCAACACCTCAAGCATATCACCTACCATCGCGGAAAGATCAAAGGTCGGCTTCCAACCCCACTCAACACGGGCAGTAGAGTCATCAAGGCTCATCGGCCAAGAATCCGCGATCGCCTGCCGATAGTCGGGCCTATAATCAACCTCAAAATCAGGCATATGCCGCTTGATCTCGGCGACCAACTGAGTCGGCGAGAAACTCAAAGCCCCCAGGTTAAAATCGGTATGATGCTTCAAACGGGATAAGTCCGCTTCGAGTAACTCTACAACACTCCTAAGACAGTCTGGCATATACATCATCGGGAGGGTCGTATCAGGTTTCAAGAAGCAGGTGTATCTCCTGTTCTTTATCGCCTCGTAGAATATCTCAACTGCGTAGTCCGTCGTTCCTCCCCCGGGCGGTGAAACATTGCTTATTATCCCCGGGAATCTAACGCCGCGAACATCGACCCCCCACTTCTGATAATAATAATTACCGAGGAGTTCGCCCGTAACCTTGGTTATCCCGTAGATGGTTCTTGGCTTCGTAACTGTCTCCTGCGGCGTGTTCTCTCTGGGAGTCTCCGGGCCAAAGACCGCTATTGAGCTCGGGTTAAACACCCTCTGCAATTTTCTGACCCTCGCCACCTCGAGGACGTTATACAGACCATCGATGTTCACGTGCCAAGCGACGTTAGGCCTCTGTTCCCCCGAAGCGGATAGGAGAGCGGCGAGATGTACTATCGAACCTATCTCATACTCAACCACGATTTCATCGAGTTTATTCGAGTTGGTCACATCTAGTAATTCGAAGGGCCCGTCTTCTCTCATCGGCTTCCTTAGATCGGACGCGATCACGTTCTCCTTCCCGTAGATCGCCCTCAATCTCGGGGTCAACTCCGAGCCTATTTGACCGGAGGCCCCAGTCACGAGGATCTTACCGATATCGTCGCTCATCAGAAGCCCCTCATTAATTAATCCTTCAATTAAATCTAGATAACATCTTCTATGTAGCAGAAGACGTATTAGAACAGGGAAACAAAGTCAGGTTAGTGGTTCTATGAGAGATCCAACCAGGTTCCTATCTGAGGAGTACCAGGAGTTGGTCGATAAGGCCTTGGACTGGAGACTGAAGACCATACAAGGGCCGAGCGAGCCCGTCGCCATGGTAGACGGCAGAGAGGTGCTGATACTCTGCAGCAACAACTACCTAGGATTAACGACCCATCCGAAACTAAAGGAGGCCGCCATCCAAGCGACTCGCAAATACGGCGTCGGATCAGGGGCTGTGAGGGCGATCTCAGGCACCATGGATCTACACATGGAACTTGAAAAAAGACTCGCCAAATTCAAGAGATCCGATGCATCACTAACCTACCCAACCGGATTCCAAGTTAACTCCGGGCTCATCCCCCAGCTCGTCAGTGAGCAGGATCTAATCATCAGCGACGAGCTCAACCACGGCAGCATCATCGACGGAGTCCGCTTATCGAGGGGAGAGAGAACCGTCTACAAACACAACGACATGAACGACTTAGCAAGAGTCCTCGACGAAGCCGAAAAGCATACGCCTCAATATAGGCGGATTCTGATCATCACCGATGGCGTATTCAGCATGGACGGGGACATAGCGCCCCTCGACCAGATGGCTGAACTCGGTGCTGAACACGGTGCTATGGTGTACGTCGACGACGCCCACGGCGAGGGCGTCCTAGGTGAGGGAGGCAGAGGCATACTGAGCCATTTCCACCTCGACCACAAAAACGTACACGTCGAGATGGGAACTTTCAGCAAAGCCTACGGGACGGTCGGGGGCCACATCTCAGGATCCAAAGACCTGGTGAAGTTCGCGTGGAACAAGAGCCGAACCTGGCTGCTCAGCTCATCCAACCCTCCCCCCGTCGTAGCATCAACGATAGCGGCGATCGACGTCCTCGAGAAGGAACCGGAGCACGTCAAGAATCTATGGGCGAACACGAGATACTTCAAAAAAGCCGTCGAAGACCTCGGTTTTAACACAGGCATGTCGCAGACGCCGATCATACCCCTCATTGTTGGCGAAAGCCACGTAGCAAAATCCCTAGCAGATAAACTCTATGAGAGGAACATCTTCGTGGTCCCTATAGTCTTCCCCATGGTCTCGCGAGACAAGGCAAGGATCAGGGTCCAGATGAGCGCGAAGTTAAACAAGGAGCAACTAAACGACGTGGTGTCGAAGCTCGAGACAATAGGCCGAGAATTGAAGATAATCAAGTAAAAGGCGTTTTTTTAGTACAACATTATTTTTTGTCTCATATATCATAGACATAAATCAACATTTACCTGAAATACTCCGTTATCCGTTTACCGCCTTTCAGTTTCAGGATCTCAGCACAATGTTGTGGGGATAGAGCCTTGAACTCGTAACCCAGCGAGGCGATGGTCTCCTGAGCCCCATCAGCCAATGCGGGGGCGACAAGAACGGCGCGAACCTTCCTGTTGGAGTCGAGGTTTATGACGTCCATATACTTCTTCAGCTGGAGCACTGCCTTCTTCGTGGCTTTTACTCGTTTTATCTCCACGACCGTCAAGACATTGTTTTTGTCCACACCGAGCACATCTATGAATCCGGGGTCAACCGCTTTCTCGCTGGTGATCGGTCTGAAGCCCTCTTCTATCAGAGATGGTTGGGTTAGTATCGCCTGCTGCATGTCGCTCTCGGTCGCGTAAAGGTTGAACTCACCGGAATCCCTCAGGTCTAGTATCGAGACCATCTTTAGGCTGGTGAATGTGATCTCCATAACCTCGTGGTCCTTCCTTCTATAGACTCGGACGACTAACTTGTCATTCTTAAGCTTCGTCTGGAAGAGGCTTCCCGGGGGTTGCCAGTTAACGGGGGAATAATCTTTTGGGCGGTGAATAAGAGCCGAGCCATCCGATTTTAGGATGGCGAGTCGTTCGCCTAGTCCGAGGCTCGAGCTGGCCCTCCCCTCGTACTCAACGCTGCAGTTGCCGGCAAGGATCACTAGTTTCTTGTGGGATATCCCAGACTTCACTGCTGATAGGGCGTCTTCGAGGGAGGGTGCCTCGAGGATGATCTGCCTCGGTGCTTTCTCCAAGATTTAACCCACGCTTGTCACTATAGTTGTCCAGGGGGCGTTCATCTTCATGTCGGTAAGCCTCAGATCCTCGGTGGCTCCACTTAGCATGAAGGTGCCGTGGCCGGGGTATACTCTATCTGGGGATTCGGCAATAAGTCGCTTCACGCTGGCCTTCCAAGCTCCGAGGTCAAAACCTGGGCCGTTGATAAAGCCCAGCCTTCCCGTGGTCGAAGCGATGTCGCCCGTGAATATCGCCTTTTTCCCGTCTCTCTCCGTTATGATTACCGAAATACAGCCGGGGGTGTGTCCGGGCGTATGGATAATGTTGAGATGAGATTCACCCACGTCTAATATGATTGTCATCCTCGAGTATTCCGTCTAGCTTTGGCGCCTTGAACCTAAGTCCTCTGGCCTTGGCCATGTCCATCAGGACGCACTCATCGAGGTTGACGATCGAGCCCGCATCATTCTTGTGGGCGACCAGTCTACAGCCTGTGATTTCCTTGAGCTCATTTGCCCCACCGATGTGGTCGAAGTGACAGTGGGTCAAGATAGCGATCTTGATGTTCTTCGGATCGAGCCCGTCCCTTTTCACATTCTCTAAAATCCTTTTTACGCCGATCCCGCCACCGGCGTCGATCAGCACCGACTCTCCCCCGCAGTCGATCAGGTAGACGTTGCAGTCCCCCGCTGGGGATAGGCCGTAAGCGGAGCCTCCGACGAGATAAACGGAATCGGTCAACTTCATTGAAATCGGATAAAGGTCGCCTGCGGAGGTTAAAAATGGTTGGCATAGGGCGAAAAACATCATGGACGCGATTCTTGGCCAACACCTTGCTTCGATCTCCCGATCTGCCTAGTTCGACCACATTCATCTTTCATCAAATTTGCACTCCGTAGGAAATAATCCACGAGGATCGGGTCTAGATCGGTGCCCATAGCCTAGGCCTTATAAAATGTATACCTTCAAGATTAGGGCCACAAAATCTATCCGAGAGCTTATTCTAAAAAACGGGTCAGACACCGGCTATCATTAGGTCTCCGGGTTAAGCTCCTTAAACAGAGACGTCATCTTAGGGAGATGAACCGCATTAAACTCCTCCAGCTTATCTGGGTGTGTGAGCTTCACGTGAAATCTTACGCCCCCCGGGCTCGCCGATTTCCTAGGGCAGTAGGGGCAGCTAAACTCTTGAACCTGAGTACTCAAGCAAACCCTCCAGAATAAATAGAGTAATTATAGTCTATAATAATTTTTCTTTATCAAAGTATTCCTACGCTAATCGGGAGAGACTTTAATAATCCAATCGATTCTAAACCACTCCGGTGGCCCCCAGTGAGTGAAAAAGAATCCAAGGTCATCTGGCTCACGTGCCCTGACTGCGGCTCTAAAATAGGTATAATTCTCTCCATTGGAAAAGCTACGACCATAGCCCACCACGTAGAAACGGAGGCGAGCGAAGAGACCGAGAACTGGCCTCCCTCTAGCTTCGAGGAGAAGCTCAAGGCCGTCGGCATCGACACGAGTCTCCTAAATATAGAGGATGGCGAGGAGGCGATCCTCGTCAGTCCCAAGAAGTTCCTTGGTGATCTATGGGGGTCAATCAATGAAGCCATGCGCTCCCTCGGCGGGTCTTGGATAAGGGAAGGCAGAGATAGCCGATGGGAGATCAAGAAAAACCAGAACCCATAGTTCCCATCTATTTTTAGCACCCTTTTTAGATCAATTTTATCACAGTAGAGGTAGGGTAAATACATCGGAACTTCCCCAGAAAAAGGCCTTGACAAGTCTTTATTCAGCTTAAACACATCTTATATGCCATGCAACAGGCCAACGCAGTCTACGACAACCTCATATACTAGTTCCTTCAACGGGAGAGGCGGACAGCCTCCTACAGGACGGCTACGGGCACAGATCAGAGAAGAGACGCTACGTCCTAGAACCATGCGAGGCACTTTACCTGGTCGAGAAAGAGCGCCTCACAGTCATCGATGAAAACGAAAGACGAATTCTCTCATTCCAAGAGATCCTCGACAAAGAGCTTCATCAATGATGCACTACTTTGGACTAGGTACATCATCTACAGGGACATCAGAGGAAGGGGATTCGTTGCGAAGTCAACGGCGAAGAATGGGGTGTCCTTTAGCGTATATGAACGAGGTACTTATCCCAAGAAAGCCCCCAGCTACGAATTATACACGTTGGTCGAGGGGACGCCCGAGACGCTGGGTCACATCGAAGAGATGCTCATCGAGGTGAGGAACTCCGGGCGGGCGCTGAAGCTCGCCGTGATAGATAGGAGAGGAGAGGTCGTATACTACAGTCTCGATAGGCTTGAGCCGGAGAAGCTAGGAGCCGATGCACTCGAGTAGCCTGGAACGCTCCACCTTCACCTGAGCCCCTGTCTTCATGTCCCTTATGGTCAGGCACCCTCCTGTGAGCTCCCGCTCACCGACAATCACAACCTTCCTCACACCCTTCTTATTCGCATACTCTAACTGCTTGGAGAAGCGCCTACCGAGCAAATCTATCACCGTAGGGATACCAACTGCTCTGAGGTCTTGAGCTATCTTTATCGCTTCACCCTTCACCTCATCGGATATTGGGGCGATCAAGTACATCTACCCCAAGCTCGATTTCGTTGAAGCCTCCCTTCATCTCTATCAGCGGGACGAGGCGATCGATGCCAAAGGATATCCCGGTTGCGGGGGTACTCCCACCGCCCATGAGGTTGATGATCCCGTCGTATCTCCCCCCACCAGCAATACTCCCGTAATCCTCGTAACCCTTGGCGAGGACCTCGAAGACCGGCCCGGTGTAGTAATCTAGACCTCTAGCGAGGCTGAGCTCAACGACGATATACTCAGCGTAGCCGAAGGACTTGGCGTACTCGATAAATCTCTAAGGGCCTTCAGTCCCTCCAGCCCCTCCGGGGAATCCGCTAAGCTTCTTTTCGGTCTCGGTGAGGACGCTATCGGGTGTGCCGATTATGAGATAGCGAATCTAGGAGGCGTACGGCGGATTCTTTCTCCATAGACATTTTTGCCAGCTCCTCGATAACGCCTTCCTTGCCTATTTTCAGCAGCTTATCCACCGCCCTGATGACACCCAATACACTGTCCTGCGGGACCCCAGCCTGCCTGATGAATGCCTCAAGTATTCTCCTATCGTTGAGCTTTATCACAAAGCCCTCGAACCCCATTTTCTTTAGGCAATCCACCGCGGCCGAGAGGACCTCCGCGTCGGCGATTGAGCCGCTCACACCCACCGTGTCGGCGTCGGCCTGCCAGAACTCCCTGAATCGCTTCTCGCTCGGGTTCTCATACCTCCAAACTGTTCCCATTGCATACCTCTTGAAAGGCATTTGGAGCTCGCGATGCACAGCCACTACGCGTGCCAGGCTCGTCGTGAGATCGAACCTGAGCCCAAGCTCCCTGTCGGCTTTATCCTTGAAATAGTAGATCTGGTTTATCACGTCCTCCCCGCTCTTCAGCTTGAGTAGCTCCCAGCTCTCGAAGGCGGGAGTTCCTAAGTGGCTCGAAGCCGTAGGCTTCATAGACCTCTCGTATCCGGTCTAGGACCCAGTTCCTCTTGTACATCTCATTGGGGAGAAAGTCCCGGGTACCGCGTGGTGGCTGGTACATTTTAACCGAGCCTATATCGAATTGTTTACCAGAAAAAGGTTCCGCGCTCACTTTCCGCCGATGTACTTTTCGGTCTTTTCAACGGCTACGTTTGTTCGGTCCTCGAGCTGCTTGTTTAGCGTGTCGAGCTCCTGAAGGGTCATGTGCTGCTGGTTGCTATGTGCCCAGTCAGTTATGTTCTCCCACTGCGCGCAATAGGTCCTGTAAACAACTTGAATCTGCGTGAGATCCCCGACGGTCTGCTGAATCTTTAGCTGTGGCTTGAGGTAGAATAAGCCTACGAAGGTAGCTACGCCGATCCCTCCAAAGGCGACGGAGTATAGATCAAGGCTCTTCGTCCAACTATAGATGACGGAGTAGAGGAACATCAGGGTCCCTATCGCTACGACGAGTATATTCACGTACAAATTGACCTTGAACGCCCTCTCGGCGTGCTCATGGGTCCTGAAGAAGAGGTCGTCTATTCGTTTCCAGTATTTCTTACTCTCTTCAGGTCTCGAGGGGGATATCCTTGGTGGTCTTCTCCATCGAGGTTCAATCCTAAGAGCCGAGCTCGGATAGTTAATGATTATTCTAATTTAATGAATTATCAATTATAGAAGCAACAATGATGAGTCTTTTTTTAAGAAAGAAAATGTTAGAGGATCTTTCTGATCCTCGGTTCTTACTCGAAGGCTCCGCGTAGGAAGGGGTATAGATCCGCGACCTGTTCCTGTACCATAGTCTGATAGTACTGGTATAGGATGCTGACTGCTAGTAGGGCACCCATTCCGCTTCCGAAGACTCCGAAGAAGTCGGATATCGCTGCGAGCGCGCCGACTATAGCTCCTCCGATGATTGTGATCGTCGGGATGTACCTATTCAGTAGGGTCACTATAGGTTGCTTGTTTCTCCTGAAGCCGGGGATCTGCATTCCAGACTCAAGTAGCTGGTCTGCCATGTCCTCGGCGCCTAGACCACCTATTTCAAGCCAGGTCATGCTGAAGATCACGCAGAAAACTATGACAATTGAAGCATAGACTAGAGCTCGAATGGGTGCGTTCATGACGCCTTGGAGTGGCCGAGGTGAAGTAATATAGTAGACAAGTCCACCAGTCGCGACTGGCTGACCACTTGATCGAGTATGTGAAGGTCCCGAGCCAGTTGAGCCAGTTGTTGTCGTTTGCGACATTCCATCTACTCCAGACGAACTGACCTACCATCTGGAAGTTTGCGAATAGGGCGTAGGCGAGTATCACTGGGATGTTGGAGACGTAGAGGAGTTTGATGGGCATCCTGCCGCGGTAACCCCTGTACTGGCTGTGGCTGATGGGTAGCTCGACACGCATACCCTCGACGTATATTACGAAGAGGAAGACCGCTATGGTTGTGAAGAACCCGATCATATCGGGAGCTCCATTTGACCGGTAGAACCATTCATAGACGGGTAGTCCTCGTCCAGATTCCCTGGAAGAAAGCGATGATAGCGCCATACGCTCTCCCGTCGTAGTTAATGAAGCTAAAGCTCATCCACCAGATGTTCGCGGTGATGCCCCCTACAATGAAGAGACTTATCCCGCTGCCGATGCCCCAGCCCTTCTGCACCAGCTCGTCGAGCAGCATTATGATCATGCCCGCGACTAGTAGTTGGGCGAATATCAGTAATGCACTTGGTGAGTGTGACTGCGCCATACTGGCCACTAATGATGTAAAGTGCGGCCTGAATGATGATCATGACTATGGAGAAGAATTTGCTCGCGGTCGTGAATAGTCCACGGTCCTCTGCGCTGCTTCTATCGAATGAGATGATGTCTGAGCCGGCGAGTAGCTGAATTATCAGCCCAGCGGTCACTATGGGGCCTATTCCAAGCTCCATAAGGGTCCCCTTCGATGAGGCGAAGATGACCCTGTACGCCGTGAAAGTGTCACCACCGACGTCGTTACGGGTATGCCGATAGAGCGGGATCTCGGACATGATGAAGTAGATTAAGAGGGCTAGGAGTGTCCAGATGAGCCTGTTTTGGAAGCTCACCTTTCTCTCCGGTGGCTTAACCTCCGGTATAACCCTGGAGATGGGCTTGAAGAGCTCGAGGAAGCGCAAAGCTATCACTCTACTATAGAGCCGCCGGCTTCCTCTAATTTACTTTTGGCGTTCGCGGAGGCGGACTCGACCCGGACCTTGAGTGCAGTGGATATGCTTCCTCTTCCGAGGAGTTTTCCGATGCCGACTTCGGTTAGGTCAAGTTCCACTCCGCTTTTCACCGCTTCCGCACCTAGGAGCTTTACCGCGAGGTCCTCTAGTTCCCCGACGTTTATCGTCGCGGGCAGCGGCTTGAGCGATGATGGTGGCACGAAGCCGATGCGCCTGTATCTGTTCGGGTTGAACTTCACGGTTTGGATCCAGAAGTGCTTGTGGCCTCCGGCGAAGCCCTTTCCTCCTCGGCTGCCGGACTTGCGGTGCTGGCCGACCTGGCCCCAGCCGCAGTATCTCGATCCGCGGTATCTTCGTGTTCTTCTCAGATCGTGAGGCATTATTTTCACCTATACTCCTTTAGCACATTCTCTTGATGAGCTCGTTTATGGCTTCTCCCCTGTAGCCTAGCTCACCGTGGTCGTTGTATGGACGCTTTACTGTCCTCTTGAAGCCCTTCTTTGGGGGGTGCATTCTGAAGAAGGGTTTGATGCCATTCAGTTGACTGAACTCAACCTCGCCGGAGACTATCGCGTTGGCGAGTTTATCGAGGCTGTCGTATCCGAGCTCCTTCAGGGACTCCTCGGTGACCTTCTCGTCGCCGACTCGTTTACCCCTCTTCTCGAGGAGGAGTTTTGACGGTCTCCACGTTGGGCTCACCCCATGTGAGGTAGTCCTTGGCCTTTCTGAGCATGCCGGTGTAGGAGGGGCTCTCCCTGAGGATGGTTGCGTAGTTGTTTCTCTCCATGCGCAGCATGGTGAGTGTGGCCTCGACGGTTTTCTGGGCGTCGACGCCGCCCCTTATGCGAACGACGAAGAGTGTTTTGCCAGTCATTGTTACATCGTCCACTCCTGTGGGGTCATGACCTTACTGGTCTGTTTCAGTGCCTCGAATGTCGCGAATGCAAATGATGTCGTCGTGGTGGTTGTTCCCGTTGCCTTGGACCAGCAGTCCTTTATGCCTGCTAGCTGGAGGACGACCTTCGCGGTGTCGCCGACGACTAGGCCGAGCCCCTGTGGTCCGGGTAGGAGGGTTAGAACGACGCTCCCCGCCTTGCCGTTGACGCGGAAGGGTAGGGAGTGGTTCTCGCCGCAGCCACATTCCCAGCTGCCGCAGCCTCTCTTTATGGGGTAGAGGTTTAGCTTCGCCATCCGTATTCCCTTCTCGATGGCGTTGCGGACGCGCTTCGCCTTGCCTGTTCCTAGGCCGATGAGTCCGTTGCCGTTGCCTACCGCAACGACTGCGCGGAACCTGGAGTTCTCGCCGGCGTCCGTCTGTTTCTGGACCATCGCGATGTCGATGACCTCGTCCTTGAGGTCCTGGACGAGGAAGTCGATGACCTCGACCTCCCTGACCTTGTAGCCCTCGCGGAATATGTCCATGATGGAGGTGATCTGGCCTTCTTTGACCATCTTGCCAAGCTGTGTGCGGGGTACCCAGTCCTCTAGCGACGGGCCTTCCCTATCGTATTGTCTGCTCATTGTGCCCAGTCCTCCTGGATCTTCTTCTTTGTCTCCTCGAAGTGCTCGGGGAGAGACTCTGGTCTAAGACCCTTCCTGAGGTAGACCGAGAAGTACTTCTCGTATCCCTCGGGGTCGATGACCTTTGCGTAGTTTAGCGATGTCTCCGCCGTTTATCCTCTCGGGGGAGGGGATGACGTCGCTGTCGCAGGGGATGTTTAGTCCCGCGTCGATGGCGCCTTTGACGACCGCGAATATCTTCGAACCCTTCGTAGGCCTCTTGAGCCCGAGGTCGAGGTATGCGGTCTCCACACCCTCCTTGATCGCCTTATGGCCCGCGATCAAGCCAAGCAGGTATCCTGCGGGGATGCTCTTCCCGCTCGCCTGCCAGCCGTACTTGCTGATCAGCTCGTTGGAGGCGGCTTGAGTCAGCACCTTGTCGCCGATTATCTCGGCCTTCACTACTTGGGCGAGTATGCCGTTGTTGGAGGCTCTGACCACGAACCTCGGGTGCTCTGATGTCGGCGAGTATCCGCCTCGCCTGGTAGTCGGTCTTCTGCTCCCTTCTTCGCCTGTATGCGACTCTGTAGCGTGCGTTCTTAGCCAAAGCTACGCCTCCTTAGTTTCTGCTCGTTGATGTGCCGATCAAGCTCGGCTAGGCTGCGGAACTCTCCGCCCTTTGCCTTCATGTAGAGGCTGCGGTATGTGCTCACAGTGATTACGCGTTGGTCGCGGAGCTCCGTGAGTTTCCTCCTGAGTGCCCTTATGCGGTTCATCCAGCGGGTCTTCTCCGAGACCTCGGCGAATGCTTTACCCTTCTTCGTGCCCATGCCGATTCTTCGACCCGTGCGCTTCTTCTGCGCCAGGACTCTTGCGCGTCCACGGCTTGTACCTCTCTCGGGGAGCGCCTTTATTGCGCCCTCTCTTATGAGTTTCCTAATCTCGCTCCGCGTGATGGCGCCTTCCACGTCGCTCGATCTTCTCAGGGTCGATCCAGACGCGGTTTACTCCTATCTCGAGGAGGGATGCGGCTAGTCGTCTCTGGTTTGTAAGGTTCATTTCTCTTCCTCCTCAAGCTTTTCGAAGTCTGAAGGCTTTGCCTTGGCCCCGGCGTTGAGGATCTTTACGCCGAGTTTCTCGGCCTCTTCCAGTATCTGGACCCTCTTTCTTCCGCCGACGTTACTTCCTATTCGGGCGACTTGGTTCTCCTTGTCGACGGTCTTTAGGTCGTTGACGTTCTGATTAGTACCTCTTCCTTGCCGGTCGGGTGAAGTCCGCGTACGGCGGATGGGCCTCCCCATCCGATGTTGGCTACCTTTGGCCAGCCCTTCTCGTTTGTGCGCATCTTGTTGTCGATACCGCGTGGCTTCCTCCAGCGGGGCTTGATCTTTATGAATCGCCATGACTCGAAGGCGTGGAACTTGGGCCGGCTCTTGGTTGAGTTTCTTCCTGACCTTGAGTAGTCTTCTCTTTTCGGTGTCACTCATTGTTCATTCACTCCTTGCTATAGACGTAGATGCCATCCAGGAACTTTCTCAGGTCCTTGTTGCGTATCTTTGCCCGTGTCTGTATGTTTGCGGCGGTCTGGCTGACATCGTCGATGTCGATGCCCTCGATGATTACGTCATCTTGCTTGATAGTAACTTTCGTGTCTCCGAGTATCGAAGCGATCCTGGCCTTCCTCTCGCCGACGAAGTTTTCTATGTGAACCTCTTTTCCGACGACCTTTACAGACGTCGGGAAGTGGACGAAGACGATCTTCATCTTGTAGATGAAGCCTGTCGTTACGCCTTTGATCATGTTCTTTACGTGTGCGCTGATCGTGCCGACAAGGGCGGCCTCTGTCCGCCTCGGGTTCTCGATGCTAAGTTTGAGGCTGTTGCCCTCCTTGACCATGTTGAGTTTTGTGTGGGTGAAGTCCTTGGTTATCTTCCCCTTGGGGCCCTGTACCGTGATCTTTCTACCTTCTAGGGTGAGCTGGATGTTCTCCGGTATCTCGACGGTGTTTTCAACTATCTGTACGGACACACTTGCTCACCTTAGTAGACGTAGGCTATCACGACGCCGCCGACGTTGAGTTCCTTAGCTTGGCGGTGGTCGATGACGCCCTTTGGGGTTGATAGTATGACTGCTCCGAGGTCTCGGCTGGGGAGGAAGCGTTTCTCCCACTTCTCCATCTCCTTGACCTTCGTGGAGTACCTTGGGTGGACTGCCTTGCACTCGTTGATACGGCCGAAGAGCTGCACGCGGAACTTACCCTGTCTGCCGTCGTCGATGAACTCGATCTCGCCTATGTAGCCTTTCTGCTGTATGAGGCGGAGGACCCTTCCGACGAGGCCGGAGGCGGGTGTGATTATGCACTCTTTCTTGCGCCTGCCCTCGTGGTTCATTATCGTGTTAAGAGCGTTGACTAGTGGGTCCATTCAATTCACCTGTATTTCTTGAAGCCCATCGAGGGGGCCACTTCTCTGAAGCATTTCCTGCAGATGTTAAGTCCGTAGCGCCTGATGAGGCCGTTGTGGGTTCCGCATCTGATGCATGCCCTGCTGCCTGGTCCGGTTGTGCGTTTCTTCTGCTCACTCATTGGCTACTCCCACCTCGATGCCGAACTTTGACTTTACGAAATCCATTGACTCCTCGGGTGTAACCTTGTGGCTCTTCCCGATTTTGCCTCTGGCGTGCTTCTTCTCATCTATGTGGTACCCTGCGCGCTCCACTGTTACCATGACATCCATCCCGGTGATTCCGAGGTTCGGATCGTACCTCGTGCCTGGGATGTCTATGTGCTCCTTTATGCCGAAGGCGAAGTTGCCCCACTTGTCGAAGCTGCGTAGGTTGATCTTCTTGCCTACGGCTGCGAACGCCTTTACGAGGAAGGTTTCTGCTCTTTCTCCGCGGAGCGTAACCATGCAGGCTATGGGTTCTCTTCTTCCTGTATGTTGAAGCCCCTGATGGTTTGCTTCGCGAAACGTTGGCAGGGTTTCTGCCCTGTAAGCTGCTCCATGATGGTTTGTGCGTGGTCTAGGGGGTCGCCCGAGGCGCCCACGCCCATGTTGACCACGACCTTACCGATCCTTAGAGCCCTCATGGGGTTGGTCTCTACGATTTCGGTTGACATCTCATTGACTCTCCGGTAGTGATATCAGCGGCTGCGTGACGCCGATGGGGAAGACGTACTTCGTAAGTGTGCGTATGTCCTCGCCCTTGGCGTCCTCACGGTCGCTGTCTTCTTCCAGCCTGGCTCGTCGCCGAAGCCGATTATTATTCCAGTCTCTCCCTGGGACCTGCCGCCCGTGATGACGATCTGTAGCTGGTCCTTGAACGGGATATGCTCGACGATCTCTTGGGATGGAACCTTGATTTTCAGGACATCGTTGACCTTGTAGGGGGCCTCAGTTTTCACGTTGAGGGTCCTCCCGTCGTGGAGCCTGAGCTGTGTAACGTTGTTCCTCAGGGTGGTCTTGCCTATGATCCTGCAGAGTTTGAATCCGATCTCGTCTCCCTTTATCTGGTGTAGGGTTAGACGGCCCCCCTTCGCGGGGAGGATGCGATAGCTCTCGCCAGCATCGGGTAGAGATATGACGTCCATGAGGCCTACTGGGAACTTTTCGTCGAGGCGGGGTTTTCCGTCAATCTTGATCTTTCCCTGCTTGGCGATCATGGAGGCTTCCCTACGGGTTGAGG
This sequence comes from Candidatus Bathyarchaeota archaeon, assembly GCA_963820555.1. Classification (GTDB taxonomy): domain Archaea; phylum Thermoproteota; class Bathyarchaeia; order TCS64; family TCS64; genus UBA8941. Next base: position 111,534 of record CAWGAT010000025.1, read on the forward strand.
CGTATCCTAGCATGTCACGGAGTAGAACCGTGACGGGTATGGATGTGCCGAAGTTGTGTGGCCCTGGGCTCGTGTTTATAGACCAGACGTTCTCCTTCCTGTGGATGGTCCAGAACGTCGGTGCCTGCTGCCTCTTCAAATGTCTTGTTGGTCCTTTTCTACCCATCTCTACTCCTCCTTAGCCTTGAAGCCCTTCCTCTCGAGGATCTTCTTCCTCCAGTCGTCGTCGAGGTTTAGCTTCGTAATCATTACGTTCTCAGCGCGTATCGGTATCTGAACGGTTGAACCGTCTAGTCGCGTCCTGGTGACCCCCTCCACGTAGACTCGGGAGCTCTTCGTGTTCACCCTGAGGACTTTACCCTCGGTGAGCTTCCGGTCACCCTTCGTGATGGCGACGGTGTCATTCTCGATGACTGGCATTGTCCTTGCGCCGTACTGTGTCTTGAGGTTCGGTGATAGTGGTGCGGAGATGTACCGTCTCCTGATCTGTATGGGGGCGTTCCTCTGCTGCTTCCTCACGGTTGAGGGTTTCGTATTGCCTACTTTGTTCATTTAGACTACCATCCTCGCTGTTGTTCCGAGGCGCGCGAAGCGTTCAACGGCTTCCTTGGCAACCGGTCCCTTGACGTCTGATCCCCTCAGGGTTCCCTCGGGCGTGAGTATGACGGCTGCGTTGTCCTCGAACTGGATCCAGGTGCCATCCTTTCGCAGGTATGGTTTCCTCTGGCGGACGATGACTGCGTTGAACATCTGCCGCCTCATCTCCGGCGTGCCCTCACGACAGCTGACCATACAAAGATCGCCTACGCTGGCTATCGGGAGCCTACGGCGGCGTCCCTTGTAGCCGAGTACCTGGATGAGGCGGAGTACACGTGCACCACTGTTGTCGGCGCAGATGAAGACGGAGCCTGAGGTCAGGCCTCCGCTTATCTTCCGCCGAGGTGCAATTCTCCTCTTCAGTCCTCTTACTCATCCATTCACTCCTCCTCAGCTAGTTTTTCCACGACGCAGAAGGACTTGGTCTTGCTGAGTGGTCTGCACTCAGCGACGCGGACCCTCTCGCCCCTCTTCGCGTCGATGCATGGTGGGTTGTGTGCGGTGATGCGGCTGCTCGCTCGCGCGTAGCGCTCGTATTTCCTGTTGAATCTGGTGTAGTCGATGCGGATAACGACGGATTTTGCCATCCTGTCGCTAACCACCACACCGTCCAATACCCGCCCCCTCACCGCTAGGGAGCCGTGGAATGGGCAGTCTGGGTCACTACACTCGTTCTCGGGTCTCTTAAGGCTCATCAAAACTTTTCGCCCTACCAATCTCGTTTAGGCTTCTTCTTTACGCGGTCTTCTGGTCGACCGATGAGGTTCTTCCCCTCTACCTCAACCAAGGTTCCACCCAGGTTGAAAATGAATGACGCTTCACCCTTCGCGATTATTTTATCAACTCCTTTTTGATTAAGTGTGAGGGTGTTGCGTGTCTCGTCTACGATTGTTCCTTTGATCTTCTTCTGACTAACTGTTAGTGACACCGCTGATCCTCGCATCGAGCCCGATGAGCTCATGGCGGCTTATGTTCTCAGCGGTGACCGGCATCACTGCTTGGACGCCTCCTCATGGATGATTGTCTCTATCCTGGCGACTGCCTTCTTTAGCGTCTTGACCCTGCCGGGGTTCTCAACTGAACCACCCGCGTTAATCAGGGTCCTTATCTTTGATAGTTCGGTCTTCAGCTCCTCGAGTTTCTGCGTTCTCTGCTCGGGGGTCATCTCTCTTATCTCATCGAGCCTTAAGACTGGCATTACTTCTCCTCCTTATCTTCCTCTGGCTCGGACTTGGGCCCCTCTTCTGCCTTTTCTTCAATAGGAGGAGTCTCCGGTTCAGCCTTTGGTTCCTCTTCCACTATTTTTTCAGTAGCTGGGGCCTCTGGCTCGGCCTCGACGATGACTGACTCGGATGGAGCTTCCTCAGCCTTTGCCTCTTCGGAGATCTCCACGGCGGCCTCAGGCTGTTCAGAAGTTTTAGTCACCTCTTCGGTTATTGGTTCCTGCACCACATCTGGTTCCACACCCTCGGGCATGTAGACTTCCTCCTCAGGGTACTCGATCTCGGGGAGATCCTTGAGTGATGATCTTGTCAGGGAACTTAGCGTCTGGTGGGATGATATTGACTGTTACGCCGAGGATACCTCTCTTTTGTTTGACGTGGATGGTCGCATGACGAAGGTATGTCTTGGATGGTTCACCAGCCTTGGGAATGTATCCTTCGCTTACCTTCTCGAATCTCGCCCTTGCGCTCCTTATCGGGCCCTTGAGAATGATCTCGCAGCCGAGTGCGCCGCTGTCCATGATCCTGCGCAGGCTCCAGAAGATGCTTCTGCGGAAGTGGACGCCGCGCTCGAGAGCGTTAGCGACCCTAGCTGCCATGATGTGAGGGTTGAGCTCCGGAACCTCTATCTCTACTACAGTGATCTGGGGGTTGACCAGGCCTAGCTTGCGCTCAAGTTTCTCGGAGGCGTCCTTGATGGCCCTGCCTCTCTTGCCTATTACCCTGCCAGGCCTCATGGTGTAGAGGTTGATCTGGGCGCCCAGCGGCGTCTTTGTGAGTGTGATACCGCCGTAACCGGCTTCCTCGAACTCCTTAGAAAGGAGTTCGTCGACCGCCATGCGCTCCTTGTTGTCCCGGATGATTCTCTTGACTACTGACAAACTTACACTTCCTCAACCGCGACCTCGATGTGTGTCAGGTGCCTGAAGTATGGTGAGGCTCTTCCGAAGGCCCGCGGTATGAACTTCCTAATCCTGCGGCCCCTATGCGCCGCGATATGTGTGATCTTTAAATTCTCGGTGTCTAGTCCCTTGAACTCGGCGTTCGCCTCGACTGCGTCGAGGACTCTCAGGATCTCTCCGGCAGCCTTTTGTGGGTATCTGCCAGCGTCGAAGCCTTGTGCCTCCTTTCTGTGAGGCACCTTGAGCTCTGTACCGGTAATATGGTACAGGCTTCTTCAGCTCTACGACGTCTTGTAGTGTCTCCTTAGCCTTTTCGAGCTTCATCCCCTTTAATATAATTGCAGATCTCTCTGGCAGCCTTTGGCTTTATTCTGAGATCCCTGCCGCTGGCTATTGCTGTCTTGTCCGGATCTAGACCTGTAACCGAGTATCTCCAGGATGGCATATACGCACCGTTCGCCTTACTTGAAATCGGGACTTTATATAAAAACGTTATCTAAATTCGGGGGGTAAGCGATTCTATAGAGGATTATTATCGGCTCTTTCGAATGTGTATTTGTGAAGAATTATTTAATGAGGATTTGGTAGTTTATATCGTACAATTATTTATGAATTGTATAAATGCAGTATATTTTGAATGTTTTAACTGAATAAAATATGCTGAAGTGATTTTACTTCAGCGGAATGTACATCGAGCTCCTCGACGCGCCGATGCCCGGTTTACCGTGGCGGACGAGTTTGTTTGTTATTACGAACTCGCCTAGGTAGTGACCTAGCATCTTCTCGTTGATCCTGACCTCGACGAACGTCTTGGCCGCTGTGGACTAGGATCGTCTTACCAATCATCTCGGGGAGGACGACCATATCCCTTGCGTGGGTCTTTATGGGTTTGCCATTGTCCTGCCTGAGGCGCTCGAGCACGATCCTTTGCTCGTTGCTTAGACCTCTGCGTAGGCTCCTCCTCATTCGGCTTGGCAAGAGATTGATGAACTCGTCCATGGACATGGCTTTTAGGTCGTCTACGCTTCGACCCCGGTAATGGAAGTTCTTTGGCATTCGTCTTCACTCCATCATGTCGCTTTATTTAATCGTGCCGGTTACTCCCTATTGCGCTTCGAGCCGCCCCTGCCCGAGGTCCTTGCAGCTATTAGTCCAACTTTTGCGCCTGGTGGTGCACTTGCGGCTCACGGTCGTGGACTTGCCTGGGCGTCTGTGGCGGCCACCGCCGTGCGGGTGGCTCGCGGCGGTCATCTTTACGCCGTGCGCGGTTGGGATAGACCTTGTTGTTCGCCATGGCTGCGTGGAATACTTCGCCGGCCTTGAGGCGTGGCTTCTCGAGGCGGCCACCTCCAGAGATTACTCCGATTGTTGCTCGGGAGTCGGCTGGTAGGAGTATGCTCTTCTTTGAGGGGAGTTTTACGACGGTCTTGCCCAGATTGTGTGCGATGACGGTTGCATATGCTCCTGATGCCCTCACGATCCTTCCTCCGTCTCCTGGCTTGAGCTCTAGGTTGTTGACGAGTGTTCCCTCTGGTACTTTTCCGAGTGGGATGACGTTCCCGACTGCGAGTGGGGCATCTGAGCCTATAACGATCTCCTGATCGACGTGCGTGCCTTCTGGGGCAGTGGAGTAGAATGTTTCGCCTGTTGTCAGTTCGATGACTGCGAGAGGTGCTGCACGCCCTGACTCGTGTATGATGTCCTTAATGGTTCCGCGCATAGACTCTGTCGCTAGGGCGGGGTATTTCGCCTGTGCAACTTTTCCCGTGTGTGCGCTCTGGAAGACGGGTGTTCCGCGTCCTCGGCGCTGGACCTTTATTCGTTTTCCCATTCTTCACACCTACAGTATTCCGAGCTTTATAGCGACCTCTGAGGCGCTGAAGCCCTCCGTGAGTTTTACAAATGCCTTCTTCTTCCCCTGCCTGTCAATGAGGGTGTTGATCTCCTTGGATCTCGACTTGGTAGAGTTCTTTGATTGCCTTGGCGATGTCTTTCTTCGTCGCTTCGCGGTTGACTATGAAAATGAGCTTGTTCTCGTTCTCAATCATGTAGACGCTGCGCTCTGTCATCGTCGGGTACATTATGACATCCTGTGGGTGCATGTTTATTCCTCCCAGGTCTCGTCGAGGGCGGTGAAGGCTGACTTCGCCCAGATGACGAGTCTGCCCGGGTTCGCTCCGGGGGCGAGTAGTTCTGCGTTCAGGTTCCTGAGCACGGTGACGTCAACGCCGGGCAGGTTCCTCGCTGCCTTGCTGATGCCTTTGTCCTCGGATATGACGATGAGGGGACCCTTGCCTATCTTCTTGCCCCTTCCCCTCATGTTGCCCCTGCCGGCGCGTACACCCTTCCGGTCAGCGCGCTCGACGTCGGCCCATACGCCGATCTTTGTGAAGATGTCCTCTACTTCCTTGGTTTTCTTTACGTCTTCAAGGGCATCGTCGAGGACGAGAGGTAGCTGTGTGACTCCTTCGATGCTGTGTCCGCGTGCGGCAACCACATCCTTGTTTGCGGTGGCCGCGATGCCGGACCTGATCGCCAAGCGGCGCTCTTTCTTGTTGATTCTCTTGACTGTGACCTTCTCGGACATCGGTGGGGTGGATAGGTGTCCTCCGACTGCCTGTACGGCAAAGTCGGCCTTCCCGCTCTGCTTGAGGCGGGGTAGCCTCGCCTGACCGTGACCGGTTCCTCGGCTCAGTGCGGTGTTTCTCTTACCCGCCAGTGGGTCTCTGCCCTGAGGCTGGAAGTCGTGGCTCTGCTGTGCTATTACGGCTCTCCTTATGACCTCGGGTTTTATTGGGGTCTCGAAGATTTTCGGGAGATCGATCTCGGCGATCTTTTCGTTGGTGAGACTTAAGACTGGAATCTTCATTACGCGGTCTTCTCCTTACCCCATTCTGTGCCAATGTATGTTACCTGTGGAGCGGTCTTCGGGTAAGTCGTGCTCCTGACGGCTTTCCTCATGCGGATGAGCCTCTTGGGAGTTCCCTGGACGCTTCCCTTTATGACGACGTAATCGCTCTTGACTGGGCCGTATCTGTTGAAGCCACCTGCGGGGGATACTTTGTTGCTGTCGTCGCCGAGTAGGAGAATGCGTTTGTTGAAGTCGACGCGTTGGTGGCTTCCCATCTGGCCTGCGCGTGCTACGTGTGGGTGAATTGTCCTTGGAGATACGGGTGCGATGGAGGCTACGCTTCTGATGGATTTGCGAGACTTGTTCTGCTGAATGCGGATACCGAACCTCTTCACAGGTCCCTGGAAGCCTTTGCCCTTTGTGACGCCTGAAAGGTCGATGGATTCGCCTGGTTTGAAGACCTGAGATGCTGAGATGGTTTTACCGAGCAGCCCCTTAGCGTACTCCAGTTGCTGGTCGATGCTTCCGCCGCCGATCTTGATCTCGATGAGGTCGGGGGTGTTCTTCTCAAGAGAGGCGAGCTTAGGTTGTGTGGCGGCAAGGATTCTGATCTCCTTCGCCTTGTCCTTGGTAGAGGTGAGTTTCTCAAGCTCCTTTGCGGTGTCAGAGGTCTTCTTGACCTTCGTCGCCTTGATGAGATCCTTTGTGGGATCGGTCATCCAGGCCTCCGTAAGGACCTTGTAGCCGTCATATGTCTCCTTGTAGGAGCGTATGGCGCATACAAGCATCGGTGGGGCCTCGATGACTGTTGCCGCGACCTTTACTTCTTGTCCGAACTCGGGGACCTTTGCCCTGTCCTCTATCTGATAGAGGTGGGTCATCCCCGCCTTGTAACCTGCGAAGCCTAGGAGCTGGGGACCCTCTGTGACCTCCGGCCAATGCTGGATGCGTCCATTAAAATGGCTTGCCCTGCGTCTAGGATAGAATGACTTTGATCCTTTTCTAGGTGAACGTGGCCTAGGCATCGTAGCCTCTCCTTATTTTATTAGCTGTATGGAATCAGCGAGTCTTACATTTAAATGATTCGTATATGGTTGTAGAATACAATTTCTAGCCTCTTTTTGGCGGGGGTGGCTCGGATCTGGTTATTTTGGCTGTTTAAGTCCTTTCTCGGCCCTTTGGGGGTATGGGCAGATATCGTTGAGCGGGCATCTTGGCACTTCGGGTTGAGTGCTCGGCATATGTCTCGCCCGAATTGTATGAGCTTTATGTGTGTGTCGAGGAACTTGTCCGGAGTAGTTGCTCCTTCTAAGGTCAATCGGAGTGTGTCGTAGGTGGGCTTGTCTTTTACAAGCTCCAGTCTCTTAGCTATCCTGGCGATGTGGCGATCGACGGGGAGAACATGTTTGCCAGCGTTGAAGAGCAGGACGACGTCCGCAGTTTTCTCGCCTACTCCAGGTAGGGTCATGAGCTCCTCGCGTGCCTCGGGGTAGGGCTTTGCGATACACCGTCGATAGGTCACCGTTGTAGAGTTCAAGTACATTTTCCGCGACTTTCTTTATGATTCTGCTCCGCTGGTTGTACATCCCAGCGGGCTTGATGGCATCTGCAATATCGGATAAGCTAGCCTTCGTGAGGTCGCTTGGCGTGACGCCGATGCTCTCTTCGAGGCGTCTATAGGCGGTGTCCTCGTTTCTCCAGTTCGTGTTCTGGCTGAGGATGGTCCTAATCAGGGACTTGAATTGGTCGCCGCCGCTCGGTGTCCATCTCCTTGGGTAGAGCTCCTGTACCCTGCGGAGGGCCTCTTCAGCCCTCTTCGTCTTCTTCATCGTCCTCTGTGTCAGGGTCACCTATCACCTCTTCAGGGTTCTCGATCGGCTCGACTATCACAGGTGGTTCGACTGGTTCGAGTGGCTTGTCCTTTAGGTCCTTGATCTTCCAGGAGATTAGGTCGAGGAGGCCCTTGAGGTTGGTGCGTTGGTTGGCGGAGACGCTTGTCCATGGGATGTCGTAGTGGCTGAGGCCAAGCTCCTCCTCGATGGCGGCCTCTGTGCCAGGCGGGGCCTTGTCGACCTTGTTGAATACCAGTATGACGCGCTCCATTGGGACGCCTATCTCGCGTAGGAGGCTTAGGCCCTCGCTGAGTTTGAGCGTGAGCGTGAGGGGTTGGTCGGTTATCTCGAAGAGGAGTATGACGACGTCGGCGCTGCGTATGTCCTCGAAGTTGAGCTGGAAGCTCTTTATGAGGCGGTGGTCGAGGTCGAGGACGAAGCCGATGGTGTCTATAAATAGGACGGTGGTCTCCGGGTCGATGTACCGTTTCTGGTACTTGCTGCTCAGGGTGGTGAAGGGACGGTCGCTGACGGGCTTGCGTTCGCCCGTTAAGGCATTAAAGAGACTCGTCTTGCCGGCGTTATAGAATCCTGCTATGCAGATAGTTGGGTAGCCTAGCTTGTGGCGGTTGTCTATTTGGCGTCTCTTCTCCACCATGAGGCCCTGAATCTCTTCATGAATGTCTGCCTGGCGCCGCGTTATCTCTCGTAACTGTCCGCGGAAGGCGTACTCTCCACCGCTGTGGAAGAAGGGGCGGTCGTGGGTGAAGCTCCTATTGGCTGCTAGCTTGTAGAATGGCGCGAGCTTCTCCAGCTTCGCCGACTCAATCTGGAGCTTGCTTAGGTTGTCCGACGCCATCTGGTCGAATATCTCTAGTGTTAGCTCGTATCGGTCGATGACGTCGCAAGCGGTGCCTTGGATGAGGGCTAGTTTCTGGCTGCTCTTCAACAGGTTGTAGAATACGACGAGCTGGACGTCTCGCTTCTCAGCGAGTTTCCTTATCTCGCCGACTTTCCCCTTCCCTATACAGTATCGCTCGAAGGGTCTGTATCGGGTCTGGACTATCTCGCCCATGACCTCGATGCCTAAGGCCTCGACTAGTGACTTGAGCTCGTCGAGTCGCACACGGTATACTTTGTGGTCGTGGACGTTTGTTTTTAGCATGACGATGATGGCTCGGCCTTTGAGGGCTTCCCTTGGTCGGACTTCTTCAGGCAATGGTTGTGTAGTGGTGTGGGTGAATGTTTCTTAAAAAGCATCCATCGCTCAGCGAGGAGGGCACCGTTACATTTTTGAAAATGTCGAAAATTTGTTGGGTCAGACCTCCTTTGGGTTATTTTTCCTCCATTTAAGTTAGGGAGAATATTTGGCGTGTGTGTGAAATTATCACCATTCCTGTTAAATTTTTGTTGTTTTAAAACTAGTATTTATCGACAAAAACTTTGAGTCTATAAAGTATAGCGATTGGGCATGTTTAGGACCGCGGTCTCAACGCTGCAAACATAATATCCCGGGTCGGAGAAAGCCATCATCATGAGGAGCTACATATTCACGGAGTCAGAGCGGAGGAGACTCCACGCGTGGATCGAAGGCGACGTCGAGGACGACACGACGAGGATGATCTTCGTATCGATGAGGCGCGACCTCCAGGGGCTCCTCGCCGACATCGAGCTCATGGGTAAAGTCATGCGGAGGCTGAGAACCGAGGGGAGGTGGGCGGGCAGGTCGTACATGTCCAGGGAACTCAGGAGGAGGATGAGCGAGGCGAGATCCGCGGCTTCCCCCGGCTGAGGTTAATGTTTCCAGTCAACATAGACGTGGAGGAAGATGGCCTGTCCGTGTCGCAGCTCGAGCTCGCGGAAGAGCTCCACGGGTATCGTTACCTGACCACCCCTCCGCAGGCGGGAGTAGAACTCGATCGACCTCCACCCAGCCTCCACGCCTGAGAGGGTCAGCCTCAGGAGCCTCGGCGGCTCGAGGCTAAAATTCTCCCGGAACTCCTTGGGTATCGTGACCCTGTTACCCTTCATCACAGTCGCGAGGGTTTCATACCAGGACGTTGTCGCCGTGCGCCTCCGAGCCGTATACCTAGATAATTAACCACCACTTACATCGTTTATGTTTTTCGATCGAGATAGAAACGGGGTATGTTTTGGGCTTATTTTATCGATTGGGGTCTTAAAACGGGTTTTTCGTAGTATAATTTCTTAGAATTACGTATTTTTAAATAATTTTTCGTATTATTCTATATTTTTCCTTATTATTTCATCCAATTTTATCTTTTTAATTATTTATTCATATCTTTTAATATTGCTGGCTGTCATTAATAAAATCTTAATAATTATCATTAAGTATCTAATATTTCTAGCGATTCATCAGAAAGATCCAATACTCACACTCCATCTTTCTCTCTTCTCGCTCATCTCATTATCATCCATGCTCAGAGGCTAAGAATATGCTCGGGGAATTAGGTTATCTAGTAGGTGGTGTGAATGTGAGAATCTCCTCTCGGGAACATGATATCCATGATCTGCCTGTAAATGGGTTTGACATTGACATCAGGGTACTCCGCCTCTAATTCTTCGATGCTTCGGTATCCGAGGAGCATCTTCGGGAAGACGCGGGGGTTCGCCCTGATGTTGTCCTCCTTCTGCCCGCTTGGGCTCTGTTCGACACTCACGACAACCCCGTTCTCGATTGTCAGCGTGACTGTGACCACATAGAGGTTGAGGGGGATCGAGCCGGAGTATCCCCTCAGTGAGGAGTGTTTGATTCTCCTCTCGAATACCGGCTTGATCTTCTCTAGGATTTGTTTGTGGTCGACGACCTTTATCTGCCAGGCGTATGGGCGCTTCTTCGAGGCGCCGAGATCGAAGAGATACTTGCTGAAGGGCTCGATGTAGCCCTCGCGGGAGACGAGTTCTGTTGCCCCATTTTCTTCGCCGAGTCCTCGGAGGAACGCCGCGATCATTGAGGATGTGGCCGTGTCCGTTTCCGTGACCTCGTGGATGAGAACGACCTTGCCTTCAACACCTGCTCTGAAATAGGCGGCGATTTTTGAGTTAACCCTCACGGCGTAAGTTGTGCTTTTGTGTTCCCCCACGAACCCGGTCTTCTCCTGAGTCGCCCACTCCCGGGGATTCCTGATGCTGTGAACCGGGTATTTTCTCTGGGATACTTCGAGGAGGTTCATCGCTACTGGAATCTCCTCAGGTTGGAGAGGGGAGATACCGGGTGTCGGTTGAGTTGGTAGTTTGTCTAGGGGGATCGAGGCCCATTCATCGAGCGTCGCCGAGTACTCGTACCCGAACTGCCGGTAGAAGTAGGGTATCCCCTCAATCGCAGCTAGGTGGTATCCGTCCTCCCGTATGCGCTTATCGAACTCCACGTTGAGCAACCTCTGGAGCCCCCTGTGCCTGTACTCGGGGTGCGTCGCGACGAGCCCCATCTCGGCTACCCTGAGGGAGACACCCCCCAGGCTCCAAGTCATCGGTATCAGGTTCAGCGTCGCTACCATCCGGTCGCCGTCCCAGAGTGAGAAGAAGTTGCGTGGGGTCATCTCGGGGTGGGTATCGTATAAGCGCCTGCCGAGAACGTCCACCCCCTCGCCGGGGAACGCGAGACGCAGCAACGCTGCGTACTGTTCGATGGCGTGCTCATCTATCAATATAGGAGAAGGTGTAGTGGGTCGTCGAGGGCACCGAATACGGTGATGTGAGACCGATTTTAAGCCTTTATCCGGTCCCTGACCCTGTCGAGGAGCCTACCCGCTATCTCCTTCTTTGACGTGAGAGCGATGTGGAGGACGTCCCGCTTCGGGTCGATTATGTAGACCTCGTTCGTGTCGACGTTGAAGCCGCGGTTCTCCTTCGAGACGTCGTTGGCGACTATGAGGTTCATCTTCATCTCCTTGAGGCGCTTGTAGCTCCTCTCGATCAGTTCCTCCTCGGTGATGTCGTACTCCGCCTTGAAGCCGACGAGGAAGACCTTCGGGTCCGCCTTCTTTACCTCGGCTATCACCTTGGGGAGGGCCTTCAGCTTTAGGGTCCACTCGCCCTGACTGGAGGGGGTCTTCTCCATCTTCCTGTCCGCCGGCCCCCAGTCGGAGGCGGCGGCGGAGAGTATGGCGGCGTCGTACTTCTTCGCCTTCAGCTCGCCGACTACAGCGTTGAGCATCTCCTCGGTCGTTTCGATCTGGATTACCTTCGCGTTCGGTGGGGGTGGGGCCGTGGCTGGACCATAGACTAGTGTCACTTCTGCGCCGCGTTCGAGGGCGTTCTCTGCGATGGCTACGCCCATCTTCCCGGAGCTCGGGTTGGTGATGTAGCGGAAGGCGTCGATGTAGGCGCGCGTTGGGCCGGCGGTGATTAGGATGCGCTTCCCCTTGAGGTCTTGGGGCTTGGTCAGCTTCTTCACGACCGCGGTGACGATCTCATCCGTCCCGGGTATCTTCGCCTTCCCCTCCTCGAATCGGGGCATAAGTACCTCAACGCCTATGCCCTGGAGCTTGCGGATGTTCTCGTTGACTATGGGGTGCTTGTACATGCTAGCGTGCATAGCGGGGGCGATTATCACGGGGATGCCCGCGCCGATGGCGGTCGTGAGAAGTGTCGTAACCGGCGTGTCGTCTATCCCCGCCGCGACCTTTCCGATCGTGTTAGCAGTGGACGGCGCGACGAGTATGAGGTCCGCGTGCTCGCTGTGCTCCCCGCCGTACTGGACGTGCTCGATGTCCCCCGTCAGCTCAGTCACGACGGGATTACCCGTCGACCAGTGAAGCATGTCCGGGTGGACTACGTGCTCCGCCATCTTCGTCATCACGACGTAGACGTCTGCGCCTAGGCGCATCAGCTCCCTCGCGATGTCCGGGCTCCTGATCGCCGCGACGCTCCCCGTCACGCATAGAACAATCCTCTTCCCTAGAAGCTCGCGGGACTTCGTGCCGATGATCGACTTAGATGTGTGCTCCCCGAATGCCATCCCAGTCTCATGGCTTACGGCAACGGGTCTGTCTTTTAACTTTTTACAACAATGGCTTTCGCTGGAATTGGTGGTGCTTAGAGTTCCTCGAGCTTCTCCTCGATCTCGCTGAGGCGCTCCATGATCTCCTCGAGCTTCTCCTCGATGGTGTCGATCTTGTCGATGAGACCGGCTACCTCGACCTCGAGGTCGTTGACTTTTTTCTCCTGACTCATGTACACTAGTCTCCGGTTCTGCGTTGATTGGCTCTCTTTATAAATTTAACTGGGTTAGGGTCGGCTGCGGCTAAGTGGTCCTCTTCGCGTTCTTGAGGGCGTCGGTGTACCACTTCGTGTCCTCCTCCGCGTAGGTTAACACGTCAGATCGCAGGGGCTTACCCTCGTTGCTGAGGATGACCACCTCCTTGATCTGGCTGTTCATTATCTTGCGGCGGCAGCGTTGGCAGGGGACAGCCATGGTAAGCTTGCCATCTCTATCTTTGCCCGCTATGTAGAGGGTGGCGCCGATGCGGTCGGAGCGGTTGCTGTTGATTATCGCGTTCTCCTCCGCGTGGACGGCGGGGCAGTAGTCGTAAGCGGCCCCCTGCGGGGACTCCATCTCGTCCTTTATGCAGCCGACCTCGTAGCAGTTGACGACGCCCCTCGCGGTGCCGTTGTAGCCGGTCCCCACGATGGTACTGTCCTTCACTATGACCGCCCCGAACTTCCGCCTCGTGCACGTTGAGCGCTCCGCCACGCTGAGAGCGATGTCCAGGAAGTACCTGTCCTTATCCGGCCGATCCATGGCTGAAGAATCGGAGGTTCGGATAAAAAGCCTTCCAGTTCCGGCGGAAAACGTTTATCGCCTCACCCGCCCCCGAGTACTCAGGCGGGCGATGATGACTTTGCCCTTCTGAATCCGTGATGAGGATCTTGAGTTTGGAGCCCGCCGCTCGCAACCTTCATAACATGAGTCGGGGAGACTGTATCCACGGTGAAAGAATCATGCCGTGGATAGAGGTCAAATGGTACGCCGGTAGGGACAAGGCCACGAAGGCCAAGACGATGGAGCTGCTAACGAAGGCGATGTGCGAGGCTGTTGGGTGCAAGCCCGAGGCGGTCAGTGTCGTCTTCTACGACATCGAGAAGTATAACTGGGGCAGCGCCGGGAAGCCCTACGGCAACTAACCTGGCTACTCCCTCTTTTTAACCGCGTTCTCCAGCTCGGAGATCACGTTCTCTTTCCCGATCAACGAGATGTATGGCCCGAGCCTGGGTCCCTGGCTCTTCCCGAGCAGGACCCTGTAGACGACGGGGAAGACGTCCCTCGGCTTTAGGCTGTTCGCCTTCGCCGCGTTGAATGCCACGCCCTGAATCTCCTCAGGCGTGTTCGCCTTTCTCAGCTCGGCTATGACCGCCTTCACGATCACGGCCTCTGATTCGGTGAGGGTTATCTCGGGGAGCTCCTCGGCGAAGTCCTCCACCCAGTTCATGGCGTAGCTTATCCGCTTTGTCGAGCCCGTTCTCGGTCTTGTCGAGGTATCCGTACTCCCTGAGCTTCGACTTGATGAACTCGGCCTCCGAGCCCTTCGGGGCGAGGCGCGCAAGCTTCAGCACAAGGTTATAGGGGACGTGTACCTCGGGCTCCTTCGGTGGCTTGAGCATCCAGCAGTACTCGTAGAGGCCTGATGCCTGCGCCTTCTCCATCTCGTTAAGGGTCTTCGCCCTCCCGAAGTAGGCGTCCTCCGTGTCGTCTAGCTCGTCCATGTGGGTGGTTATGTCCTCGACGCTCCCGCTCTTCGTCCCGACGAAGCGTTTGAAGATGAGGAGGTTGAGGGACTGGGGTGAGCCGTAGCGGTACCAGACCTGTGGGGTGAATACGTTGCCCGCCGACTTGCTGATCTTCTTCCCGCCGCGGTCCGTGAACATCTCATACTGGACGTGCATGGGTGGCTCCCAGCCGAGTATCTCGCGGCAGATCCTGTCGTTGACCCTTACACTGTCGGCGATGTCCTTGCCGTATGCCTCGAAGCGTATGTCGAGGGCCCTCCAGCGGGCCGCGAACTCGACCTTCCAACTGAGCTTCCCCTTGCCTGAGAGTATGTCGACCTCGCCCTTGTGACCGCAGCCCTCCAGCCAGTTGCCCTTAACCTCCATGCCGTTGCACTCGTACTCTATTGTGTGAGATTCGGGGTGGTACTTGGTGGCGTGGGTGGTGTAGATGCGGCCGCACTTCTCGCAGACGACGAAGTAGGGGAGCTCCTCCGTGTACTTCTCCTGCCCGATCTCGTCCTCGATGATTTTCCCAACCTTCTCGTGGTTGTTCATGATGGCGAGGATCTCCTCGTCGAATGTGCCCTGCTTGTAGCATTCGAAGCCGCTCATGAAGTGGTAGTCTGCGCCGCTCGTGTCTAGAGCGGCTAGTAGCTGGCTCGTCATGTGTGCACCGAAGCTCTTGTGACAGTTCCCGGCGGGGTCGGGGATAGTGCTTACTGAGTAGCCGAGCCACTTCTCCAGCTCCTTGGGGAGCCCCGCGGGGACCTTCCTGAGACCGTCCTTGTCGTCGCTGAAGGCTATGAGCTCAGCATCGTAGCCCTGGACCCTGCAGCCGAGGGCGACAGCGTAGTTGCGTAGGGCGTCGCCAAGGCTCCCGATGTGAGGGAACCCGGAGGCTCCGAGGCCACTCTCGGTCCTGATGAGCTTGAGGCTCCGCCCAAGCCTCTTCTCCCTCTCTATGAGCTCCGAGGCGGCCTTGTCGTACCACGTGCCCTTCCCGATGATCTCAGGCATCTAACTCTACCTTCGAATACCTACAGAGGGTTGTTTTAAAAAGGGTTCGCCGCCCCCGAATCGCTTAAAGGGGTAGTGGGTGAATCGTTCTCCGTGAAATCGAAAGAGGGTAGGCCGATCCTAACCTACGTCGTAATCGCGGTATCCGCGCTCGTGATGTTCCACGAGACGGCCCTCCCCGCGTCGGCGTCGAGCCTACTGTACGACGAATACGCTCTCAGCCCGAGCTACATCACCCATGGTATGCGGATCATAAGCATCGTCTCCTACATGTTCCTGCACGTGGACTGGGTCCACCTGATACTCGACAGCTTCGCCCTCTGGGGAGTCGGGACAATCATGGAGAAAGAGATCGGCTCGGCGAGGTTCGGAATCGTGTTCCTAGCATCCGGCGTAATCGCGGGCCTCTCACACGTCGTGTTAAACCCCAGCTCAACCATCGCTCTCGTGGGGGCTTCCGGTGCGGTGTTCGGCGTGCTCGCGACCCTCTTCCTTCTCAGTCCATTCAAGAAGTCCACTATATTCGTTGTTCCGGTACCAGCCATCATTATCGGTGTGCTCATGGTCTCCGTCGAAATGGCGAGCTTCGTCTGGGCCAGTGGAATGCTAGCCGCTAACGACGTCCAAGTGATCGGCTTCGTGACTGGTGCCGTTTTGTCTTTCTGGATCGACGCTAAGCGAGCGCTGAAATGGCTCGTCATAGGGGCCGGGGTCGCGATAATCATCTACATGCTCGGAATGTACCTCGGCGTCATCTGAGTCCGAGCAGCGCGTCTGGTAACTCAAGCATCGACTTGACCATGGCGTCGGGCTTCGCGGCATTCATCGCCACCTTGTTCGTGAAGTAGACGGGTATGGCGATAGCCCTCGCCCCAGCCGCCTTACCCGCCAGCACGTCGTTGTGGCTGTCACCCACCATCACGCCGTCGCGCGGGTCGACACCCATCTCCTTGAAGCAGGCAAGAACCTGGTCGGGGTGGGGCTTCATTAGCAGGCCGGGAGTCCTCCCGACGACGGAGTGGAAGAATCTGGACACTCCGAGCTTCTCGAGGATTTCCTTTGCCACGTCGCCTGAGTTCGAGGTGCAGACCGCCATCTTGATCCCCTGTTCTCTGAGCCACTGCAGCGTCTCTCGGGTCCCCGGCATGAAGCCACACATCTCGACGCCCTCGGCCTCGTAACCGTCTAATACCCCCCATATCCTGTCGCGCAGCTCCTCGATCTCCTCCTTGGACTTCATAGCTGCGAGCCGGGTATCCATCTCGTGGATCAGGTTGAAGAGCCCCTTGGAGGTGCAGCTTGCGATTAGATCCTTCGCTACAGCCGCACGCCCGGTAAGCCTCGACCACCTCCCCCTGGGCTTCCCTCCACCTGACATGTTCGCCGAGGTCGATGAGAGTGGCGTCCAGATCGAAGACTATGCCTTTAATCTTCAGGGGAGTCAAGACGAATGCGGAGAATGGCTTCAAGGTATTTATATTTATGTGGAGCCCCGGGCGGGATTTGGACCCGCGATCTTTTGCTTACCAAGCAAACGCTTTGGCCTGGCTAAGCCACCGGGGCGAACAATCATAAGCACAGGGAGGATTGATTTTAATCTTATCCCGTCGATGTGACGCGCATAAATGAAAACGGGGATGGAGGATTAACGGTCACAGATAAATCTGTTTTACTTGGTTATAAAATAACCGATATAATAGCCTATTTTCTAAAATAGAGGTAGAATTAACGCTCGTCAAATTCAGTTAATAAACCCGAGTGAAACTGAGTGAAAATGATACGAAAGTAATTTCTGATTAATGTCATTATATTTATATACTCAGAAATTATCTTATTTCTAGGGCTGATTAATCAGTGGCTCAGGTTGGTACTAAGCGAGCGATGGTCGAGCGCCTTGTTCAGACGACTCGTGAGGAGGCGGCGTCCAAGAGTAGAAGCGTGGAGACCATCGACCCGATAATCAGGGTCGGGCGGAGGATGTATCCATACCTCTCTGATCGTGAACTCCTCGACTGTGCCTCTACTGCCCTGCGTGTCATCCTCAGCAACAAGTGTCCCGACCCGCACCAGATGACTCTTGTCACCTATTGAGCCCGGCTAGTTCCCTCACTTTATCCATGTTCTCAGCGTCGCTGCGTCTCTCATCCATTGGCGTTTCCATGATCATGGGTCTCTTGGCTAGCTGGCTTGTGAGTATGCGGCGGAATCCATCCTCCCCGATCTTCCCGAGTCCGATGTGATCGTGATGGTCCACTCCCGAGCCAAGTTCGCCGACGGAGTCGTTTAGGTGGACGAGTTTAAGCCTGTTGAAGCCGATTGTCTTCCTTAGTTCTCGAAGCGTTTGGGTTAGACCTTCATCTGTGGCTATGTTGTAGCCCGCGGCGAAGGCGTGGCAGGTGTCGAGGCAAAAACCTAGCTTCTTGCTTCCCAGATCCTTGATGAGATCGGCTATGTCAGCCGAAGTTTGACCCCATGTGGCCTCCTGAGCCTGAATCGTTCTCTAGCAGGATCATGGGGCCGCCCTCGTCGGCTGCCCGCCCGAGGGCCTGCATGAGGCGCATCCTCCCGCCTTCTGAACCCGAGCCCACGTGGCTGCCGATGTGGGTCACTATGTACCGGATGCCCAGCTCATCGCACCTCTCGGTCTCCTCGATGAGGGCGTCCACGGATTTCTTGTAGATGACGTCGCTTGGACTGGCGAGGTTTGGTAGGTAGGGCATGTGGGAGAAGACTGGGCCTATCCCTGATTCCCTTTGCTTTCGGCGGAACACCCTGACCTCATCGGGGTTGAGCGGCTTGGACTTCCAAGTCCTCGGGTTCCGGGTGAATATCTGGAACGCGGTGCACCCGAGAAGCTGAGCCCTATCGAATGGACTGGTCTATCGAACCGGATATTGAGACGTGGAAGCCCAGCTTCACGCCTTGAATAAACGTCTAAGAGGTATTAAAAGTGGGAGAAGAAGGGCTAAGATGCCTTCTTGACCGCCTTCTCTAGGATCTCCATCCCAGCGTCTAGGATGTCGTCCTCGATGGTGAGCGGTGGGTGGAGGCGGACGCAGTTGTTGTAGAGTCCGGCCTTCAGGATCATGAGGCCGCTGCTGAGGCAGGTCTTGATGACCTTGCTGCTCGCGTCGGGGTTGGGGGTCTTGGACTTCTTGTCCGTGACGAACTCCATCGCGAGCATGGGGCCTAGTCCCCTGACGTCGCCGATTATCTCGTACTTCTCCTTCATCTCCTCGAGCATCGGGCGTAGGTGCTTGCCCATCTTGGCGGAGTGCTCCACGATCTTTTCGCGCTTTATCAGCTCAAGCACCTTGAGGCCAGTTGCGCAGGCGATTGGGTTACCACCGTAGGTGCCGCCCATGCTGCCTGGGTAGGTGTCCTTCATCAGCTCGTCCTTGGCGACGACGCAGCTGAGTGGGAGGCCCGAAGCGATAGCCTTGGCCATGGTCATGATGTCGGGCTCGATGCCGTAGTGCTCGATGGCCCACATCTTGCCGGTGCGGCCGAAGCCCGTCTGGACCTCGTCGATTATCATCTTGATGCCGTGCTCGTCGGCGAGCTTCTTCAGCTCCTTGAACCAGTCGAGCGGGGGCGTGATGAAGCCTCCCTCGCCCTGGACGGGTTCGGCGATTATGGCGCCGACGGTGGAGGGGTCGACCTGGGTCTTGAAGATGCTATGCTCGATGTGCTCGATGCATGCATGCCCGCAGTCCGGGTACTCGACGTGGAATGGGCACCTGTAGCAGTAAGCGTAGGGGGTGAAGTAGACGCCGGGTACGAAGGGGCCGAAGCCCACCTTGTACGGGTCCCACTTGCCCGTGAGGGTCATCGCCATCCACGTCCGGCCGTGGAAGCTGTTCTCGAAGCTCAGGATGTTTGGTCTCTTGGTCCCCTGGCGGACGAGCTTTACCGCGTTCTCGACGGCCTCGCTCCCGCTGTTCAGGAACATGGCCCTCTTTTTGTAGGTGCCAGGCGTGGCCTTAACCATCGCCTCGGCGAGCTTGACGTACGGCTCGTAGTTGACGACGTGTATGCAGCCGTGGATGAGCTTGCCGGCCTGGTCGCAGATCGTGTCGACGATCTCCTGCTTGCAGTGGCCTAGGCTGACTACGCCTATGCCGCTTGTGAAGTCGATCAGGGTGTTCCCGTCGACGTCTGTTACTAATGCGCCCTTTGACTCGGCTACGCCGATGGGCTGTGTGAGGTAGACGCCCGGCGGTACGAACTCGTTTCTCTCCGCGAGCAGCGCCTTGCTCTTAGGGCCGGGTATCTCGGTGATGAGGTTAGGAACCTTCGCCTTCGGCATGTTCCATCGACTATGCTTCCTTGATTGTACTAATAACGATAATGGTGGGTAAAAGTGGCGGGATAGAGGATATTTAGGCGACGGTGAGGGCCAGGACTGCCTTCTCGGTGTGCATCCTGTTCTCGCCCTCGTCGAAGACGACGCTGTGTGGGCCCTCGATGACGGAGTCGGTCATCTCCTCTCCGCGGTAGCCGGGTAGGCAGTGCATGAAGATGGAGTCGGGCTTCGCGAGCTTGATGGTCTCGTCGTTGATCTGGTACTTGGCGAAGGCGACCTTGCGCTGCTCGATGTCCTTGTGCCCCATGCTGTGGAATGTGTTGGCGTAGACGACGTCGGCGCCCTTGAGCGCCTCGTCGAGGTCGTCGGTGACGACCATCTGGGTCTTGCCAATGCTGGCGTGCTCCTCGGCGAACTTTGTTATCTTGGGGTTCGGAGCCCAGCCCTTGGGCAGGGCGATGTAGCAGTCCATTCCGAGGAGGCTGCTGCATGTCATGAGGCTGTGGCAGACGTTCCACGGGTCGCCTACGTATGCGAGCTTGAGGCCCTTGATGTGGCCCTTGTGCTCGCGGATCGTGAGCATGTCCGCGAGGCCCTGACAGGGGTGCACGAGGTCGGTGAGGGCGTTGATGACGGGGTTCTTCATGTACTTGGCGTACTCGTCTACGATCTCCTGACCGTAGGTCCGGATGACGAGGGCGTCGCAATACCTGTCGAGGATGCGCGCAGTGTCCTTAATGGGCTCGCCACGCGCCAGCTGCATCGTGTCGGGAGTGGCGTAGAAGCTCTGCGCCCCGAGGTGGGCGATCCCCGCCTGGAAGCTGAAGCGGGTGCGCGTGCTGTTCTTCTCGAAGACCATGGCGATGGTGCGCCCCGCGAGGTAGTCGTGGGGCTCCTTCATCATCCGCTTATACTTAAACTGCTGGGCGACGTCCAGCATGTAGTTGATCTCGAGGGGTGAATAGTCCATAAGGGTGAGGAAGTCCTTTCCGAGGAAGCGATCCTTCATACTCATGACGGGTCGTGGTATGATCCATCTAGAACGTCTTTAACATTAGCGGTCGTGGGTAGGACAGAGATTTGCTGCCGCCATGGACTAGTTCAGCCGTAACTGCGTGGGGAGCTTACAAACGCAGCAAATAGCCTTCCCGAGGTGTGGCAAGGTCGTCAACCCGAGACAGAAATTCTGCAATTTGTGCGGGGCCCAGCTACAATAAAGAGGGAGTTACTTCCAGTCCCCCAGGGACTTCCTGATGTCGAGTATCTTGCCGAAGTGGTAGGCATTATGCTCGATGATTATCATCAGCTCCCTGAGATACGTGTTCTCGGTCTGGGGTACAAGCGATAGGAGGTCTATGGTCTCGTCCTTCGCGAACTTCACCGCCCTCCTCTGGTCCTTCAGGAAGCCGTTGAGGGTCTTCTTCCACTCCACCTCGGTGGGCATATGACCCGCCTCGGGCCAGAAGCCCAAGGCCACTCCGTCGGCTTCCAGTCAGGATCTAGGGCGAAGTCGAGAAGGTCCTTCTGGGCACGGCGCATGTGCTCCAGCTCCTCGAAGACCGAGTGTATGGCCTTGTTCGGCCTGACCCCCCTGAGCTCGGGCTTCACGTCCTCCAGCGCCTCCTTATAGGCGATGAAGGCCTGCCCGCCCTTCAGGGACTTCACAATATGCTCTCTAAGTGCGTCCATCTCTAACACCTTACGTTTGTTTAGTCGAATCTAGGAGCATATTAAATGGACGGGGAAAAAGAAGGAGTTTAGGCGCGCCACTGGCGGCCGAGGACCTCGCGGCTGATGATCACCTTCTGGATGTTGGCCGCGCCTTCTGCGCCAATGCAGTAGCTCATGATGCCGCGGAGACCCATCTCGAGTGGGCACTCCTTCGTGTACCCGTAGGCGCCCATCCAGAGGAGGACCCTGCGGAAGACATCGAGTGCGTGGTGGGGCGCAAGGTACTTGCACATGCCGAGGTACTTGCTGACCTCGAGAGCGTCGAACTTGCCCGTCTTGTATTTCTGGTCGAGCATCCAAGCTGTCCTGTAGACGAGGCTCTTTATCGCCTCGTGGTGGGCCGCCATGTCGGCTAGGTCGAACTGGACGCCCTGGAACTTGGCTATGGGCTGGCCGAAGACCTGGCGCTGCTTTATGTACTCCATGCCGAGCTCCATCGCCCTCTCCGCCGCGCCTATGCAGCTCGCGGAGACCATCACGCGCGCCGCGTCGAAGCCCTCCATCGTGTAGTAGAAGCCCTTGCCCTCCTCACCGAGTAGGTACTCCTTGGGGAGCTGGACATCGGTCATCTTGAATCCACCGGTGCTTATCGCCATCCTGCCCAGTGTTCTCGAAGCGCTTCGTGATCTCTACGCCTGGGGCGTTGATGGGCATGAAGAGGGCGGTCATCCCCTTGTGGCCCTTGCTCCGGTCCGTGTAGCCGGAGACGAAGTAGCCGCCATCGATCTCCGCCGCCTCAGCGGTGCCGCTAATGTAGCACTTCTCACCGTTTAGGAGCCAGCCCTTGTCGTTCTTCTTCATTACCGTCTTGAAGCCGGCGACGTCGCTGCCGCCCCCGGGCTCGGTGGCGCCGATGCCGATGAAGGACTCGCCTCTCGCCGCCTTGCGGAGGCACGCGTCCCTGACCGCCTCCTGTGCATACTTGTCGACTACGAAGCCCCAGCTCGCCTGTACGAGGTAGAAGACAGGTGACGCAACAGAGATGTCCGCGTAGCCGAGCTCCTCGGCCCCAATTGTAGCCGTAATCCAGTCAGCGCCCGCGCCACCGTGCTCTTCGGGCAACGTGAGGCAGAGTAAGCCGAGGTCACCAAGCCCCTTCATGAAGCTCTTAGGGATCTGGTGCTTCGTATCGTTCTCCCTGACCTGCTCAAGGGTCAGGTTCTTCGAGAGCCACTCCTTGACCGACTCCCTGAATAGCTGCTGCTCTTCGGTGAATGAGAAGTCTATCAATGATTACACCTTTCTGGTTTTGCTCTTTGAGAGTCCCAACGATATTTAAGCGCTTCGTCATGAGACGAATCCGATTTCAACGTTAGACGATTATCATCCACGGCAACGATTAATACCCGTCAGACTCAGGTTGAACCGTGGTTTCCTGTATGAAGATACTCGTTCTCGGGATGGGCCTCATGGGGCCGACCGTCGCCAAGGATTGCGCCGGCGACAAACGCGTCGAAAGGGTAACGGGATGCGATATCGACGACTCGAAGCTGCAAGGCAGCGAAGAAGTACGTCGACAACAAGAAGTTCGACACGAAGAAGGTGGACATAACTAGCCACGAGACAGCTCGTCGCCGCCATGAAGGGCTACGACGTAGTCGTGAACGCCTCGGCGGCGAAGTTCAGCATGGGCGTCCTCAAGGCAGCTATGGAGGCGAAGTGCAACGTAGTGGACCTCGCGGGCGGCGGATACCCCCAGGACGGCGACATCTATAAAGAGGTTGAGAAGGCGGGGATCACCGCAATCCCTGGGTGCGGCGTCGACCCGGGCCTCATCGACCTTCTCTGCGGGCAGGCCATGGAGAACATGGACGAGGTAGAGGACGTGAACTTCGCTTGCGGCGGCCTACCAAAGGACCCCAAACCCCCACTCGACTACAAGATAGTCTTCGGCGGCACCAGGATGCCCATCCGCCCCGGTAAGGTCCCCATGATTGTCGACGGGGAGCTAAAGGAGCTCGACAGGTACACGGAGGTCGAGTCCATCTACGTAAACAAATACCAAGAGATGGAGTCCTTCGTCGACGGCTTCCCCTCCAGCCTCCTCAAGCTCTGCCAGGAGAAGAAGGTGAAGAACTTCAGGGGCAAGACCATCAGATACAGCGGCTTCGTCGACAAACTCATGTTCCTCCTCGACCTCGGCGTGATAGGCAGCAAACCCGTCACCTACCAGGGGCGGGAGATTGTACCCGTAGACCTCTTCCATGAGCTAATCTACCCCATCATAAAGTTCGACGAGGCCGCGGGGGACAGGGACATCACGGTCCTACTCGTCAGGGTCTCCGGCAAGAGCGGCGACCTAGAGGTCGACGTTACATACGACATGATCGACGAGTACGACGAGGAGCACAAGATCACCTCGATGGCGAAGACGACGGGCTACACGGCCGCCATAATCGCCCGCATCCTCGGGAGCGGAGCCGTAAAGAAGAAGGGGATACAGTGGCCCGTCAGGGTCATCAAGGGGCGAGCTATTCGAGGAGCTCCTCGGCAGCCTAAGGGAGAGGGGCGTCGAGATAACTGAGACTATAACGAAGACCCGAAGCGTCTAAGTCTGCTACAACCGCCGGGGCTGGCGTCGGCTCCTTCCTTCTATAATACAGGTAGATGCCCACCGCGAGGATGGCGGGCACGTGGAAGATGCAGACCTCGAATATTGGGTCCATGAACATGTACGTTGAACGTTGAACCGCGAATAGTACTACTGATATGATGCCGAGTATGATGGCCGTCGTCCTCCAGGAGCTCAGGTCCGTAGGGTTCAACGGCTATGAGTGATATGTTCCGGGGTAAAAAGGCTTCACCGGGCTCAGCGCAGGTCGACGAGGGCGTATGTCTTGGTGGGAGCCGTCGGGCAGCGTCCTCCTGATGGTCATGGGGAGGACCCCCTCGTTTAGCTCCGCTAACGCGATATCTATCGGGTCGCTGACCCTCTGGGGTAACTCGACCAGGATCGGGGCCCCCAGCGATACTTGGAGTGCACGTGCGCCTGCGATCCTCGCCCTCTCGAAGCGCGTGAGCTTCGGTGGGCCAATCATGGACGTTTCCACTCATCGTATTTACCTTCACAAAGTTTAGATCGTCGGTGGCGTCACCAAGTGTGTGGGATCCAAGTTCGACCGGAGTCAGGTTCACACAAAGTTGCCACCACGAAACTAACCTAGCAAACCAGATACTCTCAATATAAACGTGCCTATGGTTCTGTTACCTCTTCGGTTGATAACCGTTGAGGAAACTGAGCGTCATCGACTCGGCGTAATTCTCCGCCATCACCGCTTCACCTAACGCCCCGACTGACACGAACCTCATGCCTCTCTGAGTTATGTTCCGTGCCGCGTTCACGTCGCGGTCAACAAGCGTATTACATTGCGGGCAGTACACGAACCTGCCTGTGCTTTCGAGTCTAGACCCACATACCGCACAGCGGCTCGACGTACCCCATGGCTTAATGTAAACCACCTTCAAGCCCTCCCACCGGGCTTTATACTCCAGCTGCCTCCGAGCCTCACCGAAGCTCCAACCGTTAAGCCTCGACCTGTAATCGTTCCCCTGACCATTACCCCTCCGGTAGAGCTTCCTCATCCCCGTCAACTTCTCCAACGCTACCCCGAAGCCCCTCGCCTTCGCGTCCTCCACGATGGCCCTCGTCGCCCGGTGAATGATCTGCTTCACCCGGTTCCTCTGCTTAACCCCATACTTACCGAATATTCTCCTCCGGATACGGACGTCGTTTCGTTTAAAGTGGCTCTTCACCTCGCGGTAAGCTGACTTGATCCTGTTCGCCTCGGAGAGATCGTAGGCTCTGAATTCGCCGGTGTTGGTGGAGGTAGTTAGGTTGTCTAGGTTCCGGTCCACCCCGATTAGTCCTCTTGGCTGAACCTCCTCCACGTCTCTGGAGTAGCAAACTGAGACTGTGCAAGTCGTTAGTGTAACAGACCTCAAGGTGTAGCCTGAGATGACCGAGAGCGTGTGGTGGTTCAGTGGGATGTAGACGTAGTTTCTAGCTGTTACCGGTAACCGGAGTTTGCCATCGATTATCTTCCTCGCATAGCAGTCAACGAGCATGGGCTTTGTGCAATGGGGTATCCTCGTTGGGTGCTTTCTCATGGACTTGCGGTAGTTCCTGAGTATGCCGGTTGCTCTGCTCATCGCCGTCAGTTTGTAGGCTGAGGGGATCGTGTATCTGTCTAGTTTGTGGTAGGCTTTCTGGGATAATGTGTTGAGGGATGTTAGTTTCTCCTCCAGTCCTATCCTTATGCAGTCGTTAACCATCGCCGTGAACCTGTCTAGAAGCTGGAGCGTCTCTGATGATGGCTCATACCTCTGTGTGACGCTCTTGACGACGTGCACAACCTTACTTATATTCAATACCATATAACACTTATTATCAGCCGAAGAGGTAACAGAACCGAGTGAAATAAAACGAAATGTAAATGGGGTAAACATAAAAAGAACTAGAGTTTGATCAATAGCTACTTCTCAGCGACTACCTTGTTCTTGATGGAGCCAATCTTCTCTATGCCGACCTCGACCATGTCCCCCGGCTTGAGGAGGCCGAGTGGGTGAGCCATGCCGACGCCCGAGGGGGTGCCGGTGGCGAAGATGTCCCCGACCTCAAGGGTTATCCCCGCGGAGAGTGTGGCGACGATCTTCTTGATGTTGAATATCATGTCGCTCGTGTTCGTGTGCTGCCTCTCCTCGCCGTTGACCTTGCACCATAGGTCGAGGTCCTGAGGGTCGCCGACCTCGTCCCTCGTCACAATCCAGGGGCCCATTGGGGCGAAGGTGTCGATGCTCTTCCCCCTGTACCACTGCTGGTGCTTCGACTGTAGATCCCTCGCGGAGACGTCGTCGAAGGCCATGTAGCCAGCGATGTAGTCGTAGACCTTCTCCTCGGGGATGTTCTTCCCCTTCTTGCCGATGATGAATGCTAGCTCCGCCTCGTAGTCGAGCTTCTCGGTAACCTTCGGGTAGACGATGTTGTCGTAGGGCCCCGTGACGGCGGTCGGGGGCTTTGTGAAGTAGATCGGCACCGGAGGCAGGTTGGGCGCGGCTCCACCCTTGCTCCCCTCCTTCACGTGCTCGGCGTAGTTCAGACCGAGGCAGACTATGTTCTTCCTCGGCCTCGGGATGGGGGCCAGGAGCTTCGCCTTCTTGAGGGGGGTCAGGAACTTGGAGCCCTCGGCTGCCTTCATCGCCTTCTTCGCCTCGGAGAGCCCCTTGGGGCCTAGGTCGAGGAAACCGAGCATGTCGAGTGGCGCGACCTTCGCCCCCTTGAATGAGCCCCCGAGGTGCGCCTTGAAGGCGGCATTGAGATCGAGCACATTGTCGCCGACGACGGCGCCGATGCTGACGTTCTTCCCTGATTTATAGGTTACGAGTTTCATGCCAATCCCTTAATGCAACATGCTCGGGTTTTTAACACCATACGATAAACGGTAGGGATCGCGATGGAAATCAAGACACACGGGAGGATTTCGAGGACGCTTGTCGGCGTCCCACTTGAGGTCGTGGACGGGGTCAGGGCGGTCGCGGAGCTTACCGCGACGGGTGAGATGACCGCGGACTCGACTGGGCTCGTCCACGGGGGATTCGCCTTCGGCCTCGCCGACTACGCCGCCATGCTCGCCGTCAACCACCCGAACGTCGTGCTCGGCCAGGCACAGGCGAAATTCACAGCGCCCGTCCGGGTCGGGGAGACGATGAGGGCCGAGGCCACCGTCACGAAGACCGAGGGCAGGAAAAGCGAGGTAAACGTCGAGGTCAAGGTGAGGGAAAGAAAGGTCTTCACCGGAACATTCACCTGCTACACCCTCGACAAGCATGTTCTTGACAAATGACGAGAAAAATCAATGAAAAAGCGTAGGCTAATTCTTTTATATCGGGCGTCGGTAAGTAGACGGCGTTCAGGTGCGAGTAAAATTGACAATCGTTATCGACCCCTCCAAGGAAGGCCTCGAGAAGGTCCTAAGGGACTACCAGATCGAGGCGCTGCAGATCATATGGAACAGTGACAATAAGGGCATGACCTCCCGCGAGGTCTACCAGGCAGTGAACAGGTCGCTGGGAAGCAAGACAATCTCGAGAGCCTCCATAATTAACTTCCTCAACGATATGTGCGACGAGGGAGTCCTGAAGTACGAGGAGGAGACCTGCAAGGGTGGAACCCGCAGGAAGTACTTCACCGGACTCGACGAACTCGGCTTCAAGAAGCACGTCGCTAAGGTCGTCTTCAAGAGCCTCATGAAGGACTTCCCGGTCCAGACGAAGGAAGCCGTCGAAGAAGCCCTAGCCGACAACTAGGCGACGAGCCCAGATTCTTTTAATTGTTAATCATTACCATTTCTCCCAGACATGCGTATCACTGTCGATGTCAAGGCCGAATCCCGAGAGGAGGGAGTGGAGAAGATCAGTGAGGACCACTACCTCGTCAGGGTTAGGGAGCCTCGAAAGAAAGGAAAGGCGAACCAGGCGGTCCTTAAGGTGTTGAAGAAGCACCTGGGTAAGCAGGTCTTCCTCGTCTCAGGAGCGACTTCGACGACCAAAGTCATCGAGGTCGAGGAGTAACAAACTTAAACCTAAGAGGGAAACGTGGAGACATGGCGAAGATAACCGAGCGTGTGAGGGGCGTCGCGGTCTCTAGGGCGGATGGCCTCAGCACCATGGTCTACATTCTCAGCTGCGAGGGGGGGCTCATCCTCATAGACGTCGGCTTCACCCCCTTCTGCCTTGAGAACATCGAGGCGGAGCTACGCGAACTGGGAGAGACGTGGAAAAGCATCAAACTCATACTAATTACCCACGCCCACGGCGACCACATAGAGAACCTCCCCAAGGTCCTCGAACTCACCGGCCACCCCGAGGTGATGCTCGGCGCGGGGGATGTAGAGGCGCTAAAGGAGCAGACGGGGATCGAGGCTGACATGGGCTTAGAGCACGGCGACCTGATCGGCGCCTGTGGGGGAATTGAGATTATAAGTGTCCCCGGCCACTCCGAGGGCAACCTCACCTACTACCTCCGCGACGAGAAGGCGATGATAGTCGGGGACACCATCTTCGGCGACGACGATGGAAACTTGTCTACCCCGCCGGCCAAGTACAGCAAGGACGCGGATATGGCGAGAAGAGAGATTAGGAGACTCCTCGGTTACGACTTCGACAAGCTCCTGCTGGCACACGGGAAGAACATTCTGAGAAACGCCAAGGAGGAAGTCGAGAAACTGGTGGACGCCTAGCCAAGCGCGGCTATAACGTCTTTGACGACCTTACCCGGCTCGAGGCCGAGTTGCTTCGCCTTCGTCGTTGCCGCCTTAATTGGGGCGTTGAGCACGTCGTCGAAGGTCTTAACGCCGCTCACGATCGCGGCGGCGGAGCCGAACTTCTCAGCGGCCTCGATGTTTAGGTAGCCGCACATGACGTAGCCCTTAGCTCCCTTGATTAGGATGAGTGGAGGTGCGCCCTCGGGGATCGTCGACTTCATGGCTTGGAATGATTTACCGCCGATCTCGATCTTCTCAATTTCGAACATGTCTATTCGATAGATGAGGCTTTGATCTTGGGATTTAACCCCTTCGGGAACTATACTTACCTGAGCGTCCCGCCGTGGAGCCTGTTATGGCACGAGTCGCCGGGGTCGTCGCATACCTCCAGAGTGTTCCCCGCGGGGTTAGTCGGATCAAACCGAACGTGGTGAAGGTGCGTCTGATTCTTCAGCTCCGCGGGGTAGCTCTTCCCGCATATGATGCAGAGGTTTCTCCTCCTGATGAAGTCCTGCTTGGTTACGTACCCATCCACGACGACGGTGTAGATGGTGTTCCAGGTGTCCTCGACGACGTAGAGCGTGGTGTGCTCGTCAATTTTTGGCGTTCTAAATATCATGTCAATTAGATACAATCTATTGTTGGTTAAAAGAATAAGAGTTAAAAATGTTTGGTTGAGATCGGCTTTAGCCGGACTTGGACTTGAACATGGTGAAGCCGCAGTTACCGCACGTGTAGCGGTCGCCGTGGTCAGCCATGAAGTATCCGCGCCCACACCTGTTGCAGAAGGGCCTCTTCCGCTCGAGCTTCCCGTCCTTGATCTCGTACTTCTTATAGATCGAGTCCGCGCCCTTCGTCGGCTTCTTCTCCAATGGCTTCTTTTCGGCGGGCTTCTTACCGGGTGGTGATGCTTGAGCCATTACTTCTTCTCCTCCTCAGGTGCTGTAGGGGCTGCCGCGGGCTTCTCCTCGGCCTTCGCGGCCTCCTTTCCCTTGTTGCGGGTGATTATATACTTGGGCTCGACTGCCTTTGCTGTCGCCGCGTCGTTGTAGACGTGGGCGAGACCAGTCGTCACCCTGTGTACCGGATTTCGTCTCCAAAGCGCGGACGTAGACGTTGTCGAGCTCGGTCCTCATGAGGACCGCGATCTCACGCCTGACGTCGGCTCTGCTCGGAGTGGAGGCCTCAGTTACCTTGAAGGCTAGCTCCTTTCTACCAACCACCTTGTTGATCTTGGTGGATGTTAGCTCCAGCTTCACTGTCTTTTCATCTCCATTCGGTTGAGGAAGCCCCGCGCCCAGTCCCGCCTCTCCTCGGACACGGTCACTACAACAAGCCCCTCGTGGGGCTGGCCGTAGGCTATCACCGAGCCGATAGGCATCTCAGCCAACAGCGGGAGGACCAGGAGGTCCTCTTCACCTTCCACGACTACCGCCACCCTCCTTTTAAGCGTTACCGCGGCCCGAAGAACGAGCCACGCCTCGGCGTTGATGGTCGCTGCCTCGTTAGGGACCTTTATCTCCTTCAACCCGTGTTCGACAGGCTCAACCTCGACCCTGAGCGTCCTGTTATCGACCACGACGATGTCGGGGGATAGCCCTGCGGCGATGAGGTTAGCTGCGACGAAGTCCCCGACGACAGCGAAGAGTGGAGGCTTCGTCTTGAGCTTCTCCTTGAGGCGTGGCGGCTGTGTCCTTTGGCTCCCCTCGGTAAAGTTCACCGAGGGGAGTCTTCAGTTCGCTGCGCATGGATTCGGGGAGAAGCAGAGTCTTGATCTGTGGGAGGCTTGGATCCTGTTTTTTAGCGGATCTTGAGGGCGTAACGCCCCGCCTCTTTGATCTTCATCTTCTCAGCCAGCTGGCTCTTGGAGGGGTCGAGTATGATGACGAAGCCGAGGAAGTCCTCGCTGAGCTCCGAGCCCTTGCAGACTGGGCAGACGTTCTCCTCGGTGATTATCTTGCAGGTCCTGCATGCTTTGGGGGCCATTACTTTTTCTTCTCCTCCTTGGGAGCGTCCATGGCCTTCACCTCTGCGTCTATCCACTCGATCTTTCCGAGCATCGGCTGGCGGGCCGTGACACCTATCTTACCCGAGCTCCTACCCTTGGGGAAGCTCACTGCGACCATCCTCACCCTGAAGAGGTCACCCCTCTGGATAGTGCGCCCGCTCTCCTTGCCGAGGAGGATGCCCTGCCTCTCGTCGTAGCTGATGAAGTCATCCATCAACTGGCTGACGTGGAGCAGTGCGTCTACCGGCCCGATCCTGAGGAAGGTACCGAAGTCAGCGACCTCCACTACCTCACCCTCGACGATCTCCTGAAGCTGCGGGAAGAAGGTCATAATGCTGAATGTAACCTGGTGGTGCGTTCCACCGTCACCCGGGACGATGCGACCAATGGGGTTGACCTCTACCTTGATGACGGAGATGACGTAGCCGAGGTCCTCGTCGACGAGCCCCTCGTACTTGCCGCGGAGTTCCTCGTAAGCCGCGGCGTCGAGTGGTTGGCCGAACTTGGACGGGCTTATCCTGATGGTGTCCTTAAGGGTGACTAGGTTGAACATCGCATCGCCTCAATTTAGCCGGGGTTGATTCATAAAAACGTTGTTGAAGCTCACAGCTCTATGAGCACCTCGAAGGACTCCTTGCTGATTATCTCCCCGAGGTCCTTCTTCCACTCGTCCCCGACGGCGACGAGGATGTATATCCCCGCGATGTCGGCGCGCTGGTTCCTGACGAGGTCCACGAGTGCCTTAACCGTCTCGCCGCTGCGGACGACGTCGTCTATGATGAGTATGCTGTCCTTCTTCTTGAGGGAGGCCTTCGGGACGTACATGGTCTTCCTCATCGCGGAGCCCTTGGGGATGAAGGACTCCTCGAGGAAGTCGTTGATCCCGACTTCCTTAGTCTCCTTCGCTATGAGGAGGTCCACATCGAGGAGGTTAGCGACGAGGGTGGAGCATGGTATGCCGTCGACGGCTGCCGTGAGGACCTTCGTCACGCGGCGCCCCGCAAACTTCTCCATCGCGTAGTTCGCCATTATCTTCAGCCATGTGATCTCCGCGACGAGGGGCGTGTTGTCGAAGTAACCCTCCTCGTCGAAGTTGATCCTCTTCTTCAGCTCCGCCTTGATGTCGGTGATCTCCATAAGCTTCTCGTACAGGCCCTGGGCCCTGTCGTAGCTCGGCAGGACGTGCCCCCTCATGTACCTGCTGAGTATGGGTGGGCTGAGGCCGAGGTAGTCGGATAATTCCTGGTATGTGTGACTCTCGCTCGCGACCTTTAGCAGGTCGGTGATCATCATTCTATACTTTAGTTCCCGTACCCTCGTCTCTGCCATTCATCTCATCCCCCAGCTGGCGGAGCGGGCCTGAGGGGATTTGAACCCCTGACCAACGGCTCTCTTCGACCCTGAGGTCCTAAAAGGCCGACGCTCTTCCTTGCTGAGCTACAGGCCCATGGCCCTAAGCGTTAACCCAATAGGATAAACATCGTATTTAACTGTTTTTGGTTTTGCTTTAATTGTTTAATATAAATGCTCTAATCGGTTAAATTTGCACGATGAGTGCAAGGATGTGTGCTCGAGGGTGCTCCTCGACATACTTATTAGACTGCTCTTGTCTATCCCTCTGTTAATCAGCGCGGCCGTAGTCCAGCCTGGTAGGACGCCAGCCCCCCACGAGTCTTTCTCGGGGAAAGTTGGTGACCCGGGTCCAATTCCCGGCGGCCGCACCATTTACTCGGACCTGAGGGCCTCGACGGGGTTGAGGTTTGCGGCCCTCCAGGCGGGGTAGATCCCAGATAGGGTGGAGGTCAGGACAGCAAATCCCGTGACGAGCACCCCGATCATGGCCGATGGGACGGCGGTTATCCCGACAATCGAGCCTATGGCTCCGCTTAGCCCGAATCCGACGAGCACGCCCATTAGGCCGCCTATGAGGCCCGTGAATACCGCTTCGGATATGAACATCAATAGGACGTGTCTGCTCTTCGCGCCGATGGCCTTCATCACGCCGATCTCTCGGGTGCGCTCCATGACGCTGATCGTCATTGTGTTGATTATACCGATACCCGCGACCACGAGGCTGATGGCAGCTATCCCACCAAGGACGGCCTGTATCGATCCTATGACCTGATCCATCACTGCCTTCGCAGACTCATAGGTCACAGCGCTGTAGCCCTTACCCATCTTCGTCTTGATGGCAGCAGCTGTTGATGCCACGTTATCCATAGAGTCGGCCTGTGCCATGACGTAGGTGAACTGGTTCCCCGTTTCGTAGAACTGCTGGGCGTCCCGGAGTGACATAGCTATCGAGTCGTCGAGGTTCACACCGAAGCTGGCGCCCGTCTTCGCGAGGATACCCACAACCCGTACCGTTAGAGTCTTATCTGTATCGCCTACGCGTGTGTGAAGGGTGATCCTGTCACCTACACCTAGGACAGGCTTAGCCTGATCCTGAGGCCAGGCTACGTTCGCACCGATTATAACCACACCGTTATCGCTTCGGACAAGCCCCCTCCCATCCGAGATCTCGGCGTTCTGATTTATCTTCTGAAAGTCCTCGGTGATACCGTATGTCGAGGCCCGATACGTCTTCCCCTGTACAGTGTAGGTCGCGGCCTTGTTCGCTATTATCGGTGTAGCCAGTGTGATGTGTTGGACCTTTTCTATGGTTGTAAGATCCTGGTAGGTTAGTGTGCCGACTGACATGGTCCCGCCGGTGAATCCTCCGGGGACCACCATGATGTTCTGTGGGCCGAAGATCTGGAGCTGACCGCTTATGTTGTCACTGAGTCCTTGGGTAATTGATACGAGGCCTGTCACTGCTGCGCAGCCGATGAGTATGCCTATCAGGTTTAGGGCGAATCGAAACTTCCTCGACCTGACGCTATCCCAGGCCGTGCCGAATATGTCCCCAAGGTTCAAGGTTTCCCACCTTACTGGAGCCCGAATAGCCTCCTCAGCCAGCCCCATATCCCGCCGTCGCTCGAGGGCGTCGTATGACCGAGGACGGGTTCGTGACGGTGAGAGGGACGCTTAGACGTGGCGTTCTGCTGCGTGTTCCTGCTATCGAGGTAAGTGATCCTCAGCCTCAGGCTGTAATCCCCCGCCGATGAGCTGTTACTCACCCCATACTTCAGCGTGAACGGGACGGGGCTGTCCGGGTCAATCGCGCCGATGTACTCGGTGCTGCCCGCGATCTGGTTCACGTGCGAGTCGGGTAGAACCTGAATCCTCGTGAACTCCACCTTCCCGGTACCCACAAGCAGCAGATCAGCCTCCAGCGTCTGGGTGCTCCCCCTCTCCGCCGTGATCGCCAGGTCCTCCATCAGCGAGAACTGGACGAGGTTCTCCACGGGTATAGTAATCGTCTCGGTCGCCACGCCCTGGACGCCCTTGGCGTCCATGTACTTCACGCTGACCGTGAGAGGGATGTCACCCGCCGTGGCGGCTCCGCTCAGCAGGAGGACGTAGGTGAACTTCGCGTTCCCACCGATGGATAGATCGCCGAGGGAGACGGTCGTAGGGTTCATAGGTGAGATCAAGCCCTTAACATCCGTGGCTCAGGACGGCCTTCACGTTGTAGACGGCCGCATCGGCGCAGGATGCCTGGAGGTCTATGCTGAACTGCTCACCCGGGATGACCCTGCTCGGGTTAAGGTTCGTGATAGTGATGACTGGGCTCTTCGTCTGAACGGCCGTCGTGACCTCCAGTGGCACGCTGAGGGTCTGCTTGGCCTCGACGCCCGAGTCGTTTGTGAACCACACCTGGGCCGTCAACGAGTACGCGCCTATCGGGGTGTTCTCCAGCGCCCTGATCTTCACATCGTATGAGATGGATGCCCCTGCCTTCAGCTCGGTGAGGTAGTTGTTGATGCCATCAGTAAGTGTGAGGAGCGGGCTAGCTGGGGCGAGGGTGATGTCGACGTCCTTGATACTCGTGTTGCCCATGTTCTCGACGGTGAGCGTGATCGTGTTCTCCACCCCGGGCGTGATCTTGCTTCCCGATGTTGTGATCCTCACGGCTGGAAGCGAGGGCTGATTCACAACGATGGTCAGGGGGACTGTCACGGTCACTATGCCGCGGCCAGCCCGCAGGTAGCTGAGAGTCATCGTTAGGGGATAGGCCCCGACTGCGACGCTCTGATCGACCATCACGGTCGCCGAGTAGCTTGCCGAGGCGCCTATCCCAATTTTATTGTTGACGTACTGTGATCCAGTGAGGATCGATATGCCCGGTGTTGTCGAGCTTATCAGCGCCTCTATCTCGGTCACGTCGAAGTTGCCGCCGTTGTTGAGGGTTATGCCGATGCTTCCCTTGGATCCTGCTGCCAACGTGGTGTTGGTTGTCGTTACCTGCAGGTGGGGGATGTAGTCCTCCGCGTATGTGATTCCGATCTGGCCTGCTAGTAAGCAGGCGAATAGGATCGGTATGAGATACTCTTCTTTCCATTCATTTCTATCACTTGAACCTCTTCTCTCCCGCGATCTCCCCGTCCCGGATCTGTAGCAGCCGATCCGTGGCCTGCGCCACGTTGGGGTCGTGGGTGATGAGTACGAAGGTCTTGCCCTGCTCCTGGTTGAGTTGGCGGAGTAGACCAATGATCTCCTGCCCGGTCTTCGAATCTAGGTTGCCGGTCAGCTCGTCGCATAGGAAGAGCGGCGGGTCGTTGGCAAGAGCCCTCGCTATCGCGACCCTTTGCTGCTCGCCTCCACTGAGTTGGTTCGGCCTGTGGTCGAGCCTGTCGCCGAGCCCAACTGACTCTAGCAGCTTCTTCGCCCTCTCCTCTCTCTGCTTGTGTGGGGCGCCGCTTATCGAGAGGGGGAGCTCCACATTATGGAGAGCATCCATCCTCTGGATGAGGTTGAACTGCTGGAAGATGAAGCCGATCTCCTTGTTTCTGAGGTCGGCGAGCCCATTGTCGTTGAGCGTCGATATGTCTATCCCGTTTATGAGTACTTGACCAGATGTTGGGCGATCTAGGGCTCCGAGCATGTTGAGGAGCGTCGACTTTCCGCTTCCTGAAGGGCCCATTATGGCCATGAACTCCCCTTTCTCTATGTGGAGGTTGATGTTATTTAGCACCCTGAGTGGGTGGCCCCCCTGGAAGTACTCCTTGACTAGGTCGCGCGTCTCTATGACCAGTGTCAAGGGTTCTGAGCCTCCAAATCGGCGATGCTTTTATCAAGCTCATCGAGGCGTTTAGACATCTTACTACGCATTCCTTTCAGGAACAGTAGTCGAGTATCTCTGTCCACGCCCTCATCGAAGAAGCCGATAATGCTTCCGAACATGTTCGTGTCATCGCCTGCCATCCATGAGAAAGAAGATATTATTTTCTTTTTTAACTCAGGGGATATCCACTTGATGAGCACAGTGATGAACCTGGCGCTGAACTTCGAACTGTTCTCCTGATGGGAACCAATCTGCTCCAGGAACCTGCGACCCTTTTCGGTTATCTGATAGAAGTCTACGCCGTCCCGCACGAGTGGTTCGATTAGGCCTCTCCTCTCAAGGCTCTTGAGCGCGGGGTATAATGTACCCGTCTTGGGCTCCCAGACTCCTTCGAACGCCTCTTTGATGGCTTTCAGCATCTCATAGCCATACTTTGGTGATACCTCCAGTTGTATGAGGAGTAGGAATTGTAGTGGGCTGATCCTCGGGAGTGTAGGCATGGCGTTTCGGAGGGGGGACAATAGGTTGACATCTACCTAGTTGATTTCTACCCAGATTGACAGTGGGCATCTTAAAAACGTTATGGACCCCTTATTTTAACTCCATTTAGACTCCCTTTACACTTACCATATTGAACTGAATAATTTGGCATCTTGATTCAAACGAACAGGGATACCGATAGTTGCTAAGCGTGTGTGCTTATCTACAGGTGCCCTACTCAGTATTGCGGACATTATGAAGATTATCGTCCTCTACGGCTCTGTGGCGAGCAGGAACAGCGAGGAGCTAATCGAAGCCGCAAGGAGGCAGGGACACGAGGTCGTTGGGGGGCAGACCTCAGATGTCTCAAGCGAGGTCTCCGGATCGGGCTCCAAGTTCTGGTTCAGAGACGTTGAGGTCACAGATTTTGATGTGTGTCTACTTCGGAGCTTCGGCCCGGGTTCATGTGAGCAGCTCACCAGGCGCATCAGCCTCATTGAGCATATGGAGGTCGGCGGGGATCAGAGTGGTCAATCCATGCTACGCGTTCAGGAGAGCGAGGGACAAGTACGCGACGCAGTACACCCTCGAGGCCGACGGGCTGCCCATCCCCACGACGTACACGACCGAGAGTATGTCAGACGCCTACCGGGTCTCAGAGGCGTACGGGGACTTCATCTATAAGCCCATACTCAGCAGTATGGGGAAGGGGAGTATACGATTTAACGACCCTGACCTAGCATACAACGCCTACAAGATGCTGGACAGATACAGTCAGCCCCTGATCCTCCAGAAGTATGTGCCGAACCCGGGAAGGGACATCAGAGTCTTCGTCATAGGGGACTCCGTCGTCGGTTCCGCCTACAAGTACAAGGCCGAGGGAAAGTGGAAGACAAATGTGGCCCAGGGGGGGCACATGGTCGAGGAGAAGGTGCCGGAGGAAATGCTTGAGCTCGGCCTGAGGGCCACACACGCTATGGGGCTCGACTACTCCGGCGTCGATATAATTGAGTCGCCCGACGGCCCGGTTATACTCGAGGTGAATGGCTCCCCGGGCTGGCAGGCTCTCAACCTCGCAGCTAACATCAAGGTCGCTGACGAGATAGTGAGGTACGCGGTGAGGCTCGTGCATGGGTGAAAGCCAGGCTAGGATCCCGATAGTTGTGAAGATTGCGGGGGTCGGCGAGGCGCCCGGTGAACTGAATCGGCTGACTGCTCCCCTCACGGTTGGTGATATCTTGAAAATATTGCCAATAAATGGGAGGACTGTGCCGGCGCAGGGCTGCGTCTCCATCCTCCTCGGGTTGAAGAGGGGGACCGAAAAGCCGGTTACCCAGGTCGAGGCGGGTACAATCGTTTACTGGCCCAGGGCGGGGAGCTTATGCATCTACCCGGAGGCCGCGAAGACGTATGGCCCCGTCAACAAGATTGGTAGAGTAACGGGCAATCTTGAGATTATTCAGGAACCTGAAGAGTGGTTCCCGGATTATTATAGCGGCCGTCTAGTTGGCCTTGGGAGTGAGGGAGTAGACCCTCAGGTTGTTCGTGTGCGCCACGAGTTTGATGGTTCCCTTCGCGTTGAGCTCCTCGAGCATCTTCTTGGCGACACTGACCTTGAGGTTGAACTGGCTCGCGATGGCTGGGGGCGTGATGACCTTCATCTTCTTCATCGCGTCCATGAGCTCGGGGCTGTTCGCGTGGATGGCGTCGACGGAGCCGATGAGCTTCTCCTTCTTCTTCTCCTCCTTCGGGGCCTCGGTGTCCTGCGTCTTCTCCATCTTCTTCAGGCTTTTCTTTCCGGGCATGTTGAATCACGGATTAAGCGAAGAGGGGAGTTGATAAAGGTGACGCTGAGGGGGATTAGGTCCTGCGGAGTCCTAGGAGGAGCTGGACCCCGCTTATCTCGTAGGCGCCCGTCTTAGCGCCCTCGGGGGGCGCACCCTCTTGGAGAAGGTCGGAGAGAGTCTCAGCTTTGATGTAGTCGGCTTCATCCTGGAAGACCTCGATCACCTCTGGGTCCCCGCGGTAGTAGGTCTCTATATGGTCGTTGATGTCGAAGTTTGCCTCCTTTCGGAGGGACTGGATGCGGCGGACTATGTCCCTTGCTAGACCCTCGCTGCTGAGTGTCTCGTCGATGGCGGTGTTGATGCCGACGAGTAGGCTGCCCTCCTCCATTATGGAGTAGCCCTCTATGGGCTTCGACTCAAGCTCGACCTCCTCAGGGAGGACCTCAATGGAGCCGTCATTGACGTTTAGCGTGACGGCTCTGCCGCTAGCTAGCGCCTCAATTTCTTCTGGCGTCATCGCCCTGATGGCGTCTGCGACGGCGGTGAAGTTTCTGCCGTGTTTCTTCCCGAGGAGCCTAGGCACCGGCTTGGCGATATGGCTCTGGAGTATGTCCCGCTCGCTCGGTGACCTTGACCTCCTTGACGTTGAGCTCCTCGCGGATGAGTGGGGCCACCTTGTTGACGATGGGTAGCTGTTCCTTTGAGGCGACGACTATGGCCTCGCTTAGTGGTTGGCGGAGCTTTATCTGGCTCTTCGCCCTGGCGGCGCGTCCTAGGCTGCTTGCGCTCATGGCGAGGTCCATCTCAGCCATTAGTCCATCGTCTATCTCGGATTCTTGGGCGGTGGGCCAGTCGTTGTGGTGGACACTCTCTGGGGCGCCCGGCTCAACGGGTCGGATTAAACGCTGGTACATGGCCTCGGAGACGTGGGGTGTGAGGGGCGCCATGAGGAGGATGACAGTCTTGAGGCACCTGTAGAGGGTCGCGTATGCCGCCCTCTTCTCGTCGTCGGCCTCCGTCTTCCAGAAGCGGCGCCTGCTCCTCCTGACGTACCATTTGGAGAGGGCGTCGACGAAGCGCTCTAGCTCCTGCGTAGGAGTGGAGGCGTCGTAGTTCTCGAGAGAGACGGTTACGCTCCTGATGAGGGTGTTGAGCCTCGATAGTACCCAGCGGTCGAGCTGCTTCATGTTCTTGGGCTGCTGGTCCGGGGTCCACTTGTCGAGGTTGGCGTAGATGGTGAAGAAGTTGTAGACGTTGAGGAGGGTCATGAAGTACATCCTCTTCACCTCGTTGGCCTTGGTGTAGCCGAAGAGTACGTCGTTCTCGGGCTTGGCGGCGCAGTATATCCAGCGCATTATGTCTGCGCCCATGGTCTCCGCCGCGTCGTCGAACCAGATGGCGTTCCCCCAGCTCTTGTGCATCTCGCGTTCGTCCTCTGCGAGGACGCTGCCGTGTCCTAGGCAAACCTTGTATGGTGTTCTGCGCTCCAGTATGGTGCTCTCGGCGAGCATAGCGTAGAACCAGTTGCGGAACTGGCCCGGGAAATGACTCTGTAATGAAGTCGGCGGGGAACCACTTCTCCCAGTAGGCGCGGTCGCTGCGGTACCGGAGGGTGCTGTAGCCGACTATGCCTGCGTCGAGCCACGGGTTGCCCACCTCGGGGACCCTGTTGGCGACTCCGCCGCATTTCTCGCATCTGATCTTGACGGCGTCAATGTATGGGCGGTG
The DNA here is from genome assembly GCA_963820555.1 of Candidatus Bathyarchaeota archaeon. Lineage (GTDB taxonomy): Archaea > Thermoproteota > Bathyarchaeia > TCS64 > TCS64 > UBA8941. The sequence continues at coordinate 151,154 of CAWGAT010000025.1, forward strand.
GGGGCTGTGCCCCTCGAACTCATCCCAGCCGGAGATCGCCTTGCTCTTCAGCTCCTCATTGTCGCCTATGACGGTGAACCAGCCGCATTTGCACTGCCAAATGGGTAGGGCGAGGCCCCAGTAGCGCTTCTTGCTTATCATCCAATCGTCCATGTTCTGGAGCCAGTCGAGCTCGCGTTTGAGGCCGAAGTCTGGTATCCAGCGGACGTCGCTGGCGGAGTCCATTATCTGATAGCGGAGGCTGTGATCCTTCTCCTCGGTAGTCACCTGCTCGTAGGGTTTGTCGAGCTTCTCGCCCATGTTGATGAACCACTCGTTGACGAGGCGGAAAACGAGCTCCGAGCCACAGCGCCAGCATGTGGGGTAGCGGTGGGTTATCTTCTGGGTGCGTAGGAGGTAGCCGCGTGTCTTTAGGTCCTCGAAGATGGGCTCGGCGGAGTTGTAGACGTGTGTGCCGGTGAGCCAGCCGAATCCGGGGATGATGACTCCGAACTCGTCGAGAGGGGCTGGGGCTGGGAGTTTGTTGAGTTTTCCCAGCTCGAAGTCCTCCTTGCCTGCTCCGGGGGCGATGTGGACTAGTCCGGTTCCCTCGGTCTCGCCGACTGCGTCCCACATGATGACGCGGTGCGCCTCAGGGACGCCCAGTTTCTTAGGAATCTCCAGGTCGTCGTAGGGGCCTGTATAGGTCCAGCCCTCCATGTCCCTGCCCTTGAGCTCCTTTAAGACCTCGTAGCTGTCCTTCTGGGTGAAGACGGTGGCGAGGGTGCCCTTGCTTAGGTAGAGTATCTCGTCGCCGTGTTTGATCTTGACGTAGGTGAGGTTGGGGTGGGCGGCGACGGCGACGTTGCTTGTGAGGGTCCAGGGGGTGGTGGTCCAGATTAGGAGGCTGCCCTCCCGTCCCTTTGAGGGGGAATCTGACAAAGACGGTTGTATGAGTGATCTCCTTGTAGCCCTCGGTGACTATTTCGTGCTGGCTGATGCCTGTGCTGCATCTGGGACACCATGGCATGGAGTCCTGTCCCTTGTATATCCAGCCGCGCTCGTGGCAGCTTTTGAGGGCGGTCCAGATCATGTAGTTGTTCTCGTCGCTGAGAGTGTAATAGCTCCCGCCGATCTGCGGCATGCCGAGCTGACCAACGATGTACTCGGCAGTACCCGTAACGGGGCCGTGTGAGCCGACGTAGGTGGTCTGCTGCATGGGGGTCTCCATAGCCTTCGCGAGCTTCCTGAGTTCCTCCGGGTCGTTCCAGTCGCACCAATAGCCGAGGCGTATGCTCTGCTCAGTCTGTCGTGCCGAGTAGTTGAGGACCCTCTGCTTGCACCGTTTAACGAACTCGGCGACGCCGTATGCCTCGATGTCGCGCTTAGTCTCGAATCCGAGCTCCTTCTCGACTTCAACCTCGACCCATAGGCCCTGGCAGTCGAAGCCGTTCTGGTATCGTACGTCTCGCCCGCGCATGGCCCAGTAGCGCTGCCATAGGTCCTTGTATGTACGGCCCCAGGCATGGTGGACGCCCATCGGGTTGTTCGCTGTGATTGGGCCGTCTATGAAGCTCCACTTGGGTTTGCCCTCGTTGAGACTGCGTCTCTTCTCGAAGGCGTGTGTCTTAATCCAGAGCTTCTGTATCTCGCGCTCAAGGGCGGCTATGTCGACTTTGCTGTCTATGGGTTGGAAGGTCATCTCTGGTCCTCGGTTTGGTCTAGAATCTTGATGCTGCGTGTGTCTTGAGTGTTTCGGCTAGATTTTGCGGTCACCGGACACCTGTGGCACCGATAGTTTTGGTTGCGGGAGTCAATAAAAATGTTGGGCTCATGCGGTCACTATCTCGTTGGTTGGTGAAATGTTCGTTAACTGCGCATTTTTGTGCTGTTTCGAGTCGGGGGATTTTTAAGGTTCCTTTCGGTAGGAGGCCCCGTTTTAGGCTCGGATGGTTTACCCTACCTTTTTTTAGATCTGTTTCTCGTAATGGATATCCTTGGGGAGCATCCATTCGAACCAGAGCTTGTAACCCTGGGGAGTGTCCTCGGCGCCGGCCGTTATGGTGCCGAGGAGGCTGGCGGAGGGTATCGCGTTGGCCCAGTCCCTTGTGGTGCCCTTGAGTTCCCCGAGCCAAATGGAGAGGCGGGAGCCCTTGAATTCCACGTAGTTGATCACGGCGATTGTGTCGAGCTGGGTGAGGAAGTCGGCGACCGCGAAGCCGTCGAAGGTGTACTGGATTCCCATGGCCTTGAACTCCTCTATCTTGGCCGCGAGCTTCTCGTGCATGACTAAGGGGGCGAGAGGCGGGAACTTATTGCTTGCCATCCCTGAGGCTCAGTGCGAGGAGGGCGGCGACTAATGCAACCCCGGAGGCGATCACGAACACGGACTGCGGACCGAAGACGGCCCAGCTCAGCCCGAAGACCGTGGAGCCAACCATGAGGCCGAGGTCCTCGAAGGTTCCATAGAGGCCGAGGGCCATGCCGGATAGCTCCTTTGGTGCGATGGCGCTGTGGATGGCTATCGAGAGCACCCCAGAAGAGAAGCGCCGGGACGCCGATGGCGAGGAGGGTGAGCTGCATGGCATCGGTCGCAATGGGAAGAGGGCGAAGAGCACCCACCCGAGAGCCAAGTAGGACGCGAAAGGAGCTTCCTCTTGTCGACCCTATCGGATATCCTTCCGAGAGCGGCGTGGCGACGAGGCGCGCGAGTGGCGGCTATAGTCGCCATGCTGCCGACGGCGATGGTCGTCATACCCACCTGCTCCGTCGCGTAGATGGGGAGGAAGGAGGCGATGACGCTGCAGCCGAGGAAGCCGAGCAGGGTCAGTGTCAGGTCTTCTGGAGAGCCGGTATCCCGAGTAGCTGTTGAAGCCCGCGAAGAGTGGGCGACGTGCGTTCATGCATGCAGGCGACCTGTGGTCCTTGTTTCTCAGGTAGGTGAGAGGAAGAAGAGAATGGCAGTCCACACTATGCCCATCGAGGTGTAGAAGGCGTACTCATAGCCGTAGCTTGCGGCGATGTATGTACCCACGATTGGGCCGACTATGTTGCCGAGCGTGGCGAAGAAGAACCAGAGGCTCATGTAGAAGTAAGAATAGCAAATCCCAAATTTATAATCCGAATCAGAAAATGGAGTTTGGGTGTGCTTGGTTTGGACGGTTAGCTTCTTAATATTTAGTATTCTAAATATACTATTATTAGTATACACTCTATTGTAATGGAAACAACCTGTATACATAGGTGTATACGGGTATGATGGTAACAAAAGCATAAATATACCTTTAGGTTTTATCATTACCTGAACACGATATGAATTACCCCGTACGTAAGGACGAATTGCTGAATTATCTTGAAAACGGTGTAAATCGTTTCGGAGTTGATTACAATGACACTGTTGAAAAATTCGCTACTAAATGGAACCTTCCTATTGGTGATGTGAAAGATTATGTTCAGGAACTTATTAATTCTGGAAAAGTGAAAAGAGAGGGTTCTAAAATATATCATTGGTGGTATCTAATGCCTTCGGAAGGTAGCCTTGGAAAATCCACTCCTCATTTTGATGTAAGGGTTTAACTGATTGCTACCCAGCCATTGCAGACTTCGGGCCTATTTAGAAGGCAAGACAATTATTTCTTAAACTATAATCTCCTAAATATAATAATTAAACCTTCACATAGTTTCGTACTTTTCCACATCATCTGGGATTTTTCGCCTCTTTTGAGGCTTTAGAAATCTCGGCTCTACGTTTTTCTTCTGTTTTTGAGATGGTTAATTGTCTAGATTCCTTCGCGATCTCTTCGAAATCCGCAATGAATTCAACACGCAATGCCTTTAATGTAGCAGAATCTGGCATATGACGTGAAAATAGTAATTTTTGTAATAGAGATCCAATTGGATTTTCAATGCATTAGAAGCGAGATAACTGTAAACATTTTTTATGTTTTCCATTGTAGAACGCATTGAAGTAGGAAATACTGCCATATGATTCTCAGGATTCTCAAGCCGTCTCCGAAGTCCCATTAAAGGAGAATACAAACCCTCAAGCCTCTCCCTTAGATGCTCCCTAGTACGTTCCTTCCTACTGGCCTCAATTTCACTCCACACCAGTGAAAAAGTTGCACCAGCCAAGAGCACAGTCGCAGAACCTACATAAAAATCCCCTTCACTTATCACACCAAAGTAGACCTCAAGCACAGCACTAAGAATTATCACAAAAAGGAAGATGATAATGTAGCCTTGGCGTGTAATTTTCATGTATGTTCGTAAAATTTATTAGAGATAAAACGTTTCCTATCGTTGAACTAGTGCGTTGGAATTATTAGGAAAATACTATTTGTAAATTATCATCACCCATAGGGGCTATTGCAAATTTTTTATTGAAATGACCCACATTTTCAGAAGTGATCCGATTTATTTTTTAATAGTGTATTACCATCATTATTTTTATTGGTTTTTATACTTATTATTTAACGAACCTTTGGAGAAATGCAAAAGCATTCATTCTAGATTTTAAGCCATGAATAGAAATTATTTGAATTCTCACATGAAAATGGTCTTACGCCAAAACTGATAATTACTTTTATATTTATTAAAAAAGACTATAAGTCATGTCCAAAAGAGAAGCCACATGAGCAAAATGAGGGGCTTGAAGGTATTACTATCGAAGAAGCCATTATTACTTCAATAGATTGGGCTCTACAGCGGCAATTAGCCATAATTGCTATAATATTAGGAGTTTTTATTGAATACACTCAAATTCTTTATATGAACTATGCTTCTTCTATTTTATTTGCAGGTATTTTATTACCTGTTTTAATATATTCTATTCATAAATTTCTTGGGTATCAGCTTACAATTTGGGAGTCGAGAGCTATTTTACCTGTTTGGGGAAATAGAAAGGGAGAGCCTCAAAAATGGAGTAAAATTAATCCTAATAAAACAACACTGGTAAATTTCTTTTTATTAAAGAATAATAAAGAAGATGTTCCGAATAGTAATAAATCAGTTCCTATGTATAAACCAAGAAAGTTTGTTTTTATAGGTCTCATAATTGTTATAGCTATTGTATACTGTTTAATTTTTATATTAGAAAATCCATTCGTTAGATCTATCCTGAAAAATGGATAAATTA
>CAWGAT010000026.1:0-100452 GCA_963820555.1 Candidatus Bathyarchaeota archaeon
ACGTGATCAGGGCCGCCCTCTTTTCCAGGTCATAACCTCCGAGTCCCCCGACCTAGTCATGGTCCGTTCGACAAAGAGGGGGAGAGAGGTAGCCCCGAGGGTAGCGGCAGCGCTAAATGCCGGGTATTCGGGAGACTGTTACGACGTCCAACCAGCCGAAAAGGGATTCACCACCAAGAGACTGACCTACGGTGGCTCGGTCGTCGCCACGTGTAAAATCAAGGGCAAGCCAGCAATCGTCAGCGTCCCCCGAGGAGCTTCCAGAAGCCTGAGGCGCAGGGGCATCGCGGTGAGATAGTCGGGCTTGACGTCTCGGTGAATCACCCCGAATCAGGGTGATTGAGACGAGGCAGAAGAGGACTGGAGATGCGGGCTTGAGAACGCCAAGATGATCGTCTCCGCGGGCAGGGGCTTCAAGAAGAGGGAAGACCTCAAGCTCCTCGAGGAGCTCGCCGCCGAGCTGGACGCGAAGATGGGGTGCAGCAGGCCCGTCTCCGCCGACCTGGGCTGGATGGATCAGTGGGTTGGGATAAGCGGGAAGAAGGTGGCGCCGCGCCTCTACGTGGCCTGCGGCATCTCGGGTACCATCCAGCACGCCGCGGGGATAAGGGACAGCCAGACGATCGTCAGCATAAACAGCGACGAGTCCGCTGGCATCCACGAGCTCAGCGACTACAGCCTCGTGGGGGACATATACACGGTCCTCCCCGCGCTGACGAGGGCTCTGAGGGAGAGGGCCAGGTAGCTACCCTTTTCTCTTCCGCCGCTGTTTTTCCTATTGTGCCACTCGACGAATCCGTTATAGCCTCGATCCGCGAAGCCGCCCATTTGATAGTCGACTCCGAGTACGTCACCGCCCTCACAGGGGCGGGGGTCTCGGTGGAGAGCGGTATACGCCCCTTCCGCGGCCCTGGCGGGCTCTGGACGGAGCATGGGGAGCCACCGATGGATGGCTACAGGAGGTTCGAGGAGAACCCCAAGCGGTACTGGGAGGAGATGCTCAGCCCGGCTAGGAGGAGCAGGTTCGGGGACAGCTTTAGGGGAGCGAGGCCGAATCGCTGGCCACCTCGCCCTCGCCGAGCTGGAGTCCATGGGCATCCTCAGGTCCCTCATCACTCAGAACATCGACAACCTCCACATCGAGGCGGGGAGCAAAAAGGTTCTGGAGATACACGGGAACAGGCTCAAGCTCAGATGCGTGAGGTGCGGTGAGAGGTTCCCGAGGGAGGGATTCGACCTCTCCACGCTGCCTCCTCATTGCCCAGCTTGTGGCGGCATGGTGAAGGACGACGTGGTCATGTTCGGGGAGCCAATCCCGAGGGATATTCTAGATGCATGCCAAGCTGAGGCCAGCAGGAGCGACTGCATGATAGTAGCCGGGACCTCAGCGGTCGTCTACCCAGCAGCTAGCCTGCCACTCATCGTCAAAGAGAGGGGTGGCGTGATAATCGAGGTCAATCCGCTGGAGAGTGAGCTGAGTAAAATCAGCGACGTTGTGGTTAGGGCCCCCTCAGGGAGAGGCTCTGCCCGCCATCGTTGAAGCTTTAAAAAGGTTAGCCTAGCTTCTTCCTAGTCCAGTCGGCGACCTCCTTTCCGGTCGCGAACCAGACGTCCCCCTTCTGCTCCATGTCGGTGAGGAGCTTCTCGAGCATGTCGAGGCGGCTTATTCTGCCGGTCGCCTGGGGGTGGCAGGTGAGGCCGAAGTAGCGGCCGAGGCGGTAGATGCCCTCGAACTCGGGCTTCCACTCCTTGTAGGCCTCCTCGGGGCTGCGCCTGTAGGTGTCGTACTGGGGCCAGTCGTCCAACATCCACTCGACGGGGAGTTCTACGAGGCCGGTGGGCTTCCCACGCCACTCGAGCATGTAGGGCATGTCGTTGTCCATGAAGTCACTGTCGTAGCTGAAGCCGAACTGCTTGATCCTCTCGATGGTGCGGTCGCTTATGAGCCAGTAGGGGGCGCGGAAGCCCTCGGGTTTCACCCCAAGCTTCTTCAGTGCGGCGAGGCTCCTCTCGAAGACGCTCTCCTCGAGCTCCCAGCTCATCTCTGCGAGGCGCTCGTGGGTGTAGCCGTGGGCGCCGATCTCGTGACCGTGCTCGATTATGCTCTTGACCGAGTCGGGGTATTTATCAGCGGTCCAGCCGGGGACGAAGAATGTCGCCTTGAGCTCGTGGCGGTCGAGCATCTCGAGAATGCGAGGGATCGCCACGTTGGGGGCGAATCGCCCCCTGCTCTGGTTGACTATGTCCAGGGGCGTGCGCCAGATGGTGGCACTGTCCGAGTCGTAGTCGAAGCTGAGGTTTACACAGCACTTGTATCCCTTAGGCCAGAATCCCATTCAGTTTCACCGCTGAAGAAGGGGGTCTGATACCGGTATAAGAGATACGCTCGATCTAAATAACGTGGCTTGTGTGTAAAAAAGAGGCGACTTTGTGGTTATTGTCCGATCGGCTCGGGCAATTCGGGAGAAAATCGGAGGAGTAGCCCGCCGATGAGCCTCATGAGTGCCGATGCGACGAGTATGTATAAACCGAGCTGAATGCCCCACTCCATGTAGACGGAGCCCACACCCGAGATGCTCATGGTCGTCGTCCCCTGTATCGGGTTCGCGGCTATCTGGTTGCTCAGCTGCATGACCTCCGGGGGCAACTGCCCGCCTCCGAACTGGGAGACGAGGCTCGGGAGGTTACCTATTGCAAGTATTACTACGCCATAGATTATGGCGACGAAGACGAAAAAGTAGAGGCCGCTAACGACGTACTTCGTCCCGAGCTTCTTCACCTTCTTTACGCCGATCAGGTCGAGGATAGTGAGGACGACGCTGGCCACAATGAGTATCCCAAAGGGGATCGTGGCCGTCCCGAGGGGCTGGACTCCAGCACTGGTCAGGAGGTTAACGGCTATGCCGTTGATCCCATCGAACTTGATGAGGTCAACGGTACCCCCAGTCGTAATGACGGTGGTCTGTATATTGGCTCGGACGAGGTAGTATGGGAGGAACGCGGCCCCGACGCCTACGAGCACGCCGAGAAACCCGACCATCACGCCTATGGCGGCGCGGCTCTTCATCACGTCGCCGATCCTGAGGTCGCCCTGCCTGCTGAGCTTGGCTATGCCGTACAACTTCCACAGGGCCTGTATGCCGCTTATCCCGAGAAAGATATACAGGAGGTTCGCCATCACGAGATCGAGGTAGAGCTGATTCTGATCGATCTGAGGGAGCGAGAAGGCCCACTGGGTGGCTTGGACCCACCTGACAGCGTTGTCGCCCTGTGCTGGACCGAATGGGCCAGCGCTTCCTAAGGCCGCGTCAGCGAGTTTAGCCCAGTCACCCCACCTGCCTCCGAAGTCCAGCCAGCCCTGGTCGGCGGGGTGATTGCTGGGCTCACCGAGTATGACGATACTACAGTCTTGGGCTTGGAGCGTCGCTCCGTCGCCGTTCACGTCGTCGTTAGCGGCCCCTAGCTTGCCCTGGTATGGTCGGTAGTAGTTGGCGTGGCTACCCCTAGCGACGTAGACGACGGGGTGAGTACCGTCGACCTTCTCTACGTCGGTCCACGCTGCGCGCTGCCCGGCGTCGTGCTGGCTATAGGCAGTGTACGAGGGGGAGCCTCCGGAGAGTATCACCGTGATCCCCTCCCAATCTCCCTCGTGCTGATTCATCGGGGCGTCGTTGTAGGCGTAGAAGAACCAGTACTGGAGCACAGTGTAGCCGCCCATCTGCGTCTCCCGGGCATAGACCGTGTAGCCGAGGCTGCTCTGGATCTGTTGGTAATTGGAGAGTATCTCACTGAAGCCCCCGAGCTTGTTGTCGAGAAAGTAGGCATCACTTGTGTAGCCCGATAGCATCGAGGACGTCGGGCTAGTGCTCACTGTCTGGGGTCCATCCTGTGTCATCACCTTTAGAATACCGTTCGTGATAGCGTAGTTGGCATCGATTGGGTAGAAGTTCTCGGCCTTGTTGAACCTAAGTACAGGTGAGTACTGGGTCACCAACTCAGTACTCTGGGAGGGTGTCTGATATGCGGCGACTGTGAAGAGTGGTGACACGAGCATCAGTAGGGTCAGGGAGAGTGCCACGAGGGCGGGTCTCGATTGGATTCCACTCATAGTTCACGTGAGACAGCAAGGGGATAAGAAAATTTCCATCGTTAGCATTTGTCCTTTTGATGGGTCGGGCAGAAGAATTTCAACTGCTCTATGTGTCATGTGTTGTTCACAACGAGGGCAATCCTCTACAGACACAAGGCGAGTTCCACTCAGGAGTCAGATATGCTACCCGGGACAGAAAAAGAAGTGGAGCGCCTAATAGCTCCCCGTGGGTAATCGTTGCGAGTTCCTTTTTACTCGTCGCCATCAGGCGACTTCTACACGTGCCCCATGGATCGAGGCTACGCGTTCGGCGACCTGCCTGATGGTCATTGTTTCGCCCTTCATCAGGATGATTCCGGTGCCCTTCTCTATGTAGCTGAGAAGGTTCCGGGCGCATTGGCTTACCTCCACGAGTGTGACGGGCGTGTCCTCGGGGGGGCGAATGCGAACGATCCCGGTCTCCCTGGCCGCTTTGTTTAGCCGTGGGAAGAGGCGGCTGTCGTTTGGGTCCCTCCCCTCCAGGTCGTAGATGTTTGGGAGCCTGATCGTGACGGCGTCGGGGAGCGACTCGACTAGCTTCTCCGCCTCCCTCTTCGCCGCCGCGTATGGAGACTGGAGCTGGTCGCAGCACCTGCAGCGGAAGCTGTCCGCGGCTAGCTGTGTGCTCGTGAAGATGAGGCGCCTGCCATGCCTCCTGCAAGCGTCGGCGACGTTGGCCGTCCCCCTGACTATGTGGTCCCAGTACTTCCAGGGGTTCTGGATGCTGTCCTGGACTATGCAGGGGGAGGCGAGGTGATAGACCACGTCTGAGGCGGTGACGGCGGCATCGACGCGTTCAGCGTCCCTTACGTCGTCCCTCGGGTCGTGGGCGATGTCGAAGCTGACTGCGTCGTGCCCAGCGGCCTTTAAGACCTTCATCAGCTCGAAGCCTATGTACCCGCTTCCGCCCGTTACTAGGACCTTCATCCCGTATGGCTATCAAGGGGAAGCTTATGTAATTTACCCGTATAGGCTCCCCCTTTCTAGGGGTTATGATACCTTCGAGCCGTTGGGGACTTCCCGCTCGGTGGTTAGCAGGGCGAGTTTCCCGTCCTTCTCAGCTGTCAGTAGCATGCCGTTACTGTCGTTGCCGAATATCTTCGCGGGCTTGAGGTTGCAGATGACGCAGATGACCTTCCCCTTGATCTCGTCGGCCTTGTAGTACTCGACAAGGCCTGTGACTATCTGGCGGGTGTGGTCACCCATGTCCACCTGTAGCTTGTAGAGCTTGTCGCTCCCCATGATCTGTTCGATCTCCTTGACGGTGCCTGTGCGGATGTCGAGGCGCTTGAACTCGCGGATGCTCACTATCTCTGACTCGGACATGGCTCAGGATTCGGTATTTCTGATATTAAGCCTTGACTGGTTGGACGACATAGAGGTAGACATCGGCGTCTGGGTGCTTCTTGGCGGGCTCCCATCCCTCGAACTTAAAGGAAAATGAGACGACACGGGACCCCGGTCTTAAGCTCCGCCTCAAACTTCTCCCTAAGTCTGTTGTTTATTGACTCCCCCTGATAGACGGTGACGACGGTCGCCTCGGAGACGCTCGTCTTAAAGAAGTCGCCCCAGATCACCCTCAGCCGGTGAGTGGGCGGGGCTCCTGCGCGCCCTTAGCCTCGACCAGAGGACCCTTATGGGGTCGGCCTCGACGCCGACCCCGCGTGCGCCGCGCTCGGCGGCCCCAATTATTATCCTGCCGTCCCCAGAGCCTAGGTCGTAGAGGACGTCGCCCTCCCCCACGTCGGCGATGGAGAGCATCTTCTCGACGACGTCAGGCGGCGTCGGGAGGAAGATGGCGCCTATGAAGATGGGCCAGATGAGCCAGAGGAGGAACCCGAGGACTAGGAAGTAGGCAACGGGGAGGAGGATGGTCCAGTCCACGGTACGAAGTTGGACCCTGGGTAGTTAACGGTTCTCAGCGAGGCTAGCCGAGGTAGCGGGCGGCAATCAGGGCGTACATCTTGCTGACTGGTGGAAGCCACTCGAGTTTGACGTACTCGTTTGCGCCGTGTGCCTCCCCGCGCTGGGGGCCTAATGTGGACGCAGGGTATCCCATCCTCCCCCTGGAAGATGTTCGCGTTCGTGATCCCGTAGGCGTACTCGTAGAGTGGCGGCCTCCCCATCACGTCCCGGTAGACCCCGTCAAGCGTCTTCATAATGGGCTCGTCCTTGGAGCAGGTGTATGGTTCGTACTTCGGGGGTTTGACCCCGATCTCGACCTCCGACTTGAGCTTCAGCGAGTCGACGAGGCGCCTCATGTCATCGAGGGCATATTGGATCATCTCACCGGGGACGAGTAAGCGATTGACTTCGAAGCGCGCCGAGGCGGGTACGACCACGGAGTAAATCTGGTATCCACCCTCGAACTTGAGGGTGCAGTAGGTCCCCTTCCCGAACTCGGGGTGGGGCTTGAGCTGGAGCTTGTCGAGATTGGCTACGATCTTGGCGGCGTCCTCGACTGCGTTGACGCCGAGGTGGGGACGGAAGCCGTGGGCGGCTTTCCCTTTGACCTTTATGTCGTAGAGGACCTTCCCGGTGAGGCCGAGGGGTATCGGCTTCGTCTCGTCCCCGCAGTAGCTATACGTGAGGACGATGGCGTCGAGGCTCCTCCACTTCTGGTCCTTCATCATCGCCCACGCGCCGACGTCTGTGGCCTCCTGGTCGACGACGAGGCTGAAGCTGAGCTCACCCGAGAACTGGTGGCCGCTGTCGGCGATGGCTCGGAGCATGTTTAGGGTGCAGGCGATGCCGCTCTTCATGTCGCAGGCGCCGCGCCCGTAGATCTTGCCGTCCTTGACGACGGCCTTGAAGGGGTCCGTGGTCCAGCCCTCCCCTGCTGGGACGGTGTCGCTGTGGGCGTTGTAGTTGAGGCGCTTCCCAGGCTTCGTGCCCTTGAGGACGCCGTAGAGGTTGGGTCTCTTCGCCTCGACGTACTGTAGCTCGGTCTCCATCCCGTAGGATCTCAGCTTCTCCTTGACGTAGAGGCTCAGGGCCTCCTCGTCTCCGGTGACGCTGGGGATGCCGATCATCTCCTCGGTGAGCCTGACGGTGTAGGAGTCGTCGAGCCGACGGAGTATGTCCTCGATCATGTTGTGGAGAAATGAAACACATGGGTTGATAAGCTAGGCGTCTAGGAGAGGAACTTGGCCGCCATGAGGGCGTAGGCCTTGCTCACCTTTGGGAGCCAGTCGAGTTCGACGTACTCGTTCTTCTGGTGGGTGCCGCCGGGCTTCGGGCCGAGGTGGATGCAGGGTATACCGCCCTCCCCAGTGATGGTGTTCGCGTCTGTGATGCTCTTATGGTAGCCGTACTCGGGAGCGACGCCAAGGCCTCCCTGTACGCCTCGTCGAAGACCTTTACGATTGGCTCCGACTTCTTCATCTCATAGCTGGCGTAGAGCGGAGGCTTCGTCTTTACCTCGACTGTGCTCCTGAGTTTGAGGCCCTTGACTAGGCGCTCCATGTCCTTCACGGCGTACTCAGCGGTCTCGCCGGGGACGAGTAGGCGGTTGACCTCTATGCGGCACGTCGCGGGAACGACCACGCTGTAGACCGTGTACCCGCCCTCGATCTTGAGGGTGCTGTAGTTGCCCTGGCCGAAGTTGGGGTTCTCCTTGAATTTTAGTCCGGGGAGGTTGGCTAGGATCACACCGGCTTCCTCGACGGCGTTTATACCCGCATCGGGGTCGAAGCCGTGCGCCGCCTTACCGTGGACGTATATGTCGTAGAGGACCTTCCCCGTGATGCCGAGTGGTGTGCCGTGGCCGGGCTCGGCCGTCGTCGGCTCCCCAAGGACGACGGCGTCCACCTTCCCGTACTCCGTCTTGAGCATCGCCTTCGCGCCCTCCCCGAAGGCCTCCTCGTCGATGACCCCGGCGAAGCTGAGCTCGCCACTGAAGGATTGGCCGGACTCGGCGAAGGCTCGCAGCATGTTCAGGGTGCAGGCGATTCCTCCTTTCATGTCGTTTGAGCCGAGGCCGTGTAGCTTGTTCCCATTCTTCACTGGCTTGAAGGGGTCGGTCTCCCATCCAACCACGACGGGTACCGTGTCCATATGGCCGCAGAAGTTGAGGCGCTTACCCTTAGCCTTGCCCTTGAGCTTGGCGTAGACGTTGGGGCGACCCGGCTCCACCTCTTGTAGCTCCGTCTTATACCCCAGCTGTATCGAGCTCGGCCTGCAGGTAGTGGGCAAGCTCCTTCTCCTCCTTCACGACGGAGGGAATGGCGATCATCTCCTCCAGTTTCTTGACGACGTATCGGTCGTCGAGCTTCTTTAGAAGGTCCTCGTACATTGGTTGTCTCTGCATTGATTACTCTCTCTGGTTAAATGGTTTGCCAAAAAATAATTCGAGAACATGAACAAGCGCAGGAAAAATTGCTTAAAAACTAATCACGGTTATATCTGATTTCTTTCGGTAAGAAACATTTCTATATTTAGATATGAAAATATCTCTAAGAGAGGATATTAATGAAAGTTGAAGAAATAAAGACATTTCTAAGACCTTATTCGATTTATAACCAACGTTCTACTACAATCAATCACGCTTTTGCTTCGGCAATAGCTCCAGTTGATTCATATAATGATAAGAAATTTCACGATGCTATGAAATTACTAGGTCAAAACCCTTCAGATTTAATGTGTGCATATTGCGAAAAAAATATTGCTGAAACGTGGGATCACGCAAATGCATTAGTAAAAAATGGTAATTTTAGTGGTTTTGGTCACACAATTGGAAATCTTATACCTTGTTGCAAAGAATGCAATTCTAAAAAGGGAAATAAAGATTGGAGACAATACATAACAAAAATTTATTCAGATGAAATGGCTAGAACGAATAAAATTAATAAATTTGAAAAATATTTTCAAACATACTCAAATCCTAAAATTGAATATGAAGAAATAATTGGGTTATATCCAGATGAAATAAAGCAATTAAATGACATCAAACAACAGATATTTAGTTTAATGAAAGAGGCAGATAAAATATCTGAAAGGGTAAGAGAAAAAATATCAAGATAAATTAAGAGGATTCGTGGTAGCCTCTTTTTCTTGGTAAACGCCCACCAATAGAAATACACACAAACAAAACCTTCGACAAAAGAAGCACCCCAAAGATGCCTCAACAACACGATTCACCCAGCCTAGACTCAAGACACCCTAATCGAAGAAATGAGGCAACCCACGTATTTTTTTTTTTTTTTTTTTTTTTGCTTATACTATGCTACTGGTATAAGGGAGACCTGAAAAACGCTCCGATTTCGAAAACTCACTGAACGCTGACTATTACTCTCGAGTGGGGACGTGGCGGAGTCATTGGGTTTTTTCTAAGCCTCGAGTTTTGTGCCTCTTGCTTAAGATGTGTGTGATCCGGATCAGGGGTGTATGGGTGATTGGGTCTTGGTTCATGCCCATGATGTTCTAGGTGGGTTCTTAGTGGGGAGTTCCAGGTTTCTGTTTACAGGTATTCAAAGAGATCTGTGGAGATGCTAAAAAAGGGTTAATCCAAATTGAGACTGTGTGAAAACTCGATTCTTGATCAGAAAAATGCCGTTTCTACGTAATATGGAGAAAATTGAAACCTCATAAATACAGGAAAGAATCAATCCTGATTTGATTTTGAGTTTTCACACAGTCTCAATTCCCATTAATTATTCTTTATTGAGGAATTCTTCAGCGATTTTGACGTACATCCTGCTAACCTTTGGGAGCCAGGTTACGTCGACGTACTCGTTCTTCTCGTGGGTGCCGCCCCCCTTCTTTGGGTCCGATGTTCCGCGGGCTGGCCCTAGGTGGAGGCAGGGTATCTTCCCGACGCCGGCGAAGGTGTTTGCGTCCGTAATCCCGTAGGCGTACTGGTAGACTGGGGCCTTCCCCATGACCTCACTGTAGACGGGGTCGAAGGCCTTGATGATGGGGTCGTCCCTCGACATGACGTAGGCCTCGTACTTCGGGGGCTTGATCTTGACCTCGACGGTGCTCTTGAGGCTGAGGCTAGCTACGAGGCGTTCCATGTCGGCGACGGCGGTGGCGGGGGTCTCACCGGGGACCAGTAGCCTATTAACCTCGAACCTCGCCGAGGCAGGGACGACGACGCTGTAGATCAGGTATCCGCCCTCGAATTTGAGGGTAGAGTAGTTGCCCTTGTGGAAGTCGGGGTGGTCGAGGAAGCTCAGCTTGTCGAGATTGGTGACTATCTTGGCAGCCTCCTCGACGGCGTTGACGCCGAGGTGGGGGCGGAAACCGTGGGCAGCCTTCCCGTGGACGTGGACGTCGTAGAGTATCTTACCAGTGATGCCCAGCGGCATGGGTTTCGAATCGTCACAGGGGTAAGGCTCCGCGAGGACGATGGCGTCGACCTTGGCGAAGTCTGTCTTCATCATCGCCTTCGCGCCCTCCCCCATGGCTTCCTCGTCGATGACGCCGCTGAAGCTCAACTCTCCCTTGAACTTGTGCCCAGACTCCTGCACCGCCTTGAGCATCGTGAGGATGGAGGCGAAGCCCGCCTTCATGTCGCAGCTGCCGAGGCCGACGAGGTCGTTCCCCCTCCTCACGGGCTTGAAGGGATCGGTCTCCCACCCCTCAACCACCGGGATGGTGTCGAGGTGCCCGTTATAGTTCAGCCTCTTCCCGGGCCTATCCCCCCGGAGGCGGGCGTAGACGTTCGGCCTCCCCGGCTCCACCATCTGGGTCTCGGTCTTGAGGCCGAGGGACTCAAGCTCGGTCTTTATGTACTCGGCGAGTTCCCCCTCCTTGCCTACGACTGAGTTGATCTTCACCATCTCCTCCAGTTTGCGGAGGGTGTAGGCGTCGTCTATGCGTTTCACGGCGTCGTCGATCATGGTTGTCGGAGGGTAATACCGTGTGATACGTGTATAATACTTGCCGGAAGCGTTGGTTGAGGATGGGTATGAACGATCTTGTGGCTCAGTACCTTAGCTTTCCCTCGAAGACAGTGACACATTTACCCTCAAGAACACTCTCTCGCCGTCGAGTTCCACCATCATCTCGCCCCCTCGGCTGGAGGCTTGGTAGGCCGACATCCTCGTCTTTCCGAGGAGACCAGCCCATAGGGTGCGTGGACTGTGTGGGTGGAGAAGAAGAACGCAACTGTCATCGATGGTGAGAAGTTGTCCTCGGGGAGAGGCTGACTCGAATCACGTACGGTTTCAACTAATTAAAAAGGAGTGACGTGTAACTGCCGGATGGGTAGATAACCTTGATACGGGTGATGTTGCTGATCCACACGTCGCCGTTCGTTTCGGGGACAACGAGGCGCGTTACCTCGGGCAGTGCACCGCCATCCTTCTCATAGGCCACTACAACATCCTCGCGAATCGCCGTAGAGTACGATATGTGCGTTGAGTACCCGTCGCTGGCGTACAGCTCCACTGTGTCAGCTTGCTGGGTTACCCCAGCCTTCTCAAGCAGATATCCGAGCCTCACCCCGGTCCAGTTGCCGTTGTCAACGTAGCTGCCGATGCAGTCAAGCTCAGCGTAGACGGTTGTCCTTGGCATCGCGACGAGCTCGGCATAGTTGATGAAGATGCGTGACTGCTCCACGCTTGAGCTATCGTTCTTGGTCTGGCCGTAGGTGCCATAGATGAAAATCGATGTCACGATAGCAATAGTAAGGGTTGCCGCCAGGGCTATCGTTCTTTTTCTCAACTTACCTCATTTCCCGGTTTAAGACTGGGTCGACGCCGCCGGATATCAACAATTACATGGAAATGCATGCACGTTGGGCATTTTCGCCACGGATTTTATCCCGAGCGTCATCGTGGCGATCCGCGCGCAGCACTTCGGCTACACTGACTCGGTTATTAGGCTCGGCTAAGTATCATATACTGGGTCGGGCTGAGTTCTGGAGATCCGACTTGAAGCTGGTCACTTTTAGGATTCACACCGAGCGCAGGCTCGGCGCCATAGTGAAGGAGGGTATAGTCGATCTCAACTCCGCCTACACCGCCTACCTGAAGGAGGAGGGCGAGGCGTTCCCGAGGCGCGCGGCCTCGGCGCTCATCCCACCGGACATGGTGGGCTTCCTGGAGGGAGGGGAGAAGTCGAAGAAGGAGGCGGAGAAGGTCCTCAAGTGGGTGGCGAAGAAGAAGGACGCCGCCGGGGTAGACGGGGAGAAGCTCGTCCTCGGCGGCGAGGCACGCATCCAGGCGCCAATCGCGTACCCGGGTAAGATCTACTGCACCGCCGTCAACTACTACGACCACGCCACCGAGAGGATGGCGAAGGACCCCGAGGCGCGTAAGAAGGAGATCGCACGCATGAAGAGCCTCAACCTTAAGATCGCCGACTGCTTCCAGAAGCAGCCCAGCCTCATCATAGGCACAGGTGCACCCATCATCAAACCAAAGGTCTCCAAGCAGCTCGACTACGAGAACGAGCTCGCCGTCGTAATCGGGAAGAAGTGCAAGGACGTGAAGCCAGAGGACGCCTACTCGTGCATCGCGGGGTATACCATCCTCATCGACGTTAGCTTCCGCGACCAGGGCTTCCCTCAGGACATCGACTTCCGCCTCTACAAGGGGGACATCAACTGGACTAAGGGGAAGGGGATGGACAACGCCGCCCCAATGGGCCCCGCCATCATCACCGCCGACGAGATACCCGACCCCTACAAGGTGCCCCTCAAGCTGGTGACGCGTGTCAACGGCAAGACACGCCAGAACGGCACAGTCGAGGACATGATAATCAAGATCCCCGACCTAATCAGCTACATGAGCAGGGGCACCACCCTAAACCCAGGTGACATCATTGCCACCGGCACGTGTGCCGGCGTCGCCGCTAGCTGGGGCCCTGAGGGCTTCCTCAACGTCGGAGACGTACTAGAGTGCGAGATCCAACCCATCGGCGTGATGAAGCATACCGTCGTCGAGGACAGGGGCCCAGTCTAATTCTTATCCAATTAACCCCACGAGGGTTTCTTTCTATAAAGTCGATTAGTTGAGGTAGATGCCCTTGACTATGTAGTCTGAGTCGTCGAACTTGAAACTGTATCGAGCGAGGTCCTCGCCGATCTTCGTGGCGGTCGCCTCGTGATAGCAGCTCAGCTGGGGAACGCCCCTCTCCGTCGCCTTCCATATAGCGAATCGTAGGCAGACGTCAGGGTCCCCGCCCCACACTCCTAAGTGAAGGGCTTGCTCCGGCATGAAGCGGGCGCCAAGAGTCACGACGCTACCCGTATTCTGGTCCCTGTAGACCATCCCCCGCTTCGCCATGTCCTCGCAGAGGGCGGGATTGAGCCTGTAGAATGTGCGATTCATCACGAGCCAGCCCATCCAGTCATTCTCGAATGGCATGAGAATGTCGGTGGCCTCCTTCGGGTCGGGTACTGGAATGAATCCGCCCCTCTCCCCCGCACCGGGGTGAATAGTAAGCGTCGCCCCCTTGAAGGTTCCCTGAAGGGTGAGCCCGTACCTCTCCGCGAGGCCGCTGCTCACAATGTTGGTTATACCGGTGTACATCCTCATCGCTTTTACCCCCTGGGCTCGGGCGAGCTCGAGCCAGTGCTCGTAGAGGCGCTTTCCAAGCCCCAGCCCTTGCTGCTCGGGGATGACACGCAGCGTCTCAAGCCACGCTGAGCCATCCGGCACGATCGTGTACTTCCCACAAGCGGATATCTCACCATCGAGCTCCACCACGCTGAACTCCCCGACCCTGTCGTCGACGAAGATGTCAAAGACGTATGGCAGATACCTGAGGGTCGGTGTTGACTTGGACTCGACCCATAGCACCTTCTCCCTGTCCTCCGGCCTGGCCCTGCGCATCACGATGTTCATGTAGCCACCAGTTGAGATGAGTCGATACGAGAACATGGATGTAAAACGCTTCCGATCTAGAAGCGACAATCAACCAGCTGAACAAAGAAAAAAATTTCGTTGCTTAGTAGCTATACCTCGTCCCCCTTCTCGATCTGCTTGAGCTGCGACCGGTACATGTCTAGGAGTTCGGGGACTGTCGTCGCCTCCTCAGCGGACTTGTCCTCGCGCCACCTCTGGAACCGCGGGAACCTTACGGCTAGGCCCGCGCCCTTCCTGATGGCGTCGAAGCCCGCCGTGTGAATGGGACTCAGCGTCAACTCGTCGCCGAGGACCTCCATCACCCTCTCTGGGGTGAACCAGATGTCCGCCTTGAGGAGGCTGTCGACGAGCGGGTGCTTCCCGTCGTGGCGGAGGGACTCTAGATCCTTCGGCAGCTTCGCCAGAACCTCGTCGGTGAAGCCGGAGCCAACCTTGCAGACGGTGCGGTAGACGTCCGCCTCGTGATCGTAGGCGGCCCCGAGCAGGGCGCCGTAGCTCCCAGCCCTCCTCCCCATGCCGTGGAACGCCCCAACGACGACGAGGTCGACTGGATCCGACATCTTGCTCTGGTAGCTACGCTTCAGCTTCACCCAGAGCCAGCTCCTCGCCCCCGCCCTGTAGACGGACTCGTCAGCGAGACTCTTGCAGACCAGCCCCTCCGTCCCGTCGGCGATGGCCTGCTCGAAGTATCTCTCAAGCTCCCGCGGGTCATCAGTCTCAATGCTATTCACACGGTGGAAGCGAACAGACTCCTCTATGATCTCCTTGAGCTTCGCCTTCCTCTTCGGGTATGGTTCAAGTGTGTAGTCCTTTCCCTCGGCGTAGAGGCAATCAAAGAGGAAGACGGCTACGGGAAGCCTCTCCATCGCCTCCTGTATGCCGTGCTTTCGCCTCCTCTGCATGAGGGTCTGGAAGGGGTGCATCTCACCAGTGTCCTGGTCGATTGCGACGACCTCGCCCTCCACGATGGCGCTCTCCACCCGAATCTGAGTTTCCGCCATCTTCACCGCGTCGGGGTACATGTGGGTGATGTTCTCTAGACGCCTGCTGAATATCTGAACCCTGCCACCACCCTTGTGAATCTGCAGCCGCTCACCGTCCAGCTTGTACTCCGCGGAGAGCCACCCAAGCTTTTCCACTATCTCGTCCGCGGTGCTCAACCGCTGGGCCGCCATCGCCATGATGGGCTTACCCACTGTGATCTGGAAGTGCTCAATAGCCTCCATCCCTTTACCCGCGAGGGTCTCCGCGACGTCCCCCAAGTCGCTGCTAAGATAGTAGGCTCTTTCAAGCGCTTCCCTAGCGTCCTTGGAGCCCGTCCTCGCTATGGCGAGGGCGTCGAGGATCGTCATGTCGCCCACGCCGAGGCGAAGTGCCCCCACCACCGTGCGTGCAAGGTACCTCGCCGCCGTGGGAGTTACGTTGACCATGAGCTTGACGAGACGGTCGACCTTCCGGGTCGCGCTCCCCTGTCCAGACTCGTTCGCAATCGCGTCGAGTGTGTTGTAGACCTCCGAGGCGGTCGGCTTCCTCCCGCTAAAGTTGGCCACCTTCTTCTGCTTTAGCGCCGCCTCGGCCGCGTGACCGATGTCTCCAGTCTCCGCTATTAGCTGCTCTACTTTCGCCTTCGGGAGGCCCGTCGCTTTCACGATCGCCTCGACGACGCTCTTCTCTGCCATACCGATCTCGGGCTCCCCTGTCCAATCTGGGTGAATCTTGCCCTGAGTCAGGTAGATGACCTCCGCCATCTCCTCCGGCTCCGCCTTCTGAAGTAGCTCCGCGAGGATATTGGTCATCTCCAGCCTCTTGGTGGTGGCCTCAAGCTTGACGTAGGTCTCCACGAGGGTGTCGTAGAGCATTGGGATCGGTGAATTGATGGGTGGAGGCGATTAAAACCCTGCGCCTATACCGTGTATGTTCTGGCGCTGCGCTTCCCTATCGACTCGTACTCCTCGAAAGCGTCGATGAGGCAGTAGCTCCCCGCCCTCTCCGTAAAGAGGGAGAACACGTACTCCGTTCCCTTCTCAGCCTCTATCATAGTCAAGAGGTTCGGGGGAAAGAAGTTAATGGACAACTTATCCCAAATCATGTCGAGTTTGGGTGCCTCGGCGTATCGTAGGGCGACGAAGCTCCTGAAGTGGGTGACCATGTCGACGTAGTGTGTCGCGTTTAGGTTGGCGAGTTCTCCGACTGTCCCTATGCAGTCGGTCCCATCCTCGTCCTTTATGAAGTCGAGCGCCTTCTCCAGCTTGTCTTTATGCTCCCGGAGCATGTGGTCGCGCGTCGCCCTGAGGAGCCTGTCCCCACCTACCCAGTCGTCCGCGTGCAGCACCTCATGTACCGCAGTATAGAGTGACAGCGTCGAGGCGAGTTCGGGTATCTCCATCGGCTTGTCGCTGAAGGGGAGGTCCTTGTCTAGGATGATCGTGGATGGGGGGGTGAAGCAGCCGAAGTCCATCCCGTACTGGCAACCCCTAATCACATCCAGCGAGTCGGCGAGGCAGTCCCCATCGCCGAGCTGGTCCCTCGTCTCAAGAATGTGTGGACCAAGGGGAAGATTAAGCTCGAGCTGGGCCTCCCGTATCAACTCGACGGAGCCCTTAACGAGCCTTCGCACATCCTCGTGCGTGAGCCGCCTTCGCTCGAGATACATCTTCAGAAGACACTCAGCCTCCTTTAAAAGCACGTTGGTGTAATTACTGTATAGATACGGGTACTTTGCCCCATCTGGAATAGCTCAGTGTTTCCTGTCGAAAACGATTTAATCACCATCCCGCACCCTCTACGCTCAGTGAATTTACATGAAGTACGGGGCCCAAACCGAGTACGGGAAGCTTAGGAAGGTGCTGATGCACCGCCCAACGGAGGAGAACCGGCGAATCACCCCCGGAAACAAGGACGCCTACCTCTTCAGAGACGTAGTCTACTGGAAGGAGTTCCAGCACGAACACGATGTCTTCACCGATCTACTCCGCGACGAGGGGATCGAGGTGCTTATGCTCACGGACCAGCTCGACGAGCACCACGCACACATCGCAGAGACTCTACCAAACCTCGTCTACACCCGCGACGTCTGCATGGTTAGCAACCTGGGCGCCCACGCACTCAGGATGACCTACGCTGCAAGGCAGGTCGAACCCCTCCTCATGGAGATGGCGATGAAGAAGCTCGGCGTCCCAATCGCCCAGAAGATTCAGCCCCCCGCTGTCGTCGAGGGGGGAGACTTCGTCTGGCTTAACAAGGAGACCCCCATGATGGGCTTCGTCACGCGCAGCAACGAGGCCGGCGTCATGGCGGTCAAGGACAAGCTATTCGGCGAGGGCGCCGTGAAGGAGTTCGTCGCCGTCCCCCTCCCCAGCTGGCGCGTCCACCTCGACGGCGCAGTCATGGTGATGAGCCCAGACATCGCCCTCTTCCACGAGGCGAGCCTCGGCCTCTTCCCGGCCTACATCTACAACGAGGACGGGGTCAGGCTCCAGTACCTACGCGACTACCTCGAGGAGAAGGGCGTGGAGATCATAGAGGGAAACGACACGGAGATCCGAGTCTTCGGTAGCAACATAATCGGCCTCGGCAACCACAAGTGTGTGAGCTACGAGTGGAACGAGCGCCTGATAGAGATCCTCGACGATAGGGGCTTCGACATCCTGACCATCCCTGGGAGCCAGCTAAGCATCGGTGGCGGGGGCCCCCACTGCATGACCTGCCCCATACTCAGAGACTAAGCTTCCTTTTTTCCAGCGATTAGGTTTAAGAAAGGGTATCACGCACCACTTCACGGCTTCGACTAGCCTCCGTTTAGGCGAAGCCCTTAGGGATGACCCCCTTCATCCCTAAGTTTTTCTCATAGCTATTGGGTCAGGTATATAATCAAACATTCAATTTGATCAATAGGAGAAAAGTATGGAAAGCAGTGGAAACATAATGCTCGCATTCGATGGCTCAGAGCAGTCCTTGAAGGCACTCGATGAGGCGATAAGAGTCGCCAAGGGGTTGAAGAGGAAGCTAATTGTGCTACACGTCTACTGGGGGGAGGCCGCGGACGTCAACATAGACCCGAGGAGGATAGCGACCATGGACGTGGATGTCGAGGCCCAGAAGATGTATGGGAAGCTGGAGAAGAGGCTCAAGGATGAAGGGGTCGCATACGAGCTCAAGTCGGAGAGGAGCACCGACGTCCCCTTTTCCATCACGAAGAACGCGGAGAAGGAAAACTGTGAGATGATAGTCATCGGCAACAGGGGCGTCGGGAGGGTCCGTGGTTTCCTCTTGGGCTCCGTCGCGGAGAAGGTCGTCTCTACATCGAAGCGTAGCGTCCTCATAGTCAAATGAGGGCACCCGAAGACTCATGAGGCGCCTCGGCATCATCAATCCGTGATGTCCCTAGAAGCCTATCTCGAGAAGAATGGAATCTGGCACAGGTTCGTTGAGAAGCAGGAGACTGTCCACACCGCCGACGCCTCCCAGGCAACGGGCATCGACCTGCACAGGATCACGAAAAACCTCGTCTCCGTGACGGACACGGGTGAGCACGTGGTCCTCATCGTCTCAGGGGATAGGAGGGTCAACCTCAAGGAGGCGGCTAAGGCGCTTGGTGTGAAGAATGTCCGCCTTATGCCGTTCGACCAGTCCGAGCCCATAAGCGGGTACCCCCCGGGCGGGACCCCCAGCCTGGGCTACAAGACGAGGATTAGGGTGGTGCTCGACAAGGAGCTTGAGGGATTCGAAACTTTCTACTGCGGAGGTGGTAGCAGGGACAGGCTCCTTGAGGTAAAATCCGCGGACGTCATAAAACTGAACGGAGCCATCGTGGCATCGATAAGCGCCTAGAAGCGTAGCCCACCAGGTGCGGGTTTACCGTCGAGGTACACGGCCCCGTTATCGAGGGCGAACCTCCCCTCCGCGATCATCTGGATGGTGAGCGGGTAGATCACCCAGTCCCCCTCCCTCTTGAGGCGATCCTGGTGCTCCTCGACGACCGCCCTGAGTAGCTCCTTGTCCTCTCCGAGCCGATCCAACGTGACCCCCACGGGGAGGATCACCAGAACGGGTTTGGAGACGACTAGTATCTCACCGTTGTCGACCTTTTCCCTGACCACATGCGTCGTCGAACGTATCTCCCTCTCCCCCACGAGGATAGCGTCCCGAACGGTATGCACCCCTAC
The DNA here is from genome assembly GCA_963820555.1 of Candidatus Bathyarchaeota archaeon. Lineage (GTDB taxonomy): Archaea > Thermoproteota > Bathyarchaeia > TCS64 > TCS64 > UBA8941. Next base: position 19,110 of record CAWGAT010000026.1, read on the forward strand.
GTATCTACGCTCATTATTCAGGGTCACCGTTAGGTCAGCTGGGTGGACGTTGATTATCCTTCCATCGTAGCGGTCGAGAAGAGGCTTCGTAGTTATGCTCATGTATCCTGCAAGGGCGATGAGGTCTATGCCGTACCTCTCGATGGCCGAGACCACAAGCCTATCGAATTCCGGCCGGAGGCTGAGGTCTTTCTTCGATGAGTGGCCTCGTGAGGCGTAGAAGTCCATGATGTCTACGCACTCGTATGCTATCCCGTACTCCTTGGCGATGTCCAGGGCCTTGCACACCTTGCGCCCTTCCCTATCCAACGTCGCATCCTTTACGTCAGTGAAAATTAACTCAACGTGATATCTCGCGTCGGGCTGTTGGCTCCGCCATATGATCTTCCGGGCGTTGGTGCCGGAGCCAGACATGAAGCAGGCGACCCTCATGCGCCGCCTCGAGGCGGGGGAGTAGATGGGTGTGGGGGCCATTGCTGATAGCTTCACGGGTTAGAAAATAAATGTGCTTGGTCACTTTCGGCTGCCCCTCCCCCGACGGATACTGCGGCTCCCTTATAACCCGTGAACGGTGTCTCAGACGCGGAATAGCTTTGGCTCAAGATATCGTCGTTGATATTCACAACGGTGAGGAGGAGAGTGGGGACTCCCCGCTCGTTGTTTGCAAGGGCTGCGGGAAGCTTGTTCCCCGGACGAACCTATGCCTCTATTGTGGCTCACCCATCCTCTACCGGAAGAACGTCTCCTAACCGTTTTATCCGCATAGGACCCTTCTTCTCTTCGACCATTATGTCGAATAAATCAGAGCGCGTTTTCATCTCCATAGACATGGAGGGCATATCGGGAATCGTCGACTGGACCCACGTTGACATGAACCATCCTGAGTATGCTTACTACAGGAAGATGATGGCGGGTGACTTAAACGCCGCCATCGAGGGCGCCCTCGCCGCGGGGGCGAAGGAGATAGTCGTGAGCGACGCCCACGGGGGGATGAGGAACCTCCAGCCCGAGGACGTGAACGAGGCCGCATACCTGATCAGGGGGAGCCCTAAACCCGACAGCATGATGGAGGGAATAGATGACGGCCACTACGACGCCGCCCTCTACGTAGGGTACCACTCGATGAACGGCACGGAGAAGGGAATCCTCGCCCACACCATCTCTAGCGCCACCGTCGACGCCGTCATAATCAACGGGAGGGAGACGGGGGAGTTCGGGATGAACGCCGCCCTCGCGGGCTGGCACGGGGTCCCCTCAGTCTTCCTCGCCGGCGACGCCGCCGCGGCAGCGGAGGCGGAGAGCTTCGCCCCAGGCATCACAACAGCGCCCATAAAGTGGGCCGTCGGCAGGTACTCCGCAAAGTGCCTCCACCCTAACAAGAGCCGCGTCCTCATCAAGCAGAAGGCGAAGGAGGCACTCGAGGACATCGGGAAGGTCAACCCCTACTGGGTCAACGAGCCAGTGGACATTAAGCTGAGGTGGATGACCCCCACAATGGCGGATGTCGTCTGCGTACTCCCCTACATGGATAGGGTGGACGGGAAGACCACCCACTGCGCCTTCGACGAGTATCCGAGCGCGCTGCGCGGTCTCCGCGCCGCCATCAGCCTAGCCGGGACCGCCGAGAGGCGGTAGCCTCCCACGACAAGGACTCGTCCATAATCGACTCGTTAAAACCCTGCCTTATATCAAGAGGATAGATGGTTTAGTCCTGATTTTGGCTGGGGCTTACATGCTTTACTTGGGGTTATTTCGTTAATTTTATCACCTATGCTGCTTCAAGGTCACGTAATGGGGAAGAAGATTGTACTGGTGGGAGCGGGGAGCGCCGTATTTGGCTATAACTCCGTCCTCGACGCCGTCAACCTCCCCGGGCTCAAGGGTGCTAACCTTGTCCTTCATGATATTGACAAGGCGCGCCTAGCGTCGATGACGAGCCTGGCCTCGATGATGAATGAGGATACCGGTGCTGATCTGGAGATTGAGGAGACGACGGACAGGGAGGAGGCTCTCAACGGCGCCGACTTCGTGGTCCTCAGCATCGCACTGGATAGGATGCGCCGCTGGAGGATGGACTGGGAGGTGCCGTTCAAGTATGGGATTAAGCAGGTTATAGGGGAGAACGGTGGACCAGGCGGCCTCTTCCACACGATGAGGATGGTGCCACCTGTGTTGAAGGTCTGCCACGACATGGAGCTCTTTTGCCCCGACGCCCTCCTCCTCAACTACACGAACCCCGTCCCCCGAGTCTGCCTCGCAATAAACAGATACACAAATATCAGGGTGATAGGGCTCTGCCACGAGGTGGAGCACCAGATGAGGCGCCTCGCTCCAATAATCGGCGTCCCCACGCAGCTCCTTGACGCCACCAGCGCCGGCCTTAACCACTTCAGCTGGTTCAGCGAACTCAGGCTGAAGAACGGGGACGACGCCTACCCCCTACTGGATAAGGGATTGAGGGATAAGAAGGGCTTCCAACCTCTCTGCAGGGCGCTGTACAGGAAGTTCGGTCTCTACCCGAGTACAGACGACAACCACGCGGGAGAATACCTCGCCTACGCATGGGAGTCGTGCCACCCCGAAGACAGAGGGCTCAACTGGATAGACCGAATGGAGACCGAGGGCGAGGAGGCGTGGGTGAAGATGACTCGCCTCAAGGAGAGGAGGGACAAGCTTGACGTCAAAGGTAATCTCTCCGGCGAGGGCGCGATGAGGATCATCGAGGGGATCATCAATAACTCGGGCCACACGGAGCTGCAGGTAAACCTTCCCAATGAGGGGCAAATATCCAACCTGCTCCCAGACGCCGTTGTCGAGACTCCCGCCATAGTTAACAGGAGCGGCGTCCACCCTATCCATACAGGCTTCCTCCCACCCGGCCTTGCTGCCCTCTGCAACATCCAGATCCTAGTGCAGGGACTCGCCGTCGACGCAGCCGCCAATGGCGACGAGAAGAAGGCGATGCAAGCGATGCTCGCTGACCCAGTTGTCCAAGACAATATAGCTGCCGAAAAAACATTCAGGGAACTATTCGCGGCCCATAGAGATCTCCTCCCGCAGTTCGCTGAAAAACTCAACACCTAGCCCCCAAATATCGAGGCACCTACATCAGAATGAAAACGGCGCCACTTCCTCTCTTATTTAGAGAAATCTTTTACGGATACGCCCCGTATTCTTCCACGGTCACCAATTTGTCGGGAATGGATACCATGGTTCAACTCAGGGAGAGCGGAGGCATAAGGAAGCCTACAGGTCTACCCAAGGTCGACTACCATTGTCACATCAGTATAACCGAGTACACGGATCCTGCACACCCAACGATAATCTCCGTCAGCGTCGAGGAGTTCCTAGCCGACCTTGACGAGGCCGGGATAGAGAAGGCAGTCGTTCTAAGCGATATGCGGACGACGCCTGAGCAGGTCTCTGCCTTCGTCAAGCAGGCACCGGATAGGCTCATGGGCTTCGGCTACGTCAACCCCATCCTCCGCGGCGCCGCGAAGGAGCTGAGGAGGCAACGGGAGGAGCTCAGCCTCTTCGGTTTGAAGCTCTACCCGTGCACCGACAGCTACAGCCCCGACGACCCCAACGCATTCGAGGTCTACGAAGTGGCGCAGGAGCTGGACATCCCGGTCCTCATCCACCACGCGGGGATGCCTGAGGCCCACGACCTGCTAACCCACACGGACCCGACCCAGATAGATGTCGTCGCTAAGAACTTCCCAAAGATGAGGATAGTGCTCGCCCATCTCGGCTACCCCCGAGTCGATGAGACCCTCTACGTCCTGAGGAAGCACAAGAACGTCTATGCGGACATCAGCTGGCCCTACGGGAACATAAACCACCCGAGCTACCTCTGGCTGCTTTGGCGGGATCTCCTCACGGCGATGAATCTAGGGGTGCTGCAGAAGCTCGTCTTCGGCACCGACTACCCGGGTATAAGGCAGAAACCGTACTTGGATATGTTGATGTCTGTCAACAAATACTCCCCCCACAGGGATCTACAGATCCCCGCGGAGAAGCTTTGGGCGATGCTGGACGAGAACGTCCAGCCCCTCCTCCCCTAGACTAGCCTCATCTTCCCGTCGACCGCGTCTTCTATCACGTACGGTATGAAGGGGATAAGGTCCTGCGCCTCTATATGGTACCCCTTCTCTGCATAGACGGCGTCACCCGCGGCACCGTTTATGAATGCCCCTGCACATCCGGCCTGCATCGGTGATGAACCTTGGGCAATATACCCAGCCGCTATGCCTGAGAGGACATCGCCGGTTCCGCCCACCGTCATTCCCGGGTTCCCCGTCCAATTGAAGCGCGTGTGAACCCCATCGCTGATGACATCGACTGCTCCTTTGAGGAGTATAATTGAGCCTAGCCGCTTCGCTTCCTTCTCGACGACCTCGCCCTTCTTCCGCCAGTCTCCCTCTGCCACCCGACCAGTGAGGATCTCGAACTCCCTGCTATGGGGTGTGAAGAGGGCGGGCACCTTGAGTCTCCGCCTCTTCTCGCCGAAGGCCTTGAGACCATCCGCGTCTATGAGCATTGGCAGCGACCTCGCCTCAGCAGCCTTGATGAGCTGGAGCACTGCATTCTTAGTCTCCTCGTGTAGGCCGAGACCCGGTCCGAGGGCGACCGCGTCGACCTTCTCTAGGAAGGGGTCGAGCTGCGCGAGGTTCTTGGGTGTGAGTCTTTCCCCTTTTAGCTTCACGACTATCATACTTGGTGAGGATACCGCAACGGCTTCAGCGGCCGTCTCGGGCACGGCCGTGTAGACTAGGTCTACCCCAGTGGCTTGTGCGCCCATGGAAGTCAGCGCGGGGGCACCATGGTAGGTCTCGCTCCCTCCGACGACGAGGAGCCTACCGAACATCCCCTTGTGGCTCTCCGCATCCCTCCTCCGATGTACGAGGAGTACGTCGCCGGGACCGGTGAAAAGCTCCGATTCAGGAGGCAGACCGATTTTCGCAACAATGAGTTTACCCAGCTGCGCTGGCTTCTCCTTGAAACCGGTCTTTGGCTTGTGGAATGTGACCGTTACATCCGCTTCAACACACTCGTCGGGAGCCTCGCCCGAGTCCACGACTAGCCCAGTAGGGGTGTCAATTGAGACTGTGTAAGCGCGGGAGGCATTGATGGCGCGTATCATGGCGGCGTTTACTGGGCTCATGCCGCCTCGGTACGTGTATCCGATTAAGGCATCCACGATGGCGTCCGACTCGATGGGCTTCACCTGCGAGGAGTCCTCAATCACTTGAAGGAGGAGGCTCCCACCCATGAGCTGGGCGACCTCGTAGTTATGACGCGTCTCCTCGGAGCGGATCGAGCCGGGGCTTCCGACTAGTACGGCCTCGACGATGTAGCCCCTTCCCGCGAGGTGGCGGGCCGAGACGAGGCCGTCACCCCCGTTCCCACCGAGGCCGCAAGCGACAAAGACTCGTCCGCCTGGCTTCACTTTCGCGGCGACGGCGTCCGCCACCGCACTCCCCGCGCTCTCCATTAGGAGTAGGTTGGAGACGCCTAGGTAGTTCGCGTTATACTCAGCGGCCTGTATCTCACGCATGGTCAAGTAGTCGTCGAGGATCATCTCAGCTCTGATCCTCTTGTGGGTCTTGAGGTTTTAAGACTCACGGGTGGGCTTCGATGTCAGCGACTGATGGCGAGACGATAAACCCCTTGAGATGGTTTCAATTGCGTTGATCCGACGATGACTGACGCAAGAAATCCAGCTGCCTCAGCGGCCTCGCCGTCTACGGGTTGGTCGCCGACATAGACCGTGTCTGATGGGCTGAAACCAGCCTTTCTACACGCCATAAGGAGAAGATCGGGTGCTGGCTTCGGGTTTTGTGTCTCCTCGGAGCCAACAACGACGCCGAAGAGGTCCCTAATATTAAGAGTCCTGAGCAACTCGTCGGTGATGGCTCCGGGTCCATTCGTGGCTATTCCGAGGGAGAATCCGGCCTCTTTGACTCGTCGTAACCCTACCTCCGCACCTGGGAACAGACGTGGTGTGTAATCCCTCATCTGGACGGCGTCAGCGTCGGTATATGCTTGCTCAGCCAGCTTCCTCGCCTCGTACCAACCTCGACCGGTTGTGTAGATCGCAGCCGCGGCGATCGCCATGTCCTCCCTACGTGAAGCCTTAGCTATCGCCCCGGTCATGTCTATGATCTTTTTCTTCGAGTCGTAACCTCCAAGTGGCGCCCAGATCTCCGCGGCGGCCCGACCCGCCTTTGCCGTCAGTGCTTCGAAGCGTAGAGCGGCCAAGCTCTTGTACCTATCCTCATCATCAACTAGCGTACCATCCACATCGAATAAAAGCAGCCTGAACCTTAGCTCCTCACCATCGACCACAAGCGCCGGCATCTGTTCACCACTCGTCCAAGGACTTGTGGATATAGCTCACAACGGGTAACTTTTAAGTACCTTCGTCCCTGAACATTAATTGGGATTAACTATATGGCAACAGCGTTCGTGTTGATAAACGCGGAGATCGGTGCGGAGACCGAGGTGCTGAAGGGGCTGAAGGACATCAAAGAGGTCAAGGAAGCCCACATGGTTTACGGCGTCTACGACATCATAGCACGCATCGAGACAGACACGATGCAGGAGCTCAAGGACATCATAAGCTGGAAGATCAGGCGCCTCGATAAAGTGCGCAGCACCCTGACGATGATAGTCGTCTAAACCTCCAATTCTTAACCGGCCCTTTCCAGCCGGCTTGTTACAGCTTAAAGCTCATCTTCAGCCCTAGGACCTCATCGTTCTCCATCACGAGGCGTTCTTTCCCGAAGCTCCAGCGAGGAAAGTGGCTGAGGACATCCATCCCGAGAAGGCTGAAAACGAGTTCCTTAGGGAGGGGCTTGTAGTTGGGCCCCGGTGGGAGGACGGCGAGGTTCTCCATCGGAAAGGTCACATAGGCGCGCTTGTTGTCAAGAAGCCCTACTTGAACGGGGAGGACGACCTCCGTATGTTGGATCACCTTGAGGTTCACTGGCCCATTAGCCGTCACGATGGTCTTCGTGACCGTTTGGAGGTTCCCATGATCTATACTGAGCCTTATGACGTCGTCGGGGAGTATACATGAGTTGCTACAACCCGTGTCTACGAGAAATGAGACTTGCTGATTGACATGATTCGGTGGGTACCTAATGTACCCCTCGACGCGGGCCTGCTTGAGCTTGTCTATGCGCCCTATGAGCCTCATGGCACTCGTACAGTTATCCCCAACAACCTTTATAGAGCTTTAATCATCAGTCGAAGCGAACCCCGATTGCTACTCCACATCGGAATCGACGACACCGACTCTCCAGAGGGCGGCTGCACGACATACGTCGCCGCGCTGCTTGTTGAGCGGCTTGATGCCATGGGATGCAGGTTCGTCGATTACCCGAACCTCCTGAGGCTCAACCCCAATGCGCCGTGGAAGACTAGGGGAAACGGAGCAATCTGCCTTCGCGTTGAAGCACCAGAGGAAAAAGAATCCGAGATTAAGAAGACCGTCATCGATGCGGTGGAGGCAAACGCCGAGTTCCAGTGCGACAACACGAACCCAGGCGTAGTCTTCCACATCGGCGAGGTTCCCGCCGAGCTGAGGGCATTCTACATCGACGTCGTCCAAACCATTGTACACCTAGAGGACGCGGAGCCCCTGATATCCAGGTACTCCGCATCCGCGGTGGCGTGGAAGAATAGAAGGGGTCTTATCGGGGCGCTGGCAGCGATAGGCGGCACCCTCGAGGGGGATCACACATACGAGCTACTCACCTACAGGGTCGCCGGTAAAAGGGGGACGATGAGGATGGTTGATGGTGACTCTGTGAGGAGAGTCGAGGCGAACATCACTGACACGTTCAACAGCGTCGACCCCGAGACGGGTCAGGTGCTCATCGCTCCCCGAGGGCCGGACCCGGTCCTATACGGCGTTAGGGGTGAGACATCTGGGGCGGTCCTCTCGGCGAAGGGTGAGATTGTTGTAGGTGAACCCATTGAGCGGTGGGTCATCTTCCGAACAAATCAAGGAACTGACGCCCACCTCGCACGAAGCTACCTGATATCTGACCTAAAACCGTGCTACCCATCGGTCGTTACGGGCACCGTCGAGGGAGAATGTAGAATTATAGAGGGGGGTCACGTCATCTTCACCATAGGTGATGGTTCGGGGAGGGTGGACTGCGCCGCCTACGAGCCGTCCGGGGGTTTCAGGGCCCTCGTCAGGGAGCTTAGGGAGGGAGACGAGGTAAGGGTGGCAGGTGGGGTTAGAGAGACCGATTTAGGGTTGACGCTCAACCTCGAGAGACTGGAGGTCCTATCTCTGGCCTCTGAGTGGAGGTTGGTCAATCCTCGCTGCCCTGTATGTGGGGGGTCCACGGAATCTATGGGGAAGGGACAGGGGCTTCGATGCAAAAGGTGCGGTTACAGAGGTGTCGACTTAGTGAAAGTGACTCAGGAGGTTCCTAGGAGGATCAGACAGGGACTATACCTCCCACCACCGAGGGCGGAGAGGCATCTCACAAAGCCTCTGAAGAGGTACGGTAAGGAGAGGAGTGGTGCCCCTACCCAGGTTTGGATTCCTTGGCATGGAGAATAATTAGCTTCTCAAAGCGTCAAACAGTGATATTAAAAACAGAATCTACTACACGACTGCTTCCCTTGATCGAGTATTGGATAGGAACATTGTCGATCACATCATGAAAACCGCAGTTGTTAGAGAGAAGACAGATAGGAGGGTACATGTTCTTTACTGTGTCAGCGACGCTAATGAATCCCAAATAAAGTTGAGATGCAGCTGAATTCGATATTTCACGGTTTTCAATTGATTATTTTTATACCTATGATAGAATCAAGACTAGGGTTCGAATTCCGGGTCAGGCTTTAATTCCTCGAAGTCTTCTCCACCCCCATGCAGAAGACGAAGTGCCCCAAGTGCGGCTCCGAGGACCTCGAAGACGATATGATAACCATATACGGCATGTGGGGGGAGCTTATGGACACTGAGCACGTAAAGAAGTGCAAGAAGTGCGGGGAGTTAATAAGAGAGGGAGAGAAACATGAAGACGAGTCTATCTAAGGAGAGGTACAGCCAGGCCGGCCCGATATCGCCCACGGTCATGATCACATGCGTCGACTCATCAGGGAAAGCGAACATAATCACCCTGGGGATGTATATGCCCATCAGCCATGATCCGCCGCAGGTAGTGATCGGCGTCTCACCAAAACGCTACAGCCACGACCTCATTACGGAGCAGGGTGAGTTCGTCGTCAACTCACCGGGCATCAGTATAGCCGATAAGATGCACCTCTGTGGTGTGAAGTCGGGGAGGGACACCGACAAGTGGAGTGAGGCAGGGCTCACGCCCGTTCCCGCGCAGAAGGTGAGACCCCCGCTAATTAAGGAGTGCTACGGGCACATCGAGTGCGAGGTCGTAAACATGGTCACCTGTGGCGACCACACCCTGTTCGTCGGGGAGGTCGTGGCTGCGAGCATCGACGAGGACTGCCTGAAAGATGGGAAACTGAACCTCGAGAAGGCTGAGCCCATTGCCCAGAAGAACTGGGACTACCACACAGTCAGTAAGTAGCCCCTCGCCAACCTCAAATAATCTGATACCCCGTTTACCCTTGATCGAATTGGGTAACCCATTCTTCATCGTGGACGTCTTCGCGGAGGCGAAGCTGGAGGGGAACCAGCTGGCCGTGGTCATCGAGGGGGAGGGTTGGTCGGCCGAGAGGATGCAGAAGTTTACAAGGGAGATGAACTTCAGCGAGTCGACCTTCATCACCGGCTCAGACCTGGATAAGAGGTTCTTCAAGGTCCGCATCTTCACACCCGTGGGGGAGCTCCCCTTCGCGGGTCACCCGACCCTCGGCACAGCCTACGTGGCGGCTAAGGAGCTGCTTAAGAAAGAAGTTCCTGATCTTACTCTGGACATGAAGGCGGGGATGATCCCCGTCGCGTTCCAGAAGGCCGCGAACGGGCAACCGCTACTGTGGATGAAGCAGCTTAACCCCGAGTTCGGGGCCACACACAAGGCGGAGGATATTGCTCCCATGTTCCACCTCAGCCCCAGCGACATCGACGTACGCTTCCCCATACAGGAGGTCTCCACCGGAGTCTGGTTCTATATGATCCCACTCAAGACCCGTGAGTCCCTAAAGAGGATCAAGCTCGACGCAGAGAGGTTCAAGGCTTACTCGGCTGACAATAAGGCGAAGTGGCCCCTCCTATTCTGCCCCGAGCCCGAGACGAAGGGAAACCACCTGAAGGCGCGTATGGTGACGGACTGGACGGAGGATCCGGCGACTGGGAGCGCCAACGGCTGCCTAGCCGGGTACCTCGTGAAGCACAGGTACTTCGGCTCGCCCAAGATCGACATCCGTGTCGAGCAGGGCGCTGAGATAAGCCGTCCCAGTATTCTTTACCTCAGGGCCGAGGAGGTGAAGGGCGGCATCGACGTCAGGGTCGGGGGCAAGGTGGCGATGGTCGCCCGTGGAGAACTCGCCTAACATAACCAAGAACCCTCAACCCCATATCTGATATTTTTAATACCAGCCTAGGGTACCCTCACGCTTCGAGCGATTGACCCCCCACCAGAAGACCTTGTACCCGAGTGGGAGGATGACGACGGCGAAGATAGCCCCCTTTAGGAACTCGATGAGGATCACCGGATCGGTCATTGAGGGATTGGTCAGCATCGCCACCCTCCATAGGTGGTAAACCCAGGTTTGGGGTAGGAACCAGGATATCGTCGAGGCCCCAGGGAAGAGGATGGTGTCTAGGTAGATGACGGGGAAGGCCACGCCCGCGAACAGGCTCTGCATCACGTTAAGGGCCCATGTGACGGGATCCATCGACTTTGTCAGTATCCTGAGCCCCGTGGAGATCATGGCGAGTCCCATCATTATCGCCGCTGAGATGATGAAGGCCAGCACAACCGCAAGCATGTTCGCGTTTATCGAGGCGTGGAAGAATGAGGTTCCGATGATGAGGTAGGGGATGAAGCTGATTATGGAGAAGATGTAGGTCCACATTATGTTGCCTAGGACGAATATTGTTGTGCTGACGCCGGTCATCAGTATCGTCTCAAGGGTCCATGGGTTAAGCTGGTTCTGTATTCCCTGCATTAGGGGTAGAATGAGGTTGCTGACAGCGACGCCGACGAGGAGGAAGGAGATGTAGTCGCTGCCGTACATCTCCTGAACGGGCCTCTGGACGTACGCGGCGCCGACACCCCAGCTGAAGACGGCGATGAATATGCCGAGGAGCTGCGTCGCAGCGGCTGTGCGGTACGTCGCCCAGCTGAAGAAGTCCCTCTTCGTGAAGGCGATTATCTGCTTCAAGGCGATTGGTATCTCCAAGTTCTATAGCCCCCCCGCCATTCGTCTGGGCCCCCGCCTCTCCTCGTGCCCGGTGATCAGGTTGAAGGCGTCTTCTAGGGTCGGTTCCTCGGTGTTCACCGATTGGATCTTGAAGCCGCTCCCGCTGAGGAGCCTGAGCACATCTGTGAGGTCTAGCTCCTTCTCGATCCTCATCGAGAATGATTGAAGCCCTCCTGTGGTACCGAACTCGGGGGAGACCCCATGTACCCCCGTTATCGCCTCAAGATCCTTAATCAGCCTCTCCTGTGAACTCGTTGTGATCCCGGAGACCGCTACCTTGAGCATCCTATCCTCGATGACGAGGTGTCTGACGTTGTCGGGCGTGTCCGAGGCTATGACCTTCCCCCGCTCCAGGATTGCGATCCTGTCGCAGAGCTCCTGAGCCTCCTGGAGGTTGTGGGTGCTGAGGAGCACAGTCTTCCCCTCCTCCTTGGCGAGTCTGTCTATTATCATCCTCCTGAACTCCCCGGCGGAGGCGGGGTCGAGGCCCGAGGTGGGCTCGTCGAAGACGATTATCGGGGTGTCCCGAAGCAGGGCCCTGCAGAGTAGCAGCCTCCGTTGCATGCCCGTTGAGTAGCGTTGTATCCCGTCGTCGGCTCTCGATGTGAGGCCTGTGAAGTCTAGGAGGTAGTTGACCCTCTCCCTCGCCTCGGAGTCGCTGAGGCCATAGAGGAGGGCGTAGAACTCGAGGTTCTGCTTCCCGGTTAGGCGCCAGTTGAAGCCCCTGCTCTCGGGGAGCACTGCCTGGAGGTTTTTCAGCACCTCGCCGACCTCTTTCCTGGGGTCGTGACCGTTTACATAGACCTCGCCCTCGTCGTAGAGGACGAGTGTGCAGAGGATCTTGATGAGGGTCGTCTTCCCGGCGCCGTTTGGGCCGAGGATGCCGAATATCTCCCCCTCCCGTATTCTGAGGGTGATCCCCTTCAGCGCCTCGATGAAGGGGCCCCTTGAGCCCTTGACTGCGTCGATTATGGCTCCGAATGATCCTACTGTGCCGCGCGCGGCTGGTCCCCGTGGCATTCCGGCTGTCGCGAGGCGTGAACTTGTCGGGTATCTCTTCACGAGGTTGACGGTCTCTATGGCGTACTCCACATCGATCAGGCTTCTAGTTTGACTATAATGAGCTATGAGCGCCTCTGTGTTGGTTAAACCTTACCGACTCGAGAGCGGCGGGTAGCCGATAAATACGCCACGCGTGAATATTTCGACCACGAGACCTGAGTGTGAATGTATTGAGGGTCCTCTTCGTCGAGCCTCCGAAGGATTACTGGTTCGTTATGGGCGAGTATCTCCCACCGCCGACGGCGTGTATACAACTCGCCGCCTACCTGGAGTCGAGGCACCCGGAGTACGAGATAGAGGTCATCGACTGCCAGGCTGAGAAGCTGGACTGGGATGGGCTCGAGAAAAGGATTGCAAACCTCAAACCAGACGTGGTGGCTGTCAGCAGCCTCGCCACCTGCAACACGTATACTGTCGTGAGGGCTCTCGAGACGGCGAAGAAGGCGGTACCGGGTGTCGTCACGATTACCGGCGGGCAACACTTCACGGCCCTCGCAGAACCCAGCATAGGGGAGTACCCGGTCATCGACGCCATAGCGAGGGGTGAGGGGGAGGAGACGCTCCTGGAGTTAGTGGAGGCTGTGGAGGCGCATCGTGGCTTCTCCAAGATTAAGGGGCTCACCTACCGCCATGGGGAAAAGATCGTATCAAACCCAGCGAGGCTCCTGATACAAAACCTCGATGACCTCCCGATGCCTGGCTACCACTTCGTGGAGAAGAACCTCGACGCCTACCACTTCAAGATGATGGCGAACGGGAAGCGCTACATGATAATCGAGGGGAGCAGGGGCTGTGACCACAACTGCACCTTCTGCAGTCAGTGCGCCTTCTGGGGGAACAGGTGGCGCACTAAGTCGGGCAAACGCATAGCAGATGAGATGGAGCACTGCAGGAACGAGTTCGGCGCCGAGTTCATCTGGCTCACCGACGACAACTTCACCTTTAACCCGAGGTCGAGAGAGTTTATCGAGGAGATGAACAGGAGGAGGCTGGGCGACTCAGTCCTCTGGTTCGTCCAGGCGAGGGTAGACGACGTTGTGAAGAATAAGGAGTCCATCCCATTGCTCAGGAAGGCAGGGAACCAGTGGGTCCTCTTAGGCGTCGAGAGCGGTGACCTGGAGACCCTTGCCTCGTACAGGAAGGGGATTGAGCCCGGCCAGGCGGGGGAGGCGATACGCGCGCTTGAGGCGAGCGACATCTTTGCGCAGGCCACGATGATCATCGGGGGTAGGAAGGACACACACGCCTCGATCGAGGGGCTGCGCAGGTACATCGACTCCCTCAACCCGGGGCTCGCAATCTTCATGATACTTACCCCGTTCCCCGGAACCGGCCTCTACAGCGAGGCCGAGGCCAACGGCTGGATAATGGACAGGAACTGGTCCCATTACGACATGATCCACGCGGTCATGCCGACGGAGACTCTCACCACTAAGGAGGTGCAGGAGGAGCTCTTCTACTGCTACAGGAGCTTCTTCGGGAAGTGGGGGAGGAGGATAGAGGGCATCTTCTCGGGGAACAAGTTCAAGAGGGGTACCTACAGGTACATGGCGAGCCAGGGCCTCGTTAGGCAGCTTCAGGGCCTCATCTAGAAACGCTCTTATCATCTGTCGCCTTCGATCCTTCCTATGAAGCAGAAGATCGCCTTCAAGATACGGGAGGCCAATGAGGCTGACATCCCCGTCATCATGGACCTCACCCATCAGCTCGCCGTCTATGAGAGGTCACCGGACAGCTTCGTCGCCACCCCCGAAGACTATCGCAAGTGGGGCTGGGGGAAGGACTCTATATTCAAAGTGCTTCTAGCCGAGAACACGGGCAGGGAGGGACCAAGACACGTGGGTTTAGCTTTATACTACTTCACATTCAGCACCTGGACTGGGCTACCCACCCTCTGGCTTGAGGATCTTTTCGTCCCCGAGGAGCTGCGGGGGAGCGGGATCGGCTCCGCGCTACTGAAGAGACTCGCCAAGATTGCTCTCGATAAGGGGTGTGGGCGAATGGAGTGGACAGTGCTCGACTGGAATGAACCATCCCGCAAGTTCTACTACTCCCTCGGGGCCAAGTCGATGGACGAGTGGACGACCTTCAGACTCACCCCGAAGGAGCTCCGCGAGCTCGCAAAGAATTAGCCTCACTTTTCAATCTTTATCACATGCGGGGTACGGCGTGAGAAGTTTAAATACCCCCTACTCAAACGATTAGCAGACAAGGGGCTGCAAAGATGTCACGTGGAAGGGAGTATGATGAGGCAATCACGATATTCTCCCCCGAGGGACGCATCTACCAGGTTGAGTACGCCCTCGAGTTGGTGAAGCGTGGTGCACCCGTCTCCGGCGTCCTCACGAAGGAGGGTGTAGTCCTCGCAGCCGTCGAGATACTCCAGAACAGCCTAGAGGACAGGCGATTCAGCAAGAAGCTCTTCGAATTTGACACACACGTCGGAGCCGTCATCGCCGGCAACAGCCCAGACGCAAGGGTCCTCGTGCGCGAGGCCCGCTACGCCTGCCAAGGCAACAGGATGACCTACGACGAGTCCATTGGAATAGAGAGCCTCGTTAGCAGCATAGGCGACATCCTCCAGCAGTACACTCAGAATGCGGGCGTACGCCCATTCGGTGTCAGCATGATAGTCGCTGGCGTGGACGTGGGTGGACCACGCCTATTAACCATAGATCCGAGCGGCAGCTACCGGGGCTACAAGGCCGCGGCCCTAGGCATGAACAGCGAGAAGGCACGGGAGATGCTGGAGAAGAAGTACATGGACGATATCTCCCTCGACGATGCCATCACCCTAGCTATAGAAGCTATCAAGGCGGCCAACACGAACGGCCTCAAGCCTGAGAATGTGAACGCTGCGGTCATCCCGGTCGAGACGAAGAGCTTCAAGAAGCTCACCGAGGAAGAGGTCAAGAAGCACTTCTAATCCTCGTACACTAAAAATCGCCTGAAAGTGCCTTCACTTTTCTTAAAGGGGAACTGTTAAACCGGCGCCTTCCAGTTTGATCACTAATGGAAACCCGTTACCAGGTCAGGGTGGACGATGAGACCGCCCGCTGCATAGTTTGCCCGAGGATGTGTACGCTCAAGCCTGGCCAGCTAGGCTTCTGCGGGACCAAGGAGAACCAGGGCGGGAAGATAATCAACCTAACATACGGGTTACTCAGCGCAATAGCCGTCGACCCCATAGAGAAGAAGCCCCTCGCCCATTTCTACCCCGGCAGCCTGAGTCTCAGCATAAGCAGCGTCGGCTGTAGCTTCACGTGTCCCTGGTGCCAGAACTGGCACCTATCCACCGCCAAGCCTGGGGGCGGGCTGAAGCGTGTCCCGCCAGACTACGTTGTTGATATGGCCCATCGCCAAGACTGCACGAGCATCAGCTACACGTACAATGAGCCGCTGATCAACCTCGACTACGTCGAGGACACGGCGAGGCTTGCGAACAAGGAGGGGGTGAAGAACGTCTTAGTGACGAACGGCTACGTGAGCTTGGAGGCGCTGGGTAGGGTCGTGGACGTGATAGACGCCGCGAACGTGGATTGGAAGGGGTTCACGGAGGAATTCTACAGGAAGCATTGCTCCGCCGATCTTCAGAGCGTCCTCGACGCAACGCTTGAGATGCATAGGAAGGGCGTCCACGTTGAGATAACGTTCCTCATCATCCCAGAGACGAACGACAGTGAAGACGAGGCTAGGAGGATGGCGAGATACCTCGTTGATAACATGGGGCCAGACGTCCCCCTCCACCTGAGCAGGTTCTACCCCCAGTACAAGTTCAGTCACCTGCCTCCTACACCCGTCGAGACCCTCCTGAAGGCGAGGACCGCCGCCAAGGCTGAGGGCGTTCACTACGTTTACGTCGGAAACGTCCCCGGTGAGGGGTACGAGGACACGGTCTGCCCGAAGTGCGGGGAGACGGTCATCTCCCGCGTCGGCTACGAGATAACCAGGTGGCGCCTTGACGACTCCAACCACTGCATGCACTGCGGGGAGCCGATACCAGTCATAGGGCGCCGCGAGGAGCATCTCTAACTCTTAATAGCTAGAGACGCCGATCCATCAATCACCATTCTGTGATCCACATGAGCACGAAGAGAACAACAGTCATATTCGAGAAGGGTGGCGAGGAACACACCGAGGAGACCCTCAGGATCGCCCTCGCGGGGGCGAAGGAGAGGAGGATAGACACCGTCCTCATATCCACCTCCACGGGTGGGACCGGTCTCAAGGCCGTCGAGGTCTTCAAGGGGAGCGGCATCAAGCTCGTTTTCGTAAGGCACCAGACGGGCTACCCATCCAAGGGGAAGCAGATGATGCCCCCCGAGGTCAGGGAGAAACTAGAGAAGGCTGGGAGGATCATCACCTGCACCGACGTCCTCACCGGGGGAGTCGAGGTGGGCGTGGGGCGGCAGAGACCCGAGAAGGAGCAGCCGCTGGAGGCGGGCCTACCCTTCATAGTCCCACCGGTTAACGTCGTCGTGGCAAACACCCTCCGCCTATTCAGCCAGGGGACGAAGGTCTGCGCAGAGATAGCGATGATGGCGGCTGACTGCGACGCGGTTGGCATCGACAAGCCAGTCGTCGCCGTCGCGGGGAGCCACGCGGGCGCGGACACCGCCCTCGTGATCACTCCAGCGGCCTCAAACAGGATCAGGGACCTAAAGCTGCACGAGTTCCTAGCCAAGCCTCTGTAGTCCCAAACCCTTTTCCCCTCGCCTCGCAGGCTTTTCTTAATGGCCGACGTCAGCCTTTCATAGCCGCTTTTCTAGCGATCACAGTGGTTGTCGTGGTTGGTCGGAACAGGCTTCAAAGGTGGGCTAGGTTCACACTCATAGCGTCCCTGGCAATCATCATCTTCTTCGCGACGGCTCTGGCTATCCTCGGGCGAGTTGGTAACTGATGGAGCGAAGAGCATATCTCACGATCGCTGGTGTCTCGGCTACGGCCCTCGTCTCCGGGTACCTCCTTCTGCTTCTCTTCACGGACACGTCGCGGGTCGAAGCGATGGGGCTCTGGGGGATCTTCACCGTTACCCTTCTCAGCCACTCGACTATGGTTGCGAGGGATATTTTCGTCCCCCTCTTCCTCGCCCTAACCCCCCTCTACAACCCGATCCTGCTCGGTGCTAGCTGCTGGCGTCGGAGGAGCAATTGGGGACATCATCCCCTACCTCCTCGGGCTGGGTGTAGCGGAGACGGTCGAGAGTGGGGGAGGAAAGGCGGAGGACCTCGTGGGTAGGTGGATAAAGAAGTACGGCCTCTGGGCCGTCCTGGTCGTGGCGATGACGCCGCTGCCCGATCTCCCAGTCGTGATGCTCGCGGGGACAAGGAGACTCCCACTGCACAAAGCTGCTGATGATCGAGGTTGTGGGTAAGACGGCCCTCTACACATTAGGCGCTTGGGTGGGGGGATGGGTATTCGACCTCCTGATCGGCGCCGTCGGCAGCTACGGTCGCAAGCGTCGGGATGGTCGTGGCGAGCATAGTATTCTCTATAGCCCTGACGTGGCCGCCGAGCAGGGACTGGCTCTTCAGGCTCCTCGACCGCTTCATCCCCGGCGGAGCCTGAGGAGCTTCTTCGACGGTCTGCGTGTTTGCGACGTCTTTGGCAGTGAGCCACCCGCGTCGAGCCACCGAGACGCCGAGGGGTAGGAACTCCATCTGGTTGAGGGCGTGAGCGTCCGTTCCTATGGTCATGATGACCCCCGCCTCCATCGCCTTCCTGCTCGAGACGTCATCGAGGTCGAGCCTCTCGGGGTACGCGTTTATCTCCATGGAGACGCGCTGCTTCGCCGCCTCCTCCAGAACCCTGTCCAGGTTGATGGTGTAGGGCTTCCTCTTCTGAATGATTCGCCCAGTCGGGTGGCCGATGGTGGAGACGTACTCGTTGTGCATCGCCGCTATCATGCGGTTCGTCATCGTCTCCTCGTCGTTCTTGAAGCCGCTGTGGATGCTGGCGACGACGAAGTCGAGGTCACGCAGGCTCGAGTCGGGGAGGTCCATTGAGCCGTCAGCCTTCACGTCGCACTCTATCCCCTTGAGCAGGGTGATGCCCTTGACCTCCTTATTGATGGCGTCTATCTCCTTCCCCTGCTCCCTTAGGCGCTCCTCGTCGAGGCCACGTGCGATGCCTAGGCTCTTCGAGTGGTCTGTGATTGCGACGTATTCGAGGCCGAGGCCCATCGCCTTCTCGGCAACCTCGCGTATCGTCATCGTCCCCTCGCTCCACTTGCTGTGGCAGTGGAGGTCTCCCTTAATGTCGCCTAGCTCGACGAGCTTTGGCAGCTTGTGCTCCATCGCCGCCTCTATCTCCCCCCGGTTCTCCCGCATCTCGGGGGGGATCCAGCTCATCCCCAGTTTGGCGTATATCTCCTCCTCCGTCTCCGAGGCGACGAGGACGTCACCCTCCCTCTTGAATAGACCGTACTCGTTGAGCTTGTAGCCCAGCTTGACGCCTATGGTTCGCAGCTTAACGTTGTGATCCTTGGAGCCGGTGAAGTACTGGAGGGCGGCGCCGTATGCTTCGGGTGGGACGACTCGGCAGTCAACTTGTAGGTGGCCCTTGAGGAAGACTGTGCTTTTTGTTGCCCCATGACTAACAACTCGCTCTACCGGCGGCATCTCGACGAAGCGTTGCGAGGCAGCATCGGGGTCATTCGAGGCGACAAGTAGGTCGAGGTCTCCGATCGTCTCCCTTCTTCGGCGGAATGAGCCAGCGACCTCGGCTTTCAAGACCGCGGGTGACTCTTTCATCCACGCGAGCATGTCGTCGACTATGGGTAGTACGGCGCCTAGCAGAAACCGCGTCTGCTTGTTCCGATAATCTCCGATGCTCTGGAGGATGTTCTGCTCTTTCTTCTCCCCGAACCCCTTGAGCTCACGAACTTTCCCTTCTTTCGCCGCCTTCTCGAGGTCATCGATTGATCCTATTTTAAGCTCGTCAACGAGTCGCATCGCGTTCTTCGGTCCTATGCCTTCGAGCTCCATGAGCTGCCGGACCCCTGGAGGTAGGGATTCACGGAGCTCCTCGAGGACCTTTGATTCTCCGGTGTCGATGACCTCGGTGATTGTGGCGGCTATGCTCTTGCCGACTCCCGGTATCTTGTCGAGTTCTCCCCTCTCCTTCACCTTCCGGATGTCCTCGGTGAGGCTCGTTATCCTCTGTGCGGCGAGGAGGTAGGCTCGACTCCTGAACCTGTCATCCTTGATGGTGAGTATCTCACCTATCTCGTACAGGATGGCGGCGACGTCTGCATTTGCGCTCACGTTTAGAGTTGTGTTTCCTCGTCTTATAGCCTGAGCGCCGCTCTGATCGGAAAATTAGTTATTAAGCCTCAAGAGGAGTGTCAATGTATGCCGTTCTGTCCATTCTGCGGGACGTCTGTTAAGGAGATTCACAAGTTCTGCCCCAGCTGCGGAAACCCACTAGAGCCCGTGGCTCAGAAGCTGAGCCCAGTGCCTGAAGCAGCGTCAATACCTCTAACTCAGTCACCGCCGCCGGTCTATGTACCTCAGCCCGCAGCGGCCCCACAACCTCAGCAGCCGGTACCCCAGCCGACACAAGAGGAGACCATAAGAGTGATAATCCCAAACCTCATGGTTTCCAAGAGCCTGGGCAGGACCGATACCTTCAATCTCATCGTGACGGAGAGGAGAAGCATCTTCGCCAAGCTGACGAATGAAATCATGACTGAGACGGTAAAGAGGCGGCGAGCGAAGGAGGAGGCCGAGGGGAAGGGCTTCTTCGGCAAGTGGAAGGCCGTGATGCATGGTTTCAATACGTATACTGATTGGTATACGGATAAGACGCCCGAATACGCTCTAAGAGAGAATCCCGCCAACTATGCTATCGACAATTCAGCGATCAGGAATATCAAGGTGAACGAGGACAGCGACGACGATGGTGGCATGACCTATTACTACGTTGAGATATCGACTCCGACGAGTTAGTTGAAATTCCAGATGCAGTATGACCCGAGGAAGCTCTTCCAGACGACGTATGGAGGGGCTTAGACGGCATCGGTTCCGCCTATGACGTGTTTGAGCAAAAGGGATTTTATTGCGTCGAGTTCCCTAGTGTTACTGTGGGCCGGTAGTCTATGTTGGTGAATGTCGCGTTCACACCGCGGAAGGCGCCTATTCAAGTCGGTCCAGCTCACCAACATCCTGCAATACCTGATTAAGGCAGCAAATTTCCTTATTTGCTACTGTCCCTAATACTTTCATTCAGAACACCAAACATAAGTAGAGATACTCAAGACTAACAGAATGGAGGGACAGGTCACAAACCGGGAATTGAAACTAACTAGTTTTTTATATACCCTAAATATATATTATAGTAACACAATGAAGTAGTATTGCGAGGCACAATATATGAGGAAACAATCGTTCTTCAAATCCACAAAGATACTTCTCAGCTCAAGAAAAGAGCTAATCGGAGTATGGATTTGGGGTGCAATCGTTGCGAGTCTCATAGTTGGCAGAGGATTTCCTCCGCTAAAGCCTGCATTGATTTCAATTGCCGCGTTCTTCTTCATAGCAATCTCAGTCTACATATACAACGATATCATCGATATGGACGCAGATAGGCACAACTCCTTTAAAAACAACAGACCTCTATCCTCAGGACAAGTATCAAAAACTGATGCTATGAAGCTTGTATCAATCTCCGCTATTATAGGACTTTCAATCAGCTTCCTGAACAACTTACCTAGCTTTCTCCTCAGCCTTTTATTCTTCACATTATTTATAATGTACTCCTATCCCAAGATTCACCTCAAAAAACGATTTCTGTTTAAGGAGTCCGTTATAAGCAGCGGAATTTTGATAGAGGGCGTTAGTATCTGCTACGCCATTCTCGGCACATTCTCGCCAATGGTCTTCATCGGTCTCATGATTTTCTCGATATTCGCTTTCTTCGTAATGCCGTCAGGGTTTGATTCTACGGATGTTGAGGCAGACAAGCTTCAAGGCGTAAAGTCTATTGCATCCATATTGACATGGAAACGTAGGCTGCAGCTAGCGATCACTGGAATGTTCATAATCATGACAATCACTCCCTTTACTTACATTAATTTCGGTTATAACATGCTGCTACCAATCTCGATTGTTATGGGTGGGCTCATATTCCTCAGGTACATGATCCCCATAATGATGAGTATTAGCCCAGCCGTTAACAGAATCGACGTGAGCATTATGATGAAAACCAGAAAGATCGTTTTTATATTCATCTTCGTACTCACTATGTGTCTAGTTCTGGGGTCGCTTAATCTAGGTATGTTTTTCGTTTAATACACGTTAGCTATCTAAAATTCAAGCATGTCGTCTGCGATATACTTTTTTCA
This sequence comes from Candidatus Bathyarchaeota archaeon, assembly GCA_963820555.1. Classification (GTDB taxonomy): domain Archaea; phylum Thermoproteota; class Bathyarchaeia; order TCS64; family TCS64; genus UBA8941. The sequence goes on from CAWGAT010000026.1 coordinate 40,888, forward strand.
GAAAACTCATTTTGTAGCCAGACTTATTAGTATAATTACTATTAGATCGTGATGGTATAAAATTAATCAATGAAAGTAATCGCCGAGACAACCCCCATAACTGTTATGACCATAATTGTTATTTTAAGTTTAAGGTTCCCATTCTCAAACCTGGGTATCTGACTCAACTTACTGAAGCTAAGCTAAATCACACCCGTCAACGGATTTGGAACACTTTGGGCACCATACCCGAGCCTAGAGGAACCGAAATAAGTGAACATGGGCCTGAGCTCGATCTTCTCCATGATCTTTCTACGTCTCGGCGCTCTGGCTTTGTCCATGTGGTATTATCTTCCGACGTGTCTGGCTCTTTTCAGCTATCTGTTGACGATCTGTCTCATTGTGTCGAGGAGCTAGCTCCACGATTCTTTGTGATCGTAAGCCCTTCTTGAGGAGTTGCCGAATAATCCTCTGACGCTTGGGTCAAGTCTCAACGCGTCACCGGTATATCATTTGAAAGTTCACCGTATGAAAAGTGTAACGTTAGAAAGTTGACTTTTCAATGATTAAGGGCTTATTAGTTATTAAAGAAAACGTACGTTTATTTAGCTCATATGGAAAGAAGCATTATTTTGTTTTATTTCAATTCGGATTTTATAATAGTTAAAATGAAAGGATTAAAAATAGCGCAGTTTAAAACCTATATAAACACCTGCGCGTAACGAGCTAAACACGTATAAAAAACAAAAATTGTACACTGCCAAACGGCTGATGCAATATTATGAATAAAATGTATCGTTAATATAGATTATAGATAACTAAATGTTTTATTATAGTTACCTGAAGTCTTTTTTTAATGCCATTCCGGCCATCATCCACTCCGATTAGGGTGCTACACGTAGACGATGATGAGTGCCAACTAAGCATGACAGGGGATTTAATAAGAACATTCGACCCTGGAATCGAAATCGAATCGCTCTCGAATCCATTAGAGGTTCTTGAGAGACTCAGGAACAAGTCATATGACTGCATTATAGTAGACTATAAGATGCCGAATATGAACGGCGTCGAGTTATCAAGGCAAATTAGAAAAGAGAACATGATACCTATCATCCTCTATACTGGACAGGGGAGCGAAGAGGTTGCTGAAGAGGCGTTCACGGTCGGTATAAATGATTACTTCCGCAAAGAGACTAATCCCCAACACTACCAAGTAATTGCGAAGAGGATCAGGTACATCGTAGAGAAGCAGAGAATCGAGAGGGTTTACACTAACATCGTTAAGGATGCTAAAGAATCCATCGTGATCATTGTTAGAGAAAAAATCGTATTCGTAAACGAAGCGTTCATGAAACTCATCGGTGCCTCGTCGGAGAAATATGTACTTGGTACAAATTGCCTGGATCTTCTAACCGGTATTGAGAAAAAGACTGCACAAGTAGAAATTACGAGCCTATTACAGGACAAAAAACCTCAAATCAACACTGAGCTTGAGATCAAGAGAAGAGATAGAAAGAAAATCCCAGTGGAGATAACAGCCAGTATAATCGAATACTTGGGTAAGAAGGCGGTCCTCTGTTTTTTAAGAGATATCACGGATCGGAAGGCTCTCGAGAATAATTTAAAAAATTCAGAAATAAAGTACCGATCATTAATAGAACTCGCCCCTGACGGTATTATCACAATAAATCTAAGGGGGAATGTCACTTGGATTAATGAAGCATTTACATCAATCACAGGTTACGCGCAAAATGAGATCGTGGGGAAAAAAGTCTGGTCACTTAAAACCCTTAGAACCGCTGACATAGGGATGTTTCTACGACTTATTCATTCGACCTACTTGGGGAGAAGCCAGTACCCCCCGTTGAGTTTCAGTGGGTTAGTAAGGACGGCAGATTCGGGTGGGGTGAAGGGCGTGCAAGCCTCATAAAAATTGATAGTAAGAAGACAGAGGTGCTTCTTTCAGTTAGGGATATAACAGAGAGAAAGCAAATGGAGGAAGACCTCAGAGGATACTCTAAAAATATGGAGCGACTCGCCGAGGAGAGGGCTATTAAGCTACTTGAATCGGAGAAACTGGTCGTCGCTGGCACGATAGCCTCAACAGTGGCCCATGACTTAAGGGGGCCCCTCAACACAATCATGAACGCAGTTTATTTAATGGACACTAAGCCCGAGAAGAGCGACGAGATGAAGGCGATCATACTTAAAGCCGTTGAAAACGCCTCAAAAATGCTCAACGAAGTAAGAAGCAAGATCACCTCCGAGATGCTCACCTTCGAGGAGCTCGATGTCGCTACCTTTATTGAGTTAATAATCAAGGAGACGCCAATACCTCAACGAATAGAGGTCAAAACTAACCTAGAGCATCAAATGGTGAAGGTTGACAGGTTAAAGATTAGGCGAGTCATCGAGAACCTGATAAGAAACGCCGTTGAAGCGATGCCAAAAAAAGGTTCTCTTCAAATCTCTAATAGGGTCAAAGGGGAGAAACTGGTAATCGAAGTCAGAGACTCCGGTGTCGGCATCCCGAAGGAAAGGATCAACAGCCTTTTCAAGCCCTTCAGCACGACCAAGGAAAACGGCACAGGCTTAGGCTTACACTACTGCAAGAAAACAATGGAAGACCATGGAGGAGACATTGAGGTGAAGTCCGAGGTCGGTTCCGGAACAACGATCATCCTGAAAATACCCATGACGAGGAGACTCAGCAATGTCGCCGTCGTCTCTGCGGTCCGTGACTAAAACAACTCGACGCGAGTGAATCTAATTATTAATCTATAATAAAAATCTAGTTTAATTCTCCATTTTCTTTAAATCATTTTCCACGAATTGATCGCTGCCTACGCGAATGAAAGGTTACGGGCAAAGGATGTGAATGAAACTGCACGTCTACGGTAAAAACTTTAATCCAAAGCTGGCGACCGTGGTTATGATGGCTGTGGGGGTTGTAATGGCAATCGCTTTTACCTACTGGCTATACGCTATCACAATAAGTATTTGAGGTTCTAAATAGGCGCGGTTCTGCGTCGCGGATTCGTTTATGGGTTTATTAAAACTGCAATTTAGTCAGTTCTCGTAGCGTACATTTCAAAAAATGATACGAGTTTTATGCGGAACTCGATAGTCTTGAAAGTTAGTACTTTAACCTCGTGAATCGATTCCTAAAGCCTAAATGCGGGAAAGGGTGCCCCATACACAGATCCCGATTGAACGTTCTTGATTACCTGAAGAAGGAAGAGATTGTGGAGCTGGGCTGCGACCTCATCCGGCAGCCGAGCCTGACGCGGCAGGAGGGACCCGCCGTGAAGTTCGCGAAGGACTGGTTTGAAGACCAGGGCTTCGATGAGGTAACGTTGCAGGAGGTGGAGCCGGGGCGGAACCAGGTCATCGCCCGTCTCAAGGGGGATGGCAAGGGGAAGAGCATGATGTTCAATGGTCACCTTGACATCGACCCCATCACGGCCTCCTGGGAGTGGGACCCATACGAGCCGAAGGTGGAGGGAAACAGGCTCTGGGGAGCGGGCATCCACAATATGAAGAGCGGGGATGCTGCGATGATGTGCGCTGCTCTGGCGATAAAGAGGAGCAAAGCGAAGCTCCACGGGGACCTCATCGTCGAATGCGTCGTCGGCGAGCTTCAGGGAGGCGTCGGTACCGTCCACGCCCTGAAGGAGGGGGTCTGGGCGGACATGGCGATAGTCCCGGAGCCCTACAGCGTGGACAACATCCTCACAAAGTGCGTCGGCGTTCACGATTTCGCAATCCACACCATCGGGCGTAGCGAGCATATCAGCCGAATGGAGGAGAGCATCAACGCGATCACGAAGATGCGGAAGGTCCTCGATAGGCTTGATAAGATGAAGTTCGAGGCGCGGGACCCAGACCTCCCCGGGGCACCCCGCTGGGTCGCCGGCAGCATCATCGGGGGACGCAACCGGGACTACGACCTCGCTGGACCCTACAACATTCCCGACTTCTGCACCATCATAGTCGACTTCCGCTACCCGCCGGGATACGAGATCGAGGAGATCAACGAGAGGATGAAGGCTATGCTGGAGGAGATTAAGGCGGAGGACCCGGAGTTCAGATACGAGTTCGAGTACCCTATCGATCCCAAGTGGCGCGTCGGCGGCATGGTCATGCCCCCCATGGGCGTCAGCCCCAACAGCGAGGTCGTGAAGCTCCTCAAGGAGAACCACAAGAGGGTCACTGGTGAGTACCCGAAGAAGGTTGGAGCCGTCCCGCCGCGCAGCTACTGCGGCAACGACACTGCCCACCTAGCCAAGGCGGGGGTTGAGTGCTGCTTATATGGACCGCGTGGTTATCCCGATGAGGTTGAGAAGCACGTCCGAATTGATGAGATGGTGACCTGCTCTAAGGCTATGTGTCTTACGGGATATGAGGTAGTCACGAAAGCGAAAAAGAGTTAAAACAATAATGAAAAAAATATTGTAATATATGGACAATCAGATTCAGTATAAAAAAAGTGTTTCTCTGGTTAGCGTCTGTGCACTTACCGTTTAATTTGCAAATTTTAAATTAAAGCCTATTAGGATCTCATGTCGTACGCGCCCTTAATCAAATAAAAGGAGATATATTGACGACGACGATGACCGAGACTCGATTCAAGCGAGCCTCAACATGAGCGCGAATATGGTAAAGGAATCAGCCAGAATGTAATGAGTTTGGAGAGGTGCGCTTATGTTCAAATTTCTTGACGACAATCGCGGTCAATGTTATGACGCCGACTGCAGTGGCGGCCGCGGCTGCCCAAGAAGCTCCTGAACTTGATATTTCATTGGCTGATGTGTACTTCAGAAGGAAGACATCAGAGTTTTGTTCTTGGTTGGTTGTTATACCCGTTACGTAAATGTCGTTCCCGTCCACGCCCACCGAGTGGGCCACGTCTACGGATCTGTCGCCCCAAGTCACGTTCCAGATTGGTGTTCCATCTGTCGCGAACTTTAAGACTAGGGCGTCGTAGCTGGATCTCGTTCCGTTATAGATATGCCCGGTGAGGTAGATGTAGTTGTTTGACCCGATGATGCCCCATGCGTACTCCTCCTCAGTTTTCCCCCAGGTGACGTTGAACTTCAGAGTGCCCGAGGTATCATAACTCAGTAAAACGGCGTCGGAGTTACTCGACCCGTCACTCGTGGTGCCTGCCTGGTAGATGTTGTCTCCGTTGACGGAGATGGACCAGCAGTAGTTTATGGGGTTGCTTCCCCACTGGCGACTCCAGAGGATGGAGCCAGCCTTGTCGAACTTCGTCAAGAACATCGTCGACCTGTACAGGTTGTTCACGGTTGTTTCGTTCGTGCCGTCCACGTATACGCCGTCACTTACGCCTACAGCGAATGCGTTTACACCCTCCCCGCCGAAGGTCTCGTTCCAGGTGAGTTTCCCCGTCTGATCATACTTTAGTAGGAACGACTTAGTCGTGGTCGTTGTTCCCCTGAGGTAGCCTGCGACATACACTGCTCCTCTCCCGTCGACGGCGACGCCCCTGGCTACGGCGTCCTCAGCACCTCCCCAGGTCCTCGACCAGAGTAGGTTTCCGTCAGAGTCGTACTTGAGGAGGGCGGCGTTTGCGTTTAGGTTTCCGACTGTGTAGGTGAAACCGGCTACGTATATTCCTTCATTGTCCGCGGTTGCGGCCCAGCTCCCGTCGTAGGATATTCCTCCCCAGGTCTTGTTCCAGGCGAGATCCCCGTTGCGGTCGTACTTTAGGAGGAATATGTCGGAGAGGCCGGCGCCGTAGCTCCTCGTCGTCCCGGCGACGTAGACGTTTCCACCGTTTACTGCGACTGCCTTTGCGTTATCGTAGCCCGCGCCACCCCATGTGGTGGTCCAGTCTAAATGGTTTGAATACGGCTCACTCTGCGCCGCTCTCCACTCCGCTTGGTTGATGTAGATTAGGCCCGCCTCAACAAGCAAAACTAGTGTGATGGTTGAGAGGACTTGCATGGAGGTCTTCATTGGTCACTCTCCTTTGAGACCTCATTTTGCATAGGTTTGATGGCACTCTTCAGTGTAAGGTAAGCGCGCGATTTTAGGGTATTTAGAAATTATACCTGGATTAGCATATGATCCGAATACGCGAGTGTAACTGGTTTACACCGCGCTAATACTTGCAACAGTGCCAACCGATTAAACCGATAAACTAGATAAGAATGAATGTCCATAGCCTCAAAGCGTCAGATGGTCAAAGTCCAAATCTTCAACATGACATCCATCAACGACGCTGAGCTTGTCGCAGGCACCGGTGCCGATCATGTAGGCACCCAAGTATCTACCCGAGACATCCCATACACCGTCGATACAAGGCTCGGCCACGGCATCTGTGAGGCCATTAAGTCTTCAGCGAAGGCCGTGATGATACCGATCTCTCGAGACCCTGAGGAGATACTTGAACTAGCGCGCGTCGTCGAACCAGACATCGTCCAGCTTGCCAACGAGGAAAGCGCAATGGGTCTTGCAGTTTTCTCCAATCTGCTGAAGGACTTGAAGGGTAATGGTTTCTCAACCATCAAGGTCATCGCCGTCGGATCTGGGGCTGAGTTGGAGAAGGCGAGATTCTACGCTGGAAAATCAGACTTCATCATGCTGGACACATATGGTAATCCACCGTCGGAACTCCTCCAAGGTTTCATAGGGGGAACCGGCAAAACCAGCGATTGGAAGCTAGATAGAAATATAGTGGAGAGCGTTGACAAGCCAGTGATCCTCGCAGGTGGACTAAACCTAGAAAACGTGACTTTGGCGATAGAGCAGGTGAGGCCATGGGGTGTGGATGCTGCGTCAGCCCTCTCCATTCCCGGGACACGTGGGAAGAAGGACATCCAGAAGGTTAGGAGATTTGTCGAGCTCGCAAAGGGACTCAGCTAGGTATCCACTGGGTGACCTCCTGGTCCTAGGCGACTTGTGCCTAGACGTCGATGTATTCACGGGACAAGGAGATTACACTTCTAAGCGGTCTAGTAGAATCAGTCTCGGCGAAGGCGGCTCCGCTGGAAACGTGGCGTTCATGGCCGACCGACTCGGCTTAAAAACAGGACTGGCCGCACCCCTATCTGATGATACGATGGGTAACCTTCTGGAATCGATGGTTAAACAGAGGCACGAGGGCGTCAGCTTTCACCCTATTAGAGATCCTAAGCAGCTGACCTGCTTTATCGTAAACCTGATCAACAAACGCGGTGCGAGGAGGGCCTATTTCCAGAAGAACGAGGTTAATTGTAAGATTGGGAACCTGAAAAATATAGCCTCAAAATTTAGGGCTCTCCACATGTCCGGTTATGCACTGGAACTCTTCGACATTAAAGAGCTAAACGCCTTCAGTGCATTACCTCAAGACACATGGTGTCGAGGTAACACTGGACCTCTTCCCAAGAATAGGGTTCATTAGAGAATCAAAACCGCAAATCGATCAACTCTTAAATCAGTTAGACCTGCTGTTCGGAAACCTCAAGGAATACAGAGACCTAACAGGCCACAGTCGTACGGAGGAAATCACGAGGAGCTTTACAAGTAAAGGGATGAGAATCGTGATCAAGAGGGGATCCAAAGGAGCGATCTACGCAGATCCCACAAGATTGATCTCATCGCCTCCCCTTAGGGTCAAACCCGTCAGCCTCAAGGGCGCAGGGGACGTCTTCATCGCAGGATTCCTAGCCTCTCATCTTAGAGGCCGCAACATACAACAGGCCCTTGACGCAGCAAACACCCTAGCAGGGATGCATGTAGCCGGCGAAAACGACAAGATAACACCAAGAATGATCGATTTACTGGGTTAATCCCCATCTTTCGAATAAATATTCGGGATTATAAAGGATTACGCGCACCGTAGTCTATGAAATGTTGGTATCCCGCCTGGTCGCTTGCCGTAAACATTTCTACGATCCAACCAGATACAGCTAATACAAAGTGAATCCATCCATAACCCCTTTATGGAAATCAGATTTCTCAGCTAGCGTGAGAATTTTTTTTATAGAGTGTGCATATGCATATTTTTAACGATTTTCTAACATGAGCGGTTGACTGAAAACTTCTATAGAAGGTTTACCTGTTCTCTAAGACAGGTGACTGTCTGGATTGGAGAACCTAATTATTACAGCCGCCATCACAGGCGGTGAGTACGTTTCGAGGAGTGATACTCCGTACGTCCCCAAGACCGTTGATGAGGTGGTGGAGGAAGTCGTGAGAAGTGTCGAGGCGGGGGCATCCATCGTACATCTGCACGCTAAGAACCCTGAGACTGGGGAGGCGTATTCGGGTGATCCAAACCCCGTCCTCAGGGAATACATTGAGAGAATCCGCGAAAGGATCGACGTCGTGATTAATGTTACAACCGGCGGTGGCAGGGTGGGGAATCCCCCTGAGGTGTGGGATCGCCTCGTGAAGGAGAAGTGCTACCTCGGGGAGGAGATGATGAGCCTCAATATGGGGACAATCAACAGGTGGGCTGACCACCCCACTGGGGACGTCTTCCTAAACACCGTGCCAATGATAGAGCGATGGTGCGGCTATCATGCGGGAGGCGGGTGTGAAGCCCGAGCACGAGGTATACGACACGGGTATGATCAACACATGCAGGCAGATTGCGGAGAAGAAGATCGTGGCTGAGCCACTGCACATCCAGTTCGTTATGGTGGGGAGAACAGGCTTCCTACCAACTATGAAGAGCCTAGTTTACAGCCTCGACCAGATACCCGCGACTTGGACCTGGAGCGTCTGCGCCTTGGGTAGGAACGAGATACCGATGTGCACCGCCGCGATGATTCAAGGTGGTCACGTCCGAGTCGGGTTCGAGGATAACATCTTCCTCCGAAGAGGAGAGCTCGCGAAAAGCAACGTAGACCTCGTCAGTAAGATGGTCAACATCGCGAAGGAGCTTGATAGACCCATCGCCGATCCGAGTGAGACGAGGAGAATCCTCGGCCTAAGAAGACGCTGATCATCCTTGGGATGTGTTTTGGGTTGATTGATGGAGTCAAGCGGGTCGCCTGCGTCGGCAGTGGGCTTGTGGGTCAGGGCTGGGCGAGCCTCTTCGCACTAGCAGGCTACCAAGTCACCCTCGAGGATGTGAAGGAGGAGATTCTAGATGATGCCTTCGAGCGGGTCGAAGGACAAATTCGCTTCCTCGAGGAGGCTGAACTCGCAAAGGGTGCCGAGAAAGCCCTCAGACGACTGAGTAGGACGACGAGCCTAAGCGAGGCGGTGGGCGGAGCCGACTATGTTCAGGAATCTGTGTTTGAGAGCTACGCGGCAAAGAAGGAGGTTTACGGCAAGATGGATGAGGTCGCGGGTCAGCGTGTCATCCTGTCGAGCAGTTCTTCTGGTCTCATGATGTCCGAGATACAGAAGGCTGCCAAGCGTTACCCCGAGCGATGCATAGTCGCACACCCTTGGAACCCATCCTACCTAGTTCCTCTCGTGGAACTCTCCCCAGGTGAGCGCACATCCCCAGAGACCGTCAAGAAGACCTATGAGCTCATGGAGGACATCGGAAAGGTACCTGTCGTGCTGAGGAAGGAGGTCCCCGGCTTCATCGCTAACAGATTATCGGCGGCCCTCTGGCGTGAGGCCCTCAACCTCGTGGATACCGGAGTCGCCTCGGTTGAGGACGTCGACAAGGCTGTAGTCAATGGGCCTGGCCTCAGGTGGGCCATCATGGGCCCCTACCTCACATACCACTTGGGGGGAGGGAAAGGTGGCATCGAGTACCTGATGAGGCACATCGACGTCTCTAAGGCGAAGTGGCTCGAGACTATGGCAAAGTGGACCGAGACCCCCGAGTCCGCGGTTGAGAAGGCCGTTGAGGGCGTCCAAGAATTGGCGTCGGTGAAGAGATCACAGCTTCGATGAACTCGAGGAGTGGCGGGATAATCTTCTGGTTGACATATTGAAGTCCCGCAGGGACCGTAGGGGATGAGGATCCCCACCTAGCTATGGTTCGAGCCAACCAGGGTCTAGGTAGGCTGGGTTCGGGTACGAGTAGAACCCACGACTCGTCTTGACCCCGAGTTCGCCTCTATCGATCTTCTCGAGGAGGAGTTTAGGCGGCGAGTCTCTGAAGTCATGGGATTCGCCGTAGTATATGTTCTCGATGTCCCTGACGACGTCGAGCCCGACCCGATCCATCAACCCGAATGGCCCGATCTTGGTACCGTAAAAACTCATCCAGGCCCTGTCGACGTCTTCGAATGATGCGACGCCATCGTCGACGAGGTGGAGGCACTCTCTCTTAACTGCGCGCCATACCCTGTTGAGGATGAATCCTGTGCTCTCCTTTCGAACCACAAGGGGTAGCATTCCTATGGACCTCATGAAGTCCCCGACGCGAGTCATTGTTTCGTCGGAGGTCATGCTTCCCTTCATTAACTCGACGATCCGACTTTTCCATGGAGTTGAGTAGAAGTGGGTGTTGAGGACCCTATCCATTCGCCTAGTGGCATCCTCGATCAGTGAGACGCGGATCGATGAGCTGTTGGTTGATATGATTGTGTCGACGTCGCACATAGCGTCTAGTTCCTCGAAGACCTTTCTCTTCACCTCGAGCTTCTCTGGTACCGCTTCGATGACTAAGTCAACCCCTTCAACTGCCTTAATCGGATCTGGTTCGATCCTTACTCGTTGAACTCGTGGATTCTTTCACTTCGGGTGAGATACTGCCGGTCTCCACCCATGATTCAAGTTCATTCGAGATGTTCGACTTGGCGTTTTGGAGGGCTTCTGGTGATAAGTCGTAGAGATTCACTGTGTGTGCGTGGCTCGCGCATTGTAGGGTGATCTGCCAACCGAGGGTGCCTGCTCCGAAGACGCAGACGCGCTCTATTCTATCCATGTTTAACCTGAGGTTCAGATGTATTAAAGTAATGAGCGCGTGCTTCTTACTTTATGCACACTACTTTCTAGGACAGTAATAAGTCAGTGTATAGGATCGCGCTCGTCCTAGCGTAAATTAGCTTTTATCCTAGATGTGAGCATCACCGTCGAGTGAGCTGCTTGGAGAAGCAAAGGCAGATTGGCCTCTTTATACTCGCAACCATCAGCGTCACCTATCTCATAGAGAACTTTCTCAGAAGCGCGGCATCAGCGCTCACCCCCGTCCTAATCAATGAACTAAACATCACTCGGGGAGCGATGGGTTTCCTCATCACCGGGTACTTCCTAATCTACGGCGTTATGCAGTTCCCCGCAGGCATACTAGCTAACATACTAGGCCCCCGAAGATCCATCGTCTGGTTCACAGCCCTAACCTGCATAGGCAGCGTCCTTTTCTGGATGAGCTACAGATACGAGCTCCTGTTCGCAGCGCAGTTCATCATGGGGGTGGGCACAAGCGTGTTCTACATAAACGCGGTCACGCTCATCAGCCGATGGTTCCCCGTCAATAGAAGAGCCACCGCTATCGGAATCCTCAGCGCGAGCAGCGGTGTAGGCGCCTTTACAAGCTACATGGGGCTACCCCTCGCGGTTACCCTCTGGGGTGACTGGAGGACCCTCTACCTGGTTATGTTGGGCGTCCTCGTCGTCAACTGGGGGATGAACTTCTTCATCATCAAGGATGGCCCACAGAATCCCGCATCCCCCTCGAAGGGTCGCCCAAACATTGGGGGGTCCTTCAGGGAGATTCTCCATAACCGTGGATTCTACCCGCCCCTCCTAGGCTTCATGATGATGGGATTCACGTTCGTCCTCTACTCGTGGATTAACCAGTTCCTGATCGAGGACAAGGGCCTCACCTACATCGAGGCCGGGACCGTGAGCAGCCTCGGGACGGTGGCCGGGTTCATCGGCTGCCTTCTGATAGGTGTAATCAGCGACAGGCTCAAGAGGAGAAAACTGCCCGTCATCTTCTTCCTAGGAGTGGACCTTCTACTCCTCAGTGGCTTGATCTACCTTCCAGCTAGGCTACCCGTCGCTGTCTACGCCGCCGTCTGGTTCGCGATGGGTATATGCGGAAGCATTTGGATCCTATTCTTCAGCATCGTGAGCGAGGTGCTGCCACCTGAGATTGCCGGGATAGGCTTGGGTGTGATGAATGGGTTGAGCACGATCCTCTCAAGTCTAGCGACTCCCATCTATGGTAGCCTTGTGGACGTGACTGGTAGCTACTATTATACCAAACATCATATCGCTGGGTCTCGGTATCTTAACCGTTATAGTACTCGCCGTGGTTATGAGAGAGACCTATGGTGTTACAGCCCCACGCTCACCGCCGTCGCCTGACTGATAGTTGAAGCAGGCATGTGTGCGCGGGAGGTTGCCAGTTGATATCAATCCAGTTTTAGAGGAATCTCTCTAAATATGAGGGACCTTAATATGAGATGAAACTCATTGAATTCCTCAGAGATCAAGGCTCTAGCCGACGGAACGCCGGTCGAGGCATTCCTACAGTGTAGATCTAAGTCCCGCAGAGTTATAGCGACAGGTAGAGGCGAGATATTCGCTGGTGACCTAGGCGACAACTCAGGCGACATCAAATTCGTCGCTTTCAGTGGCTCGACAATAAACTGCCAGGAGCTCGACGACTCGATCGAGCTCGGCGCGGTCGTGCAGGTGAAGGGGGTGAAGAACACCCATCAAGGCTTCCCCCAGATAGTTAGTCAGCAGCAGAGACGGGGGCTCGATGCGCCCCGCACTTCCTGGGGAGTATGACCTATCGAATTTCGTACCCAAGTCAAACCAGGATATCGAAGCGATGTGGGGCTACGTCACGGGACTACTCGCCACCATCAAGGATCCCTCACTTAGAGCCCTCGTGGATTCGTTCATAACGGACACCGGCTTCGTAAATAAGTTCAAGCTCTTCTACGGCGCCAGAATGTTCCACCACTCCTGTGCTGGCGGGCTGCTGGAGCACACCTGGGAAGTTCTTCAATACTGCGAGCTGGCCTGCAGGATCCACCCCTCGCTCGACAGGGACCTCGTCTACGCCGGGGCCTTCCTCCACGACGTAGGGGTGCTCAGAGAGAACGCTGAGCCCCTCGGCATGACTGAAAGTAAGGAGGGGTTCATGTTAGGCCACGTCTACCTATCCGCTGAATTCGTCTCCGGGAGGATCTCCTCCATTCCCGGGTTCCCCGAAGCAACTCGAATAAAGTTACTGAATATAATTCTGAGCCACCAGGAGAAGGAAAGGCAGGAGTCAGACTTCTACCAGAGAACCCCCGAGTCCGTGGTCATAGCATGCGCCGATGCCTTTGGATTGAAGGTATCTCAATACATCAGGGTTAAGAAAGACTCAGCTGGGTCGGACTGGAGAGCCCAAAGGGCCCCAATCGGAGGAGTTTACACCGAGTAACCTACTCATCATCGAGCGCGTCTCCTTTGTATGATTCCTGAGGTTCCGATTCGTGGTAATGGCCGTTTTTGGTCGCTTTCTGGCCGCGGGGGAAATAACCTTTGGCATTAGAAGCGGGATACACTCCTGTTCGATGTTCTTGTTATTTTGAAAATCTTGTTAGTGCTTCTCTTGTCTCCTTGAAAATTCCACATTAGGTTTTGTAATCAGGGTCTCGGCTACCAATTTGTTTCGGTGGAATTCGACAGGGTCAGCCGGGACCCTCTGGGTCGTCGAGGGACGCGAAGTCGACCTCAGGCTCCTCAGCCGACGCCTTAAGCTCCTCAATTTCGTGCTCTATCACCTCAATGTCGACATCTCGAACGATGGAGTAGCAGCTCCTCAGGGCCTTAATCATCACATCCATTGCCTTGAGGCGGGTGGACTTGATCGTCCCCGAGTTGCACAGCAACTCGTTGAGCTCTCGTATCATCTTCTCCAACTGGTTCAAGTATTCGGCTCTCTTCGCATCTGGGTCGATCCTCACCCTTCTGACGGTGATGCTGAAGTTGATCTCTTGTGAAGCCTCACGCGACCCATGAATCGACCTTCCTTCTTCAAGCGGTTTACGAGCATCGAGTAGAGCTCGATGTCCTTCTTGATGGGGGCGAAGTTGCGCCTTACCTCGGTGAAGAGTTGGCGGGTTTCGTTGTTCTCTCTGTGTGTTTCGAGCCATTCTTTGATTCTTCTCCTCTCTATCTCGGTGAAGATGTATCTTCTCAAGGCCTGTCCGCCCGCTCTTGTGGTAGGTTAATTATATCGTGCCTTGGGACATATGGAAAAATCATGGGTTTTGCAATGGTGGCTGGGTATTCGGGGGACTTGTTTTGTTGTGTTTCGGGTTCACTGCTCCAGCGAAGGTAGGTTTTTGGTCGTTCTAGCACCGCTGAAGCTTGGCTTTTAGGGAAGCTATCTAGCCACTGTCTGATCCACGACTCCTTTTTTGGGCGGCGGATGTGGGCCTTATTAATACTACCGATATGCCAAGAGTAGATGCGGCTTATACCTAGGAGTGTACGGCGAACTCCTCCGAATACCCGCCTCAGGAGAGGTATGATCGACTTTAACGTTCTCTGCCTCAACATAGTCCATTCTCCATAATAAGGGGTCGGGGTGTGTGGTACTAGACCCACTAAAAAGGTGGGTTGTTCAAGAAATCCTATATATAAAGATTACTTTTTCAGGTTCTGGTTCGTCTTCGGTTGATCAGCCCTGATCCTCAAGGGTGTTGCAAATCGGTTGATCTTCCTTCAATATCTTTAACAGACCATTGGACAAAACCACGTGTCACCTTGCCGGAATCGTTGATGAACAGAGTCTCTGCAACGACCCTTCGACCCACATTTCGATAGTAGAGCGTTATCTCACCTATCCCCATAAACACATCAATAAGTTCGAAGCGTAGAGGCGGCTCCAGAGACAAGCTAGGAAGCCAATAGTCTCGCACAGCATTTTTTCCTTCAAGTTTACCCTCTGGCTCGTTAAGGCGTTCGACAATAAGAGGGGAGGACATTTCAAAATCATCCGCGTAGTGCGAAAGGATGCGATTCATGTCGTGGGCATTCCATGACTCAATCCAATCCACTGCAAATGCCAGTGCCCATTCTGAGTCAATCATCTTGATTTCTGATTACTCCGTTGATAAATATCAACCATAATGCTGCTGGCACAGAGTCCAGGGATAAAGTGTGAGGTGTGCCTGTTGTTATTATGCATTACTACGTTCGGTTCTGTGTAGTTATCGGTTGATCGGGTCGGCTAATTCCACTGTGAAGAATCGGTTGATAGATTGCTGAGAATCAGGGCTGATCAACCGAAGACGAACCAGAACCCTTTTTCAAACCTAAAGGAGACAAGATTGAAAGTGCTGAATAAAGGAATTAATAATAAATAAATTCAGTTGCTCTTACATGAAGAGAGTAACTAAACTCGAATTCTAACTAAATTATAGAATAAATTTATTAACTATATCTATACACATCATACGAGTGAAAAAAACATGGCTGATGTTTCATTCAAGTTAGTTGATGTTGAAAAGAAACCTAGTAGAAGATACCGAAAGGGAAGCAAGTATGATCCAATTATCGACCAGTTCTGCAATAGCAAGTCCAGTTTGGTGAAAGTTGACATAAAGGGAAAGGACGCAAACTACATTCGCACCCAGTTGAAGAAGAGGATCGATGCAAGGGAAATGGGTAGCCAGATCGAAGTATCGGTCGTCAACAACATCGCCTATCTGGAGAAGAAGTAATAAGGATACAAGATACAATGGCACTGCTTCTCTGCGCGCGCGTCGAACCATTCATCTTATAACTCTTACTTCGTATGCGAATACGAATTCATTCATTGCCAATGCGCATATCGACTGATGGCCGCCTTTGGCTGCTTTTGGCCTCTTTTACGCGCACAAGGCGCGTGCGAATTAAGCGACTGGGCTGGTAAAGACTGCTTCGTAGTAGAATACCGTGTTTGTCGTTACTCGAATTATGTAGGATGTTGACGTCGCCCATTGGTAATTTAAGGTAATCATTGCGTGTGATCCAACTAGAATTGCTGATCTGATGCTTGGTATCTCATATGTTGTTGGTGTACTGCTTGCTTGATTGGCTCTGATGGAGACTGATTCAATTATAATATCAACGCTTCCCGTGTTTCTGACATCCACTGTGAACGATACGCTACCCCAGGTAACGGAGTCTATCCTGATCTGCGTTTGTGTTTGACTGCTGATTAATTGGATTAGTTCCTGCAGCTTCGTAACATTTGCCTTCAACTGTTGAAGTAGATTCTCCTCAGTCTGTATGAGTGTGCTCTGAGCCTGAAGTTGCGCATCTTGGGCTTGAAGCTGTACATCTTTAGCCTGAAGCTGTGTAGCTTGGGCCTGAAGCTGAGCATCCTTGGCCGTAATCAGAGCATCCTTTGCGTATAATTCTGCGTCTTGACTCTGAATTCTAAGCTGATAAGCCACATTCTGGTTTTGAAGAGTCGTTGAGGCGATGAGGTAGCCACTGACCATGCCTCCTAGGAGGCAACTGATTGCTAGGAAATAGAATTTCGAATCCATGGAAGTAAATTGTTGAACAGGAGTTAAGTTTTTTGCAGAATTAATCATCATAATCCGCTACGCGCATATCACGATGAGTTGATGGTTTTCTCGAAGGGTTTGAAGCATGAGGCAAGCTGCGCCTGAGCGTTTGAGGACCTGTGATAGAGGTTTACTGTGATGACTCCCCATTGGTACATCTACGGCGATTTAGTCTCAATAAATGGAGAATTTCTATACGCGTGCGTTCTTGAAATGGTTTATTGATTAGTTACGCGGATGCTTCCTTTAGTCGATGCTGCAGGGGATTCTCTTTGGTTTTGTCTCGGGGGCTCAGCGTCGAGCAGAAGCGTCGACTGGAGCGATACTTGGAGATTGAGGGTTCTCTGAGGCAACGATTGGTGGACGCAGAGTGTGCCCGCCTTAAATTCAACCAGCTCTACGTCAGGGCAAGCGAGATCGCGGAACAGTACTACTGCGAGAGAAAGGTGGAGATGACGTACCTCCACGGGCGGGTCGAGACGGAGACCAAAAGGCAGGGCAGCGAGGGGCACGAATCCCTACAGGCGGAATCAGTTGAGATTGAGCACACGGAGATGCTCGAGGAGATATTCTCCGGTGGGTCCCTCATCGTGCACGAGTTGCCCCTGCTGGCGGAGCACGGCGGTGTAGTCCTCGTGGGGCAGCCCGATGCGGTTATCTTCAAGGATGGGCTCCCAGTGGCCCTCCTCGAAGTCAAGTTCAGTAACTCTCCATACCCCTACAGGAGCTACCATGCCCAGGCTAGGGTCTATGGGAGGATCCTCGACGGCGCTGGATTCGACACCAGTGATCTCTATTACGTGATAGCTGTGGCGCCGCGGGAGAGCCGAGGAGACGGTGGGCTGTTTAGGAGGGTGATTGAGGCCTTGAAGGAGTGTGGATCCGGTGAGGCATCATTTGAGGTGGATGGGGTGCACGTCTACGTCTATGAGTATAGCCAGTTGGCGGCGATGAGGGACCTCGATTGGGCCCTAGAGTACTGGAGGGGGTCAAGGGACGCGGCGCCAGTGGATAACCAGGAGAAGTGTAGGAGCTGCGAGTATCTGGAGGAATGCCGCGACAACATGAAAGCGACTTCGGATGAAACATCATTGTCTTGAGCACGCGCATACATGCCGGTATTTTTGGTGCGGGGGAATAAAACGCTGTTCTCGTTGAGGCGGTTGGGCCTCTTAGTCATCGCATGAGTTTCCCCTGTTTGGTTTAAACCTAGCCGTTATTATTTAGTTTGCCGGATAGCGCGCGCATAGCCATGGAGTTGCTCGAAGGTTTTTCGCCGTCGTGTTTTTCTTAACCCTTGGTAGAGAGCCTGCGTGAAAAAAAGTGGTTGATAAGTGCTATTTGTTGTTTAACCCTGTATCCCTAGACAGTTTTCACCCTTCCCAACGCACCCGATTACGCAGTAGAACTCGCTATCACCGTTTGAGAGATTCTTAAATCCATGCACCTCGTTTGCAGGGAAGTAGCCGACGTCGCCCTCCTTCAGGATTTGATCTTTCGCAGCGCCTAGGACCTGGATCTTTCCCTTAGTGACAGCGATCTCCTGTTCCCATGGGTGTTTATGGGGGTTCATGTAGGCATTAGGCTTGAATGTGAAGTATCTGAGCGCGAAGTTGTGCAGATACTCGTCCCCACCAGTGCGTTTTTCGGAGATCCACCTTATAGATACTCCCTCTGCGTCTTGTCCATAGGCCTCTTTGACGTCAAAGCCCTTCACTTCTTTCACATTTTTTACAATCATCCTGCATCCACATCTCTAGATTGTTATAACGGTCTTAGTTTTTGTAGCTATATCTAGGAATGTGGCGTAGCCAATAAGGCTGAGTTTTTCTTCTAGGTTCTCAGGAGTCACTGCTCGCTTCTTAGCCGCCTCCTCGCACACAAATACTCTTAGGTTTGTGTCATTGACGATTCGTCTGAATCGAGAATACATCTCCGTGCCCATCTTCTGGATGTAGCCCTGCTTTGCCAGAATCGCTGCGTCTGTGTAGAGGAAAATTGAGGTCTTCATACCCATAGATAGCGCAGTCTCGGCTATGTATAGGAGTGATGAGAGTTTCCCATCCTCCTCAGGGCCCCAGCCATATACTAGCATTAACTCTTCGTCCATTTTCAATCAGCATCCTGAGGAGATGCACAGCATCTTAGGTAACCCGGCGAGTTTACAGATTACGCCTCTTGCGGTGCTGTTGCCTCTCTTGAATAACTCATCAATTTCTGACGTGGTTAATCCGAATTGATCTCTAATTGTTTTTAGCATTGGCAGAGTCTCCCATTTTTTGTAGTAGTCTCTAATGTAGATGATGATCTTTGATTGTTGATCAGTCAGTGTAATGTCAAATTGTGTTTTAGCCATGCTTCTTGATAGTTCCTCGGTCCAGAGATCAGGATTTATTAAAAAGCCCTCATCGTCTAATGTTTCAACACCCATGATTATGTATTTAGTATTGAATTTTTTAAAAGTTTCCTGAACCTGCGCGCTGGCAGGTGCATATGAGCAGCGATTTTTCGTGTGCCGTTTTATACATCCCGGTGACTAATTGCTACCATATGGGGAAAGGTGGCGGATCTAATTGCCTGATATTCTTCTAGTCTTTGAGGTGCATCAACCATATAGGTTTAGGAGAGATTTTTTCTGGGGGAAGAGAGAATTTCGAAAACTCGCTAAGAGTGAACTATTTGATTCTTATTTTGATCATTTGACGGATGAGGAAATTTTCAAGCGGGCGAGCACTAAATGCTACTTGCCATCTAACTCTATTCTCTTAAAGCTAATTGACGAGTTCAAGCATGAGAAAAAGGAAGTAAGGGTCGCGTACAGTATATCAGGCGTATTTCTCGAGCAGTGTGAGAGGTTTGATAAGGATGTCTTGGAGAGTTTCAGGCAACTCTCTGAGACTGGGAGGGTGGAGTTCCTTGGGCAGACGTATTATCATTCTCTTTCGAGTCTTTATCCACTTAAAGACGAGTTTATCGCTCAGATTAATCAGCATAGGAGCGCCGTGAATGACCTGCTTGGTTACAACCCGAACGTTTTCGAGAACACTGAGCTAATCTACAATAATGAGGTAGCCAAGTTAGTTGAGCAACAGGGGTTCAGTGGTATATGTACAGAGGGCGCTGAGAGGATCATCGGCTCTGGTTCCCCAAACCAGCTTCTCAGCGCAAATGGGTGTAATGATCTCAGGGTTATATTGCGTAATTATAAGCTCACAGACGACGTTGGCTTTAGGTTCTCTACCAAGACTTGGAGCGAATGGCCGTTAACCGCTGAAAAGTATGCGGATTGGCTTGCCTCAACCAACGGTCAATACGTATGTATTTTCCTAGACTACGAGACCTTCGGCGAGCATCACTGGCCCGAGACGGGGATACATGATTTCCTTAGGAGGCTGCCTGGGGAGATTCTTAAGAGGGAGAACCTAACGATGTCTACGCCCTCGAAGGTTGATAGAATACCATAAGCCGGTTGGTGTTCTAGACGTCCCTGAATCGAAGACGGTTTCGTGGGCTGATATTGAGAGGTCAACTGATAGCTGGATTGGTAACGATATGCAGTGGGCTTTTTTCGCTGGGGTCAGGGATATTGAGAGGCTTGTTAAAGAGGGCGGGGATAGTGGATTCACGGATATTTGGAGGTATTTGCAGATTAGTGACCATCTCTATTACATGTTTACCTCTGGGGGAGGGCCGGGGGTGGTGCACTCTTACTTCAGCCCCTATGCGAAACCAATTGACTCGTTTTTGACCTCGATGGCCGTCCTTATGGATTTCGAGCATAGGTTGAAGGTTGAGACCTTTGCGGCGAATGAGCAGTTTGATTTCCAAACTTCTGAGGGGAAAGGTGGCGGCACTGGGTTGAGCACACTTAGCCTCGTAGGGTTTTATGATCTCCTTGCGAATGTGCCTCAGCGGAGTATTGAGTTCCACCGTAGAAGGGGCGATTTTGAAAATTGGTTTGAGCAGAGTCTCCGGGATAAGATGCTGGCGGATAAGATCAGGGGCGTGAATCAGTCAGACCTGAAGGGTGAAGAGTTTGTGCTCGAACTCAGAAGGGTTATTCAAAGTCATATGACGCAGCAGAGAAAGTGTCTTAGGAAAATGGGATACGCATGAGCCCCGAGGCGATTGTCTTCGGAAATGAGTTTACCGCTGATTACTCTAAGGCGATGGATAAGGAGTGGATCATTACTAATGGCTTGGGGGGGTACGCCTCCTCCACGATAATTGGGGCGAACACTCGAGGCTATCATGGATTATTGGTGGCGAGTCTTCCAAATCTTCGACGCCTGTTGGTTCTCTCCAAGCTTGAGGAGGAGATTATTCTCGACGGGGAGAGACATTACCTTTCAGTGAACAGATACCCGGATACCATCTACCCAGATGGAAACAGGTACCTCGTGGAGTTCCGCCTTGATCCAACGCCGAGGTACATTTACCAGATTGACGGGGTCAACATTGAGAAGACGATTGTTATGCCCGTCGGGCGAAACACATCGATCATCTCATACAAATCTGACTCGACTCGTAGTGTCGAGCTTCTGGTTCGTCCCCTTGTCAATTGCAGAGGCTTTCACTCTAGAACAAGGGAGAATTCCGGAGTAGCCTTCTCGCAGCATCCGATACCTGGGGGAGTTCGCTTGGAGTCCACCCTCGAGACACAGAGTCTCTATCTAAGAAGCAGTTGTGGTGAGTATGAGTCCTCTGAGAATTGGTATCGAAATATGGTCTATGATCTAGAAACTGAGAGGGGCTTACTTGATCGAGAGGACCACTTCAGCCCGGGATTCTTCAAAGCAACTCTTAAAGACCAAGACCCCTTCAGCATAGTGGCCTCCTTTGATGCATCGGGGCTCTCCTATGAGGCAGCGTTGGGAGAAGCTGGAAAGAATAAGCTAGTTTCATCTAGTGGTGATCGCCTACGCGACTGGCTGATCCACTCCTCGGATCAATTCATAGTGAAATTACCCGATGGAAAGAGCACGGTTGTTGCGGGTTATCATTGGTTCGGTGAATGGGGCAGAGACGCTGCCGTCGCATTACCCGGTTTATTGCTAGCAACGGGAAGATTCGAAGAGGCAAAGGATGTCATAAATAGATATTTGAATAATGCGCGGAATGGCCTTGTCCCAGTATACTTCGATGAAGGTGAGAGGCCTCACTATGCATCGATAGATACTTCGCTATGGCTAATATACTCGGCTTACAAGTACTTCGAGTACACCTCTGATCTCAAATTCCTCAAGGAGATCTATCCAAAACTCAAGGAAATAATAGAGTGGTATCGACGTGGAACTGACTATAGCAAAATCACTGAAGATTTCCTGCTGAAGGCAAAATCAGGGGAGTACTCCCTCACTTGGATGGATGCAAGGATCGACGGCGTCTCAGCCACTCCGAGGATTGGTAAATGCGTTGAGGTGAATGCTCTCTGGTATAACGCACTCAGATCCGTCGAAGAGCTATCAAGAAGGCTCGATGAGGATCCTGAACCCTATAGGAAGTTAGGGTCAAACGTTCTAAGCAGCTTCAACGATGTGTTCTGGTATGGTGAGGGTGGCTACCTGTACGACTGCGTCGATGATGAGGGAGGCGACCGACTCGATTAGGCCGAACCAGATCTTTGCCATAAGCCTCCCATTCCCCGTTCTGCGGCGTGAACGATGGGGCAGCGTCTTCAAGAATGTTGAGCGACATCTACTGACGCCTTATGGGTTGAGAAGCCTGTCACCCGGAGATCCTAGATACTGCGGGATATGCTCAGGGGGTCCTAGAGACCGTGATTATCGCATACCATAATGGTACAGTGTGGGCCTGGCTTATTGGGCCCTTTATATCAGCATATGTGAAGCTAGGTTGGAGCCCTTCTTCGGTGATGATTCGCCATATACTCCACGCCTTTGATCAGCACCTAAGCGAAGCTGGTCTAGGTAATGTATCTGAGGTCTTCGATGGCGATGCTCCTCATCATCCACGTGGTTGCATCGCTCAGGCTTGGAGCGTAGGGGAGCTCCTGAGGGTCATTTCGGAGGATTTGGGCGGGTTAAAAGAGGCATAAAACACATGACATGCTACGTAAAATTTGAGAAGAGTATACAGGAAACAACGATTCTGACCCCCTCAACGGGGTTCAAGCCACAGGTTCAGCTGGTTGAGCGTAGGAAGGACACGCTTCTTGATAGGTGGTGTAGGATTAATATTGAGAGGGCGAATAGGCCGAAGGTTAGGGTTGGTGACTCTTCGGTTTTAGAGCTAGTTGAGTCTTCTAGGAAGAGTTGTCCTTTTTGTCCCGATCGCTTGGAGGCAAATACCCCCATGTTTCCTGAGAGCCTTATTCCGGGGGGTAGGTTGAGGGTTGGTGAAGCCGTTGCTTTCCCGAATCTCTTCGCATTCGCCCAACATCATGCGGTGGTTGTGTTAACGGCGGAGCATTTCCTCCCACTCGATAGGTTCGATGCGGTGCACATTAAAAATGGGCTTGAGGCTTCAATCAAGTACATTAAAGCGGTGAGGGCGAGAAACCCACGGGTCAGGTTCTGCTCTATAAATTGGAATCATCTTCCCACAGCTGCGGCCAGTATGCTGCACCCACACTTCCAGGTGATCGCCGACGAGGCGCCGACTCGTTACCTATACGATGTTTTGGAGGCGTCTAGAGAATTCCACGATAAACATGGTAAGAGTTACTGGAGTGATATCGTTGAAGCAGAAGAGGAGAAGAGGGAGCGTTTCATAGCGAGGTTCGGTGTCTCCAACTGGTACACGAGCTTCTGTGGGCTGGGGAATAACGATGTGGTTGGCGTCGTTGATGCTTCCAATGTTTTTGAGATGAGTGAGGCAACGCTTGGGGACTTGTCTGAAGGTTTGTCAGCTATGCTGAGGGGTTACCACGCGCTTGGTGTGCAGAGTCTTAATATGTCAATGTTCTCTGGACCACTTGACACGCAATTACGAGATTTCAGCGTCCACTTGAGAATGATCTCCAGACCTGACGTTAAGCCAATCTATACCGCAGATGCCGGGTTTCTGGAGAGGCTTCATGACGAGGTTGTGGTTGAGACTAGGCCGGAGGATGTGGCCTCGAAGATTCGATCGGTTGTTAGTGGGTGACCTTCTGATAGATCTTTAGCGTCTCCGAAACGGCTTTGTCCCATGTGAAGCAATCGAGAACCCTTCTCCTACCATTCAGTCCCCACGCTTTGGCTTCTTCTTTGTCTCTTAGGACCTCGTTTATTCCCCATGCGATGTCCATTGGGTCCCCTCCGTTAACGTGGATGCCGCATTTTTCTGGGCCGTTGGGTATGACTTGTTCGGCGAATCCTACGACGCCTCTGGCTCCGACTACAACTGGTTTGGCCATGGCCATAGCCTCAAGGCTCACAATTCCGAATGGCTCGTATGTGGAGGGGAAGACGCAGACATCGGATGCTGCGTAGTGCTGGATCCTCTCCTCTTCGGATAAGAACTCGAATTGGAGTTTCACATTGTTAGATAAGCCGAGGTTGTTGACTTGGCACTGGATCTCGTTCTCCTGCTCGCCGATTCCAACTAGCACTAGTTTTGCTTTGGGTGACCTTTTCTGGACCTCTACCATGGAGTTGACGAGATCCATGGCCCCTTTGATTTGGGTTAGTCTCCCGACGAATAGTATCATGCTTTCGTCGTCGTGTATTTGGTATTTTCTTCGGATTGCTTGAGCATCTTTATTGCTGTATTTGGATGGATCGTATTTTGATGGGTCAACTCCGTTCCAGACTGCGTTGATCTTTTCCCCGTTCCACCCGTGGGCAATCAGATCATACTTCATTGCGTTGCTTACAGTCACCACCTGGTCCGCGCTGTCTGAGGCTGTTTTCTCGATGCTTGAGACTACTTCTGAACCTCTGCCGTTTGTTCTACCCCACTCCGTTGAGTGAACGTGAAAGACGCATGGGAGATCCGAGTTTTGCTTTACCATGAGGCCGGCGATGCCGCTGAGCCAGTCGTGGTATGACACCATATCAAATTTGTATCCTTGCTCGATGATGAGGTCGTTGAGTAGTTTTGTGGCTGATAGGGTGTTGTAGATCATGATGTCGCTGAAGAACTTGAGCCCAGCCCCCCACCTTCTAAGGCCGTGGTCAGCGATTAATGATAAGACGTTACTTGCATCGGAGATTATGGGTCGGTGGACGTCGACTCCGTCGATGACTTCACGGGTTGGAAGCCCGCCCCTATTTAGTGTGAAGACTGAAACTTCATGTCCCCTCTTCACCAAGCCCGGGGCCATATACTGAGCATATGTGCCTAGGCCACCTGCGATGGTGGGGGGGTATTCCCATACGAAATAATGCAATCCTCATTTCATCACCAAGACTAGCTATGAATTTATTTTAAATGGTTCGTTTCTGTTGGATAGATGACTCAAGGGTTAAAATGGTTTCCATTTACCCTCGTTGTACTCGAGCATGGTTCTCATGTATGTGCTTATTGTGCTGGTGGCTATTGCACCCCATTCATATGATTTGACTCGTTTTGAAGCCTCTTCTTTTAGATGTTCTGCGTATTTATGGTCGGTCAAAATCTTTCTTATGCCCCAGGCTAGGGACTCTGGATTTTGGTATACAAATGTGGCGGTTCTGTCGTGTTCAAGGATCTCCCCTAATCCTCCTGATCCTGAGGTTACAATCGGTGAACCCCCCGCCATAGCCTCTAATGCTACTATTCCGAAGGGCTCGTAGATGGAGGGTATTAGGCACACATCAGCCACTCTGAATAGGCCCCTGATTGTTTCGGTTTCGAGGAAGCCGGTTACAAACACCCTATCCGATAGGCCGAGTTCGTTCACTCGTCTTATCAGCTCCTCCTTCAGGTAGCCTTCACCTACGATGACGATCTTTACGTTTAGTCCATGAAGGTAGGGTGCAGCCTCGACGATTGTGGATACTCCTTTCTCCTGGACGAGTCTGCCGACGAATAGGACGAGTCTCTCCTTGGGTTGTGCGAATCTGGATCTCAGCTGCTCGAGATTGATTGGTGTCTTGAATAGCGCCGTATTGATTCCGTTGGGGACGATGTCGATCATTGTTTCTGGTATGCCGAGTGTTGAGTTGATCTCCTTAGCCATGTACTTACTGCAGCAGATTATTCGCCACGCCTCTCTGGTAAGCCAGCCCTCAGTTGAGCTGATCATCCTCTGGTAGTCGTTATGGATGCCGCTTCTTCTCCCGTATTCAGTGGAGTGGATGGTTGCGACAAGTGGTATGCGGAACATGTGTTTAAGACCGATTGAGGCGCTGGCTACGAGCCAGTCATGTGCGTGGAGCAGGGTGATGTCGTTTGAGGCGATTATCTCGGCTATTTCCCTCTGGAGGTTGACATTCATCATCGCGACCCATGTTGCGAAGTCGGGGGTTGGGTTGCTGTAGGAGTCGACTCGGTGGACGATTACTCCGTCCACAACCTCGTATGTCTCGGCCCCCGGGAAGTCGCAGGTGGCTACGTGGACCTCGAACTTCTTCTTTACGAGGGCCCTTGATAGCTCGTATACGTGTGGCGCAAGCCCCCCAATTATTCTGGGAGGATACTCCCAGGCTAACATCAGAACATTGGGGGTCTGCAAGTCCTCACCCTCGTTTGTTGGGTGTTATTTTTCTATACGACTTTATGATTTCTTTGATCCAGTCTTGTCCCGTCGGGGGTACAACGATTATTTTACTTTGTGGTATTTCATGGATTTTCATGATCTCTTTTTTCATAGAATCCGATTTTGTGATCACTAGATCAGATTCCTTGGCCCCCATCCTCTCCAGACCTTTGATGCATGAACTTAGGGGCGACGATGTGTCAGGTGATCTCTGGTCTTCGAGGCTGTGTATTGTGAAGATGAATGGGATGCCCAGGGCTCTTTTCAGGTTTGTTCCTGCGGATACGAAGTGCCACTCGTGGACGTCTAAGAGGTCGATTCTTCCTCTTCTACCATAGTATAAGTCCGCGACTATTCGTTCTATCTCCGAGTTTAGTGTTAGGCACCAGGTGATTACGGAGATTTGTGGCTCGACTGGGTTTGATGCCCAGAATAACTCGAGGAGACTTGATCGTCTCTCGTACAAGTACTGGTGAGTCGTGGCATGTGACTACTATTGTCGGGATGTTTGCATTGTTGAGCCCTGAGGTTAGGTTGTCTATTTGGTGCGCCATATCACCTACGATTCTTGGGGGGTACTCCCAGGATAGTATTACTGGAGTTAGGCTCGACAATCCCTTGCATCACGTGTAGAGGGAAGAGACTCGGATGATGCCTCGACCTGTTAGGTGGTAGTGCTTTGTCCCTGTTTGGTCGGTTGTGTATTCTAGGTAGCCTGAGGTGGTCTGGTTGGCAATGATTTCTTCTAGCTCCTCTCTGTTAATGTTTGTTAGTTTTATTAATTCGTCGAGTGTTTTTCCTGGTTTCCCGATTATTGCACCGGTATTATGGAGTGCTATTAGTAGAATTTGGTGTGGTGTATGCTCTCTTCCGCTCATCATCTGTTAGTTTGTAATGTTTGATTAATTAACTTATGTAATAGTGCGTTGACTCGAGTGGGATTAGATTGTTGGTCCATCCGCGAGTTTTCTTAGGTAGCCGAGTCTGAGTCTCGTAATTTGTAGTAAGCGTTTCCGCATCTTATCATTATGGAGTGCGTCTCGTCGGAGGTTAGCAATCTGCTGTGAAAGAGTCTCGTCTCCGAGCATTGCGACCCATTTCTCGAAGTCTCCTCTACTCATATGGAGTTCGAGGGATGCTGCCTCTATTGTTTTGATGGTGTCTACGAATCTGGCCAGGCTATTTACAGATATGCCGATGGGTTCCCCTATAGCTCTGTAGAAGTAGAATGCCCGCTCTTGGGGTTGTTCCCTTAAGATTTTAGCGGACTCGTCTCTAGTTGGTTTATGCATGGGTAATCGATCAGTTTTGTCTATTTAACTGTAAAGATTTTAACCCCTTAGCACGCGCTAAAGTTTTACGCATGTGTAAATATTCTCTTCAGAGATAACGGACGCGTGCTGGAGCGTGTTCTGTTTTGTCTGTGACGACGTCAACGATGGCGGGTATGCCCGAGTTGAATGCGTTCTTTAGGGCTTCCCCTATTTCTCCCGGCCTCTCAACTCTGATTCCATAGCATCCAAAGCCTTCAGCGATCTTCGCGTAGTTGAGCTCTGTGAAGGGGAAGTCCTCACTTCCTAAGATAGAATTGTTATTTACGACGGTCACCATGGGTGCACGTTGATTGTTATATCTTTTCGCGGTCTCTAAGTCAGCCAAGTTGTAACCCATGCCTCCATCTCCAGTCATGTGGATGACTCTTTGAGTCTTTTCGGCGGCAAATGAGGCTCCAATTGCTAGGGCAAAGCTGGAGCCTAGTGTTCCTCCGGCTGGGAGGTAACTAATCCCAGTCTCCTTGAGTTTTAGGAAACGGATGGTCCAGCTGAGCATGTTTCCTGTGTCACTAACCACGATGTCTCCTTTGCGAATGAATTTTGATACTTCCCTCATTAATCGTTGCGGTTTTATTGGTACGGCGTCGGAATCAAGCTGCGTAATTGAGTCTTCGTACTCTCTGACTCTCTTTGAATACTCCTCGAGTCTAGAACCATTCTCTCGGGGTTCAGTGTCGAGAATTTTAATGGTCGCCAACAATTCTTGGAGGGTTGCCTTAGCGTCTCCAACTAGGGCCACTTCGGTTTTGTAGTTTCTGCCTATTGCTGTTGGGTCGATGTCCAAGTGTATTATCTTCGAGGTTCCCTGTGGTGGAGAGGTGAACTCCTCCATCTGCATACGACCAGCACGAGTCCCGAGTAGAAATATTAGATCAGCCCCGCGTACAATGTCATTTGTGACTGGTCTGCCATATGTGCCCATAACCCCCATGTATAGTGGATGGTCTTCCGGGAAACAGCCTTTGCCGTTGGGGTTGGTTACGATTGGTATCCTCAGTTGGTTGGCTAGGGTAATCAACTCGTCGTAAGCATCTGAAAGACGTACTCCGCTACCACAGATTATGACTGGATTACGAGAAGTGATCAGGAGTTTTGCGGCTTCTGATATTCTCTCCTTCTCCGCCCTCGGTCTGAATGGTGGAACCTTTGAAAAGATCTTATCTCCATAGATCTCCGGCATTTCAGCAATTTCGTCAGCCATGTCGGTGTGCATGCTGATGTGGGTGGGTCCGGGGCACCCGCTTACAGCAACTTGAATGGCCGTGCGTAGGTATTCTGCGAGCCTTGAGACGTCTGTAACATCTGCGTTGAATTTGCATGTTGGTTCGAAGTACTTCATCTCATAGCATTCCTGGTATGACCATGAGTCCTTCTTCAGCGTCGGATAGGAACCCGTCAACGCTACAACTGGACTGTGGGCATACATGGGCTCATACAACATTGATGCGAGGATGGCTGCGGCTGCGCCATGTTGACTATAGCAGACGGTGGGTTTCCTCGTCACCCGCGCGTAGCCATCGGCCATGTTTGTGGCCGACTTCTCGTTTCTGCATAGAACCGTCTTCACCCCTGCATCCTCTATCTGGGAGTAGATCATCATTCCCCCCATGACATAGAAGAAGAACTCTACTCCCGATTCCTTCATCGCTTGGGCGATGGCCTCAGCCCCGGTTAGTCTTACCTTCTTCATCATCAATCACATTGCATCTTCCATTATTCTGGAGATAAATTTTTAGCTAATAATTGTCTAGATTCTGCAAAACCGCGATAACCAAAAATAGTTGTTTGAATCTTTTTCACTCGATGGACATTCTTAAGGATTACATTAGGCTTAACCCGAGGTCTAAGGATCTGTATGAGAAGGCTTGCAGAAGCCTTCCTAGCGGGTGCACCAGAAACGTGTTGTATACTCCTCCGTTTCCAGTCTACATGACCCGAGGGGAGAAGGCTAGACTGTATGATGTTGATGGTAATGAGAGAATAGATTTCAATTTTAACAACACGACCCTGATCCTTGGACACAACCACCCAAAGGTGCTGAGGGCTGCTCGTGAGCAGCTTGAGAGGGGGACGGTTCTCGGAGCACCAACAGAGCCTGAGGTGGCTTTGGCCGAAGAAATCCTGAGCAGGATCGAAGCGGAGAGGCTGAGGTTTACACCAAGTGGAACAGAGGCTAACATCCAAGCGATTAGACTAGCGAGGAGCTATATGAGGAGGGAGAAGATTGCGAAGTGTGAGGGTGCTTATCATGGTTCATGGGATTCAGTTGACATCAGTGTAGCGCCTCCCCTTGAGAAAGCTGGTTCAGAGAAGGCCCCAAATGCCGTCCCTCAGAATGAGGGGGTGCCGAATGGGGTTTTGGAGAATACGTTAATAATTCCTTTTAACGACTCGGAAGCCGCTGAGGAAATAATTAAGCGGAATAAGAATGAGTTAGCCGCGGTCATTCTTGAACCCGTCCAGAGAGATATGCCGCCAAAGCCCGGTTTCCTAAAGGCTCTTAGGGAGATAACTAAGAGATACGGTATTCTGCTGATATTTGACGAGGTCATCTCCTTTAGACTCAGCCCAGGGGGAGCCCAGCGATTCTACCATGTTGATCCTGACATAACCACGATGGGCAAGATCATAGGAGGAGGTTTTCCGGTCGGAGCCTATGCCTCAACTGAGGAGATTATGGAGCCGCTTATGATACCAAAATCCGAGTTTCCATCGGTGAAGCAGGCGAGACTGGGTTTTTCAGGTACCTTTAATGCTCATCCCGTTACGATGGCTGCCGGCCTCGCTGCTTTAACGGAGCTCAAACCCGCCGTATACGATGAGATGGATAAGGTTGCTGAGGCTATGCGTAAAGGGCTCAAATCGCTTCTTGGGGATAGAAGGCTAGGGTACCAGGTTGGTGGAGTTGGATCGTTCTTCCATATAGACTGGACGAAGGATGAGGTGGTTAACTACAGGACAGCAGCCACCGAAGACAGGGAGTTGAGCCGTCGGTTTTCAACTGAACTAATGAATAGAGGGGTCTTCTTATGGGGTCACCCAAATGTCTCAGCAGTGACCACGCGAAAGGATGTTGAGTTGGCGCTCGAAGCAGTTGGTAAAACTCTAGATGATGTCAAAAGTTGAGCGCACGCGCTTTGTACATTTTTTTAAAAAAGGGTTTACAGTGTATATCATCACCATTCTACGAAATCAAATCACACCAAGTCCACCAATTACTACCTCAGCGATTCGCCAACGCGAACACATGAGAAGTTCAATTTGATGTGACTTATTTCGCTACAATGGATAGGATTTCTCCTACCCGCTTTATTCTATTTAACTCTAGCATTTTCTCCAACTCTGTTTCAAGTATTCTGTTGGTTTTCGGTGTCTGTCTGGCTCTGAAGACGTTAGCGGTTTCCTGTATGAGGGATTCTCGGCTCAGACCCATGGAGTGGCTTAGAACGTGTAGCATCGTTGTCTCAATCTCCTCCGAGGAGATGTATTCAATTGGCCTGACCTCCTCTTCGGGCCCGTTGAGAGGCACCCTCACCTTGATGGTTATGACTCCATTGGGCCATAGGAAATCTCCACGTCTTTCGAATCTGCCTTTTTTAGTCATCTCCTCGATCGTTGCCCAGTACGCTTTGTGGAATGAGGGTGGGGCAGGCCTCAGGTTCATGGCTTTGTTTAGGCGTTTGAAGGCGTACTCTTGGTGTATAGGTCCCTCTGTGCGGACCAGCTTGGGTAACAGGTTTTTGACTTCGAGTCTGTAGAGATCAAGGTAGAGCTCCCTCTGGTTGGCGGGGATCTTGTTGAAGGTTTGGCTGGGCTCTAGGGGTGCTCTCCGGTAGGGTTCCGACCCGGGGAGTTCGTCGCTTCTTCTCTCGGTTACCTTTTCATGCTCAAGGCTTCTTTTTTTTTGGATGTTTCTCTGAAACTTGATTTTATCGGGGGGCCTTTCGTATGTTTCGGCCCGCTTGAGTGCTTGTGCGAGGCGCTCCACCTCAGTTAACCGCCTATAGACCCACTCTGGAGACCAGATTCTGTGAAGGTTCCAGCCCATTCCCTCGAGTACCTGAGCTCTGAGTCTGTCCCTGTCCCTCGCTGTGGCTGTTGATCGGTAGCCCTCGCCATCGAGGATGACGCCGAGTATGAACCTGTCGAGGTTCTCCGGGGTCTTTACGCCGATATCTACCCTCAGTGAGCTTTCCCCTATCTGCGGAACCGCCACATAACCGAGTCTTCGGATTTCTTCAGCGACCTCTTTCTGTATTTCTGATTGAGTTGTCGTTTCTTCTTCCGGTTTCTCCTCTGGTTTGGATGCCTGCTCCGCGTAGGTCAGGTAGTTGTGTAGGCACTTTACGCCGATGGATTTGGTTGAGGATAGGTCGATGTCGCTCGATTTGATAGAGCTTACTAGTATAACCTTCTCGCGAGCCCTGGTGACTGCGACGTTCAGTCGGCGCTCCCCGCCGTCCATGTTCAGTGGACCAAAGTTCATGGTCATTGTGCCTCCCTTGTCGTAGCCGTATCCAACGCTGATCACCATGACATCTCTCTCGTCGCCCTGGACGTTCTCCAGGTTCTTAACGAAGAAGCCTCGGAGGCGGTCTTCCTGTAGTAGCTTCTCGTACTCGGGGTTCTCGGTTAGTCGGGCTTCAATTTCATCTTTCACTGTGTTCATCTGGCTGATGCTGAAGGTCATGACGCCTAGTGATTTCTCTGGGTGTTCTTTGATGTGTTTGAACACGATATCCGCCACAACTTCTGCCTCCCTCGGGTTGTTGCGGGCCCCTCCGCGGTCGTAGACTCCGTCTAACACGTAGGTGAACTCTATCCCAAGTTCGCCACCCTTGCTGGTGGCGGGAGGGAAGATGATGAGTTTGTCGTCATAGAACTCTTTGTTTGAGAATACTATGAGGGAGTCATGCTTGCTCCTGTAGTGCCAGCGTAACATACTGACTGGGAGTCCCATGCCCATGCACTCGTCCAGGACGCTGTCGTAGACCCCCACCTCGTCGGTTGCTTCCTCCCACTCAGCGTCATTTTCGGCGATATACTGGAAGAATGGGGTGGGGGGTAGCTGCTTGTTGTCGCCTGCCACTATCAGGGTGTCTCCCCTGTATATGGATCCAACCGCGTCCTCGGTGAAGATCTGTGAGGCCTCGTCGAAGACGACGAGGTCGAAGTGTAGTCGCTCGGGGAGGATGAATTGGCTGACGGAGATAGGGCTCATCAGGAGGCAGGGCTTGAGCCTCCGTATTAGGTTAGGTATTCTATTGAAGAGGTGGCGGAGCGGCATCTGTCTCCGCTTTTTGGCCGCCTCCTTGAGAAGGATGGTTATCTCCGAGTCCGGGGCTTCGACGAAGACTCCTTGGGGCTTTTTTGCGTTGGCTGCCTCGATGATCTTTTTCGGTGACTCCTCTATCAGGGTGGTGTCGAGGGATCTGAAGTCGTCGACAGCCTGATCCTGGACCCTGGCCCTGAAGGAGCTTAGGGTCGTGTCCTCCTCCGCGAAATTGTTGAGGAGCCCACTGTAGATGGATTTTCTATATACGTCGATTAGAAGCTCTCTGCTGTATCTCTTCTCAACGAGTTGTTCGACGAGGTTCCCCAGTCCCTCCTCGGTGAGTCTTGAAGATGACTTGTTGTAGTCTACCCATGCCTGTAGGTCATCTATTCTCTGGGCGAGCCTCTCCGAGACGAGTAGGATCTCGTCGACGCTGAGGCTCTGAGCTCTTCTTCCCCAGAGGGGGTTACTGAATCTTGAGTTCAGCTCGTTAATGAGGCGATATATCTCTCGGAGGCGCTTCTCAGAGTCAAGTTTTAGCCTATCCAGTGTAGGATCGGTGGCGTAGCTGATGACTTCCATTGTAGGTTTCGGCGGAATGGCCTTGAGGAGGCTACGTGTCCAGTCTATTGCCATGATCACCTTCAGCCAGTCGGTGGAGATCCCCTGGTAGAGTCCCCCATACGTCTCCCTTAGTTGAGGGGCCAGCTCGGCCTCAGATTCCTCGAAGACATGCAGCCTCTCCGTCTTTCTTATGTCTGAGAGGAGCCGGGTGAGGGTCTTAGGGGGATCCCCGAGTCGCTGTGACGAGGACTGGTTTTATGGCTTCTCGGAGGGTGTCTAATCTCTTGTTTAGCTCGGCAGCCCAATTCTTCAGCTCCTTCAGGGGGAGGTTCACGATCCTTATTTTGCTGTTGGGGAGTTTCTCCGGGAGGATCAGACGCAGTGGTCTTTGGGCTGCTCTCCAACTCTGCAGTGAATCGCCTAGGCTTCGGTATTTTGTGAGGAGTTCATCACTCGGCTTCGTCGAGAGACACAGGTTATCCCTTAGTGTTTTCGGGGCCCTTGAGGCGCCTATCAGATGCAGGGTCTCCCTCGCGGTCTTTATGGCTTCTTCAGCTGCTTCCAAGTCGGGGTTTCCATCGTTGTAGTAGGCCCCAAGTCTGCTTTTCGCCTCATCCTGCTCGGAGGCGATTGTTTTCATCAGCTCTTTTAGCTCTGATGCCAATCTGAGATCTTGTAGGATTGTGGTTGGGATTTCGCCGTTCCTCGTCGCTCTTGATATTATGCTTCTGACATTGTAGAAACTCGGTCTCAGGTATCTGAGGGGGGATGACCAGGGTCCATCAAGGTAGGTTATTAGGGTTGTCAGGTCTAGGGTCGTAACCTCGTCTTTGTAGGAGGCTAGTTTTGCTTTGAGTTCGTCTCTTTGCTGGTGTTGTGCCTTAGCCTTGTCGAGGTATTTCTCCGTCTGCTCAAGGCTGGTTTTATCAAGCCAGCTTCTTTCGGGTCTGTTGGTTGCTTCGCAGAGCTGTGTAATGCGGTGTAATCGTCTCGCCCTGTTGATTGTCTGTGGTTCAGTGGGGAGTCCGAGGATCTCCGAGATCTCCTCGGTTAGTTCACCCCATTTATCTGCGTCCCTTGTTGTCTGATCTAGGAACTTACTCAGGTCTTCTAGGTGTCTTAGGAGGCCCCCGTCGCCCTTAAGGTTGGGTTGGAGGAGCTCAGCGGCCTTTTTCCAGGTTTCCTCGACTCTGTCGGCTGTACCAGTCGGAAAGGCCCTGAACCTGTTGTCGTATCTGCTTTCAGAGATCGGCTCTTGTGGTCCAGTACTCGCCCCACGCCTCCTTATGTACCTCAGCCTCCTGCTGAATCTTTGTGAGGTCCGTGTCCTGGAGCCAACCCGACGGGGGGTAGGGCGTGGCTTCAATGATATTCGCTAGCTTCTGGATCGCATCGTATTCTTCGAGGCTCTTCGGGGCTGCCAGCCTGAGTTTTCCACAGTAGTCATTGGCCTCTGAGTGGAGTTGCTTGGCTGAGTCTATTAGTGTAGTGAGCAGGTTGGTCCACTCGGTGCGGACATCCATCGTGTATGTTGTGGAGTTGCAGCCTTTCCAGGGGAAGGATGTGTCCTCCTCTACGACGACCCAGGAGTTCTGGAGGTGCCTCATCTGCTCTTCGAAGCTGAAGATGGTCTTCTGGTCGAGGGTGTTGAAGTTAGGGTAGCCGGATGGTATGTCTGGGATCGACTCTAGCTTGGAGATCTCGTTCAGCAGATTGTAGGCGCTCGTGTTTGAGGGTTGCCTCGTCTTGTGGAGGGACTCCACGTAGGTGTTTAGCTGGGTTCTCCTATGCTTCAGCCGATCTATCTCATCCTCGCCCATTCCCCTGCCGGGTTTCAGGTGCTCTGTGAGGGCTCTGCTTAGCTCGTTGATTACCTCGCGCTTGTTCGCCTTGTAGCTGTGGAGTTCGAGGCAGTATTCGTCGAGGTCTTTTTCCTTCAGGCGGTTGTAAACTACTTCGAGAGCCGCCATCTTCTCGCTTACGAATAAGACGCTTCTGCCTGCGGCGATGTATTCGGATATAATGTTGGCGATTGTCTGGCTCTTTCCAGTGCCAGGTGGGCCGTGCATAACATAGGATTGTCCCCTGAGTGCGTACTGGATACAGAGCTGCTGGCTGCTGTCAGCGTCCAAGATCTGGTACGTCTTGCCGGGGTCCACGAGGGTATCCAAGTCCTCCACCCTCGGTAGGCTCCTCTGGATGAGTCCCTCGACGGGTACGCCAGCTAGGGCCCTAAGGGTGGGGTGCTCAGTGATGCGGCTAAGGTTGTCCGTAAGGTCCTGGTAGATAGCGAGCTTGGCGAAGCTGAAGAGTCCGAGGTAGACTGCGGGTTCAACTGTCCACCCGAGCTCCTTTACTACCCCTTCGACGGCCGCCAAGTAGCTTGACGGCGTCTGCTCCTCTTCCTCAGAGAGGGCTGGGAGGTCGACGCCGTGTTCGTACTTCAGCTTTAGCATGAGGGCTGGGTTGACGAGCATTTCATCCTCTACTGGCGGTATCTTGATCTGGTATGGTTCCCGCGTCGAGTCTCTCGTTAACTCGACGGGGGTCAGTAGCAGGGGTGATACGACTTCCTGCTTGGTCTCCTTCTCTGTCCACTTCAGTTGCCCCAATGTTACGTAGAGGATCCTTATGCCCCGTTCCATGTACTCGGATTGGGATCGTCGGCTAAGATTTCTCAGGGTTCTGTCGAGCTGGTTTGGATCCGACCATTCTGGAGTGATCTCGGTGCTCTTGGGCGCCCTCATCTTAGGGGATGTCTCGCCGGGCTTCGTGAGGGGGGGTTGTTGGATCTCCCAACCTCTCCCTCTCACTACGAGTCTGCTGTACACGGTTTCCATATCTGGAGAGGTTATCGTTAGGCGTGAGGTCTTGGTTGGTTGGAAGTAGATGGCCTTGTTCCTCTTTGTTAGGTCGATTAGGCGGAGCTTCCAGTCCTCTATGCGTTTGGCTACCCTAAGGGATTCTGGAGATTCCAAGACAAACCTCTCTCTTTGAACGAAATAGTTACCCTCATAGAATAAGACTTTATGCGGAGAAGATATGCCGAATTTTAGCTATTTCTATGGATTATGTCCTTCATTAACGCGTGAATAGGCAATCGCGCGGGCGGATCATGGAAACGTTAAACAAGAATAACCGCTGTTTCACACAGAGGGAAGCGTCACGCCCATTATCGATACCACTGCGATCCTAGCAGAGTTGCGAAAGAGATACCCCGGCATCGAGACCAGGGACTACGCATTTAGGAGGCTCTACTCGACTGAGCACATGATATTCTTCGACTGCGACGGTGAGTCCGAGAAGTGCCTAAGTGACGCCCTAATCCGCGTAGACTACACTCGCTTCGTGGCCTACGCTGTCGTCGAGGACGCTTCAAGTCACCGCTACGTCATGGACGTCAGCTACGCGAACCTGGGGAGGGAGACCCTGGAGAGGTTCGTGAGGCGTTACCCTGGTCAGCTCAGGCCCTCGAGCGAGATGGCCCTCCAGCTTAGCGACCGTAAGTATGTTGAGTACATTGGGGCGAGCTACGAGGACTGACTAAGTCGCGCATTCGAGCTTACTCAGTCGGTCACGCCTATGCTCTTGAGTAGCTCCTTCAGGCTCCTCTTCTCGGCACGCGCTTCGCCTTGTATATGCACCGTCGATCATTGTCCGGCTTCTTAGGATCCTCTTATCCTGTTATTTCTCTGAGTGATTGTATGGCGGAAGGTTCGAGAGTGATTCCTGGTCGCGTGCATCTAAGTTGTTTCACTCATGTCAAACTTAGATAGTATCGGGATCGTAAGTAATGCTATAATCGATGCTAGTACAAACCCTGCCGTGTACCCGTAGGCAGTCATCACGAGACCTCCAGCTGCCGAGCCGACTGCGCCGGCTAGTGCTGTCGCTGAGAGGAGCTCTCCCTGGACGCTTCCTTTAAGATCCTCTGGTGCCTGTGAGATGGCGAAGTTGGTGATGGGGAGCCAGATCATGGAGTAGAGGACGTTGAAGGCGATGGAGATTATGAGTGGGAGTATGAATACGAGTGGAATCGGGTGGATTAGGAAGAATGGGAGTGCGGCCCAGCAGAGTATTAGGATGCATCTGGCTACGACGATGAGGTTGATTGATCGTTTGTGGCTCGACTTTATCCGTGGGGCGATGTATGCGAATGCGATGGCTGCTGTGACGCCGGTTACGACGTTTATGGCGAGTATTAGGCTGTCGGTTAGCCCTAGGGCCTTCATCAGTGGTATTTGACCTATGCCGAATAAGCTAATCCCCGTCCAGTGTATGAAGGCGGCTAAGAAGAGTAGCTGAAGAGGGGTCATCTGCTTAAGGTTCTTTGGTGGCTTGATTCTCCTTACGTCAAGGTAATGTAGGAGGGGCCTTGGTGATAGGAACTTTTCCGCGTCGCGGAAGCTCTTGACGGGAAATGGGTGTCTCGTCAGGGTAATTTCTGGTTCTCTTCCCATCATCCAGAGGAAGAGGGCCGCGGAGAAGCATGTTGCCGATGAGATGTAGAAGAGCCAGCGCGTCTCGAGGAACGGGGCGGTGAGCGTGTAGGCTAGGAGTCCCATGATGTTGCCTACGCTTGCGATGGAGCTGTACCTCGCGACTCCAACTTGCCAGTCCTCGAGTCTGCAGCACTCCACGGTGTACATCACCGCTATTGGGGCTACGCCGGCGGTGATGGCGGAGCTTATGGTGTAGATTAGGATGATCTGTTGAACCGAGTTTGCCATGCTTAGCATCAGGAAGATTGGGCCTAGGGCTATGGTGAAGAATAGGAGGTATCTTTTCCGTATTCCTGAGAAGTCGGATAGTTTTCCCCATACTATGGAGAATATGAATGTGGCGATGGCTCCTGCGGCTGTCATTGCCCCGATTTCGGCTATGCTCGCGCCGAGGGTTAGGGCAAGCAGGGTTGCGAGGAGTCCGGGGCTGCCGATCGCCATGTAGAGTGGGATTACTGAGATGTGCCAGCGTGTTTCCAGTTCATGAGGTTGTCTTGGAGTAGCTGCGGATCCCATCTGCCTCACTTTTTTCATCGTTCTAAATAAATCGTACCTAAGATGTAGAGGAACGCGCTCGTATATTATTAAAAGAACAAATATCCTTGATTCAACACTCATTTTTTTTTAGCTGTATTATACGCGGCGATCAAACAGTAAAAGACACGACACTCTTAGGGGAAAATGTTCGCATATTTGCGCACATTTTTTGATTCTTTACGTGCTCAAATCGTACGCGCACGCCAAAACAATCGCGCGCGACTTTTTTAAAATACGAGGATAAGTGTGCGATTTGCGGTTCAGCGTATAGACTTAGTCTCCATGAGATTGGGCTACATCATCTTAGCTAACTCTGCACCGAGTTGAGTGAACGCCTCTTCCGCACCTTCCTCTAACGGCCCCTCCCTACCCTTTACGACCGCCGTAGCATGAGGCTTAATAATCGTCAAAGCCCAGACCCTTCAAATTTCCCTCAATCTTTCCTCCAACACTTCCAGCCAAACTGCTCCTACTCAACTTGGTGTCAAAGGCAAACGCCTTTTTTCCACTCAAGCCTTCTACAGTCTTCAAGCGCTCAAGAAATGTCTTTATCGGTTTCGTTGCACTCCAAGCATGAACAGGTCCACCGACAACCAACAGATCATACTTGCTAAATTCATCAAACTTTACCACGTCAACCCTCAGTGTGTCGACATCAATACCGCTATCTCCCAACCCCTTCGCCAAAGCCTTCGCAACCTTCTCTGTATTACCATATACACTATCATAGACAACCAAAGCCTTACCCAAACCCCTCATCCCTCACATAACAAATTAAACTCTACTCCATTTTAAAGATCGTCGCATGCAGAGTTCAACAAATGATGTGTGTGGGTGGCCCATAGTCTTATCCCCCCACACACACGAAACAGACGACGAACGGGAAAGTATCTGTCTGGATTCTAAACTATGGTTACTGCCGAGTCACCATTGTTCAATTAAACGCAAGTCAATAATCTTATCCTCACTTTACGCTAACTCAATACCCCTGATTATATGGTTGACTTAGCTGAGATTCAGGCCGCCTACCTCATTGTGGTCGCAACAGGAGTACTCATAGCAGCGGCATACAATGTCCTCAACATGAGACAATACCATAGAAAACAGGAAGGCCCAGCTCTTCACGCAGCTATCTTGGTGCGTGCGCGCATACTACATTTAATAATTTAAATATATATATATCACTCTGGGTGCGAGGCGGAGCATGAGCAAAGATGAACTTCTGCGGCTCCTGTTCAAAGGCGTCTACATAGAAAAGTTTGAGGTAGTCGACAGATCACCGTGCCTAGTGGAACCAGAGAGGTTCAAGATCGTGGCAAAGACCGATAAGAAATTGGAGAGCGTACTACCCATCCTCTTCCTAGCGGTACCTAACGCGAGGTACTCCGAGTCCGCCAAGACCATGAGCTACTCATTCGATAGACACAACGTGGTCGTCGGCTACAACGGTGAGGTGGCGGTGACGTTCATCAAGGACGATGACGAGCTGAAGGATCTAAAGAAGAAGATAACCGACCTATTGAACTGTTGCCTGGCCTATCAGGCAGCCCACCCAAAGATTCCATACGACCTCATCGAGGAGAAGAAGAAGCTGAGCCCCATGGTCCTCAATAAGACGCTACCCCAGACAAACTGTAAGGAGTGTGGCGAGAGCGGATGTTATGCCTTCGCCTCAAAGGTGTTCATTGGCGAGAAGAGCGTTGAGAACTGCCCATACGCAGATGCCGCGGGTATGAAGAGGTTGCTTCAGCCGATTACCCTGTAGAACCCAAGGTGAAAAAAATGAAAGTCGAGATAGGGGACTCTGATCCCACGAGCGGCTGTTGCTGTGGACCCGGAATGATGTCACAGCAGTCTATCCAGAGGATAATGGACTCCATCAACGAGAAGAACGAGATCATGAAGATGCTGAGAGAAGAATTCAAGGACGTCAAGTTCGAGGTCGACACTATGAGTCCCCGGAGGCCCATGAGCAGCTATCCCCCCTATGTCAGTGAGTTGCTGTGCGACGGGGTTAGGGCGCCAATGGTGTTCATCGACGGGGCAGTCGTAGTGGAGAGCAGGTTCCCAAGGTACGAGGAGTTAAAGAAGATCATAGATGAGAAGCTGAATGCCCAGCGAAACTGAATTACTTTATCAGAGTAGCTTGATCTCGGGCTCCAGAGAGACTTTGGCTTTAATGGATTGCCCTCATGAGAGCGCCCACGTCTCCCAGTTTCTCCAGCCCCATTATCATACTCATCGACTCCTCGACCCGGTCCCCTGCTACGCCGCCCCACTCGGCGCACTCCCTGTACTTGTCGAGAAGCTCCTTCTCCGTCATCGGGTTCTCCGGCGTCCCCTTCGGTGGGAAGTAGATGGTGTCGAAGGTCTCCTCGCTCCTCGTCTTCACGATTATCCTGACCTTCGAGGAGGGATACTCCATCTCCGGGTCAGGGACCAGCCTCACCCTCTTCACCAACTCCCTGGACCTCGGATCCCTGACCTTCTCATCGGTGAACTGTCGCAGCCCCAGTTTCCGGTCGAGGATCGCCCTCGCCATCCAGTACTCCATGCTGAACTTGGCCTCCAGCCCCGTCCCCGGGTCGTGGTACATGAGTAACTCGGAGTACTTTGGCCGGAGGTGGCACTCGACGGTCTCGACGTCCTCGGGCCTCAGGTCGTGCTCTTCAACGAGGGACAGTATCCCCTCGACGCTGCCCACCCCTCCCCCGCAGACGGGGTACATCTTCAGGTTGATCCCCCTCGCCACCGTGGGCTCCATGATCCCCCAGGGGTCCCCGAAGCCGCCCACCTTCCCCAGGTCGTATCGGTCGGTGGAGACCTTCAGGTACCCGAGCCTCCCATCGAGGGCCGTCCTCGAGCTCGTGAACCCCTCTTTCGCCAGCAGGGCAGCGTTGACGCCGTTCTCGTTGGCCCTCCCGGCGTGGAAGGACTTGCAGTGGGTCCCGAACTGCTCCTGGAATCCCCCCGCCTCCGAGGCGGCTATCCCCAGAGCGTTGGTCATCTGGTCCACGTCGAGGCCGAGCAGTTTCCCCGCGGCCGCCGCGGCCCCGAGGGTCCCAATGGTCCCCGTGGAGTGCCACCCCTTCGCGTAGTGGTTCCCCGACGTCACTAGAGCGTCACCCAGCTTCCACTGGACTTCGGTCCCCACCATGTACGCCGTCAACGCGTCCTCTCCCGACAGCTCGGCGGCCTCGCCGAGGGCGAGTATCGCGGGGAGGATAACCACGGTGCCATGTCCCACGAACATCTGGTTGGTGTCATCGTAGTCGAGGACGTGGCCGAACACCCCGTTAGCAAACGCGGCCTGGGGTACCGAGGCCTTAACGCCGAGGCCGATCACCGTCGCCTCATCCCTGCCATGGACCCTCCTGAGGTACCCCTCAATTGGTTTCCTAATCGACTCCGCGGAACCAGCCAGGGCTACCCCGAAGCAGTCAAGGATGCACTGCTTCGCCTTGGTCTTCGTCTTCTCCGGGATGTCTCGGTACTCGACGCCGCAGATGAATCCGGCTAGCTTCTCCGTCAGCGTATTTTCGCCCATTGTGACCCTCCGATTAATTAATTGTGATTAGAAGTGTAAAACCTTGCATCTAAACTCCTTGGAAGAAAGACGCGGTTAGGCAATTCCAAAGACACGACAGACAGTGTGGAGCAAGATGACATAATGAAGAGGATCAGCTCCACCTGTAAGACGTCATTTATATTCAATAAAATAATAAGTCTAAGAGCTAACAAGTCGAGAGCAAGCAATCGACCTCGAATTCTAAACACGAATACGATCTATCAAAGTCGTGGACCATTTTGTAAAGTTAATAATTTAATTAAAATAAGAAAAAGATAATAAGTAGAAAATTCTACTTACATGTATGAGTGGCTCAGTGAAGCTAAGCGAGGAGGCTAAGACGCTCCTCGACAAGGCCCAGGCGAGGGTGACTCTGGCCATGGGTAGAAAGATAACCCAGCAGGAACTGCTTGAAGCAATGATCGAGTTCAGTTCGCGAAGGGAAGACCAGCTTATTGAGGAAACGGTCGAGAATATTGGTCCCCTGAGCTCCGATGAACTAGACCAGCTTATGAGTGAGCCAACCGATTGGGGCGTCGAGACTAAGGAAGATGAAATAGATAAAAAACTATATGGTGAAGGCTGCACAGAGAGGACCGGCGAGGCTCGTTGAAGGTCTTCATCGACACAGGAGTCTTCGTTGCCTTCCACAACAAAAGTGACGCTAGACACAGCCTTGCGAAGGAGATCATGGGCTCGATCGCTGGAGGCGATTATGGCGCTGCTTATACATCCGAGTATATCTTCGATGAGGCGGTGACCTTCACGCTTAGCCGAACGGGGAATCATGCCCTAGCAGAGTCATTAGGCGCCACCATTTTGGGGGAAAAGAGACGACCCTTCGCCAAGATCTTAAACATCGACGTTACAACTTTCGGGGGTGCATGGACGTTGTTCAGAAGATTCAGTGACTCAACACTGAGCTTCACAGACTGCACGTCACTGACGCTAATGAAGACGTACGGCATAGACATGATAGCTAGCTTCGACTCAGGGTTTGACGCCTTCGCAAAAAGGATGTGCTGATCATCATTTTGAAAAGACCTCGATTTTTGTCGAGTGAGACCTAATGCTCTAAAGTTAGCGCCCGACCTCGAATTCTAAGCACTAAACCAGTCAATTGTAATCCCCAAAAGCGTAAACACACATAACCACACAGAGAACGACATGGATACTAAGAACATCAACATCTCAGAGGAGGCCTACGAGAGACTCGCCGCACTGAAGAAGCCAAAACGAAAACTTCACCAATGTCGTTTAGTGTACGATAAATTACAATAATAAACAGCTGCGATGCACGGCACCAATTGGCTAACCTCAATGCTCGGACTTGATATATGCCACTAAGTCAAGGAACGCCTACTGCCCATTTGGTTAAAAATCTTGAGCCACCTGTCACTTAAGTAGGGGGAATGAGCCTCGCGAACACGCGCGGGTGGATAGATATACGTGGTCGCCGTATTGTTCTCTAATTACCTGTATTCTGGTTCAAGGTGATGAAGATGGGAAAAGGATACGGTTGTCAGAGTATGGTTACACCACTGAAGAGGGTGCTAGTGAAGCGCCCCGACGAACACTTCGCAGTAAAAGACTACAAAAAATGGCACTACCTAGATTCACCAAACCTCGAAGAGGCCAGACGCGAGCACGATGCATTCGTCGAAATCCTGAAGGAGGCAGGAGCTGAGGTCCTATACCACCCTGAGCCTCAGCCCAGCCACGCGGACTCAATCTTCACCTACGACCCAGCCATCGTGACCGAGGAGGGCGCCGTAATCCTCAGGATGGGTAAGCCGTTAAGGAAGGGTGAGGAGGCCCCGATGAAGCGTCGCTTAGAGCAGCTAAACATACCAATTCACTACACCGTCTCAGGTGAGGCGACGGTGGAGGGTGGCGACCTCCTCTGGCTCAACGAGGGG
Organism: Candidatus Bathyarchaeota archaeon; assembly: GCA_963820555.1. Classification (GTDB taxonomy): domain Archaea; phylum Thermoproteota; class Bathyarchaeia; order TCS64; family TCS64; genus UBA8941. The sequence goes on from CAWGAT010000026.1 coordinate 84,627, forward strand.
AACCTGGCGGTCGGGCAAGGCTTCAGGACCAACGCTGAAGGACTCCGCCAGATCAGGGAGGCCATGAACCCCCTCAGCGTCGAAGTAACACCCGTTGAGCTCCCTTTCTTCGGGGGGCCGGAGGCTTGCCTCCACCTCATGTCCTTGATAAGCTTCGTTAGGAGCGACCTCGCGGTCGTCTACCCTCCCCTAATACCGGTACCCTTCTGGAGGCTACTCAGGGGGCTGGGTGTTACGCTGCTCAGCGTGCCGGAGGCGGAGTTTAACACCATGGGCACAAACGTGCTTGCGCTTGCCCCTGGCAAAGCCCTAATCGCTGAGGGAAACCAGTTAACCGAGAGGCTACTCAGAGACGCGGGATGCGATGTGTTGACCTACAGGGGGGTTGAGATCTCGCTGAAGACTGAGGGTGGGCCAACCTGTCTCACCCGCCCGATTCTCCGTTCAGGGAAGTGAGGTCAATGAATAGCGTCGAGGAGAGAGTTCTTGGATCTCTGGACGTCGAAGGCCTCGTCAAAAGCGTCTGTGACCTTATCGAAATACCCAGCGTAACCGGTGAGGAGAGCGCCGCCCAGCGTTTCGTCGCCTCTCTGATGAGCGAGGTGGGATTAGATGTAGATGTCTGGGAAATCGACCTAGACGCCCTCAGAAGGAACCCCCACTTCAGCATGGGGGTAGATAGGAAGGAAGGTCTCGGCGTCGTAGGAGCGATGGGTGGAAGCGGCGGTAAGAGCCTCATACTGAATGGACACATCGATGTGGTTTCACCTGGAAACGAGTCGAACTGGAGACACCCACCATGGGTGGGCACAGTTGAGGGCGGGAGGCTTTATGGCCGTGGCGCAGTTGACATGAAGGGCGGCTTGTGCTGTGCACTCCACGCAGTCAAGGCGGTGAGAGACGCGGGCGTCGAGTTAGATGGGCGTCTAATGGTGGAGAGTGTCGTGGGCGAGGAGGATGGGGGCGTCGGCGCACTCGCTGCTGTTCTTCGAGGCTATAAAGCAGACGGAGCCATCATCATGGAGCCAACCGAGTTGAAGGTGGCTCCGGCGCAGGCGGGTTCCCACTGCTTTCGGATGAGAATTAAGGGTTTATCGGCTCACGCCTGTGTGCGGGAGGAGGGGGTGAGCGCCCTCGACAAGTTTATGCCCATCTATAACGCGCTGATGAATCTCGAGGCTAAGCGGAACTCCGAGGTGAGGGACCCTCTCTACTCCCGTTACAGGTTGCCTATTCCCCTCAACATTGGCGTTGTCAAATGTGGCACCTGGCCCTCCTCGGTTCCGGAGGAGCTGGTGTTCGAGGGAAGATACGGGATAGGGGTCGACGAGGACGTTGATGAAGCCCACAGGGCATTCGAGGACGCCGTGTCCAACGCCGCGGGTTCGGATGATTGGTTGAGCATTCACCCGCCGAAGATCGAGTGGGTGGGGGGGCAGTTCAACCCCGCGAGAACCCCGATGGACAACAGGATATCAACAACATTAGCAAAGGCGTATGAGAACGCGACTGGTTCATCAGCGATTTACGAGGGAGTTACATACGGGTCGGACATGCGTCATCTAGTAAATGTAGGCAACATACCCACCGTCCTTTTTGGTCCTGGGGATGTGAGGCTTTGCCACAGACCAGATGAGAATGTTCCAGTCGATGAATTGATCAAGGCAGCGAGTACTATAGCCTTGACTATTACCCGTTTTTGTGGTATTCAATAGCAGCATGAGGCACAAGCCCAACAGAAACAGCAAGAGGGCTTGAAAAAAGGGGGAGCAGCGAACTTTACAACTTTAACATTCACTTCATGGCCTCAATGTGATTGGCGATGACCCCCATGGTCTTCGCATACTGGTCTTTCTGACTGAACTCGATATACTCTCAGCCAGCATTGACGACACCCGTGTGCCCGGGTGGAGTATAGTAGACGTCGCCGGCTTTGAAAGTCTCCTTGTGATCTTTATACTGCATCACCATCTCACCTTTAAGTACGTACCCCCAGTGAGGAGTCTGATCCATGTTACCTGGAAGCCCCTTCAGAAGTGGAGTCACGTCGAAGTCTTCACCGAAGGTCCCATACTCGACGTGTATGTCACCCTATATAGCCTCCCTGACCTCGAATCCCCCTCTCCTTCATCGTAACCTCAAGATCCTTCTTCGATCCTCTCATACACTTTCCCCGATAATTCCCGAGAAATGTATCTTAAAAAAACGCAGTAAGTTGAGCCCTCTATATAGGTAACTCATCCGCCCTCGAGCACTCATACGAGTAGAGCCTCATCATCGTGCCTTCAGCCAGGCGGACATTTTCCTTCAGTGACAAAGAGATTGGAGAGGAAGACCAGTTCTTTCAAAAATTACATTACACCTCTTGAGATAAACTGAGTATGGTGAGTTGACCGCCAGAACCTGAATCGCTCCACCACGGAGCACAGATACCCTGCCACCGCGCTCGGTTAAGTAGAGGCCACCGCTCGGGCCTAACGCCAGACCCCACGGGATATTAAGCCCGCTCGCGACCACCTTCACCCCATACTGGGCACCTTGGGGATGGTGACCCAAACCAGCCACCCAATCGCCACAACCACGACGACAGCAACTACGATCAGGCATTTGTAAAGGAGTTTCAACTCATAGAAAAACTCAGAATTGGATAAGATGAGGCTTATACCAAAGTAAATTTGGGATAAGATTTTTGAAGATCAAGTGGAAGTGAGTATAAGATTATTATGGCGAAGACTCCTGAACACATTTTTATGTTGATTCTTTAAGTTAAGCTAGACCGCGCCCAATAATACTCAAAGAGATCCTTACACCACCCATGGAACCTCCTATCACCCCCAGAGAAGTGCATATGATCAAAGCCACCGCCAACGGTCCTGAATGCGATACCTGCAACCTCCCTCTCAGACATCATCAGAAACACGTCGACCCTATCCAGGCAGCGTTCCTCGAGAAGCTTACTCACACCCGCAGCCGCCAGAACCACCCTCTCGCGGCGAATCACATCCTTCATTTCATTGGACAGTTGTAAGTCGCGTGGATTTATGGTTAGGTTCTTTACACCCCTCATGACGGACTCGATCTCCCAAGGGATCCAGCTCATAGGGAATGAGTCCGCGATGGTGAACACATACTCCTCAGCCTCAGCCATCATCTTCTCAGCCGTAGATAAGATCGACATGATCTCCCTCGGCTGCTCAGCGTTGACCAAGGCACCAATCCTGTCGATGAACTCACCTGGTATATCCCTAAGGGTATGGGTGGAGAAGTACTCGGAGTGTTCGGAGAGGAAACGGTACCCGTCGAGCAGCCTCAGCGCCTCCTCGCCGAGCGGCGATAGATGGTAAACCCCATCAGGGTCTCTTTCTATCAGCTTCGCCTTGCTGAGTCTGGAGACGTTTCTGGATGCTTCCGGCGGAGTGTATTTAAGTCTCTGAGAGAGGTGGGTGAGATTCATCGGCTCCTCTCTGAGGCGCGTTAGCATTGTCAGCCTGTCCTCGCTTGACAGCTCGAAGAGCAGGTTGCAGAGCTTCTCCAAGGCGTGTCTCACCCTAGATTAAGATTATATTTTGTGTATAAAAATTATAGTCGACTATAAGGCCGTTTTATCTCGGTCTTGTGGGAGTTCTTGATTCGGGCGAGATGAATGATGGTTAAACTTGCGCGAGTACGTATAAATGGAAAAGTTGTGATACCTACTATTGCCCTACTATTTCTGGCGATGAGTGCAATTTCACCAGTCATGGCAATAAACAAAGCACCCTACTGGGAGCATTGCGTAGTCGCTCCGAGCGGCAACCCTAGCAAAGTTTGGGTTTCTGGCAGCATTATGCATATTATTGATCTGCCTTTCTCAGGATCATACGTAGGCACGTTGGGCACTGGGACAATTGAAATATGTTTTAAGCAAATAGCTGTGAACACGGTGACTGGAGAAGGAATCTGTTATGGAACTTGGACGGTATTCATTGGTAAGAATACCCTATCGGGCTATGCTATCGCCAAGATTACAGGAGGACTTACAGGCACATCTGAGGGTTATTTTAGAGGAGCACAAGGCACAGGTGCATTTAAAGGCATACAGAAAATGGGCACTTATTACGTAGACCTGGCAACAGGCATCTTAGACGCTAAAGGCGTAATAATATATCATTAGGTGAATTGCTGGATCTTACAAAACTTGAAAAACTGGTGAAAAAATTGAAGTTCGTTTATCTCTGGTATGTAAAGGAGTCCCGAGAAGCCCTAAAAAAGGAAATGACTGACGACAAATTCGTATCAAATTGGTTATCAGAGGTTAAGGAAATTTGCAAGAAGAATAGTGCGAAGGTTCTCTTCCTAGGCGATCCATACGGAACGGTTGAGCAATTTGTTATCGGTATTGAGTCAGACATTCCTACGGACGAGTTCGGTAAAGTTGCCGGTGAACTCTACCGTATAGACCCAGCCATGATCGAGTACGCTAGAACTGAAATAGTAGTTCTTTCTTGATCTTATCATTATTTTTTTGTTTTATTGCGCTCTTAGTGCACACTCTACTTTCCGGGTACTCTCGGCTCCCAGTTCTGCATCTCATTCCTTAGATACTTCGCGAAGAGGAGGGCTCCTCATTGATTAGCATCTCAAGTATCTGATGCTCCCCGTTCCTGATGCGCGAGCGTATCAGGTGGAAGTAAGGATAAGCTATTCGTCTACCAAAATGCTTCACGTCAGATGAGGCTTATGCCAAAGAAACTTTGGGTTAAGATTTTACGAGTATCGAGTGGGGGGAGGATGCGCACGCGTGAGCTCAGTACAGCAGCTTGCCGTCCTCGACATACTTCTTACCGTCGATGTAAAGAGTCGGCTTAAAGGATACGACATCGATATGGAGCTTCGCAATGGTGCCAGGCTCGGAGCGGCCGCCAGAGTCTCCCCAAGCGGTGTGAACAGTCCCCTCCGACATCTTAACCTCGTGATATGGAGGGACAGTAGCAGGGATGTTCGGGGCGCCTAGAGCTGAAACGCCCTTGCGGGTGAGTGGGTTGAGGCCCACCGCAAGCTCACACATCTTATAGATGTTCGGGTCGTCGAGGGACCTAAGAATCTTCCAGAACATCTCGCCCAACTCCCCCTCCGACTTGACGAGCACACCGTCCTTAACTGTGAACCTCGCCCTCTTTCCGGGGAGAACATCACTGCAGACTCCTATCCAATCGACATTCAGGACACCGTTGACGTCGCCGAAAAAGCCGGTGGACATGCACTCACACTGGCTCCAGCCAGCCTTCCCCTCTCCAGGCCCGAAACCCCAGAAGTTCTTTGTAGTGCCAATCAGCTCCTCACCGTCGGTGATGAGACGGAACTTCTTACCCTCAGACTTGTTGAACATATCAGCCCACTTGTGCGATCTATCGATGAGGGCACGAGGATCGTAGTCCCTGATGTGCCAAACAGCCTCGTTTAAGACCGGCGGCCAGCCGAAGAGGAACTGGGTGCCTCCCGCGGTTGCATCCTTTAACTCCTGGCAGAAGGCGGGGTCCCAGTCGCAGAACCAATAGATGTAGTTAGTAGCTTTAAGGGCAGCAGCTACGGTCTTGGGGAGTCTGACGCCCCTCCCTAGTGACCAGAGCCCAACGACCTCCTTTGGGGTGTTGATCACCATGACATGAGGCACGGCTCCGATCGCGAGAGCATGGGTGACGAGGGCGCTGTACCTAGTCGTGTCAGTGTCCGCGCTCACACAAATAAGAATCTCATCCCCTGCCTTGACTTTCTTGAATTCCAGGGTCCATTGGGCAAGTTCGCTGAACAAAGTCTCCCTAAGCAAAACAACCACAGTTAGTTCCCTCAGCTTAGTGCCGATATAAGATTTTACAGAAATTCAGGGTTACATCTTCGAAGTAATTTACACGTAAATATACGTCGTGCGCTCGCTCGCAGGTTCAAAACGTAGTATTTTGCTGCCACGCATACTCTTAATACCCCAGCTATGTAGTTCACAGACTGGAGCAGAGCTAAGTCAACCAATCAATTCATGGTTAATGAGTTAGCGTGAAGTGAGGATAAGGCTATGGCCGCGCGCATGAACTATGGTACCATCGCGCTCGCGCGTACTCTCCATTGAAGATAGGCGCGCGCAGTTAGAGTGCTGTTCTCTGCTCGCACGCGCAGGAAAATGTAATGAAAGTTAACAAATCTCATGCGCGTGTGTTGGACGAGGTCATTTATCATTATCTTCGAAGTCGTCGTGCCATTTTTTTACTTGGGAAAGCCAAGTCATTATTATGGGGTATTTTTCTTCCCTGAACACTGGGCTTGGTGTGTCTACCAGTCTCCCGCCGCTTCCAATGATGTACCCCAATACCTGTGAGTTTATGCTGGTGGCTAAGTTTTCCCCGCGTCTGAAGTCGCTTCTGAGTGCGAATATGGGTCCCCTTCTTAACGCGGCATAGTAGCCAACTTCGGAGGATACTCCATCGTCAACTGCGTGGCCGCCGTCGAGGATTGCCAGCTGGCAGTCGGAGTTCTGCATGAGTCTATTGTTTATCGGAGCTACTTTTTTGTTGAATTTATCCCAGTAGTTTGTGACGTCTTGGTGTTTTTCCAGTTTTTCTAGGTATTTGGTGTCTAGCTCTTTCTCGCATTCCTGGAATGGGTCGTTTATTATTATTCCGATCTCTGTTATCTTTGGTTTTATCAGCTTTTCTAGGATGTATTTTCCCGTCTCCGAGAATCCGAGTTGGTTGGCTAGGTAGGCCTTGACTTCTTTCATGGTTTTCGTGTCTGTAGTTGTGGGAATTTAAGCTGTTTTAGCGCGCGCGTGTGTTTGGGTTTGGACCATAATCTTATCCTGAGTTCGCTAGCGCATTTTTTCGAAATATGATATCCAAGGATTCTTTTATTTCCTCACCAAAATATTCCCTTGAATAAAAATGGTTTATGAACTTTCAAACATGACGTGGTGGGAAGCCGAAGAAAAAATAAAGAAAACAAAGGTAGCAATCGTGCCAGTGGGTGCAACAGAGCAGCACGGTCTGCACCTAGGCGTAGGCGCTGACTGGATACAGGCATGGGAGATCGCCAAACGTGTCGGCGAGAAATCGGATGCACTGGTCCTCCCAGTGTTAACCTACGGCGTCTCTGGTCACCACAAGGAGTTCCCAGGAGTCATCACGCTCGACGAATCAACCTATGAACAGGTAATCTATGAGATTCTAGCAAACCTGAACCGCCATAAAATAGGCAGGGTCCTCTTCATCAACGGGCATGGAGGCAACACTACCGCAATCACCGCGGCGTTGAAGAGGGCGAGGGATGACTTTGGCATGCTCGGGTCGATAGTTGAATGGTTCTCATCGTGGGGCAGGAGAAAAATCTTCAACCAGAACTTCGAGGCCCACGCGGGATACGCTGAGACAGCCTTCATGTTGGCCTCCAGGCCCGAAGCTGTGAAGATGGAGTACGCGATACTCTCCCCGACTAAACAGTTCGATGATGATATCAAGATCCTCAGGGCGGGGTTGGCCGAGTTTGACGGCGGCGTTGTGCGGCTCCCACTTAAAACAGCGGATGTTACTGATACGGGTTCTATGACTGAGGCGGACCCGGACGATGAACATGGGACAAAGGACTACTCGAAGATAACCATGGAATATTCTATTCGGCTGATGAATGAGTACGTTGACTGGATATGTAGATTCCTGGATAAATTCGAGAAGATGAAAGTGCCCCCGATCAACGTATCCCGAGAGAAGGCGATGAAAGAGTTGAAGAGTTAAACACGACACTTGGGCGGAATCAATAATGTTGTGGCGCTAACGATCAACCAAAGCGCGCGTATGAGTTAAGAATCAATAGATAGTTTATCCAATGATGAACCGGTGAATTATTTGGTGAATCATGAGAGCTTCAAACCTTCAACGCGCGTGCCTCGCCATGTTTCTCTTTGGTTAATGTATACTTGTGCGCGCGACCACCGAAGAAACCGTTTTTTTACACGTGTGCGAAGGTTCAGCTATACTGATATGTTTTCTCAACGCTCTCCGCAAGGCCTCTCATATAACCCAACGCGTAGACTTTGCCCAGCAAATAATAACCCTGTTTCCCTTCCACGTATAATTCATCTCCCTCCATCTTCGGTGCATGATCCGGCCTAATCGGACCATCAAACCCAACATCATAGTACGCCTTCATGGCCTCAAACATATCCGTCGGCCCTTCGCCGTGAAAAACCTCCTGGAACCGGGGAACAACTCCTTCGACATCCCTGAAGTGTGCGAAGAAGATCTTGCCTCTTTTCCCGAAGTGGCGAATAGTTGCGGGTATGTCTGCACCCATTTCGGCGAAGCAGCCCTGGCAGAATAGTAACCCGATGTTGGGGCTTGGGTAGATCTCAAGCATCCGGTCGAAGGCCTCGACGCTTCTGAGCACCCTGGCGAATCCCTGTATGGGTGAGATCGGTGGATCATCTGGGTGGAGAGAGATCCTGACCCCAGCCGCCTCAGCTGTGGGCAGAGCGCCCTCTAGGAAGTACCTTAAGTTGCTCCAAGTTTGTTCCTCGCTTATCACACCGTACTTGGTGGGGGGCGTGTTCTTAGCCAACTCGTAGTCGAAGGTCCGCGTGGTGGCGCCACCCCTCGTCGGTGACTCCGACGTGGTCATGATCTTCTCCCAACCCGGGGGCATGTGTTGTGGTTTAATTGTTCTGATGCCCGCTCTTCCCAGGTTCTCGAGTGATCTGCAGAAGTTCTCCAGCTGTTCACCCCTCTCCGGCAGTCCAAGCATTATCTTATCGATCCTCGGGCCGTCCTCGAGTGTATCGAGTCTTAAGCCAAACCCTTCGACGCGTTTCCTTAATTCAACTAGATCTCTGTACTCCCAAACCTCACCCCCCGTGGTTGGCCCGTGGCCTATTACATCGGTGCAGCCGAGCTGCTTTTCGAGTGTAAGGCTCCTCGTGGAGTAGCAGTCTCCGAAGATCTCGGCGAAACGCATCTTAACCAACTTCTCAACCCCGCGTAGTCTTCAGCCACTTCTGGAAGTCATCCTCTATCACCTGCGTCCAAGCTCGGTCGATTTCACCGGGGGTGTATCTGCCCTCACTGAGTCTGACTTTACCAAATTGGTCACGTAGCCTGATGTCCTCCGATCTCTCGACGACCTCCTCCACCAGATGCGGGGGGACGAAGATGACCCCAGTTCGTGTCCCCAGCACCAGGTCTCCCGGCAGCACAGTGGCCCCACCTATTTGGATCACGGTGTTTATTCCAATTAGCGTCATATCAGCTATTGCGGTTGGGTGTAGCCCGCGGCAGAAGATGGTGAGGTTCGTCAGCTTTGATACTCCCTGATAATCTCGAATCCCCCCATCTATCACTGCCCCTGCTCCTGTTCTGGTCATTAGGGATGTGGAGAGGTTGTCGCCGACGAATGTCCCATCCTTAATCTTGCCGAAGCAGTCGACGACTAAAACATCCCCCCCTTGCAGTGTGTCAATGACCCAGGAGTTCTGGCCACCTATCCTGTGCTCCGCTTTACCAAGCTCCTCGATTGTCTCGTTCAAGTCTGGTCTGCTGGGAACCATCACAGCTGTGACGGCTCGACCTACGAGGATTCTGTTGGGATTTGTACAAAGCCAGTCACCCTCGAATTGGTTTCGGTAACCCTTGGCGTTCATCACGCTCCACGCCTCCTCAGTTGTGACAAGTTGCATGCGCTCGATCAGGTCGTCTGGTACCCTTGGTCGACCATCGGTGAACCTGTCAAATGGGTTTAGCTTGGTTAGTTCCCTGACGAGTTCGGGCGAGTTTACTATGTACATTTCGTAATAGTATTATTATCCGAGTTTAATAAAATCGCGTCACGCGCGCGTTCGGCTAGGTCAACCATTACAAATCACGGTTGAGTATCAGGTGGAGCTGAGGACAAGGCTATGGAGTATTTTCTAACTCGCGTGCACGATCTGGATCGTATCTCATATAGTTACGAACCACTAGTATAGATACTTTGAACAACCTAGAATTTGTGTGAGCGGTCTTTAATGAACTCAAGAGAGAGAGTTTTAAAAGTTCTTGACCACCGTGAGGCGGATAGAGTTCCAGTGATTATGTGCGGAAATCACGCGGGCATCTCAAAGCTCGCTTATGATAAACTCTGCAGGTACCTAGGAATCGTTGACACATCACCACGATTAGTTGACCGAGTTCAACAAATCGTTGAACCTGACGAGCATGTGCTCAGGAAACTTGGGGTTGATTTTCGATTCATCTACGCAAAGGCTCCGAGGGACTGGAGACCAATCGAATACTCCGATGATTCTTTCAGAGACGAATGGGGGATCAGATTGAGGAGACCGCCCGGAGGATACTGGTACGATATGGTCGATCATCCTCTACAAGAAGCAAACCTCGAAGACCTAGAAAACTACCAATGGCCCGTCCCTACGGACGCTGGGAGGTTTGAAGGTCTAGAAAAGGAGGCGAAGAAGCTGTATGAGGAAACTGATTACGCTCTGGCTACATCTCTCGTAGGGTCCATCTACGAACAATCATGGTATCTTAGGTCCTTGCCAAAATTTACCTTCGACCTCTATCGTAATCCGACATTCGCTGAAAAGTTAATGGATAAGATTCTTGAGTTTCACATGGCCTTCTTCGACCGATTTCTCGACTCAGTGGGTCAATACGTTCAAATAGTCTTCGTAGGCGATGATTTGGCTGAGCAAAAGGGCCCAGCAATCAGACCTGCAATCTATCGAAGTTTGATTAAGCCTAGACATCATAAGCTGTATCAGTTCATCAAGAGCAAGGCTGACGTAAAACTCTGCTATCATTCCTGCGGCTCAGTGGTTCCTTTCATAGACGACCTCGTGGAGATGGGTGTCGACATTTTGACTCCGGTTCAAGTCTCAGCGGCAGATATGGATACAAAGAGACTCAAAAATGACTTTGGTGATAGAATATCATTCTTGGGGGGCGTCGACACTCAAAGGGTGATGCCTTTTGGAACAGTAGACGACGTTAGAGATGAGGTCAAAAGGAGGATAGAGGATCTAGCCCCAGCCGGAGGTTACATCCTAGGCGCCGTACATAATATTCAGCCGGAGGTTCCACCCGAAAATATTTTCGCTATGTTTAATGCTGCAAGAAAGTATGGTAGGTATCCTCTAAGTAAGTAGAAAGTTCGTGTGCGCGCTTTTTTTCTAGCAAATTATCGAAAAATAATAAATAAAAATACTAATAACTAATAACAAATAATTGACAAAATAAAGGATAAAAAATTTAATATTTTGCAGTTATTATTTATTCCCATTATATTCGGTACCGTATCCGCGCGCGCACTTGAACTTAAACCCCTTCCATTTACACAAATCCATGTAAGCATATCCTGCATTATTCCTTCTTCGCCCACCCCAGTTGGCTGCATAGATGAATTTTCTAATTGAATCCGAGTCCCATAGGTTGCCCTTGGTGCTTAGGTGTTCGACCAGCTTTAATTTGGATTCAATGGTTGATTCTTCGAGCCTTTTCCCTTTGAGATAGTCTTCAAACGACTGAGATACATAGCGTTCAGTTGTGGCGCAGAGGAAGAGCTTCAGACTTTGGTTTAGACTGGTATAGCTGGGTTACTATATTTGTGATAATTAAAAATAAGGGTGGGATCAGTGAAGACCACGCGCGCGCAATTATATGCGTTAATTATTAGAAAATGCTATATCTTCCAATATTAAAAATATGATGGGACAAATAGTTTTGGTGAACGTCGATTTGGAGGCGGAGAAGAGGAAATTAAGGGACATTCATACCAAGATGCTTCTTGACCACAAAACAAACGTCGATGAGGAGATGTCGTACATGGCGGATGACTCTTTCGTCATCCCCCCCGTCGGCCCCATAATTACTGGCGAAGATACTATACGAGAAGTGCTTAAGCAGATGGTTAAAACCGAGATCGTTTCGCTAGGTGATCGTGACCATGGTCCCTCGAAGGTGTGGATCTCGAAATCTGGCGATTTAGCCTACGACATGGGGAAATTCAAAATCGCCCGTAAGGGACCAAACGGCATCGTCGAGGAGAAGGGCTACTACGTGACTCTATACAAGAAGGTCGATGACCAATGGAAATTCGTCGGGCAAATCTGGAACAACAAAAAGTAACAAGCAGTTGATTACCCCGACTCCGCATAATTTACTCAGTGAGTACGTTCCACATCTCACCGAGTAACTTCCACTCACCATCCAATTTCCTATAAATTGTGATATAGTAGCCCTCCTCTTTGGTTGAATCCTCCTTTTTGAGCTTGTAGTGGCCTCGATTTACAGCTAGGTCGCCGGAAGAGGATATCCAGAAATCTGTGTGCCCGCGGCGGGGGTCGCCCATCGAGATGACCTTGGTCTTCATTGTTTCCTCGATGACTCTTCTTACGGCGTCGTGTCCAATAATCGGCTTGCTACTCGGTGGTATCAAGAAGGTCTCATCATTGATGTAGCCCATCTCCACGTCGATGTTGGTTGAGCCGCTGACTCGCGTGATCGAGTGTATTTCCCTAAGCCGTGCCTTCTCAGCATCTAGATCAACATTCATCTCATGAAGCACCCTAACATACAGACATTCTTAATGTTCTATAAACTATAATTATTTTCATCTAATTTGCGTGCGCAATATCTACTTGATCTTGATGGTCGTGGTATCTTCCCCGTTCTCCACGCTCTTCCTTATCTCAGTTATCAGCCTCTTTAGGGGGAGCGCTTCATCAAAATCCTTCTTTACATCATCCACTACCGTGGATAGGTCACCGAACTCGGGTTCGGATTTTAGGTGTTTGCCGTTGGCGAATGAGGAGTCCTTTATTTTGACTCTGAATACGCACTCTCTGTTGCCTGATTTGATTACTAGTCTATGGCTGGCGAATTGGTTGACCGAATGAACGTGCTCGGTCTTAACGACGTTGTAGCCTAGTGTTCCGAGTTCAGCCATTATGGTTTCCCCTATGGAGTCCCTATCCTCTTCCTCGATGTCGATGATGAACAGGAGACCGACCCTGCCCTTCTTCGTCACGGTTTGGGAGACGTGTACACTATGCGCCCCCCTCTCCATCAACACATCAATTGCGTGGGGTACGATGACTCCTGATAGGTCGTCGAGGGTGGCGAAGATCAGCATTAATGGGTCTCCTCACCCAACTTAGCTTTCCTTCATCATCTTTGCTGCAAGCTCTCCGACCTTTCTTGCCCTAGATCTCGTTCCAGGAATAGCTGCTGTTATGTAGGCGGCTTTTTCTGCTTCGGAGGCCGCGGATTCTGGGTCTGAGACTTTCATCGCAGACGCGACTGCACATGGAGCTGTGATGTTCACTATTGTATGCGCTGACATCATTAACTCAATCACAGGTATTGCCGCCAGGGGTAGAACGCTGCTGTACTTCTTATTCCCCCTGATGACGATATCAGGTATTACATTCTGTGACAGTCCTCGTAGTAGCATTTTCTGTTTATCGATTGTGAGTTCTACGTCAGCGTTTAGGTCGAAGCCGTAATAATCTATTAGGTTGGGTGGTAGCCTTGCCCCCGCCTTTATCTTCTTTATTTTAATTTTTACATCTTTTCCGAGCAGGCCGCTGAACATTGCGGATGCGGAGGACTCTACAGTCTTCTTTCGGGTGTCTTCGAAGCCCTTTACTACATTTGAGATGCTGTGCCCAGTTTTCAGTAACTCGTATGACTTCTCGACCCGCCTTTCTATGGCATCATGCGTTACCTTTTCGGTAGCCTTGATTATGGCTTCTGTTACTGGTCCGGAGTAAAAGCTATGCGCTTTGCGGGCTATCGTATTGGCTGCAATATTCGCGGTCTCAGGGTCTAGGAATTTTTCTTTATTGATTTTTACTGCCTCTATTGCTTTGCTTGGGGACTTTGTCTGTGATAGAACTCGCAGGGCAATCACGCAGTCTGCACCTATCTGATGTGGCATTGCGCCACAAAGTGGGCCTCCGCTTACGCCAGCGCCGAAATTGCCTAGTTCCTCAATGCTTGCGAGAATCTCTGCGAACTGTAGCATACCCACTACAGAGGGGGTGCCGATGTCCTTGAACATGAGGCCCAGGTCACCAACTACACGAGCGGAGTCCAGCTCCTCTCCGGTTCCCTTAAAGTGAAGTTTGTCAGGGAGTTTGATGGTGTGAGCGGCGTATCTTCCCGTCATCTCCGATGTATCCGTCTTTACCCATTTGCCATCTCTCTTTATCTCGAAATCCGCGTCTGGGTGGAGTATCTCCATAGTAGCCGCAGTTCCTAGGATGGCGGAAACTATCATGTTTGGCTTCATACCAAGGTTTGACTGTGCTAAGACCATAGCCTCAGTACCTATCCGCGCGGCATTTTCGCAGATGTCAGGGAAAACATAGTCTTGAGCCAGTGACCCGTGACCATACATTGGACCAAGGAGGGGAAGGTCCTCTCCTTTGACCTTCGTCAGTTTTCCCTCCATTACCGCATGGTATATTGCGTGCACTGCTGGGAAAGCTGTTACCTTATTCGTTGATTTTCCCGCTGGGATGAGGAGTACTCCCCCCTTTTCCGCTCCAGCTATCATTCTCGCGCTTGCACCGAGCTTACGGTTTCCTCCAGGGCAACCCATACGGGCGTTAGCCCCAGCAAAGTATAACAAACTCGCGGACAGTAGCGCAGCGTTAGCTGCGAACGCACCAGCCTTCTTTGCAATCTCTATGCTTCCCCTGAGCACCTGATCTGCTTCGATTTCTGGGCGGTTTTGAGCCGTGATCATGATGTTTTTTCCCTTGAGAATATCAGTGGCGATGCTGTTGGCTGCACTTGCTGTCGCTATCGTCAACCCCCCGTGTCCGCCTGTGAGCGCGTTGATATTGTCACCCGTCATCAGATCGGGGTTCGCCATTACCGCTTTGATGCTTGTCGAGACTACCTTATTCATAACAATCAAATGAAATTAGGCGAATGGGGTAATAAAATTTTAGGGGAAGAAGACTTAAGGAAAAACTAGTCCCCATTAGTTTTTCGAAGGCGTCTTCAACTTAATGGTGCGAGGGTGTTTCTTATCGTATTCCATTAACTCTTCATATAGATACTCGACCCACTCATCAATCTGTGGAAAGTGAAGTCGTTCCCTCATCTGATATGATACTGGTCTGATCTTCTCCCAGAAGAACTTGATGTGTATGAACAGTAATCCGTAGATCAACTTGATGTCGAGTAGGTTCATGTAGAGTAGTAGGCCCACGCCGTTGAAGAACGCGGCAACCGATCCTTCCGAGTACCAAGCTTCTGGGTTGGTTTTCTGGCCATACTTTGACATATAGTCGTTGTAATCTTCCCATTTCCAACTCAGGAAATGAGTATATTTGTCGAAAAAGTCCGGTTCGTTGAAGCGCTGGAATACTTGCATGAAGAGCTGCGCTTGCCTGGTTTCAAGCGTCTGCTCCTGCGACTTTAGCGCGAGATCTTGGCTCTTCTGGCTTATCCTCAGGTTGTAGATGTAGAACACCGCTGCTACTAGTACTCCGGTTGCTGCCACCATGTAGTAGGCGGCCTGAATCTCAGCTAGATCAACCATTTAACAATCACTTGTAAGGAGTTAGCGTGAAGTGAGGATAAGATTATTGAATGATTCATGCTTTTAGCGCGCTCACACAAGGCGTGTTTATTGCCAGTGAAGAAAGGCATCCACAGAGTGTGAACCATGTAAAAAATTCATTCTAAAGGTAAAATAAAAATCCAAATATTTTCGTTTCTTTTATAAAAGCACGCTTAAATTATGACTATTTTATAAGTGTGAAAAGCGCAGAGGAAGAGCTTGAGTATGGTTTAGACTGGCA
>CAWGAT010000027.1:0-7211 GCA_963820555.1 Candidatus Bathyarchaeota archaeon
GTATAGAATGGTGATTAGGTATTATATTCAATGTGACACAGGGAATATCAATCCTGAATGGGGACTCACCTATAAAATTAAATTTATCAACCCTGAGTTGACCGGAGGTTTGGGACCTTTTGAATCAGCGGAACGCCGTTTTAATACCTGCAGGCTCTACCGAGCAGCACGGATTGCATCTACCGCTAAACGTGGACTCTCGCTCGCCGCGGCTAGATCTCCCTGGGCTTGGCGATGATCTCGCGTACAACCGATTCGAAGAGGCTGTGCGAGTACGCGGCCTTGATCACGACGGCCGTGTCGGCGCCCTTGCCTGAGCCAGCGATCGCGATCACGTCCCGGTCAACGGGGATGGCACCCGCATCAGCCGCCATCGCCGATATCTCGACCACCACCTTCATCCCCTGCCCGAATAGCCTCAGAGTCTGGGCGATTATGCCGGCGGGGTACATCGTGTCGAACTTGGCCTGTATCGCCCTGTTGACGCCTGAGAAGGCGTGGGCGGCGTAGACGATCCTACCCCCCATGGACCTGATCTTCTCCGCGGTTTCCTCGGGCAGCTCCTGGGTGCCGGTCTCCTTCGACCCCCAGACATGAGGGACGACGACCACGTTGTATCCCTTGAAGATCTCCAGCGCCTTGAGGGCTGTCGCCCCCCTCGTGCTGGCGACCACGATGTCTCTGATGCCGAGCTCCTTCGCCCTCTCAAGGGCTGCCTTCATCGCCTCGTCGGCGTCGGCTTCCCCGGGCTTGGAGAAGTATATGATCGATTTTCTCTCAGACATTTTGATCGAGATCAATACTGGATCCTATGTTAATATCAGTTGCAGTTGATGATGCACACACGCCGTGTGAAGTTGGGCGAGTCGCCGGTGAGTGGGGAAGCATGCATCTTCAGAGGTGAGTAGTTCACTGGGCTAGGATTAGTTCGATTCGCTCCTTACCTCTACCCGGTTTGCTCCCACGTTTGAGTGAGACTCGCCCGATCTCGGCCGTGTTCCTGACGTGGGTCCCGCCGCACTCCATCGGGGGGAAGGGCGCCACCCTCCAGATGAGCCTCCCCCCATCTGACTCCTGTCCGTGGGTTATCGGTATACCATCGGCTATCAGCCGGTTGACCCTCTCCTCCACCTCTGCGAGCTTCACCCTGTCGAGGGGCACGTCGAAGAGGTAGTCGGATTTGTCCTTCACCTCATCCAGGAGCCCCGAGGAGGCGGGCCTGCAGCCGTCCCCGAAGACCTTCCTCATCTCGTAGTAGACGAGGTGGGACGCTGAGTGGAGGCGCATGATTCTGTATCGCCTGTCCCAGTCGATCGCCCCGTGGATCCGCTGCCCGATGTTGAATGTGGGATATCGTCTTCGAGTATGTGACGTACCTCATCTCCCTCCCTGAGCGTATCCACGACTCTTGATCCTGATAGCTCGCCGGTGTCCCCGACCTGTCCACCTCCCCTGGGGAAGAAGCACGTCCTGTCGAGTACCACGAAGTTGCCCTCGACCCTGACGACTGTGGCGTCGAACTCCCTCATGTAGGGGTCGTCTCTGAACAGGAGGATCGTCAATTCAAGGTTAGGAAGACGCGTAGGCACATTAAATCTACCATCAACCAACCCACGTGGGATTGAGCTTACGATTCAACCTCCAACTCCGGCGCGATGTGTGTAATTATTCAGGGAATGGCTTTTAGATTGCGTGCGCAGGATCCAGAGTCGGGAGTTGGACATACCGGACCCGTCCCAACCTGTGTCGACTCTACCCCCGCTGAGGAACTCAAAGAACTGAACGGCATGTTTTGCAGTGGTTCTATGATGATGGAGTGCGAGCCTGAAGGGCCCTAGGATATTAGCCAACCAGCGTCTTTGGGTCTAACCTCGTAAGCCCCGGGATGTTGTCGTAGACATGGTCCGTCGATATAATTGTGCGATCCTCCACCTGATTCAATGCGGTCGCCGCGTGGTAGGCGTCGAATATCGAGGTCAGCCTATACTGCCTCATTAGCGTTAGAGCTAGAAGGTCGATCTCGCTCGTCGTCGGCAGGAACCTTAGATTACTAATGGATGTGAGTGCGGCCACCCTGCTGATGTACTCGTCGAGGGAGACACCCTCCCTCATGGAGGTGTAGTAGAGCTCGTGGAGAGTCTCTCGTGATGCCGCAACCTTCCCCAGCTCACCCTCCTTGATCCTCCACATCAGCCTATCTGCTATCGGTTTGAGCCGGTCGGAGCTCTTGACGAAGGCGTAGATGGTGTCGGTCTCGATCAGCATATCCGTTCTCTCCGCTTCACCCTCTCCGCGGCGTCTTCGGAGGCCATCCTCTCAGCCTCGTCCTTGAGAGCCTCCGTGTTCTTTCCCGTCTGGAGCCAGCTCGTCGCCAGCGTGTATGGGTCGCCTTTAATGGGTATCACGACGAAGAAGGTGCCAGCGGAGATGACGACGGCTCTCGCGCTCCTCAGACCGATCTCCCTGGGTATGGTAAATCTACCCCGATCGTCGACTTCTACCACTGACATTGTTTATTACCCACAACTACTAAAATTACCCACGTATATGGTTTTTCTCTAAAGGAAATCCCCCACGTTAAGGTGACGGAGGGTGCTCTGGTTTGAAATGATTGCGTGAGCAACTACTAGTTCTCATATACAGCATTCTGGACTTCATAGCTGTTCAAAGTCTTCGAGGTCCAACGCGATGTATCCTTCGTTGCGTAGCTCCTGTTTTTTCCCTATTTTTTTAGCGATAACTCCGTAGTACTCTTTTTTTCGGTCCCATAGAAACTCCGGTGTTTTAGCCTTTAAGCTGCTGAGGATTCGATGAGAGTCTTGTTCACCTACATTGCTCCATTTGATTTCAATGAAAGTCGCTGCGCATTCCTTCTCATCTAGGGTGATTAGATCAATTTCAGTGTCCTTGTGCCACCATCTCCCAATCTCCGTGAAGGTGAATGGAAGCAGTTGCCTTTGCAGCATCTCCTTAAGCAGTTCGAGAACCGTTTGTTCGAAGACG
Organism: Candidatus Bathyarchaeota archaeon; assembly: GCA_963820555.1. Lineage (GTDB taxonomy): Archaea > Thermoproteota > Bathyarchaeia > TCS64 > TCS64 > UBA8941. The sequence continues at coordinate 3,004 of CAWGAT010000027.1, forward strand.
TGGCTAATGTAATTGGGGTAGTCTTCACGTATTCTTTTCAGCGTGTGGGAGGTATCTCCCGATTCTAGTTCCGATTTGTTGGGGAAGACGTATCTAAACCAGAAGTTCAGGTAATTATCAGATACCATATACTGCCCTTTCCTTGGTTTGGGTTTGGCGCCGATGGGGTAGATGCGCTTGGTGAAGCCGAGGTCCTCGAGGATGCTGGTATACCTTGAAATTATGCTCTTATTCATGTTGGTTTGGTTTATTATGTCGCCATAGCTCTGCGCGCCCTGTGCCATAGCCTGCAGGATGGCTGAGTAGTTTCTCGGTTCACGCAACTCTTCCCTTAAGAGGAAATCTGCTTCCTCATAGAGGAACTCGCCCTTCGACAGGATTTTCTGATCCACATTCTCCCAGAAGCTTTGTTCTGGATCGAGTTTCTGGAGGTAAGCGGGTATTCCTCCCACACAGCTGTAGACGTTTACTAGTGTCTCGACGTTGTATCTGGGGAAGAATGGTTTGAGGTGAGGCAGTTGGAGGGGCTCCATTTTCCACTGCGCGGTCCTCCTTCCGTAAAGAGGGCTCCTGTAGTTTAGGACCTCGGTTTCCATCATAGCGATGGATGAGCCGAGTAGGATGAGCATGATGTCCGTGTTTTTGAGGTTCTGATCCCAGATTTTCTGGAACATCGAGGGAACGGCGTGGTTTGACTCTATTAGCATAGGGAATTCATCTATGATCACCACTGGGCGTCTAGTCTTGTTCCATTTTATGAATTCATGGAAGAGCTCGGTCCAGTCGTTTAGCGCTAGTTTTACGAAGCTCTCGTCTCCGATGAAGAGACCCATTTCCCTCTTCAGCTCTTGCAGTAGCATTGGCTCGGGTCTTCGGTCAGCGAGGAGGTAGATGTGGGGGCTGGCGAAGACGATGGATGAGATCGGACGCGGGCGGGATGCTGCTAATGTCCGCGCCTCTGGGGCTGTGGTGCTCATCGGTGTCGAGTGCGGTAAGTCGAGTGGGGAGTGGTGGCCCTTCCAGGCGAAGCTCATCGATCTCGGCATAGCCCTCGGGTCTGCGGTGAAGGTCGCTGGGGACTTGAATGTTGACAACAGGATAATGCGCAGCGTTGGCCTCGCGGCGATGAAGATGGGCCTCCTCAAGGGGGAGGACGTCGAGGGCATACCAATATCGATTAAGGGGAAGAACATCTACTTCGACAGAAAAGCCTAAGACAAACACTACACTTGCGCCGTGCGAGACTTTTCTTCATTCATTGTCAACTACCCACCTCAGAGCGCGTGGGCTTCTTGGAGAACGGATCGTGATAACTTTTTATTACGATTGAACCATTTGGTTGGGTGGTTGCCTTGGCGGCTCGAATAGTCGTCGGTGGTCCACCGAATTCAGGGAAAAGCACATTGTCCGAGAGTTTAGCGAGAGCTTTGCGTTCGCTTGGAGTCGATGCCTATGCGGAGGATTTGGATTTGGCGAGTCCAACTCTTGAGTTCATTAAAGGGGCGAAGGGCTGGGAGCAACGTCGGGGTTACAAGAGGGAGTGGACGCCGGAGCTCGCGGAGAAAGCTGCTGCGATGTTTGTGGAGGCCTCTACCAAGCATGCTGTTGTCATCGGCGATGCACCTGGCAAGATAACTGATGAATCCAGAACTATCGCTGAAAAAGCCGACTACGCCATAATATTATGCCGTGACGACAGCGTAGAAGATGGAAGTGATTGGCGAAAGTTCTTCGAGGGACTGGGTATACCGGTAATCTGCGTTGCAGTTTCGAAGATGACCGGTGCTAGCAATGTTCAGCAAAACGGCGTCATCAAGGCGACTCTGGTCGGTTTGAATAGGAAGCCAGTGATCGACGAAGCCGTGTTGAGCCTTGCCCTACTCATCAAAGAGAGACTTGGCCAATAAATTCCCTTAGCACAGCCTTGATTTGATCTGCCCCGTTCCTTTTGCTGTCAAATCTCACAATGACGGAGAAACCTAGTTTCTTGCCAGTTGCTCGTAGGGCTTCTATTGCCTCAACCTCGTCTTTCAATTTGTATCTCTGCGGGTTTCTGTAGATATTCAGAGAGTCTAAATCGCCTTCTGGCTCTATATAGGCGTCAAGATCCTGCTTTGTTAGTCGTTTTACATGATCGGTCAGCTTAGTATATTCTTTAGGTGATTGTACCTGATCAAACCGTTTGGAGACAGTGACATGTGTTGGCTCCAGATCACGAGTTGATTTGGTGCAGTTTAGGCTTAAGCTATCCTTGGTGGCACTGAGAATTCGGGTGCCTGCTATTGTTTTATCGTACTCCACACTAAAATCGTTTCCAATAAGCGCCTTTATGTCGTCGCAAGAGAAATTGAAGAGCCTTTTTGTTAAGACCATTCTGAGGTTTCCGTCTGAGTCTATTTCCAGTTGTGAACCCACTTTCTCGCCTGGCGTAAAGTATTCCTTTGGCAGATAGAGCAGCGACGAGTTGCCTCCCCTAGAAATGGTTCGTTCCTGCTCTTCTTTTACGGCCAAGGTCAAATTTCACTACCTCGATTCACTACCAAATCAGTAGTGGCATGTAAGCATTTAAGCATTTAGGAGTTATGCAGTTGGAACGCTCAATTCGTTCGCTCTGTTTTCCTTTAAGAGTCGATCTTCCATTCGGTTAGTTTCTTCCTTATCTTCTCGGTTATGGGGTTTTCTGTAATCAGGCCATATTTTGGAGCCTTGTTGATTATGTGTTGGTCATTCGTGACGATGATCGGTTTACTATGATGGAGGGCGGTGGCGATTAGAAAGCCATCGTCGAGAGGTATGTTGTCGGCAGTTGATACTTTGAGGCCATTGATGGAGGTTTCGAGGACTTTTAACCCTTCGATGATCAGAGTCAGCTTCTCGAGGAGACTCTTCAATGGTCGAACCCTGTAGAACCAGTAGAGTGTGTTGTAGGTTTCTAGGATAGTAGTGGGGGTCACGTAGAGGTCGATCTCATTCGTTAAGGATCTTTCTATGAACTGCCACGCGGGGGTGTGGGCTGGGCTTTCGTCGTATAGGGCGTAGGCGAGTATGTCGGCGTCAAGTATCCTCAACGCGTTTCCCACCGTACTTATCCTTGACCGTCGAGAAATCGACTGAGGCTTTCTCTTTTTCCCCGGTTAGTCTTATCTTCTCGATCTTCTTGACTAGGTCTCCACTGGATTCTACGGCTTTGAGGATGATTGTGTCCTTGTCCGCGATCTCGACGTTGAAGGTCCTTTTTCCTATCGTCCTCCGGATCTCGGCTGGGATGATTATTCTCCCCTTCTCGTCTATGCTCGCGGTTTCTCCCACACCCATTTCCCACACCCACCTACGTGAGTGAGTTATTTAAGAGTTCTCAGTTTACCCATCTAATCAAGGATAAGCTGATCTGGGCTGAGCTGAGTAGGCAGCTCGACGAGCGGGGTCTCCGAGTCAGGAAGGGCGTCGCCCAGGACGCCTCGTTCATCACGGCGGACCCGGGTCAGAGCAGCGGCAAGCCCCTCTTCTCGTTGAGTAGGTTGAGCCTTAGTCATTGCTTGGGTTTCCCATGTTTGGTTTCCGCGTAGCTGTTATTATCTGATTTGTTGGGTGATTAAGTCACGCTCATATTAAATAATTAAAACAAGTTAATCAAAATGTAAAGGACGTCTCTGCAGTGGTGTACAAAGAGGAGACCCAGCCAACTAGCTGCCCCTTATGTGGCAGAAACATGAGGATAATCAACGACCGGGTAGACTTCAGCATCCAAGCCTGCTACACTCATGGAGTATTTGTCGTGGACAAACCGACAAATGACACTTGGGCCTTAGAGGGCTTTGATAATAATATGACGCCGATTAGACGCAGGTGGTACACGGTTGACAACAAGTCTCTAACAATTGACCAATACAGGGACATGGTGAAGAAGGCTAATCTTAAGCGACTAGAAGAGAGGTCAGCTACCCATTCATAGCGTGTGCGGCTTCGGTTGGTTTCCAAATGGGTGGTGTACACTCGCAATCGAGATCATGTACCTTGTACGCGTGAGTGTCAGGATCATTATCAGGGTTTGATTCAAAGGGGCATTATGAGACGGGCTTAACGATGATAGCACACCCAGCCACGTACTCGGTGAGGAATTGTTTAATCGCCGCGCGCGTGTGCATAATTTAATGCTTCTTGGGGGTTAGATCGTGCACGCAGGTACCAGTTGTAGGTTTGTGAACATG
>CAWGAT010000028.1:0-108141 GCA_963820555.1 Candidatus Bathyarchaeota archaeon
TCCTTGAGGAGCCTGCCCAGCGCCTGTATGCCGGTTACTATGTCCTCCTCGGATGGGAGGCTGTAGTTGAGGCGCATGTAGTTGTGGACGGGCTTGCTGAAGAAGAGGCTCCCCGGGACGAAGGCGACGCCCTTCGCCACCGAGTCCTTGAGGAGCTCGTCGGTGTTGAAGCTCCTCGGGAGCTTGACCCAGAGGAAGAGGCCGCCCTTCGGCTCCTCCCACTTCGCCTTCTTCGGGAAGCTCGTCGCCATAGCCTCAAGCATCACGTCCCTCTTCTTCCGGTAGACCTTCGTCACCTTCGGGATCTGCCTCTCCACGTCTCCCCTCCTGAAGAGCTCCGCGGCGGCGTACTGGCTGAGGCCGTCGTTGCAGATGCTTATGTTGTTCTTCGCCTCGATCATGTGGCCCGTGAACTCGGGGTTCGCCGTGATCCACCCGATCCTCATGCCGGGGCTGACCATCTTGCTGAAGGTGCTCGTGTACATGACGCGCCCCGACTTGTCGAGCCCCGCAAGGGGCGTCGGCATCGGCCCCTCGAAGCTGATGTAGCCGTAGGGGTTGTCCTCGAAGATTATGAAGTCGTACCTATCCGCGAGCTCCAGTACCCGCTTCCTCCTCTCCATCGTCATGAGGCTGCTGTCCGGGTTCTGGAAGCTGGGGATAATGTAGAGCATCTTCGCCTTCTTCCCCGAGGCCTTGATCTTCTTCAGCTTCTCCTCGAGGACTTCGGTGTCCATGCCCTCGGCGTCGATTGGGTATGTCGACGAACTTGGGGTACTGCTGGCTGAAGGCGGATAGGGCCTGGAGGTACGTTGGGGCGCCGAGTAGTATCTGGTCGCCCTTGTCTATGAAGACCCTGCTGACGAGGTCGATGGCCTCCTGGCTACCCGTAGTGACTATGATCTCCTTACCGGGGTCGGCCTTGATCTTATGCCCCGCCATGAAGGTGGACAGTTCCTTGAGGAGGCTTGGCATCCCGGCGGTTCCGCCGTACTGGAGCATCTCCGCCCATGCTTGGGGGGAGGCCTCCTCGAATATCCTCTTCACCTCCGCGGTGGGGAGGCTCGGGACGTCGTAGCTGCCCCCCGTGAACCTGATGAGCTTCGTCCCCGGCTTGGGGAGGAGTATCGAGTTCATGATACCGGGCTCGAATGTGGCGCCCAGCTTCGAGTAGAACTTTTTATAGTCCAGCAAGGCTATCGAAGACGCTAACCCCGCCTCTCTATTTACATTTATGCCCGCAAACCGGTCTGGAAACCCTCTAGGAATAATTATGGTATATTCCGACTCAGAGAAACCTTATAACCCGTTCAATCAAAGTCTCAAGGAGTCGAGGATGGTCAAGGCAGAGAAGCTTAGCCTCGCCGGGTCCCGTGCCTCGACCCGTCACTGTTATTGAGGTTTGAAACCATGGTAGAGGAAATCAGGCTCCACGGCCAGGGCGGCCAGGGCGTCGTCGCTGCCGGTGAGCTCATCGCGATAGCTGCCTCATACGAGGGCAAGTTCTGCCGCGCCTTCCCCATGTACGGGTCAGCGAGGCGAGGCGCGCCGGTCCTCGCTTTCGCCCAGATAGGGGACGAGTCGGAGGCCACCAGGTCCATGATCTACTACCCCAAGTACCTGATAGTGCTTGATCCGCCGATGCCGGAGATCATGGATGTCACCACGGGTCTGATCCCGGGTGGTGTGGTCGTATACAACACCACGAAGAAGGCGGAGGAGGCCGCGAAGCTCTTCAAGGCGAAGCTTGGGAAGATAGCAGTCGTCGATGCGACGGGGATCGCCCAGCGCGTCATAGGACGCCCCATCCCCAACACGGTGATGCTCGGCGCCTTCGCCAAGGCGACCGGGCTCCTGAAGGTCGAGTCGATAGACAAGGCGATCGAAAAGAGGTTCCCCGCTAAGCTCGCCGCCACAAACAAGGGCGCGGTCAAGATGGGGTACGATACTGTTGAGGTGAAGACGCTGTGAGCCAGGATAAGAGTGTGATCAAGGGATTCGTCCTCATGGACACTACCACGAGGGGGGGCCAGTACGTCGGCAACTGGCGCGTTCTGATGCCGGAGATCGACGAGGCGAAGTGCGTCGCCTGCGGCCTCTGCGCCACCATCTGCCCCGAGGCTGCCATAACTGGTAAGCCGAAGGTGAAGCCGAAGATAGACATGCGCTTCTGCAAGGGCTGCGGCGTCTGCGCCAACGAGTGCCCGCAGAAGGCGATTGAGATGAAGCAGGAGGCGAATAAGTAATGGTTGATTTCGACGTTATCCAGGGCAACAAGGCACTGGCATACGGTGTGAAACTTGCGCGGGTCGAGGTCATACCCGCGTACCCAATCACCCCTCAAACCACGATTATAGAGTACCTCTCCGAGTTCGTCGCGAACGGTGAGCTCGACGCCGAGTACATCCACGCGGATGGGGAGCACAGCTGCATGGCAATGGCGGTGGGCGCAGCCCTAGCTGGGGCACGCGTATTCACATCCACGTGCAGCCAGGGCCTCGCCTACATGCACGAGTGTGTGGCCCAGGCGGTCAACTATAGGACGCCCCTGCTCCTCGGCGTCACCAACAGGACCCTTGGCTGGTACTGGAGCCTCGGCCCCGACTACAGTGATATAATGCCTGAGCTCAACCTCGGCTACCTCGTCAACTTCGCCGAGAGCAACCAGGAGGTCCTCGACATGACCCTCCAGCTCTACAAGATCGCGGAGGACTACCGCGTTCTCCTCCCGACGATGATGAGCCTCGACGGCTTCTTCCTCAGCTACAGCCAGGAGAGGGTCTGGATGCCCGACCAGGAGGTGGTCGACAAGTGGCTCCCACCCTACAAGGCACCCTACCCAGTGGACCCCACCATCAACGACAAGTTCCCCACAGCAAGCATCCCTCCTGTAATGCATACCCCCATGAGGCGCATCTACGAGGAGATACTCCAGGACAGCCGGGCCGTCATCAAGGAGGTTGACGCGAGCTTCGGGAAGACCTTCGGGCGCCACTACGGCGGACTCATTGAGGAGTACAAGACAGAGGGCGCGGAAGCGCTCCTCGTCACCATGGGCAGCATGACGACTGCGGGGCGCCGGGCAATCGATAAGCTCCGCTCCGAGGGGGAGAAGATCGGCCTTGTCAAGCTTCGCTTCATGCGCCCCTTCCCCGACGTCGAGATGAGGGAGATCGCATGCTAAGGTCAAGGCGATAGGCGTCGTCGACCGTATGATGCTCCACGGCACCCGAGGCGGAGGCGCCTTCCAGGACGTGAAGTCCGCCCTCTACAACAGCGATGTCAAGATACCCCTCCAGGGCTTCGTCACAGGCATGGGCGGGGAGGACATCCCGATTGACGACATGTACATGATGGGAAAGAAGGTCCTACAGGCCGCGAAGGCGAAGAGGGTGGAGAAGGAGGTCGAGTTCGTCGAGCACAAGATGCCCGGCATGGGGAAGCCCATTGAGATCGAGTGGGCTGAGCCCATCTACCCCGGAAGCGACGGCTGCGCCGGCTGCGGAGCCAGCATAGTCGTCAGGCGCCTCCTCAAGGTGCTGGGCCCCAACACGGTCGTCATCAACCCGCCGAGCTGTAGCGGCGTCAACTACGGACAGGCGGTCCGCGTCCCGTGGATACTCGCCAACTTCGCCGCGGCCGCCGCCTATGAGACCGGCGTCTACCGCGCTCTAAAGCATAAGGGCAAGGCCAACAAGGTCTACATCACAAGCTTCGCTGGCGACGGAGGCACCGCCGACATCGGGCTCCAGAGCCTTTCGGGGGCCGCGGAGCGCGGCGAGCCAATCATCTGGCTTTGCTACGACAACGAGGCCTATATGAACACGGGCATCCAGCGCAGCGGCTCGACTCCCCTGCTCGCAGCCACCACCACTACCCCCGCGGGGAAGGTCATCCCCGGCAAGCAGGTGCGGCGCAAGAACCTTGAGATGATAATGGCGGCCCATAGGATACCCTACATAGCAACCGCTAGCCTCAGTTACCTCCCCGACTTCGAGAGGAAGGTGAAGAAGGCGGTCGAGGTGACCCAGGCGGGTAAGGGCCTCGCCTTCCTTCACATCCAGCAGCCATGCGCCACGGGTTGGTACTTCCCCGAGAGCAAGACGGTGGAGATGGGGAAGCTCGCCGTCCAGACGGGCTCCTGGCCGCTTATGGAAATTGATGAGGGGAACTTCAAGCTCAACCTCAAGCCCAAGGAGCTCCGACCTATCGCGGAGTACCTTAAGCCGCAGGGTAGGTTCCGCCACCTGAACGACGAGCAGATCGAGTTCCTACAGAAGGACGTGCAGGCCGAGTGGAGTGCGATCCTCGAGCTTGAGAAGAGGGGACGCTTCCCCGGCTACTAGCCACCCACACCCACGGGTTCAAGTATTATATTTGAACCCCGCTTTTTCTAGTCTGGATACTCATGCCAAGGAAGATCACGGTTGAGGATGTTGAGGCGTTAACCATAGGTGGTACGATCCTCGGTGGTGGCGGTGGCGGCTGGCCCTCAGAGGGGCGAGCTGCCGGGATGCTCGCTATGGAGCTCGGCGGTGTTGAGCTCTGGTCCCCCGAGGAGACTCCGCCAGAGTGGCAGGTGATCACTGTCGCGGCGCTTGGCGCCCCCACGCAGAAGGGGGAGACGAAGGCGCGCCACTTCATACGCGCTGTCCAAATGCTCTGGGAGGCGGGCGTCGAGTTTGACGGTGTAATCGCTGCGGAGAATGGTGGGCAGAATAGCTTCGGCGGATGGATACCTGCAGCGGCTCTGGGGCTGCCCGTCGTGGACACACCTGGGGATGGCAGGGCTCACCCCACCGCGATGATGGGGAGCATGGGAATCCATCGCGTCGACTACCACTCCGTCAAGGCTGGCGCCACCGAGGGTGCTGAGATGGTCTCCTGGGGCACCCTCCAGCGCACGAGCAACCAGATCAGGTTCATGGCGGGTGACTGCAAGGCCCTCATAGCTATGGCTAGGGACCCCATATCCGTCGAGTGGTGCCTAGAGCACGGTGCCCCTGGCGCCATCCAGCAGGCGATCGACCTCGGCAAGGCCTACATCAAGGCGAAGAAGGGGCGAGGCAGCCGTCAAGGCCGCAGCAAAGTTCCTCGGAGGTGAGCTCATCGAAACCGGCATGATAGTGAACATGAAGACGGAGGCGAGGGGAGGATTCGATGTCGGCGTCATGACCATCAAGGGAGAGGAGACTTGGGAGCTCAGCTACGTGAACGAGTATATGACCCTCGAGAATGGCGGGAAGCGCCTCGCGACGTTCCCCGACCTCATGACCACATTCGACAGCGAGGGGAACCCCGTCACCAGCGCCGCCCTCAAGAAGGGGGACGAGGTCTACCTTGTCAACGTCCCCAAGGAGAAGATCAAGGTAGGGGACGGTAACAGGTACCCCGAGATATATGAGCCAGTCGAGAAGGCCCTCGGTAAGCCGATGGTCAAGTACCTGAAGGGCTACCTCAGGCCCTAGCCCAGCTCGGATAGAGCTAGGGACACACTATTAGAAATCGCGCTCCATAAGCGTGAGCTTCTTGTAGTCCCCGGCCTTCTCCGCCTTCTTGTAGACATAATCCGCTACGATGACGTCCTCGAGGGCGAGGCCGATGTTTATGGCGAGTATGCGCTCCTTCTGGTTCTCCCTCCCCTTCTTCTTCCCCGCCACAATCTCCCCGAGCTCGGCGTAGAGCTTCGGCATACCTTCGGGGAAGGCTCCCTGCTCATGGAAATGCTCCGTCTGCTCCCAGCTGTCCGTGACGAACTTATCAGCCTTCAGTATGGCGTCCCCGTACCATGCCCTACTCGCCTCCAGCCCCATTCCGAGAGCGCCGGGCTTGAACCACTCGTTCTTCACGAGCGGCTTGGAAAGGCGCTGCGTCGCTGTGAGAATGAGGTCGGAGCCCTTCGCTGCCTCCTCGACACTCTTCACTGGGGTGATTTCGACCCCCGTCTCCTTTTCTAGGTCCGCCTTGTATCTCTTGGAGGCCTCTGGGTTGATGTCGTAAGCGCTGACCTTCGATAGTGTTGGGACGATCTCCTTGAGGGCGCCGAGGGTCATCCTTCCTTGGACACCGCAGCCGATGACCCCGAGGGACGTCGATCCCTTCGAGGCACAGAACTTCGCCGTGATGGCGGAGACGGCGGCGGTCCGCACCGCTGTGATCCACCTGCAGTCCATTATCGAGGTCGGGACCCCCGTCTCCATGTCATTAGTGATCATGATGCCGAGTATCTGGGGGAGTCCCAGCTCCCTGTTGCTTGGGTAGCCGCTCACCCACTTTATCCCGCCTATTCCCAGCTTCCTGTAATAGGCGGGCATGGCGTGAATGAAGCTGTCAGATTTGGCGTGGATGCCCGGCTTCGGCGGGTTCTCCACCTGACCCATGCCGTGCTCCCTTAGCCCAGTCTCGACGAGGGGGATGATCTCCCTGAGCGGGATCCCCATGTCTAGAATGTCCTCCTGCGACAGGTACAGCATCTCGACGCGCTTCAAGATAAGTTACCGCCTATTTTTAGATGCAACAGACATTAGTAATTTGCTCATCAGAGAATCATTTTGGCGTAAAGAGTTACATAGAGCTGTCTAATACCCGCGTGCCTCTTTTCCCAGATCACTCCCAGAGTCTTATGAGCCGCCCCCTTCATCCTCGTGCGCGCGACCGGCACTCCCCGGGGGATCACCACATTCATGCATGGCCGTATACCTGTAAGGGAACGGGTAAAAATCACGTGAGCGCCAGCAGCGAATGCTCACCTGGGCGCACCTTCCACCCTAGGGGATGGAGCTGAAGTCCTCTTTCATGGTGTTAAGGACGAGGTGGGTCTTCGTCCTTAGCACGTGGGGGATGGTTAGTATCATCTTCGTGAAATCGCTCAACTCCTTACGGGTCCGGAACTTGCCCACTATCATTATGTCGGCGTCGCCGGTAACGTTGTAGACACCTGTGGTTTGGCTCAGCTTCGCGATGGCCTCACCTACCTCGATCATCTTGCCGTCCGAGACGGTGATCTCCGTTATGGCGGTGAGTTCGTAGCCGAGCTTCTCGTAGTCGAGGATGGCGGAGTAGCGGCGTATAACACCCGCGTCCTCCATCTCCTTGAGCCTCGATGCGACGGTCCCCGAGGAGACCCCCACCTTCCTCGCCACCTCTCTGATGGATTGGCGCGAGTCGTGAAGGTACTCGTCAAGCACCCTGGCGGTGACGTCATCCGACAAACTGGGTTCCCTGTCAATTGATGATTCAGGGACGGTTAAAGTTGGCGATTGGCTAAGGGATAGGGGTATGGGTGCCTAGAAAAGAGCTTGGGCGACCCCTATGACAACCGTTATCAAGACGAGCGCCTTAGCCTCCTGCCCGTTGAACTTATTCTCCCTCATCAGCCTTGCCCTGGTCAACAGGCTCATGATGTAGATCGAAGTGGCGAGGTCGAAGAGGAAAATGATGTAACTTTCAGCATCATCCTGTCCGCGAGGGTCGGGTAGCCGGTCTAAGGCGCGCGCAACCCTGTATCTGTAAATGGACCAAATATTTTAAATCCCCAAAACTGAACCCCGTTCCAACCTCCGAGGGGACATGAGCCTCTAAGGGAGTTGACCTCTGTGAAGCTTTCGGTTGGTACTTTATCTGGGTGGATGAGGGAGATGGACACCCTAAAGCTGGCCCTTGTGGCCCAGTTCACGGTCTCAGTCGCCTTCGGGCTGATGCAGAGCTTCATGCCCCTCTTCATCAACAAGGACCTCGGCGAGTCCCTCATCAGCTCGACGTACTGGTCGAGCGTGTCGAACTTCGCCTGGTTCGGGGGGATGGCGGTCACCGCCCCCATCTGGGGCTGGATATGCGACAAGGTCGGGACCAAGAGGGTCCTCATCATAGTCTTGGCGGGGAACATCCTCACCTACGCCGGGATGGCGTTCTCCATCAACGTCATTCAGCTAGTCGCCTTCAGGCTAATTCAGAGCCTCTTCGGCGGGCTGAGCACGATTCTCTTTGTCGTCGTTGGCATAGTTGCCCCGAAAAACAGGCTCAGGGAGGAGCTGGGCTATCAGATCGCCGGCTCGACGATTGGTAACCTGGTCTCACCAGGAATAGGGGGTGCGATAGCCTCCGTCCTCGGGTACCGCACGACGATCCTCATGCAGGGCGTGATCTTCGTCGCCTTATACCCGCTCATACTGAAGATGAAGACCGCCAAACCCGACGCCACCGAGACCTTGGAAAAGTTCAACCTCGCTGACCTGAAGTCGATCCTCCCAGTCGCCGGGGCGCTGATATGCGCCTACGCGTGCATAGGCTTCATCAATCCGACGATCCCGTGGTTCCTCTCCTCGCTCGGCGTTGACTCGGGGTCGCTACTGCTCTGGACGACGATCACGACCATACTTAACGGCATAGCGTACGCCATCGCGACGCCTATTCTCACGAAGAGAGCCTCGGGAAGGACCCTAACGGTATTCCAGATCTTAGCTGCTATAGTCATCGAGGCGACCGCTTTCGCCTTCAACCCGATCATCTTCATCGTATTCAGGGTCGGGATCGGGGTCATCCAGGCTGGCCTACCAGCTAATCTGCTCGGGGGTAAGTCAGCCACGAAGGGTCAGGGGATGGGGCTCCTCAACTCGGCGAGGTACATAGGGACCGCGATAGGGCCTGTCATAGCTTCCACGATACTCGGGGATGGTGCGCCCCCCAAGCCGCTCTATATGTACTCCGCGATTGCGGGCATATCCCTGCTCTCCGCCGTAATCACTTACACCACACGGGCAAACGAAGACTGAAAGACATCGTTACTCTGTACTGGGCCGATTTGTTTTACCCTGGGTGATGGAGGTCCCTGGGGTACTGAATAAGCCGATATAAAAAACCTAGTACTCTACGGGGACCTTCTGCATGAGCTGGAAGAGCCTAAGGAAGCTCTTGCTGTAGCGGATGATGTTGCTCATGTTCCCCTTGAACTGGAGCTGGCGCTGCATGATGGCGTTGCTGCCGTCTAGCTCTCCCTTGTTCACCTTGCACCAGACGTCGTATGTGCCTTCGAGGCTGAAGTCGGTCTTCTCGCCCTCGTTGGGGTAGCGGATCTCGGCGATCTTGCCGTCCGCGAACTTTGCGTATATGGGCTTGAGGTCAGCCTTGTCGGAGACCTTGAACGTGAAGCTGGCCACGAACATCTTCGCCTTTATACCGAACTCTTGGTCGACGTTGGCGAGCTCCTGGACTGCCTTCCAATACTCTAGGCTCAGGTACTTTGCCATCCAATTCACCCTGATTGTTTCGTGTAATGGTTGCGGTCTCTTTTTAAATAGATTGCTCTCCGTTGAGGTTGGTCGAGATGAGTGAGAGGAGTGTGGCGGGGGAGCTTATTTCGTCGTGGGATCGGCTAACATCCGACGGTTCCTCTGGGCCTTTGACCGATTTTCTTATTGCCAACTCGGGGCTACCGGGGCCCAGAGCGAATCTGGCCCTCGCGGCGGAGGTTGGCAAGCTCATCGCGGGGGACTGGGCAGCCAAGAGAGAATACCTGAAGGGCCTCATATGCAGCTGGTCCGCGTCGGGGGACGATTACCTGATGTTCGTGGCCCACAGCACCATCGGCCACGTTCTCTCAAGCAATCCGGGTGAAGCGGAGTGGGCGATCCCCATATTGTACGAGGCGAACTTCAGCCCATTATGGCGGGCGAGGGAGGGGGTTACCTTCGCCCTTGAGGCCCTACTAGAGGAACGGGCAGAGCTGGCCCTCAGTCTCATAAACGAGTGGTGCAAGTCACATCACCCAATATTGGTCAGGAACTCCATCGTAGCCCTTGCCCACCCAACCCAGCTCAGGAAGAACCGTGCACAACTCGATGCCCTTGAACGGTACAATAACGTCGGTATGGAGATAGTCGCCAAGGCTGTCGATCCGGGGGATGATACCAAGATGCTGGCGAAGAGCCTGGGCTTCACCCTCTCCGTAGCCGCGGAAGCCGATGAGGGCTATCTGGATCAGTTCGATGGATGGATCGACGGCAACGTGAAGGCTTGGCGCACAATCATCAGGGAGAACCTGACAAAGGTGAGGATCAGCAAGAAGTACCCAGCCAGTGTCGAGGCCTTCCTCAGACGCCTCGGGTAAGATACCCGCCTTCTTTATATCGTCACCCGCCCCAAATCATAGGCTGGTGTTAGGATGAAGAATCCCCTCAAGGCGAAGCTTCAGAAAGGACAGCCGGTCGTCGGCGCCTTCGTCGGTTTAGGCCACCCCGACGTCACCGAGACCCTCAGCAGAGCCGGTTTCGACTGGCTCCTAATAGACGGTGAACACGGTCCCCTCGGAATCGAGACCATGCAGACCATGATGATGGCCATGAACGGAAGCGGTTGCACCCCTATAGTACGCCCGCAGTGGAACGAACCTGTCATCATAAAGCGCGTTCTAGACATAGGCGCCTACGGCGTCCTAGTACCCTGGGTCAACGGAAAGGAGGAGGCGGAAGCAGCCGTCCAAGCATGCAGGTACCCACCCGAGGGTATAAGGGGTTACGGCCCGCGCAGGGCGAGCCGCTTCGACCCCGAGTACAGGGAAACCGCCAACGACGAGATACTCGTCAGCGTCCAGATAGAGACGCAGAAGGCGTTAGACAACTTAGACGAGATCGCCGCCGTGGAGGGGGTCGATGCCCTCTTCATCGGTCCATACGATCTGAGCAACAACATGGGCTTCGGTGTCCCCCCGCAGTGGGACAATCCACGCTTCCTCGGTGCACTCGAGGCAGTCCTTCATGTCTGCGAGGAGCACGACAAGGCCCCAGGGCTCTACGCGAACATGGGTAATATCAATTGGGCCATCGAGAAGGGCTTCATCTACAACACCGTCGGCGAGGCAGACGGTTTCCTAGAATATGGGGCAGAGCAGGCCTTGAAGAAGGCCAAGGGGGAGTAACCTGATTACTTCCAGCTGGTATTTCTATTTCTCAATTCGGTATTATTTACCCCCTCTTTCTTCCCCTGTTCATATGAAGTGGGAAGGCGATCCAAGCTTAAGTAGAGCTTCTCTCACCGGAAACGGCTCGGAAAAGCCTCCAATGGAGAATATAACTGTGCAAAAATGTGCAATTAGACCACATTTTATGAGTCGAATTAGTTTCCCAAATTCCCACCTCATAGCCAACCCTTCCCCCCTAAGAACCCTCGAGGGAAGCCCACAACCACCACCGGCCCCCTCCCCAACTTTAAAATACAGAAGGCATCAGTGTTACCTGAACTATTATCCGAGTTGATCGTGATGGAAACGAAGGAATCACTCAACGCGATCTTCAACCCCAAGAGCGTAGCACTCATCGGTGCAACAGCCGACACAAGCAAGTGGGGCTACATGTTCGTAAACGCCGTCAAGGTCGGCGGCTACCAAGGGAAAGTCTACCCCGTCAATCCTAAGGCCGCAGAGATCGGCAATATCCTCGACTACAAGGTCTACTCGAGCCTCCGCGAAGTCCCCGACGACGTTGACTGCGCCATCATACTCGTCCCCGCGAGGGTCGTCCCCAGTGTCTTCGACGAGATGGTCGAGAAGAAGGTCAAGGGGGCCGTCGTCATCACAAGCGGCTTCGGAGAGACCGGCGAGGAGGGCGCAAAGCTCATCGCGGACGTCAGGGCGAAGGCCGCGGGCAAGTTCCGCTTCGTCGGTCCCAATTGTATGGGCGTCAGTAGCAGCGAGTCCAAGTTCAGCGCCCTCATGGTCCCACTCGTCAGCAAGGAGGGCGAAGTCGCTTTCATTAGCCAGAGCGGAGGCTACGGACTACAGCTCTTCCTACGCGCCAACGCCCTCGGAGTCGGCATAAGCAAGTTCGTCAGCAGCGGAAACGAGACCGACCTCAAGGGCTGGGAGTACTGCACACACTTCGCCGAGGACCCATCGACCAAGGTCATCTGCATGTACATCGAGGGCCTCAAGGAGGGGCGCAAGTGGTACGAGGCCGCCAAGCAGATCACCAAGAAGAAGCCCATCGTCGTCATCAAGGTCGGCGTAACAGAGGCGGGCAGCAAGGCCGCCGCCAGCCACACCGGCAGCATCGCAGGCAGCGACAAGGTCTACGACGCCGCCTTCAAGCAGGCGGGAGTAATCCGCGCAGGCGACGCTGCCGAGATGTTCGACTACGTAAAGGGATTCCTCTACTGCCCATTACCCAACGGCCCCAACGTCGGCATCGTCAGCAACTCCGGTGGGGTGGCAGTAGAAACCGCAGACAGGCTCGTCGAGAACAACCTAATGGTCCCCACCCTCAATGAGGCGGCTCAGACCGAGTTGAAGGGAGTCATCCCCGCCTTCGGCAACCCCAAGAACCCAGTCGACCTCACCGCCAACCTCGATGTCTGGAAACTCGGACAGGCGGCCGAGATCGTCCTAAAGCAGCCAGAGATCGACGGCCTCATCACCATCGGCCTCGGAACCGCTATGGTCAAGGCAATGTTCCCCGACGTCGACGCCGAGACACTCACTGGCCTCATCCAGATGATCGACAACAACCTCATCGCCACATACAAGAAGTACCCCAAGCCAGTCATCGTCATCGAGCCCAGCGCGGACGTCGAGCCCGACTCCGCAAAGATACTCGAGAAGGCGAGGGTCCCTGTCTACACGACTCCCGAGAGGGCCGCCGACGTCATGGGCGTCCTCTACAGGCGGAAGCAGTACCTTGACAAGGTAGGCTCAGCCTAAACCCCACCCATTCCACAATTAATCCCTTTTAGCGATCTAGCTCCAGAATCCTTTAGAGTTAAAAATCTGGATACCCAAAAACTATCCGAGATGCCTAGGAACAAGATCGTCGATGTGGGAGGCTCCAGATTCACTGTGCGCGGCCTAACCTTCGAGGAACTCGTCAAGCTAGGCTCAGCCAACGCAGAGGGTAGGGAGAGCAAGGAGGTAGTTACCGAGGTACTATCACAATGCCTAGTCGACCCCAAGCTGAAGCGAGACCAGATTACGACTCTCGACGACAAAACCCTCGTCGCCCTCGTCAGCGAGGTCCTAGACATCGCCAGAGGCAACATGGAGGAGATGGGATTCGTATCCATGTCCCTCGATAGGGGATCCCCGAGGGACATGATAGCATAACCACCCTTCCCTTCTCCCGAATGGTTAATCCGCAAGATCCCGCAACTCCAACCTGAGCACGCATGAAGATCAGGGTCTGGCGGGACGGTGCACTCTCAGACTCCAGCCTCGAGGAGCTCGTCACCGATTACAGGAAGAAACTTGTGGTTCGACGTGACAGACCCCAGCGTCGACGACCTTGAGAAGCTGGCGACAGCCATCAAGGTCCCCCGAAACTCCCTCATAGGAAAGCTCAGCAGCAACTACCCACACGTCGACTCCTACCCGGAGTACACGAAGGTGTTCGCCTGGTACCTTAACACGCAGGGCCTTGGGAAGGACATAACGAGCGACATGGCTCCCATCATAGCCTTCACGAACGGGCATAGTGTTGTTAGCATAAACCGCTCTTGGACGGGGCTGGGCGATAAGATTAATCAATTTTATGACTCCCCCCGCTACGCCTCCCTCTCCCACACCGCCCGAGTGATCTACCTGACCCTCGATCATGTACTGGAATCATACGAATACTTCGTCGACAGCTTCGAGACACAGGCCGAGAGGCTGGAGGATCAGAACCCGCCTTGGCCGAGGAGCGCCTACATGGACGCCTTCGTGATAAGGCGCGAGGCGAGCAGCCTCCTCCGCCAGCTCCGTCACCTCAAGAGGCTCACAGAGGCATTGACCGACAACCACACCGAGCTCGGGATAAACGAGCTGGAGAAGAGAATGTTCGATGGGCTCTACGAGCGCGCGACAGGGGCGGTTGAGACCACTGAGGTCACACACGAGACAATGCAGGACCTCATCGGTATGCACATGGACACACTGAGCCACGACCTAAACAGAACCATGAGACTCATCGCAGCCCTCACCGTCATCATCGGTGTGCCCTCCCTGTTCAGTACCCTACTCGGCCTCAACGTAGCTGGGACGGGATCGGGAGCGTACCCATGGGCCGAGGTCACGATAAGTATCCTGACGATGTTCTTCCTTGGCTTATTCTTCTATATGCGGGGTTGGCTCAGTCTGAATTAGGCCTTACCTGAGTTTCTTCCTGGTCCAGTCGGCGAGTTCTTTCCCTGTCGGGAACCAGACGTCGCCCCCCTCCTTCGCCTCGGAGACGAGCCTCTCCAACATCTTGATGCGGCTCACCCTCCCGATGCACTCGGGGTGGCATGTCAGGCCGAAGTATCTCCCGAGACTGTGCAGCCCCTCCCACTCCGGCTTCCAGAGAGCATATACCTCCTCGGGGCCCATCCTATCCATCTCAAAGTGGGGCCAGTCGTCGAGGAGCCACTCGACAGGTAGCTCAACGAGCCCCGTCTCCACACCCTTGTGCTTCAACATATACGGCATGTCCTCATCCATCATGTTGCTGCTGTACTTGAAGCCGAGGCGTTTCATGTGGTTGATGCTACGCTCCCCGAACATCCAGTAGGGGGCCCTGTAGCCCTCTGGTCTGACGCCGACGCGCTCCAGCGCTGCGAGGCTCCGATCCCAGACCTCCGCCTCCTTCTCGGCGGACAGCTCCGTCATCTTCTCGTGAGCGTAGCTGTGCGCTGCGACCTCATGACTGTGACTCACAATATCGACGAGCGAATCCGGATGATTATCGCATGTCCACCCTGGCGTGAAGAACGTGGTCTTGATCTCGAGTCTGTCGAGGAGGTCGAGTATCCTCGGGACGGCAACGCGCGGAGCGTACCGCCCCTTGCTAAGCGATGAGAGGTCGTCGGGGGTCTTCCAAGTCTCGGCGCTCGAGGCGTCGTAGTCGAAGCTGAGGAAGAAGCAACTCTTATAGCCCTTTGGCCAGAAACCCATCAACTCACCGGGAGAAGTAGCGGTTGGTACAGATATGAAATCTTCGAGGGACGCGGGGAAACCCTCATCTCCCACCCGTCCCGAGATGAGGAGGATGGAAGCCGCCCCCCTACGCCTCGTGCTCACCCGACTGCTCGTCCTCACAAATGACGAGTCGGTGGATATTGAGAAGCTCCGCGGTTCGATGAGGATAACCTCTGAGGCACTCGAGGATGTCCTCACCGAGCTTAGCGAATCGAATATGATCACGGTCGAGGGTAGCTGCATAAGCCTGAGTCTCGATCAACGCCTTCAACTCGCCTACGAAGGCCGTCGAGGTAGGGGCTGACTTCGAGTCAGTCAGTAGGAGCCTCGGTTGGAAGGAGTTCGAGGAGATCTCCGCGAAGGTGCTCGAGGAGAACCGTTTCCGTGTCCTCAGACGATTCAGGTTCACCGCGGAGGGGAGGAGGTGGGAGATAGACCTCCTCGCTGTGAGGGCCCCCTACCTCGTATGCGCCGAATGTAAGCACTGGGGGAAGGGCATGGGCAATCAAACGGCCCGAGGGATAGTCGAGACGCACCTCGAGAAGACCGAGGTACTCTCCCGGTTCTTGGAATCCCTGAATGGGCGAATAGGCATAGAGAGCTGGTCGAGGGCAACCTTGGTCCCCATGGTCCTGACCCTGTCAGCGACCCCCATGGAGATCTACCGGCGAGTCCCCTCCGTCTCTGTCCTCGCCCTGCCGAGTTTCATCGCAGAGTTCGACGGACAACTAGAGAGACTCGCGAACTTCAGGGTCGAGCTTACGCCAGCGGTTCCCAGTTTGAAACAGATGAAGATAGGGAGGAGCGCCACTAGCGGCTCCAAGCGAGCTCGCCGTCGATTATGACTTTCTCCACCTTCGTCTTCAGCTCAAGAGGGTCCCCGCTGAGTATCCGTATGTCTGCGTCCTTGCCTCTCTCAAGGCTCCCTACCCTGTCCCCGACGCCGATTATCTCGGCAGAGTTGATCGTTATGGACTTTAGTGCCTCCTCGTATGGTAGCCCTTCCCGGCAGGCTAGGCCAGCACATATTGGTAGGAAGGATATTGTGCTCCCGACCGCGTCTGTCTGGATTGCGAATTTCACCCCTGCCTCGTAGAGGATCCTTGGCGTCTCGAAGCTCAGCTCCCTCATCTCCCATTTACCACTTGCCACTAGGCTCGGCCCCCAGACAGCTGAAATTTTCTTCTTCGCGAGCCAATTGGCAATCCTGTGCCCTTCTGTAGCGTGCTCCCAACTCATTTCGAGGCCAAACTCCTCGCACGTCCTAACCGCCGTCGCTACATCGTCGGCCCTGTGTGCGTGGACTCTGAGGGGGATCTCCTTGTTTATGACTGGTTGCAGGGCTTCTAGCCTCGGGTCAGCTTCGGGCATCTTGATTGGGTCTTTCTGGACAGTAGCAGCCTTCTTCTTCTCAGAGTAGAGAAGGGCCCGGTTGAGCCACTCCCTCAGAAGGGCTGCAACTCCCATCCTTGTGCTAGGCATCTTCTTCAGCTCAACGCCGTAGACGCGTCGGGGGTTCTCACCGAAGGCCACCTTCATCCCTGATGGGTTCTTGACGATCATATCGTCCACGACGACCTTTGGGGTGGTCTTCACGATGACTCCTGTACCCCCGATAACGTTCGCGCTTCCAGGGAGGATCTGCGCCGTCGTGATTCCTGTTATCAAGGCGGCTTCGAGCCCTCTCTCGTCGGCGTTCGCCTTTATGCCATCAATTGCCCTCATCTGTGGTGTAATAGGCTCCGTCGCCTCGTTTCCGTCGTTTCCATACCAGCCGACCGTCTCCTCAGTTATACCGATGTGGCAGTGGGCCTCAACGAGCCCAGGCATCACAACCTTCCGATTCGCGTTGATCACTTTGGCATCGGCGGGTATCTTCACATCCCCACCGACCGCCTTGATCTTCCCGTTCTCGACTAGGACAATGCCGTTATCGATGACCCCTTCGTGATGGTGAGAATCTTCCCACCTTTGATGGCGAGCATTGACTTCACAAATAGCTAAATGGAGGGAAAATGGTTTAACAGATTCGGTCAATCTACGCTACAATTAGGTTAGATTTATAATAAGTGATTCCAAACTTTTAATTTCGGTGAAGATCTTGAGGAGCTACATAAAGATATATGGGCCACCCGTGTACGACGCGATAAAGGCGCTTGAGAAGATGGCCATAGACTTCAAGGAGGTCTGTATTATGGACCCCCTGATTGCGACATACTTCTCGGCTGATAACGAGCCCGGTCCCGGTACGTCGATGACCTCCGGCTCGTCGGAGGCGATGGAGTACTTCACACCCTTACGGAGTAACATCTCCCCTGAGAGGTGCGAGAAGCTTGTGAGTAAGTCTGGTCAGCGACTTGGGGACTACGACTTCTTCTTCGAGTGGTTCAGGGAACCAACAGTTGACGATTTGAACTCACTCATCCAGAAAATAGATGAGGCGCTCAAGCCACTTGGCGTGAAGTACACGATAACATCAAAGAAATAAATCTCTTTTTTAAAAAAAAGGTGAAGATTAGGTAGGTGTTACGGTGCTTTTTCCTCTCTTCATGAAGTCGTAGCCAAACATCGTCACGAGTATCACGGTGGCCAAAACGATGAATGCAGTTAAGTTCTCTGCTGGGTTGGGTACTATGCCGAGTAAGTACTGCGCCCTACCGATGAGGAGAGCATACCTCGTCAGTATGGTGTAGCCAAAGGACGCGCCGAAGCCCGCCATCATTATGTATCTCGCTAGTTTGTCGATGACCTTCATCGCGGTTCCTTGCCTTATCCCTACTCCCGTGAACCAGAAGTAGAGGAGCACAGCTGGCACCATTATGAAGATCAGAATATTGTTGAACCACGTCAGCGGGTCGCTGGGCAAGTAGAGGTTGAGCTTCGCCTGAGCGAGTATCATTGATGTGAACTGTGTGAAGACGACGGTTCTGAGTGTGAGGCCCAGCCCCGTCCCAACGACGACTGCCAGTGGCCACCTGTAGAGGTAGAAATATGGTTTAGAGAATCTTAGGTACCAAAGGATGCCGAGGATTACGGCTAGTATGAAACCAATGAGCATCGGGCCTGTCGACCATCCGCCGTTCGTCCACTGGCCTCGAACGTAGACGAGGTCCAGTGAGACTCCGTAGCCGACTGCGACGCCGAGGTAGACGGACTCCGCTATCCTATACCAGGGGTTCTCCCTGTAGAGGATACTGTAGATTGCGAGGGTTAGGAAGACCCCAACCCAGACGGCGATTAAGTCAACCATGTCATTTACCTCCTTTGGAGCCCTTCGACGCGAAGTAGGCGATGTTACCAAGCACTATCAGTAGAACGACCAGAAGGTGAGATGTCGAGACCGCGTCCACTCCAGCGATGGCGAGTCCCGGTTTGCCGAGTCCCGATTTGGTGAGGAGTGTCTCATACTCGGCGCTAGCTGTTAGGCCAGGTAGAAGCGCACTGATCTGTCCTGACTGGACGAACGGCATCATGCCCGGCGCCGACACGCCTACGCAGCCCACTATAAGGGGCGTGCCGTAGGGTGCCTGCGCCTGACGAAGCCATTCCCCTGCGCCCGGTGTCCCAGTCTCGATGCTGATGATTATGGAGAAGTCAGAAGCGGATTTTATATTCTGCATAATGGCGTAACTCGATGTTGGTTGATGCTGAAGGAAATCTGTCGAAGCTGTCCCAACGGGGTCCTTCGAAAACGATGCCATGGCGGTCTCCCCCCCAGGAATGTATCCTAAGTCGATCCAGTCTGTCCCATAGACCTTTTTGTAATCCTGTGGGTTGACCTGAGCCAGCACCTGGTCGAAAACTAGTGCTCCCGCGGCCCAGAAAGTGACGACCACGATCTTGACATCCTTCTGCAATAGATGCCGGAAGGTAGCGATCGACATCGGGAATAACTCGGGGATGGCCGAGGGGTCGTACATCGGAGAAAACACGACTGTGCTCCCCGGCTTCACGGCGTCGACCGCGGCATACCATGACGTAGACTGCTTTCCTATGGGTATCGGTAGCCCAAGTGGGAAGATAAGGGGATAGAGGACGAATATCCAGCAGAGAAGGTAAATCCACCTGCGGTCTAGATCCAGGATGAACTTCAGTGCGGACATTATGACTCACTCCCTCCTCTAAGATAGCCCCTCTCTATACCCATCAGAGTCCTAACTGCGAGAGCAATCGTACCGAGGGCGATACCTATCGTAACAGCCCTCATTGTGGCCATGTTGGGTACATTCATGATCCAGTCCCCAATGGTCTTGAAGCCTACCCAGCTCGCTGTGAAGAGTGGAGCGTTCGATAAGACCATCAGGATCCCGGCTAAGAGTACTAGAGTTGCCTCGACGTTCCTCGCTCGGAAGGCCCTGAAGGCTGCCGAGGTGATGAAGAAGGCGATGATTGCATACATCGTGCCACTCAGTGGCGTGTACAAGTTGTTGAAGAAGAACAGATACACCGTGTTTGTCGGGCCTAGCGACATCTCCTGAATCGGGAGACCCGCGATGATCATGATGACCATCACGACTAGGACGATGATGCTGAAGTACCAGTCCTTTCCTCGTTTCTGGAGGTTCTTCCCGTGAACCTGGAAGACAGATATCAACCCCAACAAAAGTCGCGAGTGCGATGACTATGAGCATCCACTTCTGCATGAAGTCAGATGCCCCGTTCATGGACGCATTTAGTGAAGTGCCCAAGTCTAGGTAGTATGGTATCACTTGGACGAGGACTGCAACGATTGTTATCGCTATTGGGATCTCTATTCTTCTAAGGACATTTGACATTCATATCACCATCCGAAGAACTGTACGAGGGCTTGGCTTCCAGCCGTTATCATCAACGCTCCGAGTATGCCGAGTGCCACAGCGATGATGCGTCCAACGTCGGTCCCAGCTAGACTCCCAATCATTGGGCCATCATTTGTCAGGTAGGCACCCGCAGAGAAGACCTCCTCCCCTATCAGGCAGTAGTCGGTTGCTACGAGGAAGAATGGGATCTGCGAAGTCTGAGCTGTTCCGGAGATCTGCATTGCACCGACTCGTGAGCCGGTCTCAGCTAGCTGCATCGACTCAGCCCAATATGCGCCAATCATGATGTTGGCTCCTGGCTTCTCCCTCATTATGAGTCCCATATAGTTTGAGGCATAGGCGAACTGGTCATTTGACAGGTAACGTATGTTCTCAACCTTGTACTCCTCTGGTTTACCCGCCATCTTGTAGGCCGTCTCAACGATATCCGCGGCTATGGGCCAGACTTCAGGCTGCCTCACCGGCACTATCAGGGTTGCACCAACCTCAGCGGCTTTCTTAGCAATATAGCTAAGGACGCTGAGTCCAGCGATGGTCTGTGGGCCAGTTGCGGCGTCTCTCAGGGTAGCTATGCCATGAGAGGCGATGATGGGTCGCCCCATCTCGACCGCTCGGCCAATCGCCTCATCCATGGCGTCGATACCAGGGATGCGTCGGATGGCCTGTATCTTCCCCTTCTGTGCCCTCCGTGTGAAGTAGACCGTTGCTCCCATTATGACTATCAGCATAACCAAGCCGATGAATCTAGTAGCTATTACAAACGGTACAGCCAATCTTAAGCCTCCATTTAGGCAAAAATAAATCTGTATTATAGGTCTATATAAGATTTGATTTAAAAAAAACTAAAATGTACTATATATGTGATATAATAGACTTTTTTATTCTTAATATTATCATAATAAATTAGTTTTCATATATTATTAGATAAAATAAAAATTACCTAGAGAAACTTGCTCCCCCGATTCGCGTGGGAGAATGTTTTGGTCTACTTGAGGCTTACCACATTATTTAGCTCGTTTGCTTCTTTCTCGAGTCCGAGCTTCGCCATTGTGGCCTTAGTTGGAATGCCTCTTTCATCCCATCCCCTTTTCTCGTAGTAGTAGCTGAGGAGGGTGTCGTACTTCACCTTGTCGAGCTTCTTCCCGGTGAGGGGTCCCTGAGTGAGAGGTTCTTTGAACCAGCGCTCTGGCGGGTAGTCCATCTTTCTGTCCCACTTACCCTCGAACTCCCTTACCCAGAATGCTCGGATGAGGGCGTAGACCCTGTCGCCTAGTGCCCACATGTCGTCTAGGGTCCACTTGAGGCCAGTAGCCGCTTCCATATACTTGGGGTAGTGGTCGACCTCGAAGCCGAGCTCTATCCACGGGAACCTGCAAGCGACTAGACACTCAAACATACCGCCTCTTATCCTCTGGAACTCGATGACTTTGTCCGCTTTGGCCGGACCATACTCTTCACGAGTGCCGGTACTTATCTCCCAGCTGATAACCCAGGCATCCTTATGGTGAGCGCCAATGGGGCTAGTGCCAAAGCTGAGAGCCATCCCTGGGCAGAGGTGACAGTCGTAGGCGCTGCATTCTAGGCCTTTGACTTGCATCGCCCAGTCTATGGCTCCGTGACCGATCTTCTCGGCGGCAGCTTTGGTTCCGAGGCCGAAGAGGGCACCGTGGCCACGCATGTAGGCCATGTCCTCCAACAGCTTCTGGGAACCCTCGAAGTCGCCCCAATCGATTTTGAGGTCATTTACGAGTTTCTTCTGAGAGGCCTCCATCGCGAAACCGAGGGCGCTGCCCGCGCTGATAGTGTCGAGGCCCATCATGTCACACATCCTGTTGAGGCGACCAACCTGCTTCAGGTCCCCGACTCCTATGTTGCTGCCTAACATGACTACGTTCTCGTAGTCTAGTTCCGATTCCTCGCCGTTGGTATCGAGTATAACACTTCCACAGATCATGTTGCAGTTAGGGCAGCCGCGCTGCTTGATGGTTGACGCCTCCATTGTGTTTCCGTCGATCTCCTTGCTGTGGTCGAAGACTCCCTCACTGAAGTTGCGAGTCGGTAGGGTGCTTGCGGTCTGGCACCACACGACAGTGGACATGGTTCCCTGGGTAGTCCAATGTGTGGAGTTGTTACGCTGGAGTATGTTTGCGAAGCCCTCTTTCCCTAGCCTGTCTATGGTTGATTTGTCAGCAACCTCAGGGAGCTTGGTACCGTGGATAATTATCGCCTTGAGGTTCTTACTCCCCATGACCGCCCCCATACCTGGGCGGCCTCCAGCTCGTCCCTCCTGGCAGACCACTGTAGCAAAGCGGCAGAGGTTCTCACCACTCTGGCCAATAACTAGGGCCCCCGTAGATGTGCCATGCTCTTTTTTGAGCCGCTTCTCAGTCTCGTAGGCGTCGAGGCCCCAGAGGTCATCGGCGGACTTGAGCTCGACCTCGTTGTCGTTTATCCATAAATAAGTCGGTTTCTTCGCCTTACCTGTTACGATAATACCATCGATGCCAGCTTTCCTCATGTTGGGGGTCGCCAAGGTTCCGAGGTTGCCATCACCGTAGCCGCCTGTCAGAGGGCTCTTAGCAGCGACGACTATCTTCCCGCTATTGGGGATGGCGTAGCCACTGTATGGTCCTCCTGCGAAGATGAGAATATTATCCGGGCTGAGGGGGTCAGTGTTTGGCTTCAGTTCGTCCCAGAGGAGCTTGACGGCGAAGCCTCGCCCACCCATGAATTTAGTGGCGAATTCCTCAGAGTAATTGGTATGAGCTGCCTTACCCTTCGTCAGGTCTACCCTGAGGAGGCTTCCTGTCCATCCCTTCAAGGATTTATCACCTGATACCACAGAATTGTGAAGACAGATAAGGGTATAGCCTTCGAGATGTTTCATGTTGCACATCGATTTGTGTTGAGGAAAAAAGAATAGTATTTGGGAACATTCCCTATGTCAGGTGCTTTTAAATTGGGTGTGATGGAACCCAATATTGAACTAAATGAGAATCGAAGCGCGTCTACAGGAACTTGGGATAAAACTCCCGGAGCCAACGAAGGTCCCCGCCACATTCCGCCAGACCTTCCCCTTCGTGAGGGTGCACGAGAACCGAGCATATGTCTCCGGGCATGGACCGACGAACCCCGATGGGTCACTAACGACAATCATAGGGAAGGTTGGTGCAGAAGTCACTCAGGATCAGGCATATCAGGCTGCAAGGCAAACCGGATTGGCCATCCTAACGAGTTTGAAGCAGGAGCTTGGGGATCTGGACCGAGTGGAGAAGTGGCTTAGAGTCTTCGGTATGGTGAACTCCGCGCCAGGCTTCAGGAACGAGCCCGCTGTCATCAATGGCTTCTCTGACCTTATAATCGAGGTTTGGGGTAATGAAGCTGGTAGACACGCTAGATCCGCCGTGGGTTTAGCTGAACTCCCCTTCGGCATACCCGTCGAGATAGAGGCCGAGGTTCTAATAAGACCCTAACCGCCAGCTGTTGGCTGCATGACTACGACCTCGTCGCCGTCTTTAAGCTTCGTCTGGACGCCGTCGAGCAGCTCGATGCTCTTCCCGTTGAGCAGTATGGCGAGGTCCTTACCCCCGACGTGGAAGTCGCCGAGGTAGCCCTGTCGCTGCCCAGTTTTCTCACCGACCCTAGCGGCGATAGTCGTGATGGTCGCGCCCTTCGGGAGCTCGACCTCGTGTCTCCTGCCGATGATCTGTGAGACGTCCCCGAAAACGCGCACTGTGACCTTCATCGTAACCTACCGCAATGCAGAGGGAGATAAAGTTTAATGAAAAAAGGGGTCAGCGCCTGAGCTTCGTCATCGAGGGTTCGCAGTCACCAAGCCCCATCTTAGCTAGGGTCTCCTTCTTCGGGATACCTCTTTCGTCCCAGCCGAGGGTCTCGAAGTAAACCTGCATCTTCTTGTCGACCTTGTCCTTGTCGGTTGTTTTCCCCTTGAATGGGCCTCCGGGCAGAGGTTCGTAGAAGCGAGGTGGATTATCGTCGTCCTTGATAGGCTCCCAGGTAACGTCTGGACCTCCGAGCAGCAGCAGTACCTTCTGTAGAGTAATAATCCTCGGGCCCGTGACGCGCCTCCAGCTCTCGATGTTGATGGGGAATCCGGTTATGGCCTTGGCGAAGTCGAAGACCAGCTCCTGGGGTACCCCGTTGTAGGCGAAGCTGCAGAAGACACCACAGTCGGCGAAGATGCTACCCGACATGTCGGTGTACCCATCGTAGACGAGGCTCGAGTGGTCCCCTCCCTGGACGCTTGCCGCGTAGCCTATGTCGTGGGCGAAGTCGGCGTCGCTTCGGGTGCCGTGGGCGCCAACCTCTATCCCCTTAACGACGACAGCGTACTTGAGGAGCTCCTCGGGCTTCATCCCCTTCATCTCCGCTATTTTGATGGCGGCCCTATAGGTTCCCTCAGCTATCACGTCGCCGATCCCCTCGCGTTTAGCGACCATCCTCATGAGGCGGTCGAACGCCTTGGCGTCGCCCCACTCGAGCTTGAACCCGATGTCCTCCTCGGTGAGAATTCCCCGCTGGTAGAGCTCTGCTGCGTAGCTCATGGCGCTCATGCCGTTGATGCCGCTGTGGCCAAGTAGGTCGCAGAGGGTGCTGAGGTGGATTATCTCCTCGGGGTTGAAGATGCCGAAGTTGGTCCCGCAGTGGGCTTCCAGCTCGTAGTCGGGCATGTCGGTGATGTCCCCCTTCCATGGGCCCGACTTTATGCAGCTGACCTTCATGCAGTTTGTTGTGCAGTTGAAGTCGGTCCACTTCTTCTTGACCCAGTATCTGGTCTCGAACATGGGGCCGCCGATGCTCTTCTCGTCATGCCACTCCTCCTGCCAGTTCCTGATCGGCTCGCTGCTCGTGTTGTTACCAAAGGAGAAACCCCCGTAGCCGGTGCCCCATCGCCTGAACTGCTTCCGAGCAATGAGGTGCTCGTGGGTCCTCTTCCAGAGTAGCTTCGAGGCCTCAGGGGCGTCTGGCGCAGGCATCCTCCCGCGTCCCTTTGCGACTATGGCCTTGAGGTTCTTGCTGCCCATGACGGAGCCGTATCCACCATAGCCGCATGCGTGGCAGAGCTTCGTCATCACCGCAGCGTTTCGGACGAGGTTCTCCCCGGCGGGGCCTATGTATATCATTCCGGGCTCGCGCCAGAGACCGATGTTGGGTTTCGACTTGGCGAGCCCGGCGTCCACCTCCCTGTTGAGGGCGATGAGTGTCTGCTCCCCGTCCTTCCCCCAGAGGTGTCTCGCAGGCTTGATCTCACCGCCGTTGTTTGTGACCTGAATATAGACGGGTTCGTCTGCCTTCCCAGAGACTATGACACCGTCGTAGCCTGCGCATCTTAGTTCGTGGGCGAACTCGGTGGATGCGGTCGAACCAACGGTGCCGTTACTCATTGGGCTTTTCCCGGAGACGCATATCCTGCCACCAGGGTAGATCCCAGTCATCGGGCCAGTTAGGGCGATGAGAAGGTTATCGGGGCCGAGGGGGTCGACCTTACTCCATTTCTTACCGATTCGGTCCCACAGAATCTTCGCAGCTAGACCACGTCCCCCGAAGAACATCTCGAGGGTCTCGTCGTCGAACGTCGTATCCTTCATCTTCCTCTTCGTGAGGTCGACGTCCAGGAACTTACCCGCATATCCACCAGGCATTTTTTTCCATTCTCCCTAATAATCGATAAGAAAGTAGGAGTGATTACTCCCTCAGTTTCTTCATCGCCGTTTCGCAGTCGCTGAGGCCGAGCTTCTTCAGGGTCTCCTTCGTTGGGATGCCCTTATTGTCCCATCCAAGGGTCATGAAGTATGTCTGGAGCTTCGCGTCGACCTTCTGTTTGTCTGTTATCCTACCTTTGAAGGGACCAGTTGGGAGGGGCTCGTAGAAGCGTGGAGGGTTATCGTCGTCCTTAATCGGTTCCCATGTTACATCGGGGCCTCCGAGGAGAAGCAACACCTTCTGCAGGGTGACTATCCTCGGTCCTGTGACGCGTCTCCAGCTAGCTTGGGAGATTGGGAAACCGGTGATCGCCTTGGCGTAGTCGAAGACGAGTTCCTGGGGGACGGCGAAGTAGCAGAAGTTGCAGAAAACGGCTGAGTCGGTGAAGACTGCGCCGCTCATGTCTGTGTAGCCGTCGGTGGTTGTGGAAGTGTGGTCGCCGCCCTGTACACTAGCGGCATAGGAGATGTCATGTGTGTAGTCTGCGTCGCTCCTCGTGCCATGTGCGCCGATCTCGATGCCCTTCACATGCACCGCATACTTGAGGAGCTCCTCTGGCTTCATCTTCTTCATCTTGGCGATCTTTATCGCTGCCCGGTATGTGCCCTCCGCGAGGATGTCACCAATCTTTTCCCTCTTCGCGATGAGCCACGCGAGCTTATCCATCGACTCGGCATCGCCCCAGATAGGTTTGAAGCCGAAGTCCTTCTCGGTGAGGATGCCTCTCTGGTAGAGCTCCGCGGCGAATCCCATCGTGTTGGGGCCGTTGATGCCGCTATGGCCCAGCTTGTCGATTATGGTGCTTATGTGGATGATATCAGCTGCGTCAAAGATGCCGAGGTTGGTACCGCAGTATGCCTCGAGTTCATAATCGGGCATGTCGGTGATGTCCCCCTTCCATCTGCCGGACTTTATGCAACTGACCTTCATGCAGTTTGTTGTGCAGTTGAAGTCCGCCCACTTCTTCTTGACCCAGAACCTGTTCTCGAACTTGGGGCCACCCATGTTCTTTTCGTCGTGCCACTCCTCCTGCCAGTTCTTCACGGGCTCGGAGCTAGTGTCAGCGCCAGTTACGTAGCCTCCGTAGCCTGTACCCCATCGGCGCATTCTTCCTTGGCCTATGAGGAGCTCGTGAGTCTTCTTCCACATGACCTTAACCGCCTCTGGGGCACTTACAGATGGGAGTCTCCCCCTGCCCTTCGCGACGATTGCTTTGAGGTTCTTTGATCCCATCAGTGCACCGTAGCCTCCGTAGCCGCAGGCGTGGCAGATCTTCGTCATGACGGCAGCGTTTCGGACGAGGTTCTCGCCGGCTGGGCCTGTGTAGATGATTCCGGGCTCCTTCCAGAGTCCGACCGTTGGCTTTTTCTTTGTGAGATCTGCTGTAACCTCACGGTTCAGGATCTTTATAGTGTCCTCGCCTACTGTGCCCCAGAGGTGTTTAGCACCCTTAATCTCCCCGCCCTCGTTCGTTATCTGGATGTAGACGGGTTCATCAGCCTTCCCCGATACTATAACGCCGTCGTATCCCGCCATCCTGATCTCTGATGCGAACTCCGTGGAAGCTGTTGAACCTACGGTGCCGTTACTTAGAGGGCTCTTGCCTGAGCACATTATCCTGGCGCCCGGGTAGATGGCTGTCATCGGCCCAGTGAGGGCGAGGAAGAGGTTCTCAGGGCCAAGGGAGTCAATGTCACTCCATTTCTTCCCAAGTCGGTCCCATAGGATCTTCGCAGCTAGACCACGTCCCCCGAAGAACATCTCGAGGGTCGCGTCATCAAACACCGTGTCTTTTATCCTTCTCTTTGTGAGGTCGACGTCGAGGTACTTCCCCGCATATCCGCCGGGCACTTAGATTACCTCCTCCCCCTTCTCGCCGAAGAATAGGACTGCGAGATCCTTTGCGACCTCGATCGGAGGCCTGCTGAAGAGCTTCTTGTTTACGTTTGGTCCCTCGGAGACCACGGTGAGTGCGTTGTAGCCCGCCTCTACGCAGACCTTGACGCATTCGGGGTCGCCGTTACAGAGGTTGCATATGACTGCTTTGTTTGTCTCCGGGTGGAGGTAAGGTACGTGGCCAGGGCACGCCTTGATGCAGCTTCCGCAGCTGATGCACTTTTCCTTGTCCACGATGACCGCTGTGGTGACTGGGTCTACGCTAAGGGCCTTCGGGGCGCAGGATGCCACGCATGGGTAATCAGCACACTGTGCGCATAGGTGTGGCACTTCTAATCCTGGGAACGGCATGAAGACGCGTACCATAGAGGCCTCGGGGAACATCCACCCCTCGAATTTCATGCTGCACGCAAGCTCGCACCGCTTGCACCCGCTACAGGCCGCGTAGTCTCGGGCTATCCATATTGGTTTGCTCATTTTCTCACCGTAATTAACTATGGATTTGAGTCTATTATTGGGATAAAAGGCTTCTTAAGATGAATTTAATGGTACGATGTACATGTTGAAACATATCGATTCCGAGGAAAACACGGAAAAGGGGTAAACCTCTAATCTTGCATCAGAATGCGTTTCTGCGAGGCCTTGAAGAGATTCTCAGCCATGGATTCGATTAAGCCTATTCCGGAGAGTCCGCGAAGCCATTTTGTGGGGATTTCTTCGACCCCGTAGTAGGCGCCCGCTAGCTGCCCGTATACGGCTCCGACTGTGTCCGAGTCATCGCCTAGGTTGACTGCGAGGAGGCACCCCTCCTCGAAGGATGTTCCCATATTGAATGCCCATAGAGCGGCTTCGAGGGTCTTGACTGCTGTTCCCTTTGCACTGATCTCTGGTGGCTCAGAGCCTCTAAATGAACCCATCGCGACGGCATCGACTTTATCGGTTAGTGGTTTCTCGTTCCAGATCCCTTTCTCGGGTTCGTATCTCGGTGAGGTGAGGGTTTCTTTCTTTTCGCCTTTCAATGTGCCTACGGTGAGTGCCCCGAGGTATCGGCAGGAGTCTACGGCCTCGCTCGCACCGTGTGTTACCTTTGAGCTTAACCCAGAGTATTCGACCGCTAATAACTGGGAGTCGTGATAAAAGAGTGGTACCGGGGCCAGTCTCATGAGTGATCCGTTGCTCCCTGTCTCAGGACTGGTTGGCCCCGAGTAGGGGTTCCCGGTGTCAATGAAAGTTTGTAAGCTTGCCTTCGTCGTGTTCCCGATGTCGAAGCAGTTCCCTGTGCAGCTCAGGTGGCCTTCCCTCCACCACCTCACATATCTTTCGGCCTGGTCACGGGGGTCAAAGCCCCCTTTAACGATGAGGCTCTCGGCGAGGCAGAGGGCGAGGGAGGTGTCATCAGTCCAGTCGCCAGCCTTTAGGTTGAATGGTCCACCGCCTCTGAGGCTGGTTATTGGTTGGAAGCTGCCCCTCGGCTTGAACTCGACTGGTGCCCCGAGTGCGTCTCCGACCGCGAGCCCTAGGAGGCTACCCCTAAACCTTCTTAGAAGATCCACGAGAAAAAGGTGAGATTATTAGATATAAGTGGTGGGAGTTAGACCCTGAGCTTCTTCATGTAGGGCTCAAGGTCGGCGAGGTCGAGTCTCTTCAGAGTCTCCTTCATTGGGATGCCGCGTTCGTCCCAGCCCAGGGTCTCGAAGTAGCTCTGTAGCTTCTGGTCGACGAGCTTCTTGTCCGTCGTCCTTCCCTTGTAGGGTCCCTCGGGGAGGGGCTCGTAGAAGCGGGGTGGATTGTCGTCGTCCTTTAATGGTTCCCACTTCATGTCGGGGCCACCCAACATTAGGAGCGCCCTCTGGAGCGTGACCGTCCTTGGGCCCGTCTCCTTTCTCCAACTCTCGACAGTTATTGGGAAACCAGTGATGGCTTTGGCGAAGTCGAATTCGAGCTCCCTGTTGGTCCGGCAGAAATCGCAGAATACACCTGAGTCGGCGAAGATGGCGCCACTCATATCGCTATAGCCGTCACCGATGTCAGATGTGTGGTCCCCGCCCTGAACGTTACCCGCGTAGCTGGCGTCGTGGACGTAGTCCTGGTCGCTACGCGTCCCGTGGGCGCCGATCTCGATGCCCTTCACGTGGACGACGTACTTTAGCAGCTCCTCGGGCTTCAAACCCTTCATCTCTGCGATCTTGATTGCGGCTCTGTAGGAGCCTTCAGCGAGGACGTCACCTATGCCCTCGCGCTTCGCGATCATCCACGCAAGCTTCGTGAAGGCATCGGTGTCGCCCCAGTTGAGCTCGAAGCCTATGTCCTTCTTGGTGAGGATCTTCCGCTGGTAGAGTTCAGCTGCGAAACCCATCGTGTTGGGGCCATTGATGCCACTGTGGCCGAGGTTGTCGATGAGTGCGCTCATGTGTATGTTATCGGATGGCTCGAAGATGCCGAGGTTGGTGCCGCAGTAGGCCTGCAGCTCGTAGTCGGGGAGGTCTGTGATGTCGCCCTTCCACTTTCCGTTCTTAATGCAGCTGACCTTCATGCAGTTTGTTGTGCAGTTGAAGTCCGCCCATTTCTTCTTGACCCAGTACTGCTCGAAGCGTGGGCCGGCGTAGCTCTTCTCGTCGTGCCACTCGGTCTGCCAGTTCCTGATGGGCTCACTGCTCTTATCAGCGCCAACGGTGTATCCGAGGTAACCGGTGCCGATAGCGGCGCATCTCGCTTTTAGTGATGAGGATCTGGTGCGCCTTCTTCCAGAGGAGCTTCGCTGCCTCTGGTGCGTCCGCTGCAGGCATCTTCCCCCTGCCCTTAGCGACGACGGCCTTGAGCTTCTTTGAGCCCATTAGCGCGCCGTAGCCGCCGTATCCCGCTGCGTGGCATATCTTTGTCATCACGGCGCTGTTCCTCACCATATTCTCCCCAGCGGGGCCGATGTAGAGCATGCCGGGTTCGCGCCAGATACCGACGTTGGGCTTACGCTTCTTCATCTCCTCCCCGACCTCTTTGTTCAGGGTCTTGATGGTCTCCTCGCCCAAGGTGCCCCAGATGTGTTCAGCGGACCTGATCTCCGCCCCGTCACTAGTGACCAGGAGGTAGACTGGTTTCTCTGATTTACCAGTGAATATGACGCCGTCGTATCCCGAACATCGGAGCTCGTGTGCGAACTCGGTGGAGGCTGTGGAGCCAACTGTGCCCATGCTGAC
Source organism: Candidatus Bathyarchaeota archaeon (assembly GCA_963820555.1). Classification (GTDB taxonomy): domain Archaea; phylum Thermoproteota; class Bathyarchaeia; order TCS64; family TCS64; genus UBA8941. Next base: position 30,528 of record CAWGAT010000028.1, read on the forward strand.
TGGGCTCTTTCCGGAGACGCATATTCTGCCTCCGGGGTAGATGCCCGTCATGGGACCCGTGAGTACGAGTAGTGGGCTCTCTGGTGCGTATGGGTCGAGGGTTTCCCACCTCTTACCTACCCGGTCCCAGAGTATCTTCGCTGCCAGCCCGCGTCCCCCGAAGTATTGCTGGAGGGTCTTGTCGTCGAAGCTGATCTCCTTTATCCTCTCCTTCGTGAGGTCGACGTCTAGGTACTTGCCCGCGTATCCACCTGGCATCTTAAATTACCTCCTCACCCTTCTCGCCGAAGAAGTAGACCGCGAGCTCCTTCGCCACCTCGACTGGGTGGCGGCTGAAGAGCTTCCTGTTCGGACCTGGGTCCTCCTCCACTAGAGTGAGTGCGTTGTAGCCCAGCCTCAACGCAGACCTTAACGCATTCGGGGTCCCCATTGCATAGATTGCATATGGTGGCCTTGTTGTCGCGGGGGTGGAGGATTGGGACGTTGCCGGGGCAGGCTCGGATGCAGTTACCGCAGCTTATGCACTTCTCCTTGTCAACTATGACTGCCTTCGTATCAGGGTCAGTTGATAAGGCAACCGTCGGGCAGCTAGCCACGCAGGGGTAGTCAGCGCACTGTGCGCATAGGTGGGGTACCTCTAAACCTGGGAAGGGCATGAAGACTCTAACTCTCGATGCCTCAGGCCATATCCAGCCCTCAAACTTCATGCTGCACGCGATCTCGCACCGCTTGCACCCGCTGCATGCGGCGTAGTCGCGGGCTATCCAGATGTTCTTAGCCATGAAATCACTGATCTGGTAACCCTAGTCACCTGATAAAGAACGCTTCGAAGCGTAGAGTTATACATATCGGAGAGGTTGCAGAGATCTCATCTGCTTCATAAGCATTATACACGCACCATCATCATGTAGCATTATGAGGTTGGCGGACGCGGTCAAGTATGCGGCCACCGCCATCACGATTCTAATCTTCGCGTACCTCGCCATCATCGGGAGGATAGAGGATCAGATCCTCGGTGTAGTCTTCCTCGCCCTGGTGTTGTGGAGTCTATATCCTAAGCGACATCTGGAGTCAAGTCTCCTAGTAATCGTCCTCATAGCGGTCTTCGAGGTTAGCCTCAACGTCGGCGATTTCATCACTAGTCTATTCAACACTTATGGTAGTAGCGGGCTCTGGATCATTCTCAGTGGATTCGTCCTCGCGAAGGGGATGGAGGTTAGCGGACTCGGTAAGAGGATAGCCCTCATGATCATGACCTCGATGGGGTGCAAACCGAGGAACATTATCTTGGCAATAGCCGTAGCGAGCCTCGCCATCGCGCCGCTCAGCCCGAGCACGACGGCGAAGGCCTTCATCATCCTCCCCATCTGCATCGGGCTCGTAGAGTCTTTCGGTGTCGAAAAGGGTCGGAGCCGATTCGGCGCCGCTGTGATGTTGATGGCCATGACGGCGAACAACATCTGCAGCACTGCCTTTCTCACCGCCACCGTCCCCAACCCAATCTCCGCTGAGTATCTAGCGGTCTCCACGGGTCTCCGCCTCGACTGGGGGGAGTGGTTCAGAATGGCGTTTCCCATCACCCTTCTCCTTCTAGTAGTGAGCTATATCCTCATCACCCTGATGTTCAAGCCCGAGATAGAGGCCTCGAAGGAAACCTACGATAGGATCTGCGGGATCAGGGAGCAGCTTGGCCCCATCTCCAAAAAGGAGATGATCGTCGCCGTGACGTTCCTCATTGCCTTAATCCTGTGGATAACGGAGCGCTTCAACCCCTTCAATGCTGGGTTGATTAGCCTAGCCCTGAGCCTCTTCCTCTTCTTGCCACAGGCGGGGGTGATGGAAGTCGGCAAGTTCAGCGGCACGGTGCCATGGGGGAGCATAGTCCTCTTCGCCGCTACCATGTTCCTCGCGAGGGTCGTGGGGAAGTACAGGGCCCTAGACCCCATAACTACAGGAATATTCCAGGCAGTCGGCCTGGGTAGCTTGTCCCCTACGTTATTCATCGGGTCCGTCGTGTTGGTAGCGATGATGCTTCACCTGATTTTCACGAGTACAACCGTCTACGCGACGGTGATGATGCCCGTCGTCATCGGGTTGACAACGATTCAGGGGGCGAACCCGATCCTCACAGCCCTACCGGTCGCCTTGCTAGCGCCGATCGCGGTTATTCTCCCCGTGAACACGATACCCAACATAATCTTCCACACGGAGGGGTGGTTCACGGAACAGCAGATGATATCCTATGGTGTCATCCTGAGCCTAGTCTCGGTCGTCATCGTCCTCCTCGCCGGAATCCCATATTGGCGACTTCTCGGAATCCTCTGACATACGACCGCTCCTCCTAGTAACCTCCCCCCGTAGCTGAAGCATCAATCTGGATAGGAGACCGAAAGTTGCTATCTGGAAGCCTCCTAGGACGAAGAGGACGGCTGCCAGGAAACTATAGGGGTTCATGAAACCGGAGAGCACGGAGCCGAGCTTTTCGAGAGCGAGTACCGCGAGCCAGATTAAACCAGCTAGGAGCACAGGGATACCTGAGAAGAGGGCGAGCCTGTCCAGCCTCGCCGATAGAAGATCCTCAAGCTTCGTCTCCACTTTCTTTAGTAGAGTTTCTCGACTCCTCCGCCTCTCGACGACACTCACCGGCACCTCGACGATCTTCAATCCCCGCCTCTCTGCCTCTACGAGCACTTCGGTCTCGAACACCCTGCTAGCGCCCGGGAAACCCTCAATGAGCCTGTTGATGGTCTCCTTCTTGTAAGCCTTGGCGCATGTTGTGTCTGAGATGCGCGTCCTGAAGAAGAGCTTCACTAGTCCATGGTAGGCGATGCTTGTGATTTGCCTGATTATCGGTCTTCCATCGTCACCACGTCTTTTTGAGGCGACTACGAGGTCGTACTCGTCAAGAAGTTTGAGGCTCTTCGGAATGAACTCGAGGCCGACTGAGAGATCCAGGGGGTAGTATAGGACCTTGTCCCCGGAGGCTGAGCCCATACCCAGCTTCAGGGCGTCCCCTAGGGAAGCTTCGGGTAGCGCCAGACACCTTACCTCATGGAACCTTGAACTCAGCGCTTCAGCTACGAGATGCGTGTCGTCGCTGCTGCCATTCTCAACCAGAATTATCTCGAAGGATTCGCCTACCCTTATGAGGCGCTTTCTGAGAGCTACGGTGCATGACCACATCCTCGCCGCTTCGTTGTGTACAGGGACAACAAGGCTCACGGCCGGCAACAAACCAACCCCAAAGATCATCTATTATTATCAGTAAAATATAAATCTATATCATGGTGTTAAGACTTACGTTGAGGCGTTTTGAGGGTCTGCTTCGTGTCTCCGGAGGCCTTTGCTTGGGGTGTGCATGGGGGGTTTGGTTACGTTACGCGTACTCTGGCGAGGGAACTGGCTCTTAGGGGTGTGGAGGTTAGCGTCGTCACGCCGCGTAGACAGGGGCAAGGAAAAGTGGAGGAGCTCGACGGCTTCACAGTCTACGGGTACCCGTCGTATGTTGGGGCACCCCACATTGTCCGAGCTTTCAGGTCGAGAATGGATTCCATCCCATACTACAAGGCGGTCGACGCGGACGTCTACCACAGTCAGGAGGTGAGCTACAACACCGTAGCCGCCCTGCGAGCTTGTCCAAAGAAGAAGCACCTAATCACGTTTCAGGACCCCTACGATGAGAGGGAGTGGAGGCGCATAAGCCTTGTCGAGCCAAGTTATCGAATGACCCCCTCGTTTAGGGCGAGGCTATGGTTTGAGAGAAGGGTCCTCTCCTCGGCGTGTCGGAGGGCGACCGCCCTCTACACACAGGCGAGCTTCCTCTCCCCAAGGGCGAAAGAGCTCTACAGTCTCTGTAGCGAACCGACTCTTCTCCCCAATCCAGTCTACATTCCGAGAAGAAGGCTAAGGAAGTCGGATACGCCGATGGTCTGCTTTCTCGCCCGTTGGGACCCGCAGAAGCGGGTCCATCTATTCCTTGACCTCGCCCGGAAATTCCCTGATATTTATTTCGTGGCGATGGGTCAGGGGCACGACGCGGTGAGGGACGCCGAGATCCGAAGATTATACGATAGGGTGCCCAACCTCACCATGACGGGGTTTGTTGACGAAGCGGAGAAGTCACGAGTCCTTGAGGAGAGCTGGGCGCTCGTCAACACGAGTGTACGCGAGGCCCTCCCCGTCTCGTTCCTTGAGGCGCTGGCCCACGAGACGCCGATAATAAGCGGGGACGACCCTGATGGTCTGATATCGTCCTATGGCTGCAGGGTGGCCGGGGACGATTACGCATCTGCGATTCGGGTTATGCTCGGTTCTGAGGATTGGTTTCGCAGGGGGAGGAGGGGGAGGGCTCACGTCGAGGAGGTGTACGAGGTCGGGAGGGTGGTTGAACTCCACCTCGAAGCGTACAGTAGGGCTCTAGGGGAGGGTTAGCCTTGAGGTTCCTCGCCTTCGGCGGCTGGTACGGCTCAGGTAACGTTGGGGACGACGCGATTCTGATAGGTGTGAGGTCGGTCCTGCGTGATGTCGCCTCAGGGGTGGAGATAACGGCGCTCTCAACCGACCCAGAGCAGACGAGAGCCGTTTGCGGCGTGGACGCGGAGAGGATTCTCAGCCCGAGAGAATACTTCCTTCGAGATGCCCACTATCATGTATTCTCTCACGCAGACGCCCTTCTTGTAACTGGGGGGACCCCCTTCTACGACTATGATCATCTATCAAGGTTCATCCACATGGGGCTGGCGAGGCGTGGGACGCCGCTCGTCTGCTTCGGCGTCGGGGCGAAGAGAATCGACTCCCCACATGGTCTATGGTTGACGCGGAGGCTACTATGGGATGCGCAGAGAGTTTCGGTGAGGGACGGGATCAGCAAAAAACGTATCGAGGGCATAACAGGAAGACCAGTTAACCTAACCGGCGACTCAGCCCTTTTCGTTGAGCCTGCGCCTCAAGCCGCGGTGCGCATACTCTTAGAGAAGATGGACGTAGAGAGTGGTAAACTTATTGCGGTCATCTGCCCGAGGGCCTTGTCAGCATCCAATCAGGCGCACTACCATGACCACCTTTCAGGTGCGCAGATCGAATCCATCCACCTAGGGTTAGCTCGAGCTGCCGACAAGTTAAGTGAAGCCGAATACACCGTCATCTTCCTACCGATGCATAGCGCCGCGACAGATAACGATCTAATCGAGATCGGGATCGTTAGGAAGCTGATGAAGCTGCCCTCTTTAGTCGTAAGTGATACTCTAGACCCGCACATCGCGGCCGCCTTTCTGGGTTCAGCCTCGCTCGTTGTCGGTCTCAGGCTTCACTCCCTGATTCTAGCTGCCTCCCGGGGGGTGCCAGTTGTGAGTGTGGGCTATGATGAGAAGATTAGTGGCTTCATGGAATATGCAGGTGTTGGCGACTGCGTCTCGGAGCCGGTTGAGTTGGCTGGTAAAGCCTTGGCCGTCGCTGCAAGGGGAGAGGAGGTGGGCTCAAGTCTATATGATTCATGCTCCTCGATGAGGGCTAGAATTAGAGAGGAAGCATCTGCCTTCGTGGAGTCTCTCCGTTAGGGACTTTTACCTGTGCCCTTCCAGATTCTCCTCGCCTCGCCCACGACGAAGACTGAGCCCGCCACGAGGATCATGTCGTCCTTCCCAGCCTTGGCTAAGGCGACATTCACGGCGTCCTCCACCTTCTCAACCGACACCCAGGGCAGTCCCTGTTTAGCTACCTCGCCGCCGATGAAGTCCCTCTCGGCGGCGCGCCCCATGACGTTGTGGCTCGTGACGACGAACTCGTCCGCGACCGAGGCTATGTGCCTGATCATCTCCGGGATGTTCTTGTCGCTGCTTATGCTGACGACGGCTATGAGCTTCCGGTGGGGGAGCTCCTCGACGGCCTCGCTTAGGGCACGCGTCGCCTCAGCGTCCTTAGCCGAGTCGAGGACGACGAGGGGGCGCTCCTGCATGACCTCCAGTCTGCCGGGCCAGCTGACCTCGGCGAGGCCCCGTGCTATGGCGATCTCTGATACCTCGAAATTACTGCGGCTTAGAGCCTCAACTGCTCCGACGGCGGTCGCCGCGTTGTAGATCTGGTAGCCGCCAAGGAGGGAGGTCTGGAGTGTGTAGCTCCCCATCAGCCCATCGACCTCGAAGCTCTGCCCGTGGAGATCCCCCCCTAACCGTCGGAAAGTGATGTCGCCCCCGACTCTGTGGATCTCGGTGTTGATGTTCTTGCACTTCTCCTCGAAGAGGGTGTAGACTGCGTCGTCCTGCGTGGCTGTGACGAGTACGCTGCAGGGCTTGATTATGCCCGCCTTCTCGTAGGCGATCTTCAGGATGGTGTCGCCGAGGACCTGGGTGTGCTCGAGGCTGATGTTTGTGATGACGGAGACGAGGGGATTGACGATGTTCGTGGCGTCGAGGCGACCGCCCATGCCGACCTCGAGGACCGCGAAGTCGACGTGTCTCTCCTCGAAGTACTTGAAGGCAATGGAGGTTACGATGTCGAAGAAGAGGGGGTGGACGCGCTGTGGCTCGGCGTCGAGCCTCTCGACGAGGGGCTTGATGAGTTTGGTGAGTTTTACGACGTCCTCCTCTGGTATCTCCTCACCGTCGACGACTATCCTCTCGGTGAACCTCTCTAGGTGGGGGCTCGTGAAGAGACCGACTCGATAGCCTGCAGCGCGGAGGATACTGGCAATCATGGCGGAGGTGCTGCCCTTTCCGTTGGTGCCAGTTATGTGGATCGCCTTGAACTGTTTCTGGGGGTCGCCGAGCAACCCGGTTAGGCGGTGAATTGGTTCGAGTGTCCTCTCGGGGCCGAATCTCCGTATCTGGAAGAGCCATTCGACTGCCTGCTGGTACTCGGTCATCGAGGTCACGGTTTGTTACTCGAGCCACGTTTAAAGGTATATTCACACGAGGTTTGGTAAGCGCCTAGAGGAAGTAGCTGATTATGATTGATGCCGTGTAGATGAGCATCGCCGCGTGGAACATGGGTGGGACCCGCAGAACGGACTCCGGTGTGGGCTTCCTCTGGACAGCGAGGTTGGCTACCGCCGACGTGGAGAGAGGTGAAACCAAGCACCCACTGCCCGGTGCTCCTCAGCCCATAGAGAACTGGTATCGTTTTCAATCCTCTAGCCTCGTCGTTGGCGATGTCTATGAGGTCGTTCATACCGGGGTGCGCCTGGGCGATGGGGTAGATGAAAAGGAAGTAGAGGACGAGGACCTTGTCTTTTGCCCGTTGACAAGGTAGCCGGCAATGGGGAAGAGACCGAAGTTGGTACGCCCGATCAGCTGTGCGAGAGGGAATCCTTGATTCCTATTCCTGAGCTGGTAGAAGACCTCGGTTTCATTCTTCTTTTGGCTGCCCTTGTTCTGTACAGCTTTGTCTTTGGCGTGAGTATTGAGCTTCCCGACGCGGAGGCGGATAGAGTCGGCGGGAAGTTGAACCTCGTCTCGCGGTTTGGCTGGAGGGGCGTATCTTCGGCTAGCCCTGCTCCTATGCTCGGTCTCTACGGTGCTCCTAGGTCTGTTCTCGGACCCCAAATTGATGGCAGCTAGCCTCGTCCCATTTGCCGCTGTTCTCTCGGGAAACTTTTTAGCAACAGGTAGCAGGTCATGGATGGACGCTGTAGCCACTGGTTGCATACTGTCGATCTTCGCCTTCCTGATTGCCTCAGTCGGCTCACTTCTCATCGTCTGAGTGTTGGCAACGTTCTAATTCGTTGACTTCCCCACCTTCCCTGATAGACATGGCTAATGATGTCTGGTTCGGGGTCCATCTCCCCTCAGAGGGTAAGGACTGGAACTATATGCGGGATGCTTGTCTCAGCGTAGAGGCAAATGGCTACGACTTGTTCACGACGACGGACCACTTCATGAACATGTGGAACCCAAAGGGGGAGGGTAACCACCCCCTAGAGTGCTGGACGCTGCTCTCGAGCCTCGCCGCGGTGACGAAGCGGGTCAAGCTCGGCCCTCTCGTCGGGTGCTACGGCTACAGGCGGCCCACAGTGCTGGCGAAGATTGCAACGAGCGTCGATATCATCTCGGGTGGGCGGTTGATCTTCGGTATTGGCGCGGGTTGGCACGAGGACGAGTTTAACGGCTTCATGGGCCGGTTTCCGCCCACCGCTGAGAGGCTCCGCGGCCTCAGGGAAGCCATCGAGATCTGCAAGGGTATGTTCTCGAACGAGCACTTCACTTACAAGGGGAGGCTCTACGACGTGGAGAACGTCCTAAACAAGCCGCAGCCGGTGCAAAAGCCGGTGCCGATAATGGTTGGGGGCGGAGGGGAGAAGGTCACCCTACAGCTAGCGGCGAAGCACGCCGACATCAGCCACTTCTTCACGGGCGACCTGAATATCCTCGAGGCGAAGACCTCGGCGCTCCGCGGCCACTGCGAGAAACTGGGTAGGGACTACGACTCGATCAGGAAGGCAACGGGGTTTAGTATCCTCCTTGGAAAGAATGAGGTTGATGCGGAGGAGAAGCTCAAGACGACGGCGGCGATGCGTGGTCAACCCACCGAGGCGCTGCGGCAGAGGATAGGCCCCGGCTTCGGCACCCCTGAGAAGGTATCGGCGCAGATGGCGGAGTACATCGACAAGGGGATAGGACTCATAACCCTGAGCTTCACCGACATGGCGGACATGCCGGTCTTCGCCGACAGGGTCATGTCGAATTTCTGAATACACTTTCACTAATCCACGGCGAGAAATTTTATACTCAAACCCAAACCTACTCTGTTATTCATTTAATACTCCGTTTATTCATCGCCTCATATTTTATTACCCACCTATATCTGTGGCTGGTTAATTATCGCTTGCCACTAGAGATAAGGAAAAATCATGGGTTTTTACACCTTAGTAGCGAGAAAGTGAATCACACTATTTTCATATCTTTACATAAAGAGAAGACACTATTAGCGGGTTGCTGTGTGAGTCTTCTGGGTAGAAAGGGGATTCCTCGTGGGCGGGAAGTTACTTTTCTAGCCACTGAAATTCCTAGTGGGGTTGCTGAAATTCCTAGTAGGATGGTATATTGGAAAAAAAGATTTTCGCACCTGTAGCTAGGAATCACCAGTGAGTGGGATGGATTCGTCGCTGGTTCGGTGCATCATTGGCTGGGTATAAATACCTTTCCACGGGGTATATGGAAAAATCATGGGTTTTGCATCAGTGGCTGGGTATCGCATTACCCCGCTTGCTGGATCGTCTCTTAGAAGTGAGGAAATTCACTAGTAAGCTGACCTCCCCAACATCCCCCACTATTCCAGTGGTGGGAGTCGCTGCATCTGGCTCGTTGAGTGGATTTCCGTGGGTGGGTATTGGCTTCCAAGTAGAGGGGAATTCCCATTCCCAGTACTAGGAAGGAATTCCCAGTGGGTGGGTATCCCGAAAAATCACCATCTAAACTCCAGTGGCTGGGGATCTTCTATCCTTGTTGTATTCAGCGGGTTGATCTAGTGTAGATGGGCATTGGGCCTTAATGGGATTACCAAATCTTGGAGGCTAATTGCAGGACGGTTGCCATTTTAGTTTAAAATGTGGTTGGGTTGATAAAACGGGTGTTTATTCTAATAAGTAGGCGAGGGTTTGGGGGTAATAATTATTACCCCCAAATTGGCTCATCGACCCATTTATACCCCGTACGATCCCTCATCACTCTGCCGAAGACGCTGGGAATGTGGGGGACGAAGAGCAGTAGGTTTCTTTCATACGCCTCCTCGATCAGCCTACTTCTGCTCGCCTCTGCGGCTATGTGGTCTATTTCAAATGAGGGGATCCAGTTGGCGTGCTCGATGTGGGCCTGATGTATGATGATGTCAGAGGTGTATAGGAGGTTCTCGCCACTCGAGGACACCTCCGTCACGGTTATGCCGGGGGTGTGACCGGGATTGGTCTTGACAGTTATGCCTGGGCTTACCTCGGCAGTGTCGGGGATGAGTCTCGCTCTGTCCCCTATCAGATGTAAATAATCGAGGGCCCAGCCCTTGGCATTGTCTCGAATGTGCTCCGCCTCCCTCTCGCTCATTACATAATCGGCGTTCGGGAAGGCGATCTCCCCACCCACCATGACGCCGCCGAAGTGGTCCCAGTGACAATGCGAGACGATCACTGTATCGACGTCCGCTGCACTCAGCCCCGCCTCGTTGAGGCTTTCAATGAGGAGCCCGGCGGGTTCGTCAGGATGCTTGCTGTTCTCGGATTGGTCGCCACAGCCGGTATCTACCAGTGTGATGTGGTCTCCACCCTTCACTAGGAGGTAGTTGAAGGGTATCGGAGTCGATGAGTCGAGTCCCCCGTAGGGCTTCAGACAGGCGTCGAGTTCGCCTTCCGGGGCGTCACCGAAGATGAACTTTTTCGCTGAGCCGCTGGTCATGGATCCGATGGTTCGGGAGCCGTCGTGGAGAACATGGCACTCGAATTCGCCGAGCCTGAAGGCTCGATTCTTGCCCCTTTGTGATGGCATATAATACGCTCCTTCTTGTTTGCTGAGCTTACGCTAGCAACTGGGCGCTCGCACGTTTGGTCTTTGCGCTTGAAACGTGGAGGGCTACTCCTTCACCAGCATCACGGAGGTCGACTTGATCATGACATGGACCTTGTCCCCGACCTTCAACTGGAGGTCGTCGGCGGACTCCTTTGTTATCACGGACGTGACCAAGGCTGGCTTGATCTCCACCTTGACCATCGCCATGATCTTGTCGGTCTCGACCTTCACGATCTTTCCCTCTAGCATGTTTCTGGCGCTCGTCTTCATTTTGATCGAGTTTCCCTGAGGATTGGCTGAATATAATCATTTAGAGTCGGAGGCTAGGGGCTCCGAAAAATCAGTCCTGAGAAAGTGGACTAGATGGTCGGAGGCCCTTCACTTGTTCTTCTTAAAGCGGGGCTCCAGCGCCTTGAGGACCTGGGGGAGGGTGGTGTACTCCATCGCCTCGGGTCCGAGCCTCGCTGGCTCGAACTCGCCCATACGGCGGAGGAACTGGCTCATCTGGATCGCCTCCTGGCGGGCGCCGTCGAAGGCGACGTCCTCGAAGAAGTCGACCACGAGTGGGTTGCCCTCGTCGTCCGCCGCGAGCTTACCGTTGCTAATCTGGACGCCGAGGCAGACAATCCTCGGCGGGCCGTCGAAGACGGTGCACTTGCTGTCCTTGAGCCCCACTGGCATGAATGGTCCCCAGTGGCTGCCCCGCATCCAGCCCGCCACTAGGTAGGTGTGCTGGAATGGGGCGATGATCTCGCCGACGCTGGGGAAGCCGCTCTGGCCGCGGACGAGGCAGACTGGGTCGTCCTTGCCCACGTACGTGCCCGCGATGAGGCTGAGCTTCGTCGTGCTGCTCGTCGAGACGATCTCGTTGTCGCTTGTGCGCCATATCTTGCTCACCATGTAACGGCTCGTGGCGCCGATGAGGGCGATGAGCTGGTAAAGTTCCTTGGGACTCTCCAGCACGACGCTCTTGTCCTCGTAGGCGTCGAAGACCTCGAACTTGAAGCCGCCCGTCATCTTCGGGTCGATGACTAGGCCAGCGGTGTTGCTGGGGTCCGCGAAGACGCGGTAGAGGAGGTAGTTGAAGGCGCTGGGCTCCGTCTTGTCGGCCGCGAAGACGACGACGGGGTCGCTGCCGCGCTCCTCGAACTCCATCTCCGCTACGCCTGGGCCCATGCCCTTGACGTTTCCGCTGAAGGCGTCGCGCAGGAGGTCCTGCCCCGCACCGTAGAGCTTCAGCTCCTTTGCCTTCTTGGTGCCGGCGAGGAAGGTGTCCCACGCGAGCTTGTGTATCTCCGGGTTGTCCTCACCCTTGAAGTGCGTCATGAGGAGCTCCAGGTCGTCCCCCGCGTTGAAGACGTAGAAGCTGTTTATGAGACCCTGTTTCTGGGCCTCGGCGAGCCTCTTCTTCGCTATGGCGAAGAGTGGCTGGGCGACGACTGAGTGTCCCGCGACGCTTCCTATATCGGCTTTTATTAATGATACCGTGGTCTTGACCATCGGGTTGTGCCTCATCTCTGGGAATGGCTGGATGATATTTAATTATTGGTCTCCGCCCCGCTGTGGTGTCTGGAATAGTATTTACGGGGACTAGCTGTGCTCCTCGGGCTTTATGTCGATGATGGGGGAGCCCTCGAAGGCGTCCAGGCCGTGTACGAGGAGCTTATTGCCCTCGATGTTCAGGAGGTCGACGGTTGTGAGGCCGATTGGGTTGGGGCGGTGTGGGCTGTGTGTTGAGAAGACGCCCCTCTCCTCGGTGGCGCCGTGGCGCTTCGGTACCACCCTGAGGGTTGCCCTCCGAGTCGAGTTATCCCCTTCATGGAGCCAGTAGAGTATGTAGAGGCGCTTGTAGGCGTCTAGGCCATCGAGCCCCGCGGCGTACTGGGGGTAGATGAGTATGGTGGAGTAGTCGCCGTCGACCTTCTCGACGACGCCGATGAAGTTTATGGTTCCGCTCAAATCGGCCACACCTCAAAGGGGTTCAGGGCGGTTATTTACTGCTTGCCCACGCCGGATGTGTGGCTTAAGTGCACGTTTTGGTACATTATGCGGCATCATCGGGGCATTTTTAAGACTCCGTTGACAGAGGGGAACCCGTTTTTGTCTTATCTCAGCTACCCCCCTCTCCCTTTTTTTCGGGGGGCTTGATTCTGGGGTTTTGATCGGAAAATCAGGGCGTGTTCTTTTCCCCGGGCTATCTGTGATGTTGGTGGTGTAGAATAGAATCGGGTTTTACTCGTTAAGGGACTCGCCGAGTTCGGAGGTGTCCAGCCCCTCCTCCTCTTCCTTTGGTGTGACCCTGAGCTTGGAGACCAAACCGAGCGCCCTGAGTATGGCGAATGAGCCGATGAACGAGTATGTGGCGACCGCGACTATGCCTATGAGTTCGGAGACGACGAGGCCGGGGTTGCCGTAGAAGAGGCCGTTGGCGCCGAGTGGATTGACGACAAGGGTGGCGAAGAGGCCGGTTGCAATGAGGCCGAGTGTCCCGTTCACGCCGTGGCAGGCGAAGACGTCGAGCGAGTCGTCGATGCTGGTCTTAGCCCTCCACGTCGCGGCAAGGTTAGAGACGACGCCAGAGACGAGGCCGATGATTATGGCGGCGAGTGGGGTGACGAATCCAGCACCTGGGGTGATGGCGACTAGGCCGCAGACAGCGGCGACGCTGAACCCGACGGCGGAGGGCTTCTTCCGGACGAGGTAGTCGACGAGCACCCAGCTCATCGCGGCCGCCGCGGCGGCGAGTGTCGTGGCAGTTATCGTGGATGCGACGACGTTGTTCGCCTCAAGGGTGCTCCCTGCGTTGAACCCGAACCAGCCGAACCAGAGTAGGCCCGCGCCGAGCATCACGTAGGGGATGCTGCTGGGCTTGCCGGATTCCCCCTTCTTGGACTTGATCCTTGGACCGACTACGAGGGCGGCCGCTATCGCCGATAGGCCCGCGGCCATGTGGACGGCGTAGCCCCCAGCGAAGTCGATTGCGCCTAGTGTCCTGAGCCAGCCTCCCTCGTTGAAGACCCAGTGGGCGATGGGGGAGTAGATGAGTATGGACCAGATGACGCTGAAGGCGAGTATCGTCTTCAGCTTCGCCCTCTCGACGACGGCGCCGAGTATGAGGGCGGGGGTGATGCCCGCGACCGTTGCTTGGAAGGCTATGAAGAGGACCTCGGGTATCTTGGGCGCGTAGGTGACGTAGGGTGCGTCGCCCGCCGTCGATAGGCCGACGCGTGAGAGGTCGCCGATGAAGCCCCCTATGCTGTTGCCGAATACGAGGCTGTAGCCGAAGAGGGCCCAGACGAGGGCGACCACCGCGGAGACGGCGAGGCACTGCAGGAAGGTCGAGAGGACATTCTTCCTCCTCACGAGGCCTGCGTAGAAAATGCCGAGTGCAGGGACCATTAACACGACAAAGGTGGTAGCAACCGTCATCCAGATAACGTCAATTTCCAATTTCCGATCCTCTTATCCCACAAAGTCGATCAGGTACCGTAAAAGGGTTCCCTGCTGTCGTAAATATAGATTATATGTCACCCTTCGCCCCTGGGCCCTGCTCCATCTTTTAAGGTTCAATGTCCCTCTACAACTCGATGGCGGGGATAACGGAGGGGGAGGCCCACCGCCTACTGGAAGGCTCCAGCAAGCTCTACCACTCGATCCTAGTCGCCCGGATAATGGAAGTTTTGGCTATGGAGTTCTCCGCCGCACCCCAGGACTGGGGGATAGTCGGCCTCCTCCACGACCTCGACCACGACGCTACCGTGGACGATCCGCCGCGCCACGGCAACCTGGCCGCGGATATACTCGCGGAGAAGCTGCCCGAGGCGAGCCTCCACGCCATAAGGGCGCACGACTACAGGTCCGGCGTCAAACCCGTAACCCAGTTGGACAGGGCCCTAGTCTTCGCCGACAACCTCGCCATCCTCATCGAGAACCAGAAACTGAAGACCCCCTGCACCCCCACGGTCATGTTCGAGGCGATAAGGCTCGAGTGTAGGGATAAGCCGTGGATAGCGGAGAACGTACTCGGGTTCTCCGAGAGGGAGGGACTCGCCATCTGGGACGTTGTGAACAAGATCGGGCCGCGGTGAGGGTACCGTCATCTTTTATTCCCCTTTGAGGGATGGTTAATCATGGCGAAGATGGATATCGTGGGGCGCTGCGGGATATACTGTGGCGCCTGCCCGATCTACCGGGGGACCCGGGGGACAAGCAGGCGCAGGCCTTCGCCCGCGACATATGGAAGACACCGCCCAACAGGATGACCTGCGACGGCTGCCACAAACTCGGGCCAGAGTCCCACGGTGTCGACTGCCCCCGCCGATCATGCATGGACAGCAAGTGCCTCGAATACTGCAGCGCGTGCGCCCACTACGAGGACGGAACCTGCGAGAAGTTCGAGGAGTTCGAGCGCTACTTCAAGAAGAGGGGCGAGAGCCTACGCGAGAACCTGAGCCAGATCAACTCGGGCGACGTAGACGCGTGGCTCCTGGAGCAGGGCACGAGATATAGGTGTCGCTACTGCGGGGCGCCGACGTTCTGGGAGGAGAAGAGGTGCCCGGGCTGCGGGAAACCCCTCAAATAGCCTAAGGTCATCTCTCCTTCATGGACACCGACGGGCTCATCGACTTCATAGCCGAGGCGGGGAGGCTGAAGAGGCTCCCTCGTACAGGTTGGGTAGAGTCCGGTATCCCCGACCCCGAGTCTGTAGCGGACCACAGCTTCCGCGTTGCCCTAATCGCGTTAGTCCTCGCCGACATGCAGAAGCTAGACACCCTCAAGGCGGTGAAGATGGCCCTCCTCCACGACCTCGCTGAGAGTGAGATTGGGGACCTGACCCCCACTCAGAAGGGATCGGACGAGGCGGGGTTCAGACAGAGGGAGGACGAGGCCATGAGCAGGGTGCTCAGCAAGCTCCCCGCGGATATTCAGGCCTCTTACTGCTCTGCTTGGTGGGAGTTCTCCGAGGAGAAGACGCCCGAGGCGAGGCTCGTCAGGGACTGCGACAAGCTGGAGATGGTGATACAGGCCTTGGAGTACCAGAAGGCCGGCGGCGACCGGAGTAAGTTGATGCGGTTCTGGCACGCAGAAATAAATGGGGACGAGGCTAAGGCGCTACGAGACGCTGTCAGGACCCGAGGCCGGGGTAGAGTCCCCTGAGGCTCCTGAGGTTCTCCGCTATCTTCTCCCTCGGCATCGCGTAGGGCTTCATCTTCCCTGAGAGGTGGTCCTCGTAGGCTTTCATGTCGAAGTAGCCGTGGCCGCTGAGGAGGAAGAGTATGGTCCTCCCCTCCCCCTTCTGCCTGCAGGCGTTGGCCTCGTCGATGACAGCCTTTATGGCGTGGGCGGACTCGGGGGCCGGTATAAGGCCTTCCGCCTCGATGAAGGTCCTCGCCGCATCCATGGCCTCTACCTGGTTGCAGCTCCTCGCCTCCACCAACCCCTCCCCGACCATCAGGCTCGTTATCGGGGCCTTGCCGTGGTAGCGGAGCCCGCCGGCGTGGATGGGGTCGGGGATGAAGTCGTGGCCGAGGGTGTACATCTTGAGCAGGGGCGTCATCCTCCCCGTGTCGCCGTGGTCGTATGCGTACTCGCCGCCCGTGAAGCTCGGCGCAGCAGTAGACTCCACGGCTACGAGCCGCGTCTCCTTCGGCGCCCTCCCCGCTACGCGCTCCCCGTAGAAGGGGTTCGCGATACCAGCGAAGTTGCTTCCGCCGCCCACGCAGCCGACGACGACGTCGGGGTACTCCTCCGCCATCCTCATCTGCTCCAGGGCCTCCTGCCCCGTGACGGTCTGGTGGAGGAGGACGTGGTTGAGGACGCTGCCGAGGCTGTACTTGGAGCCGCTCTTCACGCAGTCCTCGATGGCCTCGCTTATGGCGATGCCCAGGCTACCTGGGCTGCCCGGGTCCGCGGCGAGTATCCTCCGCCCGATATCTGTCCTGTTGCTCGGGCTGGGATAAACCTCGGCGCCGTAGAGCCCCATCATCACCCTCCGGTAGGGCTTGCCGTCGTAGCTCACCCTCACCATGTAAACGGTGACGTCGAGGCCGAAGAGCATCCCAGCGAAGGCGAGGCTGCTCCCCCACTGCCCTGCGCCCGTCTCCGTCGTCAGCCTCTCCACGCCCTCGCGGGCGTTGTAATAGGCCTGGGCGACGGCGGTGTTCGGCTTGTGGCTCCCCGGGGGGCTTACCCCCTCGTACTTGTAGTATATCCGGGCGGGGGTCATCAGCAGTCTCTCAAGCCTCCTCGCCCGGTAGACGGGGGTTGGTCTCCAAAGCCTGTAGGCCTCCCTGACCTCGTCGGGTATCTTCACGCGCCTTTCGGTCGTGGCCTCCTGCCTTATGATCTCCTTGCAGAAGATCGGTTCGAGCGCCTCGGGTCCTATGGGCTGTCCGGTGGCGGGGTCGAGTGGCGGCGGGAGGGGTTTAGGTAGGTCGGGTACAACGTTGTACCAGAATCTCGGGATATGTTCCTCATCTAGGATGAGGGCTCTGTCCAGTCCAATTGATACACGCACATTGCCTCCAAACTGGCAGACAGAGTGGGAGGCTTATCGTTTAAAAGGTTTGTAACCAGAAAATGAGTTGTTTAGGGGAGGAACTCGGCTACCTCGTCGACGGGGAGCCTCGGGGGGCCCTTCTTACCAATCATTTTCTCCGATGGGTAGCCGAATCCGACACCGGCTATTAGCTCCCAGTCGGGGTGGCTGTACCTCCTCGTTATCTCCTCCTTGCTCCACCTGACTGCAGCAACCCAGAGGGAACCAACCCCAAAGCCGTGTGCCTTGAGCATCATCGTCTGTATGCAGGCCCCCACGCTCTGTGGGCTCATCGGCGACTTCTCCCTGTCCCAGACGAGGACGACTACGTCCGACTTCTCTAGGCTCGTGCAGCTCCAGAAGGCGATGTTCTGCACCTGCTCAGTCATCCCCGCCCTCTTGGATTCTAGGTCCGCCCTGTGGAGGCTGATGAACTCGGCTTTCGCCTCCCCGCTTAGGACGGTGAACCTCCACGGCTGGCTGTTCGTCCCCGAGGGGGCCCAAGTCCCAGCGTGTATTATCCCCCTCATCATCTCACAGGAGACGTGTCTTGTCTGGTCGTAGCTTCGGCAGCTGCGTCGTCCGAGTATGGCCTCGTCGAGCTCCATAGCGATCCAGATAAATGGGCATTGGGGGAGGTTTAAGGGACTCGGATTGAGGCTCCTCGCCATAGGGGACAACTGCATAGATAACTACTCGGAGCTCGGGCGCAGGTTCCCCGGTGGGAACGCACTCAACGTCGCGGTCTACGCCCACAGGGTCCAAGGCATCGAGGCCAACTACATCGGCGTTATGGGCACAGACGAGGCGGGTGACTTCATGCTCGACCAGATAAGGCGCGAGGGGCTATCAACCGAGGGCGTGATCCGGCTCCCGGGGGAGTCCGCCGTGACCACCATCCTCATCCGGGGAGGAGAACGGGTCTTCGCCAACTACGTCGAGGGGGTTCAGAAGGACGCAGCCTTCCCTTCGGGTCTCCTCCCACTCGTGCGAGGCTACGACCTCGTCCACTACTCCGTCTGGGGATTCGGCAGGGAACACATCCCAAATATAAAGCGCGACGGGCACCCCCTCCTCAGCTGCGACTTCAGCAACCAACTCGAGCACAAGGCACTCGAAGCGATGCCGTGGCTCGACTTCAGCTTCTTCAGCGGGAAGGAACTCATCACGAAAGGGCTTGACCCGGAGGAGAGACTCAGGGAGCTGAAGGCGAGGACCCCCGGCCTCGTGGTGATGACCCTCGGCGAGCACGGTTCACTCGTCTACGACGGCGAGAAGATGTACAAGGGGAAGGCCAAGCCCGTCGAGGTCGTCGACACCCTCGGCGCCGGGGACAGTTACATCGCCGCATTCCTCTGCGCCCGGCTCAGGGGCGCCTCGATCCAAAGCGCCATAGAGGAGGGACACAAGGCCGCAACCGAGACCTGCAAGCGCCTTGGCGGGTGGGGAGAAAACTGACCGAGTACTCGCCAGAGGTAACAAGATACTGGGAGGAGTACCGGAGGCGCAATAACGTCCCCAAGGGGACGCGCTGGGAGGCTTGGGCCTTCGGCGACAACCCCCGCCTAGCCGACGAGCTTCTATCCCTAGTCCTCGAGGGGAAGAAACGCGGCACAGCCGACCTCCTCGCCGAGTTCGAGCACAGGGGTGAGCCCATCCCCGAGGTCGACGGCTACAGCGTCATACTTGACGGACGCGGGAGACCAGCCGCCATAATCAGGACGTCGAGGGTGGAGATAAAGCCCTTCACCGAGGTCACTGCCGAGTTCGCATACTCCGAGGGGGAGGACGACCGCATCCTCGACTCGTGGCGCCGTGAGCACAGGAAATACTTTACAAGGGTACTCGCCGCCCGAGGGGAGAAATTCGACGAGGCGTCCCTCGTCGTCGCCGAATCCTTCGAACTTCTCCACCCAAGTGGTTGAATCCATCCCCAAAGTCTAAAGTGTTGACGCCGCCACCGTTTTTTTGGATTCCCATGAATCTTGAAGGCAAAGTAGCACTGGTGACCGGTGCGTCGAGGGGCATCGGGAGAGCCGTCGCCCTAACCCTCGCAAGAGAGGGCGCGAGCGTCGCCGTAAACTACGTCAACGGGGCAAAGGAGGCGGAGAACGTCGCCAATGAGATCAAGTCGATGGGCGGCAGGGCGATGACCGTCAAGGCTGACGTCTCAAACCGGGACCAGGTTAAGAAGATGGTCGGCGAGGTCGCCCAATCCCTCGGGGGAGTCGACATACTCGTCAACAACGCCGGGATACTCATCCCCACGAATCTCATGGAGACCACCGAGGGGGACTGGGACAGGGTCATGGCAATCAACCTGAAAGGCCCATTTAACTGCATCCAGGAGGCGGCGAAGCTCATGATACCGAGGAGTAGCGGGAAGATCATCAACATCTCCTCAATCTCCGGCCTCGGCTGCGCCCCGACCGGTGAGGGTGCCTACGGCTGCTCCAAAGCTGGCGTCATAGCCCTAACCTCCGTCGCCGCGCAGGACCTCGGCCCCCACGGCATAAACGTCAACTGCATCGCCCCAGGGTGGACGAAGACTGACATGACAAACGCCAAGAGCGGCCAAAAGGTCGAGGAGATAAACGTTAAGAAGGCGAGACTCGCCGCCATGAGGCGCATAGGCGAGCCCCAAGACATCGCGAACGTCGTCCTTTTCCTCGCCTCGGAGGAGTCGAACTTCGTCTCCGGCCAGGTGATAGTGGTCGACGGGGGCAGGATGGACTTCGTTAGCCACGCCTAACCCCGATGGCCATCCCCTTCTAACGGTTCACGCTATTGTTGATCCTTGGCGATGATCCTCTTGATGATGGACGCCTCCCCCGCGTCGAATGGAGTGCCGTCCCCTCTGAGTATGTCGTGGAACCATTCCCTGGGCTCGGGTGAGCCCTCCTGGGATCCCCACGGGTAAATCGTCTGTGTGCGTCCGCTGACTAGCCCCCAGTTGAGGCAGCCGACGCGCTCCCTCTTGAAGATCGGGAGGTGGGTCTCGAAGCGGCTGCCCCGCGACCTGGCCATGTACTCCGTGCAGATTAAGGGCCTCTTGTACTCCCCGAGGGAGCGAATCTGCTCCACGAGGTTCTCCGAGTCGTGGTAGTTGTGGAAGGTGACGATGTCCGACGCCTCCAGCTGGAATTCGTTCAGGGCTTGGTTGTCGAACCAGACCCCGACGGACAGCGGCTGGGTCGGCCCCGCCTCCCGGGCCCATATGAACACTGACCTTAGCAGTCTCAGAGAGGTCTCCCCCAGCTTGTTGTTTCCCGGCTCGTTGTAGAGGTCCCAGAGCATGACGCGCTCATCGGACTTAAAGTGGTCTACGACGTCCCTCACATATTCTGAGAGGCGCCCCCATCTCGAGGGGTCCTTCACTATCCTCGACCCGGGGCTCTGCACCCAGATTGAGTTATGGACGCCAGGTCTTGGGTCGGGCTGCCTCCCGAGGCTGGGTTCTTGGTTCCAGCAGTCGTCGAAGAAGACGAATATCGGGCGGATCCCGTTGTGGGCAGCTGAGTCGAGGAGGAGGTCCATTCTGTCCTTGAGTCCCTCTGGGTCCGCCTGCCAGACGAGGTCGTGGAGGTAGACGCGTATGGTGTTGAAGCCCAGACCCTTCGCCCAGTCGAGCTCGCGCCCGATCGTCTCAATGTCGAAGAAATCCTTCTGCCACATTTCGATCTGGTTCCCCGCGGTGCTCGGTATGAAGTTACAGCCCACAATCCAAGGCTGCCCCGCGTACCACTCCCAAGCCTTCTTCCTCGACCACCTAGCTGCCATCAGCGTCACCAATCAATTATATGATGCTAGTTTGAACACGCTACATCTTCTGAGATTAATGGATTTGACGATGGGGAAAGGTTTGCGGTTCTCCCTTTAGGTCGGGTTTACCACTCGACCTTGTCGTAGTAGCGCCACTGCGCCATGTCCCTGTTCTTCGCCAGGCTCAGGTAGTAGCTCAGCCACTCGAGCTCTACGAATAGGGTGAACGGCGTGAGCAGGTTGTCGACCTCACCACCTTGGCTGTCGAGGACAATTCCCCTGACCCCGTTCTGGGTGCACCAGTTCACGACGGCCTTCTCCAGCTCCCCCTCGTTCCCCCTGCTCCGTAGGAAGATGGCAGGCGCCCCCGGCGTGAACATCTCCACGGGCCCGTGGCGGAACTCGGAGTAGTTGATGGGTGTCGCGTGGACCCAGCACATCTCCTGGAGGGTGCAGACGGCATATTGGTAGGCGAGGCCCCAGTTGATGCCGCCCCCGAGGACGTACATTTCACCGTCGTCCTTAAACCTGATAGCCGTCTTCTTCGCGAACTCCCGGGCTTTCGGTATCATGGGCAGCAGCACTGTGGGCAGCGTCTCCGCTGCCTTGATCATCCTCCCGCCCACCTCGAAGCCCTTCTCTTTTAGCACCGTCCCGAAGAGGAGGTAGAGGGTGGTGAGCTTCCCCATTGTGACGCCGCGGGCCCCCGTGCCGAAGCCTAGGTCCCCCGCCTTGTTGATGACGGAGTCCTGCCTCTGGCTCAGCCCCATCGTGAAGGCGCCGTTCTTCTTCGCCCACTCCTGCGCCCTCACGATCTCCTTCGTCTTTCCGCTCTGGGAGATGAAGACGCAGGCGGAGCCCTCGTTCGCTGCCCAGGGCATCCTCTCGAGGAACTCCCAACCGCTGTACTGGAGAAGCGGCACGTCCGTGTACTTCTCAGCGAGGTACCTGACGGGGAACTGGACGCTGTAGCTCCCCCCGCTGCCGACGAGGTAGAACCTCTCCGCCTTCGCCAGCTCCCTCCCAAGCCTCTGAATCTCAACCTTGGCGCCGAGGACGGCCTTCAGGCTCGCCTCGGTCACCCCGTCCTTCAGCCAATCGGGACGATAGGACTCCTCAGTAAGATAGGTCACCGGTTCACCCATTGCTCCGATAACACCTAACCGGATACAACTGGTGGAGAGGATAAAAGGGTTAGCGGGCTACGGCTTGAATCAGTCGCTGTGATGCGCGCGAGATCTAACGATGGACCATATCAAATGAGTGTGTAAATCGGGACTCGGTTTAGAGCATTCACACATGATTTTATTTCACGATTTTTTCAATTTCATCAGGTGTGTCCAACTGGGAGTTGCGGTGGCTGGATAGAGTTTAGGGCTGTGAGGTGAGCTGGGATGGTAGGCAACACACGAGGTGAGGGTGGCCTCTTCGGTGCAGGTAGGAGGGCATCGGCGCGTTTCTACCTCAGCCACATCATGTTTCCCGTTCTCGATAATGTAGCTGCCAGCCACAGCTTAACGATCAATGACCAGGTGGCGAAGATGATCCGGAATAAGGATTCTCTTCAGAGCCACTTAGACGACCCCAAGGTCGTTAAGAAGATCGAGGAGGCCAGTGCGAACCCAGGCGTCCGCTTCCTCCTCCGCCGTTTCAAGAGCTACCTGAGCCTTTCGAGAGACGAGGTCTTCGATGCTCTCCCATGGTGGATTGATCGCATTGAAGAGACGCGCCCCTCGTTCCACAAGGTCTTGGTTGAGGAGCCAGGCGGGGGCGAGTGGTTCGGCAACGTCCTCTTCGAGACGCTAACAATTTTCAGGGAGTACTTGAAGGAGTAGTCTAGAAATTAGGAAGGTTCTATGAATGGTGTTTGCTTAATCCCTAAAAAAAAGCTGGATTTAGATGTCGAGCTTTAGGGCTTCCTTGAGCCCCTTGTAGCGGTTCCTGATGGTGACCTCGGTGACGCCGGCGGCGTCCGCGATCATCTTCTGGGTCCGCTTCTCCTCGTTCATGACGCAGGCGATGTAGAGCGCCGCCGCAGCGAGGCCCATAGGGTCCTTGCCGGCGGTGGTGCGCTTCTTCTCCGCCTTCTCGAGGAGGTCGACGGCGGTCTGCTGTGTCTTCTCACCGATGTTGACCTTTGCAGCGATCTTGGGGACCCTGTACTGGGCCTTCGGGATCGGCATCTGGATGGTCAGCTCGCGTAGCAGGAGCCTGTAGCAGCGGGCGAGGTCCTTCTTGTCGATGGTTGAGACGCGTGCGAGCTCGCGTAGTGTCCTCGGGGTGCCGGTCGCGCGGCAGGCGGCGTAGAGGCTGCGGCGGCGATGGCTGAGATGCTGCGGCCCCTGACGAGGCCCTTCTCGAGAGCCTTCCTGTAGATGACGGCGGCGCGCTCCTTCACCTGCTTGGGGATGTGGAGCTTGTCGCAGAGCCTGCTGAGCTCGGTCATGGCGTGGCTGAGGTTGCTGTCGACGCTGCTCTGGTAGCTGCTCCTTATGTGCCATTTTTTGAGGCGGAGCATCTGGAACATGGTCTTGCTGGGTATGGTGCGGCCGAAGGCGTCCTTGCCGACCTGCCCGATCATGGTACTGAGTCCCTTATCGTGTACGCTGAAGCTGAGGGGCATCCCGACGCGGCTGCGGCTCTCCCTCTCGTCCTGGCTGAAGGCCCTCCACTCGGGGCCGTCGTTCATCATGTTGTCCGCCATGACGAGGCCGCACCCTCCGCAGATCTTCTCGCCTGTGTCGTTGTCGATGATTACATTCTTTGACCCACACTCTGGGCACGACGTCGCTTGAGGACTGCTCGGTTTTGACTATCATTGTTTTTTCCCTTTTCCTACTCTCGCTTTCTCTGCGGAATATTCCGATTACCATCGGAATTGGGTTCCGCGACCTATAGAGTATGGCATCACTCATCATCTAGTATATAATACTTACCTCTATACATACAATAGGGCAACGATAATGAGGAGGCGTCGAAGCATTTACTAGTATTGATGGTAACCAAAAATGGGTAAGTTTGAGGTTTTTAGGAATATTCGGGGTCGAAAAGTCTCGCATTTAACCATTTCGGAGGATATTCCTATCGGAATTATACTGCCCCGGGTTTTCCCGCGCGCGGGCAATCTTTAATCGCTCTCGCGGGGGAATAGGCTTCATGAGCGATATTCCCAAGGTCGACATCGCCGTCATCGGCGGTTCAGCGAACATGAACGCCAAGTTCCCTGAGGACTTCGGGGGCGTCGAGGTCATCACGAAGGACGTTCTTTATGACACACCCTTCGGTCCATCTGCCCCCTTCACACACGCGAGGATCAAAGGGCACGAGTTCCTGAGCGTCCCCTTTCACGGTATAACCAAGTCCATAAAGAACACCGAGCCAAACAGTGCCGGGGAACGCGTCTTCTACGTACTCTGGAAGGCGGGGGTCAAGAAGATCCTCGGGACCGCCCTATGCGGTTCGTCAAGCAGGCTCCTCGACCCCGCTGACGCAGTCATCCCCGATGGGTTCGTGGACTACACTACGAAGAGGTGCCAGGCCTTCTTCAGGAGCCTCGAGGCGAAGGCCGTTGAGGTGGAGAGGACAAGCTACCGCCTCCACCAGGCCTTCTGCCCCGAGCTGAGCCGGAGCCTCTACATGAACGTGAAGAAGGCGGGGTTCCCCCGAGTCTTCCAGAGGGGTGTTGTCGGCGTCGCCGAGGGCCCCCACCTCGAGTCCCCCGACGAGATCAGGATCAGGTACACCAACGCGGGGATAGATGTCGTCACCATGAACCTCGTCCCGGAGATATATTTCGCCCGCGAAATCGGGGCCTGCTACGCATGCGTCGAGGTCGTCTCCAACTACGGGGAGGGCTGCGTCTCAACCACCTGGGAGGGGAAGATGGCCTTCAGCGACTTCCAAGCGATGTGGGCGAGGCCCACGGGGCAGGCTCTCCTCGATACGGTCGCCGAGATGGAGCCCGATGACGAGGAGTGCGGCTGCATGACCTACCGGTGGAAGTCGATCTTCGGCTAACGGAGCTTGGATCCGATCTTCTCCGACTCCCTAGCCACATGCTCCTCTGTTAGTGACTCCCCACTTTCTTTGAGGGAGATCCCCTTCAGATAGACAACGTCGATGATTTTACCCCCCTTCCCCTCGACTTTCTGCTTCATCTTCTCAGCCGCCTTCGGGTTCTCATCCGCGGCACCGACTAGGCCGATGATGACTCGCTTCCCCTTCAGGTCCACCTTCTTCAGGAAGGTGTTCATAGCGGGAGTCGGGTTACCAGCCCAGATGGGAGTCATCAGGACGACCGCATCGAATCCCTCCACACTGTAATTCGGATCCTTCAACTTCGTAGACATACCTAGCATAGCGACGAGGGCCCTAGCTGGAATGCTCGTCCTCTTCTTCGTGTCGATTAGCTCCCAGCCGGTGGCGCACGTCGCCTTGATTACGGCTGCGGCGATCTTGGCCGTTGTGCCCATGTTGCTGTAATAAACCACAAGAGTACCCATTGCTGATCGCCTTGTGGTGGGCGAGAAAAAGGTTTTTCGAGGCCCCCACGCAATATTTAAGTGCCCCTAACCGGTTTACAACCTTTGGTTTACATCCAGTGTCGAACAAGAAGCGGGCCCAGAGGAAGGACTTCGAGA
Organism: Candidatus Bathyarchaeota archaeon; assembly: GCA_963820555.1. Classification (GTDB taxonomy): domain Archaea; phylum Thermoproteota; class Bathyarchaeia; order TCS64; family TCS64; genus UBA8941. The sequence goes on from CAWGAT010000028.1 coordinate 55,955, forward strand.
AGGTAGTAGGTGTACTCGGGAACCCGGTTCGACGAAACATCATAAAGAAGCTCAGTGAGGGCCCCGACTACACCCTCCGGCTGAGCAACGAACTCAACATCAACCAGCAGCTCGCCGCCAAGCACCTCAAGGTCATTCAGGACGCGGAACTCGTCGACGTCGTCCGCCAGAAGAGCACCCTCGGCGCCGACAAGAACGTCTTCCACCTGAACAAATTCTACAGTCTCCAGATAGACTTCAGCCCCAGCCTCTACAACGAGAGGCTCATCAGCTTCAACAACCCCCGCCAATGGATTCAGGAGGACAACTACATGGAGAGGCTGGAGGAGCAGGTGAAGGACATCGAGGACGAGAAGCTCGACGTCGATGATGTGTCACCTCTCCGCCAGATAGTCGAGATGATAGACGAGGAGCTCGAGGGCCTCGAGAAGAGGCGGGCTAGGCTCCTCTACATCCGTAACCTGGCGCTCGGAGCCACTCAGGGTGCAGTGGAGGAGCTGGACCGGAGAAAGAAGCAGATAATCCAGCGCCTAGTCGACATCGGCCCCACGAGCATAGAGGCGCTAAGTAAAACCCTCCAGCTAAAGGAGTCCGATGTACGAGATGTGGTGTCTGAGCTTGAGAAGGAAGGTCTCGTCTCAAGGGACGAGAATGTTATAAGCCTGAACACGTGACCTATCCTAGGCCACCAAAAGGTTTTTTATTATAGCAGGTATACAACTGTCGGTTTACAACCAGAAGTGGTACACCATGATGGCGTATATCGTATCTACTCATAAACCTCGTTTCAATGGATGACTCGGGCTACCGGTGTATCCCTTGAATATTAAATGGAGATGATATGAATGAGTGCACAAGGCGGAAATCAGCCAATCTACATCCTCAAGGAAGGAACCGAGAGGAACACGGGCAACGACGCTCGCGGCAACAACATCATGGCCGCGAGGATCGTAGCCGAGGCCGTTAAGACCAGCCTCGGCCCAAAGGGAATGGACAAGATGCTCGTCGACAGCTTCGGCGACGTCACCATCACAAACGACGGCGCGACGATGCTGAAAGAGATGGACATCCAGCACCCCGCTGCCAAGATGATGGTCGAGGTCAGTAAAACCCAGGACACCGAGGTCGGTGACGGCACGACGACGGTCGTCGTCCTCGCCGGCGAGCTACTCGGTAAGGCGTCGGACCTTATGGAGAAGAAGGTCCACCCAACCGTCATCATCGACGGTTACAGGGCGGCCCAGGAGGAGGCGCTGAAGATCCTGGAAGAGATCGCCATCAAGGTCAAGCCGAAGGACAGGGACACCCTGAAGCGCGTCGCGAAGACCACGATGTCGACGAAGCTCGTTAGCAGCCACAGCGGCCACCTCTCCGAAGTGGCGGTCGACGCGGTCCTTCAGGTCGCCGAGGAGGCGAATGGGGGCTGGAAGGTCGACCTCGACATGGTCAAGGTGGAGAAGAAGCCCGGCGGTTCCATGACGGACACCGCCCTCATCAAGGGGCTCGTCATCGACAAGGAGGTCGCCCACAGCGACATGCCGAAGCTCGTCAAGAAGGCGAAGATCGGCCTCCTCGACGCCGCGATGGAGATCGAGAAGACCGAGTTCACCAGCAAGATCAGCATCGAGTCCCCGGACGAGATGCAGGCCTACCTCGATGAGGAGGAGAAGATGCTCCGCGACATGGTCGCGAAGGTGAAGGGCGCCGGCATCAGCGTCCTCTTCTGCCAGAAGGGGATCGACGACATGGTGCAGCACTTCCTCGCACGCGAGGGCATCATGGCTGCTCGCAGGCTCAAGAAGAGTGACATGGAGGCCCTCGCCAAGGCGACGGGCGCCAAGGTCGTCAGCAGCGTCGACGAACTCTCAGCCACGGACGCCGGTTACGCCGACTCCGTCGAGGAGAGGAAGATCGGCTCTGACAAGCTCATCTTCGTCGAGGGCTGCAAGAATCCCAAGGCGGTCAGCATACTCATCCGCGGCGGCACCGAGAGGATCGTCGACGAGGCAGAGAGGAGCATCCACGATGCCCTCTGCGTCGTCAAGGACGTCGTCGAGGAGCCCAAGATAGTCGCCGGCGGAGGCGCCGTCGACATCGAGATCGCCAGGAAGCTCCGCGCTTACGCCGAGAAGCTCAAGGGCAGGGAAAGACTCGCGGTCGCCGCCTTCGCGGACGCTATCGAGGTCCTCCCCACGACCCTAGCCGAGAACGCTGGCATGGACCCCATCGACGCTATGGCTGAGCTCCAGAGCCGCCACGCCAAGGGCGAGAAGTGGGCCGGCGTCGAGGCCCTCGAGAGCAAGATAGCAGACATGGAGAAGCTCGAGGTCATCGAGCCAATGGTCGTCAAGGCGCAGGCAATAAAGTCCGCCACCGAGGCAGCGACGATGCTCCTCAAGATCGACGACGTAATCGCGTCCACGAAGAGCAAGGGCCCGCCACCCGGCGCTGAAGGAGGCATGGGTGGAATGGGCGGTATGGGCGGCATGGGCGGCATGCCCCCGATGATGTAGGTGAAACTATAATGGCATACCAAGGTAACCAGCCGGTCATAGTCCTCAAGGAGGACACGAAGAGGAGCCGCGGCCGGGACGCGCGCCGCAGCAACATGATGGCGGGCCAGATAGTCGCCGAGGTGCTCAAGACGACCCTCGGCCCCCGCGGCATGGACAAGATGCTCGTCGACAGCCTCGGCGACATCACAATAACAAGCGACGGCGCCAAGGTCCTCGAGGAGATCGACGTACAGCACCCAGCGGCCAAGATGATAATCGAGGTCGCCAAGACCCAGGACAAGGAGGTCGGCGACGGCACAACCACCGCCGTCATCTTCGCTGGCGAGCTGCTGAAGAAGGCGGACGAGCTCCTCGAGCAGGAGATCCACCCTAGCATCGTCATCAGCGGGTACCAGAAGGCAGCCGACAAGGCCCTCGAGGTGCTCACCAAGGTCGCCCTGCCCGTCGACATGGAGGACAGGGAGACGCTGATCAAGCTCGCCAGCACCTCGATGAGGAGCAAGGCGGTCAGCAGCGACAGGGAGCACCTTGCAGGCGTCGTCGTCGACGCTATCAAGCAGATCGTGGAGAAGCGCGGCGGCGAGGTCATCGCCGACGTCGACAACGTCCAGATCGTGAAGAAGGAGGGGAAGAGCCTCAAGGAGACTGAGCTCATCAAGGGCATAATCGTCGACAAGGAGGTCGTCCACGACGGGATGCCGAAGAAGCTCAAGAACGCGAAGATCGCCCTCCTCAACGCCGCGATGGAGATCGAGAAGACCGAGATCGACGCCGAGATCAGGATAAAGACCCCAGAGGGCGTCAAGGCCTTCCTCGACCAGGAGACCGAGATGCTGAAGAAGATGGTCGACCAGGTCGCGGCCTCAGGCGCCAACGTACTACTCTGCCAGAAGGGCATCGACGACGTCGCCCAGCACTTCCTCGCCAAGGCGGGGATCATGGCGGCACGCCGCCTCAAGGAGAGCGACATGGAGAAGCTCGCCAAGGCTACCGGCGCAAAGATCGTCAACAACCTCAAGGACCTGAAGAAGACTGACCTTGGGACCTGCGGACTCGTCGAGGAGAGGAAGGTCGGCAACGACAAGATGATCTTCGTCGAGGAGTGCAAGAACCCCGCGAGCGTCGCCATCTTCGTCCGCGCAGGGTTGGAGAGGATGATCGACGAGGCTGAGAGGAGCCTCAACGACGCGCTCTACGTCGTGAGCGACGTGGCCGAGGTGCCGAAGATGGTGCCCGGCGGTGGCGCAATCGAGATGGAGCTCTCGAAGGAGGTCCGCGCCTACGCGCGCCAGGTCGGCGGGCGAGAGCAGCTCGCCATCGAGGCCTTCGCAGACGCCCTCGAGGTAATCCCTAGGACTCTCGCCGAGAACGCGGGCCTAGACCTCCTCGACACGATGGTGGCGATGAAGGCTGCCCACGAGAAGAAGAACGGCCTCAGGATGGGCGTTAACGTCTTCGAGGGCGGCGTCATCGACATGCTCAAGGAGGGTGTCATCGAGCCCATGGTCGTGAAGCAGCAGGCGATCAAGAGCAGCATCGAGGTCGCCAGCATGATCCTGAGGATCGACGACGTCGTCGCCGCGAAGAGCGGCGGCGGCCCAGGTGGCCCCGGCGGGAAGGGCGGTATGCCCCCCGGCGGCGACGAAGAGTAAAACTCCTCTTCTTTTAACCAATCACTTCTTTTAACAGCCTGAGGTGGTTGCCTCCGAGGATGAGGCGGATGTAGTCCTCCGAGTACTCGCGCTTGACTAGTTCCTCGGTTATGGCGGGCATCTTCGAGGCGTCCTCGAGTCCCTTCGGGGTGTCAGGGATGCCATCGAAGTCGCTGCCGAGACCAACGTGCTCCGGACCTACGAGGTCGACGATGTGGTCGATGTGGTCGACAAGGGTCTCGACGCTGGGCTTTTTCTTGTGGACGAAGTCGGGGGCGAAGTTCATCCCCATGACCCCGCCGCGCTCGGCGAGGGCCCTGATCATGTCGTCCGTCATGTTGCGGGGGTGGGCGCAGACGGCGCGGGCGTTGCTGTGGCTCGCCACGACGGGGTCCTTGGAGATCTCCATCACGTCCCAGAAGCCCGCGTCGCTCAGGTGGCTCACGTCCACGATCATGCCAAGTCTGTTCAGCTCCTCGACCACCTCGACGCCGAACTGGCTGAGGCCGCCCTTCGTGCGGTTGTCAGCGACACCGTCCGCGAGCAGGTTGCGGAGGCTGTGGACGAGACCGACCATCCTGACCCGAGGCGGTGGTAGACACTGAGCATGCTGAGGCGCCCCTCGAGGACATCGGCTCCCTCGATGCTCAGCATAGCCGCTATCCTCCCCTCCTCGTTGCCTCCATTATCTCGGCGTGGCTAGTGACCGGCTGGACGAGCTTTGGGTACTTTCGCACTCCGTGTAGAATGCCTCGATCATCTCCATGGCGGTACGGAGCGGGTAGGCGGGGGTGGGGTCCCTCTCGCTGCTTATAGCGAAGACCTGGCAGTCGACTACCACCCTCCTTTAGTCGGGGGAGGTCGATGTGGCCGAGCTTCGATCGTTTCCCGAATCCTATCTTGCTCCTGTCCTCCCACATGCTGTCGCGTGGGCGCGTGAACTGGGGGAGGAGGCACTTCAGGGTGTCGCAGTGGGTGTCGACCACGAGGCCTGCCTGTGAAGGCGGAGGGGGTACTCGTCCAAGGGGATCGATATTGATTTACGCCCTTTGGGATAGATGAGGCTTGGCTCCCAACACTTATCATCGGCGCTGGAATTCGCCACTCACTAAGATAATCATGGTAAAGGTATCATCCGAGATTAAAGCAGTCTTTCGAGAAGCAGCGCGTCATCCCCATGGCCACAGCGGACAAGGCGGCGCGCCCCAACGTCATCCTCGTCGGCATGTGGTACTGGGCGGACGACGAGACCCTCGTCGTCTCCGACAACTACTTGAACAAGACGAAGGCGAATCTGGAGGAGAACCCTGTAGTCGCCTTCAACGGCTGGGCGGATGGGAAGAGTTACCAAATAAAGTGCCGCGTCCACTGGGAGACATCTGGTCCCAGGTACGAGCAGATAAGGAAGATGGCGACGAGTGGGACTCGCCAGTTCCCCGGGAAGGCGGCTGTTGTCTGCTCCGTGGAGGAGGTCTTCCAGGGGAGCGGCGGCGAGGGAGCGGGTAAGAAGCTAGGTTAGATAACGAAGTGGTTGCCCTGCTGCCCGAGCATATCCTGCTCGCGCTGCTTGGCGACTCCCTTCTGCATCCCCTCGTTCGTAATCTCGATGTCGTACTCGATGAACTTCTCCACCATGCCCATGATGGTCTGGCTCATCTCCTCCAGCTCCTCCTTGGTGAAGTTGCTCATCACCTCAGGGCTGTTGACCCACTGCATCCAGCCCGCTAGGCTCTGGCCGAGGGCCATGAAGGCGAAGCGCATCGCGCGGACCCTGTCGAGGCGGTCCTGATCCTTCTTCTCCCTGAGCTTCCTAAGCTCCTCTAGGGTCTTCTCGCTGCGCTCCACCCAGTTGACGTTGAGGGCTTCCATTGCGTAGAAGCCTCCACCCTCGCCCCTAAAAACGTCTCCGGTCACGCCGGTAGAGTTTAAATCAGTGATCCCTCGGGTATTTGGTGGAGCCGGGGTCTCCTAGCTCGGTAGGGAGCCAGCCTGGAAAGCTGGTGTCCGTACGGACTCGAGGGTTCGAATCCCTCTCCCGGCGCCAATTTTACGCTCTCGCGATACGTTCTCTCATGATATGGAAGCGCCTAGGTCTCAACGTCGTTAGGGGCCCAGGGCACAATCCTGATGGAGGGGTCGTGTAGCCCGTTGAGGATCGCGGCGTTGAGCAGGAGGGGCGTCAGCGACTCGACCCACTTCGAGTTCTCCAGCGGCCCAACCCTGAGGGGCCTCAGGCCGGGATGTCCCTCGCGAGCCCCATCACAACCTCCACCGCCGCCTCGTCATCCCCCGCCACGAGGACGTCGAGGTCCAGAATCCCGTTTATGTCGTTCAGGTACTGCGCAGGGACCGTCTGGAAGGCGGAGACCACTCTCACGGGCGCCACGGCATCCTGTATCAGCTCCGCCGCCGACCGCGACTGGTCGCAGCCCCCGGCGACGACAGGGGACCACGTGTAGAGCCTACCATGTCTCTTCATCGGGACGACGCAGGAGACGACGACCTGCCCGAGGGTGAACCTGTCCCTGAGGGCGGCGAGGGCCGTAATGGCGGCCGAGGCGGGTAGTGTCTCGATGACGATGTCCCTCCCCTCGATAGTGTCCTCGTTGAGGGCCCCCGTGAGGCTCCCCCTCATCGCGGACTGGTAGAAGCCTTCGGCTTTCACCTCAAGCCTTTTTGCCATCTCGGTCGCTTTATCGATGCTCCTGGAACCCACGGTGATGTCGTGTTTCAAGCAGAGGCGGAGTGCCAACCCGCTCCCCATGTTGCCGGTGCCGCCGAGTATACCGATCCTCATACAGACCCCGATCTGACCAATCGATTCCTGAATATCAACCCTATTCATCACCGGACCGGAAACCGCCTAAACGCGGCGCCCTCGACACCCGGAGCACCCGTAGCGAAGCATCCGGCAGCAGCCTCCCAACAACCCCAAAAAAGATCCCAACAAACAAACCCAGCTGAAATAACCGGAAACGCGGCGGCGACGAAGACACCCACTTTTCCCTCGGATGACGCACACACGGCTACTTCAGTATTCTGCGCATGAACCTGCCGATGCGTTCGAGGCCGTTGCCCAGAGTCTCCCCCTTCGTCCCTATGTTGATCCTCAGATGCCTCTCGACTCCGAACTGGTCGCCAGGGCTCACCATGACGCCCTCCTCCTTGAGAAGCCTCTCTGCGAACTTCGTAGAGCCGAGGCGGTTCTTGTAGCGGGGGAAGACCGTGAAGCCTCCATTCGGCTCCGTGCACGTGACGAGGTCGGAGTTCTCCTTGCACCACGCTGCCCACGTCGCGACGTTCGCCGCTCTGATCGACAGGTTTCTCTTCAGGTACCGGGCACGGTTCGACATCAATCTCTCTGCGATCTGCTCGCCTATGCCGCAGTGGCTGAGTGTCGTGTAGTCCTTCATCACCCAGCAGCGCTCTATGATCTCCTTGTCGGCAACTATCCATCCAATGCGTGGGCTTGTGGCGCCCAGCTTGCTTATGCTCCCCGTGATGACGCCCCTCTCGTAGAACTCTGGGGTCGCCGCAGGCTTCCCGTCCCCCTCCGACCCGCGGAGGGCGTTGTCGCAGTGCACATACGCGCCCACCCTCTCGGCTATCTCGCATAGGGCCTGCATCTCCCCCTGGGTCATCACCGCACCCGTTGGGTTGTTGGGGTTATCCAGGAAGACGATCTTAGTTCGGCGGTTCATCCTCTCCTTGAGCTCCTCGAGGTCGGGTGCCCAACCCTTCTCCTCGATGAGGTGAAAGGGCTTCACCTTCGCCCCGAGCATCCTGGCGAAGCCGGTGGTCTGCTCGTACTGGGGTACCTCTGTGAAGTACTCGTCCCCCTGTTCTAGGAGGGCGAGGTTGACTATGAGGTTCGCCTCGCTCGTACCGGAGGTTATGAGGACATTCTCGGGCTCAACCCCATACCACTCAGCGACGAGGCCTCTGAGGGCGTCGGAGCCGCAGGTTCGACCGTACTTCATGGCGGTCTCGCCCGACATCTGGGGCACGACCTCTCTTAGCTGGAGCTTCGCGACCCCGCCCCCGCCGAGGTCGATCTCAGCCTTCTCGAGCAGCCAACGCTCCAGCCTGAAAGGGTCGATCTTCACACACCGGACCCCCTTACAGAGACACGTAGCGGTTCAGCTTAAAACATGAATGGAGAAAAGATCCACACGTTGAGAGCTACTTCCTCTTCGTCAAGCTGAGGTATTTGACAGCCAGCTCCTCGCTCATACTCTTCAGGTTGTAGCCGATGTCATCGGTAGTGACGATGCCGGCGACATGGTCGCTGTCATCTATGACGACGAGGCGCCTGATCTTATACTGGTTCATGGTGTCCACCGCCTCCTCGACGGGGCAATGGACGGAGACTGCTACCACCGGCTTGGTGCAGATGTCAGCCGCTATGAGCTTCTTCGGGTCCTTCCCTGGGGCGAGAACCCTGTGGACGAGGTCGCGCTCCGTGACTATGCCTACCGGCTTGCCGTTAGTCACTAAGGATCACGCTACTTATCCCCTTCTCCGCATGATGTTGGCGACTTCGTCGACTCTCATCGCTGGAGAGATAGTGACGGGTGCCCTAGTCATGATATCGGAGACACGCATGAGAATCGAGTAGATGTTGGGCAGGGGTGTTAGTAAAAGGTTAGCGATCAGGCTTTCTCGATGCGCATGGGAACATCCTTGGCGACCCTGAGGGCGAAGTTGAACCTGTCTAGGCTCATCGCGGCGTGGAAGTCCCCTTCCCTGAAGCTGGTCTGTGTTGGGTCGAAGAACTTCGCACCCTGCGGGTCGGCCCTGATCCTCCTCGCCATCTCGGCGAAGTCGGGGTGGCCCCCTCGGAGCCTGGCTTCGAGGTACTCGGCGCAGAGCTCGTCCTCGATGGCCTCGTACTCTCCCTCCCACCCCATGGCGACGAGGGAGACTACTGCTGGGTCTCTCCTCTTCAGATGCTTGACCGTGGCCTCGGCTGTGACGAAGCTCCCGAGCAATACCTCGTCGGCGCTCGGAGGCGGCGAGTATCCCTTGGACACCGCTGCTCGTACGCTGAATGACGGTCCTCCCTGTGAAGTCGACTCGGCTCACCTCGTCAGGGCTGTTACCATAGTCGAAGCCGGGGACCTTGTGGCCGTGGACCTCCCCCATGACGATCCACCCAGGGTGGTGGCTGGCGTAGCTCGAGCGCCTCCTCGACTGTGCCGACGGGGATTATGGTCTCGGCGCCGTTTGCCATGACGAAGGCGGCGGTCGTGAAGGCTCGGAAAACGTCTATGATGACGGCGGTGCCCGTCGCTCTCCGCGCCCCCTCGAGGAGGCTTAGCCGCCTAATCTCCATCGACTATATGCCCCTGTTGACCTCGATGTTCCCCGCCTTCATTACGAGGCGTATCCTCGCCTTGTCCTGCAGTATCTTCACGTCTTCCGTGGGGTCGCCGTCGACGACTATGAGGTCGGCCCACTTCCCCTTCTCGAGGGTGCCTGTCTTCGCCCCGAGGTAGCAGGCCTCGGCTCCAATCTTCGTGGCGCAGGTGATTGCCTCGAAAGGCTTTGAGGCCCGCAGTGACCATGAGCTCGAGCTCCTTGGCGTTCTCGCCGTGGCGGTTGAAGGGGGTCCCGGCGTCTGTGCCCGCGGCGACCTTGACGCCAGCCCTGTGGCAGAGCATGAGGCTCTTAGGAGGATATTCCGCTATCTCCTTCGCCTTGGCGACGGCCCAGTCGGGGATTCCTGCCAGCCGTACCCTTCTGAAGGATGTTCCACGAGGCGACGAGGGTCGGGACCTGGATGACGCCGTGCTCCGCCATCGCCTTCACCGTCTCCTTCGTCTGTATGCTTCCGTGCTCTATGCTCTTGACTCCACCCATCATGGCGTTCATTATGCCCGTGGGACCGTGGGCGTGGCTAGCCACGAGCTTCCCCACATGGTGGGCCTCATCGCAGACCGCCTTGATCTCTTCGACGGTGAACTGCGGGGTGTCGACTGGGTCGCTTGGGCTCATTACGCCGCCACTCGTGCATATCTTGATGAAGTCGGCGCCCTCGCGGAGGTTGACCCTCGTTGATCTCCTCGTCTCGACAGGGCCGTCGCTGATGAGGGTCATGTCGTTGTAGCTGATGCCGCTTGGCAGGTAGAAGTCTGCGTGGCCCCCCGTCATGCTTATGATCCTCCCAGGGGCGACGATTCTCGGCCCCCTCGCGACGCCCATCTCTATCGCTTTCTTGAGGCTGAGGGCGAAGCCGCTAGGTGCCCCCATGTCCCTGATGGTCGTGTAGCCTGCGTCGAGTGTCTTCGCCGCGTTGTGGGCGCCGAAGAGTTGGACGAGGCCGGGGGAGTAGCCGAGGGCACTTAGGACACTGGGGTCGCCGTTACTACAGATGTGGACATGGGCGTCGATGAGCCCCGGCATCACCGTCTTGCCCACTGCGTCGATGACCTCGGCCCCGCTTGGGGCGTCGATCGTCTTTCCCACCTCCTCAATCATAGCGCCCTTGATCAAGATGGTGACGTCCTTGACTGGCTTCCTCCCCGTGCCATCAACTAGGTACGCATTTCTAACCACTTTCACTGGGACATTCTGAGCCATGTCCAGATAGTTGGGACGTAGCGATTAATGGTTTTCCAGAAAGAGTCTACTGGAGGCGGCTAATCTCCTTGCGGAAGTCGACGTCGCCCCCCTTACCCACCTCGGCGAGGAGCCTCTGGACCGTGCTGAAGGCGTCGTCTACGGATCCGCTGTGCTTCTTCTGCGTCCTTAGGAGGTGCCACGCCCACTCGAGGGCTTCGAAGGCGCCCATCTGGTAGCTTGAGGCTGACTCCATGCGCTTCACCGCGAGACCCCGTTCCCTCAGCGTTAAAAGGGGTTGCGCACCCCCGCGCAGGGGGGACCCAGGTGAAACTGAGTGTCGGCAGCTACTTCGGGTTCTTCTTCATCGGCAGCTTGAGCTTCTGGTAGAGCTCGGCCCCTTTCTGGGACTCCCAGATCGGGTAGACCTGCACGCTCGCCACCTGCCCGTACTCCGTCACGTAGTGCATTATATCGTCTGCGTCATCCGTCTCGAAGATGGTGAAGCCCGAGTAACCCTTCGGGGTATTCGCCATCGTGTGGGGCGGGAACAGCGTTTTCACAGTGTGCTTCGCGTGTCATCCTCCTCTTCCAGATCTCTATGAAGTCGTCCAGGTCCTCGGACGCGCACTCAAGGAATGCTATGAACTTCACAATAATCACCGGTGCTTCGTCGGGATCAGCGGATAATAAACCATGCCCGGACCCTAACTTCTAAATTCACCAAGCGAGTTCTGTTTGGTTGCGTGACTGTAGTTGCTTGACATCAAGCTGATCAGGGAGAACCCTGATATGGTGCGCGCCAACCTGGAGCGGAGGCAGCAGCCGGAGAAGCTGGAGCTCCTCGACCAGGTCATCGCCGCAGACAAGCGGTGGCGCGAGCTAACCGCTAAGGCTAACCAGCTCCGCAAGAGGCGGAACGAGGTAAGCCAGGAGATAGCCCAGGCCATGAAGGCCGGGAAGGACGCCTCGTCTCTGAAGTCCGAGGCGAGTAGGATCCCAGAGGAGATCAAGGCCATCGAGTCCGAGCTCGAGGAGAGGCAGGTCTTCGTCAGGAACGGCCTGATGAGGCTGCCGAACCTCCTCCACGAGTCGGTGCCCTACGGGAAGGACGACAAGGACAACGTCGTCGTCAAGGTCTGGGGTGAGCCGCCCAAGTTCGGGTTCTCGCCGAGTAGTCACGCCGAGCTCTCCCAGTCCCTGGGGATAGCCGACTTCGAGAGGGCAGCGAAGGTCACCGGGACGGGGTTCTACTACCTGCGCAACGAGATGGCGCTCCTCGACTACTCCATGATGAGGTACGCGATGGACCTCCTCCTCAGCAGGGGGTACAGCCTCATCGAGCCGCCCTACATGATCAGGAGGAGCTTCTACGAGGGAGTAACCGACCTCAGCGACTTCGAGAACGTCATGTACAGGATAGACGACTCGGAGAACGTGAAGGACCCGCTCTACCTCATCGCCACGTCGGAGCACCCGATGGGGGCGATGCTGAAGGACGAGATACTCAACGCCGACCAGCTGCCCGTCAAGATGTGTGGCGTCTCCCCCTGTTTCAGCAGGGAGATCGGCAGCCACGGCAAGTACACCAAGGGCATCTTCCGCGTCCACCAGTTCAACAAGATCGAGCAGTTCATCTTCTGCCTCCCCGAGCAGAGCTGGGCCCTCCACGAGGAGCTGCAGAGGAACAGTGAGGCCCTCTACGAGGGGCTCGGCATCCACTACCGCGTGGTAAACGTCTGCACCGGTGACATCGGGAGCATCGCGGCGAAGAAGTACGACACGGAGGCGTGGATGGCGGACGGCGAGTACCGCGAGGTGGGGAGCAACTCGAACTGCACCGACTATCAGGCGCGGCGGCTGAACGTCCGTTACAGGATGAAGGAGGGGCAAGCCCCCGTGGGCTTCGTCCACACCCTCAACAACACGGCCATAGCCACCTCGAGGACCATGATCATGATAATGGAGCAGTACCAGCAGTCGGACGGCACAATCAAGGTGCCGAAGGCGCTCCAGAAGTACATGGGCATGGAGGTTATCGAGGGCAAGCTCAATAAGATGAAGATCTGACGCCGCTCACGGCTGACGTCGCCTACTTGAAGACGTAGAGCTCCTCGTCGTATCTCCGGTCGAGTATCTGCCCGGGTGGGAGTATCTCGATCCTCCTTGAGGCGAGGTAGCTTCGTAACCGGGTGTTCGCTTCTTCGAGGTTTATGTCGCCGTGGAGCAAGGTTATTGGGACGTTGACGTTCATGGGTCTGGCCGGGATTATGTGACGGGTCGTCTTCTGGGAGAAGACCTTGCCGGCGAGGGCGGTTTCAACGACCTCCTTCTTGGTCACGGTGGGTGTCATCAGCCCCGCAGAGTACTCGCCTGACGGCTATCTTCGACGGGGCGTCCCTGTCGGTGCTGTATCCCATGGGGTGCCCCGCCTCCTGGAGGCATATCTCTATTCTCTTTATGGTGTCGTATCTCTCCTTGATGCCCCCGGCTTGGGCCATCGCGGAGATGCTCCACCCCTTTGAGAAGGCGGCGGTTACGGCCTTCCTCCCCTCGACGAGGCAGTGTGCAACCTCATACTGCTGGGGCATCGAGGTCATCCCTTCTCTCCTGAATGCCGCCTCGGCCTCGGAGACATCACAGAGGCCTCCGAACATCCTGTACCAGCACCCAATCTGGATGTGGGGGTTCTCGTAGTCGACGAGGCAGACGGGGATGTAGCGGAATCCTATCCTCCTTCGCGGCGGCGACCCTGTGCATCCCATCGAGGACGACGAGGCTGTTCGAGTCCACGATTATAGGATGGATGAAGACGCCGTCCACAGGCATCTTCGCCACGAGCTCAAGCATCTTTTCGGGGATAATCTCCTCGTGGATGTGGAGGCGGGAAAGCTCCTCGAGGGCTATTTCCAGTCTGATGAGGGGTGTCTCCAGGGTGAAGCCGAGGTGTCCAGTACTCCCCAAGCCACATCACTCCTTGAAGAGGTCGGCTCGGCCAACCGGCTGGGCTTCGACGGTCTTCAAGCGCTGTTCCTCATCATGAGGCGGTGATGGCGGTGATAAGACTATTCCTCTCTGAGCAGATCGCGTATCCCCTAACCTCAACAGCCATATACAGCGAGGCTCCGAAACTATGACGAGTTGACGGAACAGGGCATGAAGGAGATGGCGGATATGCTCCGCCAGGGCGCCAAGATGCTCAGCACGAACTGCCCCGAGTGCGGGGCTCCCCTATTCCAGCTCAAGACAGGCGAGATATTCTGCCCACGCGAGAAGCGCGAGGTTAAATTAGTGAAGGAAGGTGAGAGCCCGGAGAAGGCCAAGCAGGAGGCGAGCCTCGAGAAGACCCTCCAGGACAAGCTCGCGCTCCTCCAGCAGCGGCTCGACGCCGCATCGGAGCTGGCCGAGATAAGGGAGCTGACCGAGACGATAACTACCCTCCTCGACGCCCTCGCTAGGCTGAAGCCGAAGAAGCCCTAGAGCGTCAACCCCATTAGATCCTCGACGAGCCTCTGCACCTCTACTTCAACCTCGTCGACGGGGCGGCTCGTGTCGACGAGCCTCATCTCCCCCGCCTTGGCGAACCCGAGGTAGAGGTCCCGGACCCTCTTCAGGTAGCTCCTGTTCTCGAAGACGGTGAGGGTCCTCCCCGAGACCCTCATGAGGCTCCTCTCAGGGTCCACATCCAGTAGCAGCGCGAGGTCCGGCTTGAGGGCGAACTTCTGGAGGTCGCGGAGCCAGGCCACGTCGACGCCGGCAGCGCCTTGGTAGGCGAGGGTCGAGTGGTAGTACCTGTCGCAGATCACGGTTGTGCCCTGGTCGAGCATCTGTGAGATGCGTTTGCTGTGCTCGAACCTGTCCGCGGTGAAGAGGAGGGCCTCCGATTCGGGGCTGAGGTATCTGTCCCCCGCCTCAGCGTAGTGGCGGATGAAGCGCCCTATGCTGCCGTCGCTCGGCTCCCTCTCGAGGACGTGGTCGATGCCTTGGTCCCGGAGCTTCATGCTGAGGAGGTCGATCTGTGTGCTCTTGCCGCTTCCGTCGACGCCCTCGAAGACGATGAACCAGCCCAGTGGGAGCCATCGATGGAGAAGAGCGCGGGTGGCGATAAAATCCTTCCTAGACCTGGAACTGGTCCCTACTGTAGGTGGTGAGGAACTCCGCCTTCCCGTTCCTGATCAGGATCATGTCCTCGACCCTGAGGTAGTACTCCCCCTTGCTCCAGAGCTTCGGCTCTAGGCAGAAGACCATCCCGTCGACGAGTGGCTGGGTCACATCCGGTTTTAGCCAAGGGTCCTCGTGGACCTCGACGCCTATCTGGTGGCCGACTACACCTGTCTTCAGCCTGTTTCTGAGGAAGTTGCCGTAGCCCTGCTTGTCGAGGGCCTTCTCGATGTAGGGATAGAAGTCGCATAGGCGGGTTATCTCGCTGCCCACGACATCCCCCGCTTGGACAACGGCGAGCTGGAGCGACTGGTACGCCTGCAGGATGTCGGGGCGGGGCTGCCCGTAGTAGAAGCTCCTCCCCCAGTCGCTGCAGTAGCCGTCGACGACGAGGCCGAAGTCGAAGGCTATGCTCGTACCCCTTAGTAAGGCCAGCTTCCTTCGGGTAGATGAAGGGGTCGTCGGAGGGTATGGTCCCGGTCTTAAGGTAGCCGCCCGTCGGTGGGAAGCTCGTATCTGTGGCGCCGAGCCCCCTTCCCATCATCTCCATCATTATCTGGAGGTTTCTCTGCGTGAGCCCCTCCACTATGCGTGGGGAGATGAGGCGCCATCACCGCCTCCGTGACCTCGGCGGCCTTCTTCAGCTTCGCCACCTCCTCGGGCTCCTTGATCATCCTTATACCGTCGAGTAGTCCCTCGCCTACGCGGAACCGTGACCCTGCGCAGGCTTTGGCAATCTCGAGGCTCGTGCTCCCCCAACAGAAGTCGCCTATGGCGACGCGCCCCGGCTTAACCCCAAGGTCCGTGACAATCTTTTTGACAAGATCACCATAAGGCGCCTTCTCAGCGAAACGGACGTCCTTTATCCATGTTCCCTGTGTATGACTCTGGTCCTCGGGGTTGAAGGTGAGGACTGGCTCCCCTTGACGGGGCACGAAGACGTTGTCCTGAGGGTGGAGAAGGTCCCTACCGCGGCGCCACTCTAGGTTGACGCCTGTCAGGTACTGGAGGTCCGGGCTGCCCCCGTAGACCACGAGGTCCAGTCCCTGCTCCTCCATCTTCGCCTGGAGCCCGGTGAGCCGCCTCTTAAAATCCATGCTGAACCTAGCATCGGCGTCAGGCGATAAATCGGTTGCCCCTAAATTATCTCGACTAACCCCTCGTCGCCGACGACGCGGAGCCTCATCCCCGTCTTTAGGGCCTTGAGGGGGTCGGCATCGAGCTTGTCAACGAGGGGGATGCTTGAAATGACGCAGCCCGTGGCGAGGATCGCCTCGGTTTCCACGTTTACTATCGCAGCGGGGGCGGTGCCCTGCTTCTTCATCCTATAGATGACGTAGCTGCCTACGGTGCTTCCCTTCCCTGTTGGGAAGACGAAGACCTTGCCCGAGATGCACTCGCCGTAGCAGGTGTGCCCCGGCTCTGTGATGACGCCGGTGTCTGGGTCGACACCTCCGTAGAAGCTTACGGGGTCCTTACTCACTAGGGCTTCGCCCTCGGCTGTGCCCCCGACGACTTTGCGCCCCTTTAGTATCACTTCAGGGCCTCCTTGACTAGCTCCTTCGCGGTGCCTACCTTGGTCTTGAGTCCCATGTTGGCGCTGTACTGGGCGCCTTTGAAGCTGTTGACAGCGACTTCCTTCCACCCCATCTCCTTGAGGGGGGCGACGACCATGCAGGTGTCGACGTAGACCCTGCCCCCCGCGTCCTCAATCTGCCTGACGTAGCCCTTCCTCTCCGCCTCGGCGTAAACGCCGCGGCTCGTGAAGACCCAGAGCTTCTTTCCTATCTCCTTCCCTTTGCAGAGGCTCGCTACCTCCCCGACCTCGTGGAGGCTGCAGTGGGGGCATCCTATGCAGGTCACAGGGTCGGCGACCTCGCAGGCGAACTTCTCCCATAGCCTCCCTGAGATCCTTCTCCTCAACGGTGACCTTCTCCACCTCCCGGAGGTGGGGTTTGACCTTCTCCGCCTCAGGTGTGACCCCCTCGCCGTGCCAGAGGGCAACACCACCGCTCGTGGCCAGGGCTGCCCCCAACGTCTTAAGCGACTCCAGGCTGGGCTTCCCAAGTCCCCTGAAGTAGGGGACCGTGGTCCCAACCAGCTTCCCCGTGACGTAGCCGAGAGCGCTGTAGTCGAGGGGGTCCTTAAGCCTCGCCTCGACCTCGACGAGCTTCCCGGGGAGCCGGTTCTCGTCAAGCCTGTACTCGTAGAGGGGGGTGAGGCCGGTGATGGCGCTCGCTATTGTTGTGGGGCCGGACTCCCTGTTCGTCCTCGCCCCGAGGACGGAGTTCGAGTAGCAGATGGCCGAAGACTCCGCCCAGGCGATCTGGGCGCCGAACCTCGGTACGTGCCCCACGAGGTATGGGGTGCATGTGCAGGTGGGCTCGATGCCGAGGGCTTCAAAGGCTCGAATGACCCTAAGTTGCCTGTCGGCGAACTTCTCCGGGACGTTCATCTCCCTCCATCGGCTCATGTCCATCCCCGCCGGGTTGAGCGTCGCTCTGACCTTCGCCCGGGCGCCGAGCTTCGCCTGATCCTCGAGCCATTCAAGCCCCGCGTCTCCGAGGTTCTTGTAGCTCACACCCGAGACGTGGGCGCCCTCCACGGGTACCAGCTTCTCCGCCCCGAAGACCTCCCCAAGAGCCACAAGCAGCTCAAGCGACTTAGCCACGCCGGCGCCGTACTCTCCGGCGAGCATACGCTCCTCCTCCCTCGTCAGGTACAAGGATAATCACAGAAACAGGAAAACCGGGGGATAAAAGGTGTCCCCCACGCACCCAAGACTCCGAACCCTGAATAACTAAAATATCCGCCCCCCAGAGACATCCAATAACCGAGGAACCCTGATGTACCCAAAAATAATAACGAAAAAGAACAGAGACCTCACAAAAACAGAGAAGGCCACCATAAACAAAAACCGGGTAAAAGAGTTCGGCGAGGCCGAAGCCAAGGACTTCAACAGGGACTACGAGCCGAATACCGAGTGGTTCTTCGTCGAAGCCAATGGAGAAATCGTGTCCCTCGGGGGTCTAAGGCCGATCAACCTCACACACATGGGTAAAACCTACGACATCCTCGGGATCTGCAGCATAATCTCAGTCGTTAAAGGCAGGCGTTACGGGACCGCTCTCATGGCGGGCATGCTGAGCCGCGCGAAAAAGAAGGGAAAAACAGCGCTCGGTTTCACCCGCCAGACGGAGTTCTTCAAGAAGGCGGGCCTTGGTACAGAGAAGGACTTCATCAAGAGATTCATCTACAAGAACCTCGAGACCGGCGAAGAAGTAGTCGACGAGGACGGGGACGGCATCTACTTCAATGGCGAGGATGACTTCATCAATAAGGTGTTGGAGACGGATTCACCCGTCTACATCAACGTCTTACACTGGTGAGGAAAAAAGAAGGCTCTGCTACTCATACTTGTCGAGTATCTTCTTGACGCGGTCCGTGACCGCTATCTCCGCCTTCATGAACTTCTCCTTTGGCTTACCGAGGGGACGCGTTGCATCTACGCCCACTTTGCACCCAAGCTCCGTCTGCTGGTCCGCGGTGGGGTCGAGGCTGCTGACGCGGACATTCGGCACCACGAGCAGGTCCTCGTCGCCTTTAAACCGCGTTGCTATAGCCCACTCGACCTCCTGCATATTGTAGGGGTCTATGTCACTGTCCACCACGATTGCGTGCTTAAGGCTCGGGTGAGCTGCGAACATCGCCATGAGTATGTTCTTCGGGTCCCCCTCACGGACCTTGTCGAACGAGACGACGCAGTGAAGCCACCCGACGCCGCCAAGCGTCATGTTGACGCCACGCACCGTGGGCACCACGTTCTGGCAATACTCCCATATCCTGATCTCCGGGGGCATACCCATCAGCAGCATGTGCTCCGACCCAGCCGGGAGCAGCGCCTGGTAGATGTAGTCCTCCCTATGCATCACACCTACGAGCTCGATCACCGGCTGCTGCCTCTTCACGTCGAAGGTCCCCGAGAGGTCCACGAACGGCCCCTCATACACATCCTTGTCGAGGCGGAGCCTGCACTCTAGCACCAGCTCCGCATCCGCTGGCGCTAACGCGTCGACGTGCTCACACCTCATCAGCTTCAGCTGCCCACCCAGCAAAGTGTTTGCGATATCGTACTCGCATCACACCCCACGGCGCGGGGAGCTCCGCGGCAAAGCCACGGTTGGGTGCAAACCGAGGCTGATGCGCAAATCGAGCGTCTTCCACCCCGCCTTCCTCGCCAACTGCGTCATCCTGTGGAGGTGGCGGGGGACGATCCTCGATCAGTCATCGTCTTCGAGTCGAGGACCATAGCCTATGGAAGCTCACGTTCTCACTCGCCGTCCGGGCTCTTCGGGCGTAGAGGATGCCCTGATGTGATAAATGGGCCCGGGGTCGCCGTTGAAGTGGGTGAGCACCGGAATCTTAGTGAGGTCGCCCTCCTCGACGACCTCCTTGACCGGGCCTTCTCACCTACTTTGCACTTCTTCGGGCTCTTTATCGCCTGCCGAGAGCTTGCGGGTAGAGCTCCTTCGCCTTGAGGCCGAGGGCGTGCAGTATCCTCTGCGCGTCCCGTAGATGCCGCCGACCACCTTCGTGTCGTAGCCCTCCACCTTCTCGAATAGCAGCGCCTTACCGGCGTCGAACCTCCGCAGCGCAGCAGCGACTTCAAGCTTTGCGCTGAGGGGCTCCTTAATCCTAATGAGGTCGTCCCTCTCCTCAAGTTGCTTCAGGAATGTTCTGAGGTCGCTCAATTCTTCTCCTCCGTAAAGCGCCTAGCCAGCTCGAGCAGCGTCTTCCCCATCTCCTCGCCGTATCCCCGTGAGATGTGCGTTGAGACGAGGGCCATCTTCCCATACTTCGCGGCGAGGTGCGTCCCGAGCACCCTGCCGAGGAGCTGGTCCCTGTCGCCGAGCAGCTGGGTGGACGCCATGCCCGGGAGGGTAACGGTCGTGGAGCCGAGCCTCGGCTCCTCCCCCTCCCAGAACAGAGCCAGGACGGCGTTCTCGAGCTCCAGCACGCCGCAGTGCAGGGTCTTCCCCTCGACCTCCATGCTCTCGACGCGGAAGGCTAGGCTCATTACCCCGAAGTAGCCGCGGCATGAGTTAAGCCTATCCAACGCGACGCCGAGTACACTTCGACGCCCGTTGAAGGTCCTCGTCGTCTCCGACATCCACAGCAACCTCGCCGCCCTCGAGGCCGTCCTCGACGACGCGGGGCGATGGGACGCCGCCATCTCCGCGGGCGACACCGTCGGCTACGGCCCCAACCCGGAGGAGTGCGTCGACAAGCTCTACTTCAAGGGCTTCAGGTGCGTCGCGGGGAACCACGATAACGCCGTCGCAACCGTCGAGACGGACTGGTTCAACGACGACGCCCAGGACGCGATAAGGATCAACAGGGGGCAGCTATCCGCGGCCAGCCTAAGGTGGCTCGGTAAACCTCCCACCGAGCTGCAGGCTCGAGCTCGACGGGTTCAGGATATCCGTCTACCACGGGAGCCCGACCGAGCCCCTCACGAGCTACATCTACCCAGACGACGCCGAGGCACATGCGGAGAGGTTCCTCGCACTAACAGGCGCCGACATCCTCATCCTCGGCCACACTCACGTCCCCTACAGGATTGAGAAGGGTGGCCACCTCATGCTGAACCCCGGCTCCGTCGGCCAGCCACGCGACGGCGACCCCAGGGCGAGCTACCTCCTCCTAGAAACGGACCCCCTCAGGGCCGAGCACAGGCGCGTAGAATACAACATAGACGCCACAGCTGAGGCAATAGACGCCGCCGGCCTCCCCCACAGATTCGCAACACGCCTATACAGGGGTACGTAGCCCGGTAATAGCTACTTAAATAAAAGCGGGAACACCCTAATGGTTGAAAACCCATGGCCGAGAAAGGGAAAACCGCCGACAGACAGACAAGAAGACGAGCGGCGGTTTCCTATCCAGCATAAGGCTAAGCAGGGCAGCCGCAATAGAGATCGCCGCCCTCGGCCTCATCATCACCGTCGCCATAGTCCTCAGGGTACTACTGCTAAGATGGGGCGACTACCTCAACGAGTACGACCCCTTCTTCTTCTACAGGATATCCGAGTACATAGCGAAGAACGGCTACGGCGCCTACTTCACGTGGCATGACACGCTGAGCTGGTACCCTAAGGGTCGCGATATCGCCGCTGAGCAGCTACCCTGGCAACCCATTCTCGGCCGTGTTCATCTACCAGCTACTTAACGCGATCCAAATCAAGATCTCACTCCTCAATGTCGCCATGTACTTCCCCGTCTTCATGTCCTCAGTGGTCTGCGTCATCGCCTACTTCTTCGGCAAGGACTTCGGCGGGAAGGCCACTGGGCATTTTCACATCGCTCCTCATGGCGATCAGCCCCAGCTACATCGGTAGGACCGTCGCAGGCTTCTTCGACACCGAGAACATCGGCATATTCGGCATAGTCGCGACCCCCTTCTTCTTCCTCAGGAGCATACAGACCAACAACTCTCTACCGAAGCGTGTGGTATACGCCGTCGCGGGTGGGCTCACCATGGGGTACGCCTTCGCCTCCTGGGGCGCGGCCCGATACATCTCGAGCCTCCTCCTCCTCTACATGGTGGTGATGCTCGTGATCGGGAAGATCGAGCAGCGCCACATCATCTCCTATAGCATAACCACCGTCGTGGGATTCCTCATCGCCCTCGTAGTTCCCCGCCTAGGCGTCAGCTACATCCTCAACATAGAGAACCTCGCCGCACTGGGCGCCATCGGCCTCCTCGTCGTCTACGAGGTCATAAAGACGAGGATGCCCGAGTCGCAGGCCCGTATGGCGACCCTCGGCCTCGTCGTCTTGGCCATCGCTGCCTTCATAATTCTCCCCTACGTCGGCATCGGCAACCCCATCGTTGGTAAGTTCCTCAAGGTCCTCAACCCCTTCGAGGACGCCGGCGCCCTCTACTCTTCAGTGGGCGAGAATAAGGTCTCAAGTTGGTCCGTCTTCTTCGCCGATTTCGGCATCACGATAGTTCTCGCAGCTCTCGGCGCCTACTTCATCCTGAAGGAGGGCGGGGACAGCAGGTACTATATGCTCCTCTTCTTCCTCACCGCCGTCTACTTCACCGGCACCGTCGTGAGGCTCACGCTCATACTCGCCTTCCCCGCCTCATTGCTCGCGGGATACGCGATAGTGAAGCTCCTCGAACCCTTCCGTGCCGTGTTCACACGACAGGACGATACAAAGGGCAGGAGGAGAAAGGCGCAGGCAGTTGCTGTCAGCAAGTGGCTCAGCATCATCTTCATAGTCCTCCTATTCGGTTCTCTTGTCCCACACGCCCTTAACGCCACGTCATCAGCCGCGAGTCCCGGCCCACTAGTCCAGAGCGGCGTCCCGGTCCTCTTCGACGGCAAGTACGCGGACGACTGGATCAAAACCCTCAGCTGGATAAACGAGAACACGACCCCCGGCTCGATCATCTGCTCCTGGTGGGACTACGGCTACTGGATAGAGACGATGGCGAACCGTACAACTCTCGCAGACGGCTCCACCATGAACAGGACGCAGATCGTTAACATAGCAAATATGATGATGAGGCCGGAGAACGTATCCCTTCCACTAATGAAGAAGTTCCACGTGGACTACGTCGTCGTCTTCATAACCTTTAACCCCAACAAACCGACCGAGGAGTGGCCCTTTGGTGACAACGCTAAGTGGCCTCAAATGGCAAACATAGCCGGCTTAAACGTCACGGACTACTACTCATACAACTCGAATGCGGGTCAGTACCAGTACACGACCAAGTTCGAGAACACGACGATAGCCGGGCTCATGTACAGCCTAGCCCCCTTTAAAGACCACTTCACGAAAGTCTATACCTCCCCGCTTGGCTGGGTGCTCGTCTACAAGGTCAAGTACTGACCACCCAACCCTTTATCTAAAACCGAATCCGGGCATTAGGGGATAGAGATGTCCACGAAGATCAGGGCGTCCCATATACTAGTGGAGAAGCAGTCCCAGGCCCTCAAGGTGGCCGAGGAGCTCAAGGCTGGTGCGAGCTTCAGCGAGCTAGCGAAGAAGTACAGCACCTGCCCCTCTGGTAAGCGGGGCGGCGACCTCGGCCAGTTCGGGAGGGGACAGATGGTCAAGGAGTTCGAGCAGGCAGCATTCGCCCTTAAGCCCGGGCAGGTTTCTGAGCCTGTGAAAACCCAGTTCGGCTATCATATAATCAAGCGGACAGGCTGACGAATCGACTGAAGCTGCCCCTCAACGCGGCCAAGGCCAACCCGATTTTATCTCTTCTTATCTCCCTCATCGCCTCGCATTCGACCCAGCACCCGGGGCAATGCCCATCCTTAATCCGCTGCCTTATTGCCTTAGCCTCGCTCGATCCCCAAGATACCTCGAGGGTAGCCTCCCTTATGGCTCCCATTTTCTTTTCCACGAACAGGCACGGGTAAACTAGCCCGTATGGGTCGAGGAAGAACGATGAGGAGCCCGCTGTGCAGTGCATCCCCCTCGCGCCCATCGAGATGTAGGGTGGTATCCTTCTCAGGTAGCTGATCACAGGGGCGGCTCTAATTACCCCCCGGCGTCTGATATACGCCTCCTCGATCCTTCTTATTCCCTCCTGCACGGCTCTAATATCCCACTGGCCAGCCACCGGTTCGTTTTGATAGTATAGCTCGCTGATGTTCGCCGGCCTTATCGTGTACTCCGCGCCGTGGGCCTCCGCGACGCGCATCACCGATGTTATCTCCAGCTGGTTTAGTGGGGTCAGCGTCATGCCCACGGAGAGGCACATGTCGTGGTACTGGCTCCGGATTTCTGAAAGCCCGGCGAGGGTTCGAAGCGTCTTCTCGTAGGCACCATCTACCCCTCTCTGTGAGTCGTGTGTTTCCCCGATCCCGTCGACGGAAACCGTCACACCTAGGCCACCCCTCCCAGGTAGGTTGAGCATCTTCTCGGTCTCTCTCACCACCACGTCTGAGAGTAGGGCGTTCGTCGCTATCCAGATGAACGCGCTAGGAATGTTGCGCCAGATCGACTCGGCTATGGAGACTATATCGGGGCGCAGGAAGGGCTCGCCTCCGGTTAATTGAATCGACTTGACTCTCGAGAGAAAGTCGTGCTCGGATGCGAAGAAATCCCTGATCTCCCCTAAAGTGAGCTCCCCTGCGGTCGGGTTCTCTGTCTTCCAGATGCCGCACATGGAGCACCTGCTGTTGCACCTGTAGGTGACGGCGAAGTTCGCTATCATCTCGGGGCGCGGTGGTCCGGTCAAGCCCAATCCATCCCCTCAAATATCTGTCAATGAAAAATAAAAGATGTTCTAGTCCTTAAAATCCGCCGTTTCTGCACAATCTTTAATACTGTTTGGGTGCTTGAAACTGAACCAACAGGTGTACCCATGTCCTACAAGAACTCGAGGGCCGGCGATCTTAGGGTCGGCAGCTATGCCCTCATAGACAACGAGCCTTGCCAGATAGTAGACATTGAGAAGAGCAAGCCCGGCAAGCACGGCAGTGCCAAGATACGCGCCAGCGGCATCAGCCTCTTCGATGGGAAGAAGAAGACCTACCTCGCCCAGGCGGACGCTGGCGTCCAGGTGCCCATCGTCGACAAGCGGAGCGGCCAGATAGTCTCCATCACCCCTAGCGGAATCCAGCTCATGGACCTCGAGACTTACGAGACCACCGAGATAGCGATGCCCACCGATGAGGAGATCGCCGGTAAAATCGCGGCGGGCAAAGAGGTCGAGTACTGGGTCATCATGGGCCGGTACAAGATCAACCGCGTCAAGAGTTGAGCACCCGGTTGAAGCGCGTCCACCAGATGCGCCTCAGGGCCGGGATGACCGTCGGCGAGCTCGCCGACGAGATGCGTAAGACCGGCGTCATGCAGGCGGGGAGAGTCGGGAAGGCCGTCGACATCGTCGCCGAGATGTTCTCAGACCCCGAGTATACTACCTTCATCACACTCTCCGGCCCACTCTGCCACGGTGGGCTTAGGATCATATTCTCCGACCTAGTCAAGGACGGCTACGTCGACGCCGTCGTCACCAACGGTGCGAACATGGTGGGCGACCTCATCGAGGCGATGGGGGCGCACCACTACATCGGGAAGGTCGACGCGGACGACGAGGAGCTCTATGAGAAGGGCATCAACCGCGCTTACGACATCTACTTCGAGGGGAAGGTCTTCGAGGACCTCGAGAAGTACGTCTACAAGATTCTCGACGACATCCCGGAGGAGACGCGGGACGGAATCCCAATAAATGGGCTCCTCAAGGAGATAGGACTCAGACTCACCGACAAGGACTCGATCCTCTACAACGCCGCGAAGAGGGACGTCCCCATCTTCAGCCCCGGCTTCCTCGATTGCATGCTCGGGATCCCTCTCTACATGTACTCGAAGCAGAAGAAGCTCGTAATCAATCCCCTCAGGGACTTCGACAGGTTCACGGACATGGTCTACGACGCTAAGAAGTCGGGGGCGATCATACTCGGTGGAGGGACGCCGAAACACCATACCCAGTACCTTCATACCCTTAGAGAGGGGCTCGACGCCGCCGTTCAGATAGGGTCGGCCCGAGTCGAAGACGGTAGCCTCAGCGGCGCACCTTTGAAGGAGTCGATTAGCTGGGGGAAACTTAAGGGAGAGCGGATGGACATGACCTCTACCATATTCGGCGAGGTAACGAGCATACTCCCTCTGATAATCGCGGGGGCCCTCGAGAAGGTCGAGGGCAAGAAAAAGGCCTAGGAAACCTCTTCCCTGGCTAGGTCAGCGCCCTTGACAAGGTTCTCAAGCTTCTGGTAGGCGACATCCCACGTCCTCGTCCTGAGGCCGCAGTCGGGGGCTACGTAGACCCTCTCCGGGCTGGCGATGTCGGCGACGCAGAGAATGCGATCCCTCACCACCTCAGGGGAAGCTATTTGGTCGGTGTGGACGTGGACGAAGCCGGGGGCGTAGGCACCCTCGTAGCCGTGGTCCTCGAAGCTCCTAATCAGGTCATAGGCAGGCCTCTTCCTCCCGGGAGCCTTCGTGTCCCTGTTGGCGAACTCTAGGCTGAGCTGGTCGCAGTTCTTCAGGTCGGGGGCGTACTTGGCGAGGAGGCCATAGTCGCTGTAGCAGTTGTGGAGGCTGAACCTGCAGTCTAGCCCCGCAACGAGCCTGTTCCAGGCCTCGACGAAGAGACTCATCTCCTCGGCGGTGGGCTGGGTGGTTAGGGCGGGCTCGTCTATCTGGATCCACTTGGCCCCCGCGGCGATTAGCTTCTCGAACTCCGGGCGGAGCGCGTTGTCGACCACGTCGAGCATTAGCTCCCGCCGGGCCCGGGACTTTCTCTCCTTCAGGCTCTTCACCTTCCCGAGCTTTCGCCAGTAGTATTCGTTGAAGCTCCAGTCCGTCATCGTGTAGGGGCCGGTGATGGGGACCTTGAGCTCGGCCCTGGCGAGTGGCTTAATGTACTCAAACTCGTTGATGTAGAAGGGGTCGCGGTACTTGATCTCGCCGATTACTGCGGCCTTCCTGTAGTATCGGTAGTCGAAGCTCTTTATCCAGCCGGTGAACTCGAATCCCTCGACGTTCTTGGCGACGTGGGCGTACATCTCCTCGCGCCACTGCTCACCGGTGTAGACGTAGTCTAGGCCGAGCTTCTCGAACATCCTCACAGCGTATAGGGCGCTCCAGTTGACGACCTGCCGCCTCTTGTCGGGGGCGTCCTCCTTGAGCAGCTTGACGAGGGGCTTGTAGTCGATGCCAAGCCTCTTCCCCCAAGTCTCCGCCTCGGCGATGTCCGCCTCGGTGAGCTTAGCGCCGCTGAACCCCTTGAGTCTCCAGTTGTGCTTAGCGAGGCTGCCGATCTCGTAGGTCTCGAAGAGCTTCGCCATCATGCGTCCCTCCTGAGGTTCTCCGCCACCCTAACCATCACCCTGATCTTCTCCTCGGCCTTCTCCCATGTCAGGAAGTCGGCATCGCAGTTCGTGGAGACGTACAGGTCCTTTGGTTTCAGTGTCTTGAGTATCTGCTTGGCAGCAGCGGTGATCTCATCTGCGTCCTCTATCGTCGAGTTGCGGGCGTCGATGAGGCCTAGTGACAGCCCGCCCTTCAGCTTAAGCCCCTTGAGAGTCTCCGGAGCAGTCTCATAGAGGTCAAAGCCGAGGTCCGACACGGGGTAGCCGAGCGCCTCGGGAAGGATGTCACCGGCGTCGCCGAAGAAGGTCTGTAGGCAAGTCTTCGCTTTCAGCCCCGCCGTGGCGGCTTCGAGCACCTTCCTATACGCCTTCAGCTCCTTCTTCGAGGGCTTGGTCGTTACGTAGACGAGGGCGGGGTCGCTGAACTGGATGTAATCGTAGCCAAGCTTTTCCAGGTGCTTTGCCTCCTGGTTGAGGGCCTCGGCGTAGGCGGCTTGGAGCTTGGTCTTGTCGCCGTAGTGGCGGTCGTCGGCAAGGGCGGCGAAGGTGTAGGGAGCTGGCAGGACGGCCTTGAGGGCTGCCCCCTTGGGGAGAAGCTTCCTGTAGCTGAACTTCTCCGTCACAGGCCCCTTGTAGATGATGGGCCCCTTAACGAGGGGGACCTTGTAGAACGTGTTGTTATTGAACCACCGGGCCATAGGACCGAGTTCAACGCCTCCGAGGCCGAGGGTGAATGGGCGGAGCAGGTCCTGCCACTTGAGCAGCCCATCGTTGACATGGGTGAGCCCAGTCTTGACCTGCCCTTCGATAACCTGCTTCGTAGCCTCTAAATATGCGGTCTCAAGCTCCTCATCCGATAGCTTTGCCCTGTCGTAGGCCCGGGTTTTGGCGATTAACTCTTGGGGCCTCGGCAGGTTTCCCGATATGCTTGATCCAATCATGTCAGTTCATCTATTAGCCTGTGTGTCGCCTCGTCGCTTCCTATAGGCATGAGGTGGAAGCCTATACTGTAGGTTGAGAGGCTTGACTTTAACTCGTCTATCACCTCGGCGAGGTGGGTGACGACCCCCCCGATGAAGTCAGGGTTCTTCTCCAGCTTATTTAGGGTGGTCTCCCTGATCTTTATGCCGGGCATCTGGGAGACGGCGCGGAGTCGTCTGGGTGTGGATGTCGGGGCGAGGCCAATCTGGACGTGGCGGTCCACGGGGTCCCCCCTCTCCTCCGCCTCCGCGAAGAAGTCCTCTGCCTCATCGGCGTCGAAGCTGATCTGGCTTATGAAGTAGTCGAACCCTGCGTCGACCTTCTTCCTTAGCGTGTCCTGCTCGTTGGGGCGGTCGAAGACGAGGGCGCCGCCAACGGTGAATCGGGTGCTCCCGTTGATCATCTGCTCCGAGCCGCGGACGTTGGCCGTCCCACCGTTGAGCCCCTTCACGATCCCGCAGAGCTCTATGCTGTTGACTTCCCAGACGGGCTTGAAGCCGTTCCTGTCTCTGGGGGCGTCGCCGGTGATTATGAAGAGGTTGTGGTGGCCGAGCATGTCGGCCCCGATTATCTCTGACTGTAGGGCGAGGAGGTTTCTGTCCCTGCAGCTCAGGTTGGGGATGACGTCGACGTGGAGTCTATCCCTGGCCCTTGAGCCGTATGCGATGCTGCTGGCCCGGAGTGTGGCCATCGGGTTGTCCGTGACTGTCACTGCGTCCAGCTTGTCGGCGAATGGCTCGACGGCGTCGAAGCCGTTCGTCTCGCATCCGCGTGGTGGGAGGAGTTCGTAGGTCAGGGGGTGGCGTTTATCGAAGAGTTGCTATCACCTTTTCCTGAGCTTGTCGGGCCCTATTCTCCCGTCCGTGTAGTCTCCGAAGACGGGCTGGCACTCGTGGTCGACGAAGTCGCCGTCCCACCACTCGAAGGTGAGGCAATCTTCCTCGGGCACCATTATGTGGGGGACACCAGCCTCGACCATCACGATCTCGCCCCTTACCAGGGGGATCTCGGTTATCGAGTCGTCGTACCTCACGTACTTGCCTTTTCCGGATATTAGTAGGGTGTACTGGTTCACCGGGTGCGTGTGGTTGCCCCGGTAAGCCCCTTTCCTGGTCTCGAGGATGGTGTAGAAGCGTCCATCCTTGTGGAATCCCTGCCCCGCACCGACCTCGGTGAAGGTGCCCCACTCCTTGATGTTTATGAGTTTTTGTTTCCTCCGATGGGTGATGCCTATTGGGTGTTATTCCCGTATATAGGCGTTATTGACCACGGATATTCCTAAATGAATATTCTCTTTCCCCGAAATCCCTATTATGCATAAACAACACTGTCCAGTATTCAGAAAAGAATATATTCCCAATCCGCTCCCGTATCCCCCCATGCTACCCGCGCTTGAGATAATTCCCAAGAGAAGGCGGAAGCTAGGGCTTACACAGAGCCAGCTCGCCGAACTCGCAGGGGTGAGCCAGAGCTACATAGCGAAGCTTGAGGCTGGGAACATCGAGCCGAGCTACACAAAGGTCAAGGCGCTCTTCGAGGCGCTTGATCGGCTCGAGCAGGAGAAGCAGGTCTCCGCGGGGCAGATAATGAACCGCTCCGTCGTGGGGATCCAGATGACCACCCCGATATCGGACGCCATCGACGTCATGAGGAGGAACGGCTTCAGCCAGCTCCCTGTCATGGATGGGGAACACCCCATTGGAAGCATAAGCGAGGGAACCCTCCTCGACCACATGCTCGCCACGAAAAAGAACGAGAGCCAGGCGAAGGTGGTCTCCGAGATTATGGACGAGCCCTTCCCCCAGGTTGGTGAGGACGCCCCGGTCTCCCTCCTCACGAACCTTCTCAAGTTCTACCCCGCCGTCCTCGTGCAGAGGAAGGGCGGGATCGTCGGGATAGTGACGAAGGCGGACCTCCTCGGTATCCTGACCTAGCTCCCAAGGAACAAACCTTTTAGAGGCTCGCCGGCTCACTCCTGATTCATGAAGTTCAGCCGAAAGGCGATAATATCAATCGCTGTAATCGTAGTTTTAACAGCCTCAGGCCTCGTCGTCTTATCCCAGTTCTTCGGACAGCCCACGGAGATAGTTGTTCTCGAAACCTCGATGGGCACCATAGAGATCCAGCTTGACCGCCAGCACGCCCCCCTCACGGTCAACAACTTCGTAACATACGTCAAAGCGGGCTTCTACGACGGCACCATCTTCCACAGGGTGATGCCAGGCTTCGTCATCCAGGGAGGAGGTTTCTCGGTGAATGGGACGGAGAAGGCAACTAGGGCCCCAATCAAGCTCGAGTCCAACAACGGTCTGAAGAACCTTGCTGGAACAATAGCCATGGCGAGGACGAACTTAGAGGACAGCGCTACGAGTGAGTTCTACATCAACCTCATCGACAACTCGGACCTCGACTACTCATCCACGAATCCGGGCTATGCCGTGTTCGGGAAGGTAGTATCCGGCGCGGACGTGGTCGTCCAGATCGCTAAGGTACAGACAGCTACGAGGAACATCTTCATCCCCGCCTACAACCAGACGTACCCCTTCGACAACTGGCCCGTCCAGGACATCATCATCACCCACGCCTACATGAAACCGTAACCCTCAAACGGTCCAGATCCCCCTATCCGCCCATGGGGGACGAGTCCGTCTACACGAGTTGGATGTACCGGGGGAAGGGACCCCCAACCGACTCTGCCTACTTCGAGAACCTCAGCCGCTGCGTATTCCAATCCGGGCTGAACTGGGCAACTATCGCGGAGAGGTGGCCCGCCTTCAGTGAGGCTTTCGAGGGCTTCGAGATCACACGGGTCGCCGGCTACGGGGCCGCCGACATCACTCGCCTCATGGGGGACGCCCGCATAATCAGGAACCGCAACAAGATTCTCGCCACCATCCACAACGCCCGCGAGTTCGAGAGGATCGTTAAGGAGAGTGGGAGCGTCGCCACATGGCTAGATGGCCTTGACAAGTCGAACAACTATCAGGGCGTCGTCAGGAGGGTAGCCTCCCGATTCAAGCACGTCGGCCCCACATCGGTCCCCCTCTGGCTCTACTCGGTGGGGGAGGACATCGACATCTCGGAACTGGTCGAAGCCAGGTTCAGGAAGTAATCGCCATCTAACCGCGAAAACACAGATCAGGGCTCCATAAACCCATTTAAGGCGCGATGCATCGGGCCAACATGCGGGGGAGGTGGTGTCCAGACTAATTGACAAATCTTAAGCCTCTTGATACACTTCCCACCCCATATTTTTAGGATCCCAGCCTCACGGGTCTCTTCAGAGGCTGAGGATCTCCTTCTTCGACCACAGGTAGTCCTCTACGAGGGCCTCGCCGAGGTTCTTGGGGTCGGCGAAGAAGACACGCCCGTTGTTCACCTGGGCTATCCGCTTGGCCATCTCTCGTAGCTCGGGGTCGTCGTCGAGCATAACGACGTTTAGTAGGATGTCGTGGAGGCGGTAGAGGCGTACCTCCTCGACGACGGCCTCCATCGCCTTCTTGAAGCCGACGAACTCGCCGTCTAGGAAGTTTGGAGCGGAGTCTGTTATGAGGTGTGCTTGTTTGTTTCCGGGCTCTATGGCGACGGCGAGGCGGAAGGCGCGCAGGGGTCTCCGGATGTCGGTGAACTGTTGGGGGACGGCGACGCCGGGGAGCTCATAAGGCTCCACAATCTTCGTCTCCTCACTGAAGGCGTAGACCATGAGCCGGTCCTCGGGGAACTCCAGACGCATCAACTCGCTGAGAGCGAGTGCGGTCTCGACGGCGGCCTCCATCTTTCCCTTCTTCCTCATCGAGGCGCTTTGGTCGACTAGGACGCCAAAATGGACCTCAGTGGCATGACGGCTCTCGTGGATGCGGAAGTCGCTCGTCTTCATCTCTCGAAAGCCACCGCCCCTCTCAATCGCTGCCATGAGTGTGCGTTCAATGTTTATCCTATCGTAGGGGTCCCCAGGTTCGTAGGGTCGGTAGGTGGCGGCGAGCCATGGGCCGTGGCCTATGTCCTCGATCCTGTGGGCGCCGAGGCCCTTTCGGGCGAGGTTCATGAGTATGTGGCTGAGGAAGCCTCTGCCCAGCAGTTGGGCACCCTTGCTTGTGAGGACGACGCCCCTCCCTCTGCCGTCGAGGAGGCCCTTCTGTTCAAGGTCGCGGAGCGCCTCGTCGAAGTCCTCCCGGCTCACCGCGTGGGGCTCCGAGTCAAGCTGCTCAATCTGCTCCTTGAGCCCCTCCATCTCGCCTGTTAGCTCTAGTTCCCGGAGAACCTCCTCCTCCGCCTCCCCTTCGAGGAGCTTCTCGGCGGCCTTCATCATCATCTGGGCCTTGAGCTGCTCAAGCTGCTCCTCCAGCTTAGCCCGCTTCTTTTGGTTAGCCTTAAGGCGCTCCTCGGTCTTCTTCCTGACCTTTTCCATCATCTCGGAGTCCTGATCTAGGCCCTTCCCCATCTGCATCTTCACAGCGTCCCGTAGGAGTTCCAGAGTGTTGTCCGAGATGTCGCTGCAGGGGTTGGGGGTCTGCACAGCTACCCCATCCGCTTCGGGGCGTAGGTATTCTCTATCTTGGCTTCGACTAATTTACTGGCGGTCAGGGCGTGGGCGATTAGTTCGACGGCGCTCCCCCTGTATTCGCGGAGCGTGTCGACGTCAACCGCCTCGGGTCTGTCCCTGATGAGGTCGCCTAGACCGCTGACGAGGCTTGGGCTCTGCCAAGGCTGGTTTTCCTCCATGAAGCGGACGACGCGGTACACGGCCTCGTGGTCCTGGAGGTCCTCGATGATGTCGCCGCCGGATAGTATAGCGTTGATCTCGCCGGCGAGTTGGCGAGAATCCACGTCAACGCCCTTGAGTATGGAGACGCCGACGTCGCGTGCGGCGTACCAGAGGACGTCTTCGACGACCTCGTCGTTCTTTACCATGAAGGCGGCTGGGCTATCGTCGAAGCCGACTAGGTCGGCACGGAGTCTTATCCTGCCCCTAAGGGCAAGTTTGAGCCCGTCGGATGCCTCACTGAGGCCCGCGACGTTCTTCCCCGCCCACTCCGTGGAGCTAAGGGTGTGGTCGAGGCTCTTTATGGTGCCGCGGATGCTGCTGCCCCTGTCGATGTTGGGGCAGTCGCGGGTGAAGCGGACGGTCTTTTCGACGGCGTCGACGATCCACCAGGGCGCGGACGCGCGTCGGCGGAGCTCCTCCGGCTTCGCGTATATTGGTTCTTCAGTAGCCCTCCTCGTCTTGTCGATGAAGAACTCGTCTCGGACCCTGAAGCCCTCCTTGAGCATGATCTCCCTCTCCACATCCTCCTCAGGGAGGGCCATGGGGATGAGCTCTAGACGGTCCAGCAAGGGCTCGGGTACCCTGTTGACGTGGCTGAAGCCTGTTGGGTTGCCGGTGGCGACGAAGAAGATGTCGATGGGGCGGACCCAGTTATACTCCTCAAGGACGATCTTGCCCTCCTGAAGCATGGGATGAAATAGGACCTGTACCTTGGTGGGTATAGCGGGTAACTCATCGACGCAGACGACACCCCGATTGCCTCTGAGAACGCCTGTGCCTATGAATGCTCGTGGGTCCGTGGGACTCTCACCCTTTACTATGGCCTGGATGTCCTTTACGCCGAGTATCTTCGCCTCGTTCGTGTACTCGTTGCCCTGTATTCTGCTGTAGCGCTGGATGCCTGAGATGATCTCTATCTCCGGCTCCTCATTGCCCTGGCAACTAGGGCACTTCCACTCTTCGGGCCACTTGGGGTCGCAGTTGTAGGGGCAGCCCTTGATCTTGGGGACAGGTGGGAGTAGCTTTGCGAGGCTCTCCGCTAGGCGCGTCTTCCCCGTGCCCTCCCGGCTGACGAGGTACGGGTAGCTGTTGCTCAGGACGGCCCTGATCACGTCCGTCTTCGTCCCCTCCCTGCCCTCGATGTCTGGGAGGGGGTCCTCGCCATCGCGCAGCTTCTTCAGCATCATGTAGCGTAGCTCGTAGGCGACTGGCATGGGGGTATACCGCTCAATATCGAAGTCCAAGGCTGATCCCCGTGTTCTGATAGAGTCGAGGTGCCAGCCTTAAAAAGCATCCCGACCGCCCCTCCGGAGGCCGGTCGAGTCTATCCCACTCGGTCCCTCTCATCTACTACCTGAGGCCCTTTCTTGGTTTAACGGGTCAGAGCCTGACGACGACTTTGACGGCGTCGAACCCCATGAAGCGGGAGTTGATACAGAGGTGGTACCCTCCCCGTCCTGCAGAAGTGGCAGGTGTCATCGTACCTCGCGATCTCGGTGATAACCCTCTCCCCGGATGCGAAGTCCTCGACCCCGGAGCCCATCCTCTCGCCGACCCCCGAGAAGTCGTGGCTAAGAATCATGGGCGGCTCCACCTCCAGCTCACCACCATAGAGGTGGGCGTCTGTCCCGCAGACGCTCGCAGCCCTCACCCTAATGAGGACATCTCCGTCCATCACCTCCGGCTCCTTCACCTCCTCGACCCTCATGTCCCTGACGCAATGCAGAACCGCCGCCCTCAATCCGATCACTAACTTTTCCCGGGGAAAGGGCGGGTAATTACTTTATCCGCAGGTACCTCGATTGGTTAACTTGGCACCTGGGGGAGGAAGCTAATCCTCTGCCTTCGGCGGCTCCTTGACGAAGAGGAACGTTATCGTCATCGCCACGGCGAGGAACCCTGATAGCAGGAGCCACGGCAGCGCGCTGTTGTAGGCGAAGATGTATCCGGCGACGAGGGCGCCGAGGCTCAGTGGGATGAAGAGCAGGAAGCCGCTCGCGTAGCCGCCGCCGGACACACCGAGGCCGAGCCCCTGTCCAATGCCCGACATGATCCTACCCCTCAGCTGCTTCGGGATCGTGTTAGCCAGGAGCACCGAGGAGGCTATCCAGGAGAAGGTGCTTCCGAGGACAAGCACGAGGTAGATGGGGGTCATCTGCAGGAAGCCGTTGGCGTTGACGAAGAGGATGAGGCTGGGGATCGTGAGGGCGAAGCCAATGAGCATGCACCTCTTCGCCCCAATCCTATCGATGAGGCCTCCGATCAGGAGGCTGCTTATCGCACGCGTCGTGCCGGAGAGGAGGAGGATTATCCCCCACTCGTATGGGGTCAGCCCCTTCACCTGCTGGGCGTAGACTATCCAGAACGGCATCACGAAGTTCCCCGTGAAGGCGATTATGATCGCCACCGCGACGTACCCCCTGATGTTCTTGAACATCCACCGGATGGAGGAGAAGGCCCCCTTGTATGACTCCTTGAATATCCTCGGGAGATCCCGGCCGATGGGCTCCGTCGTGTTGAGAGTCTCCTTCAGGTAGCGGAGCCTGATGTAGGTGACTACCCAGCCGAGGGCGAACCCGATGGTGTAGCCGACCCGCATCGCCGGTTGTAGCGTGAGCAACGCGATGAGGTAACCACCCAGATAGGGAGTGACGACCCTGACCGCCTCGGGGAACCCCACGGTGAGGGCGTAAATCCTCCCCCTAGCCCCAACGGGTATGGAATCAGCCATCAACGCGTTTATCGCGGGCATATAGAATAGCACGACCTGCTGGTACACCATCGCGATGGCCACGACCTCCCACGTGTTCGCGATGGCGAAGAGAGCGTAGCTCGACGTGTAGAGGAGGGTCGATAACCCGATGAGCTTCGCCCTGCCCGCCTTGTCTGCAATGTAACCGCCTACGGGGTAAAGGACGATGGCGGAGATGGCTGCTATAGAGTTGACGATGCCGATGGTCACATAGCTGCCGCCGAGGGAGAGAATGTAGAGGCTCAGGTAAGCGTAGGTGATGGTGTCCGAGATGCTCCAGAGGACGCTGCTGACCGTGAGGACGAGGACGTTCCCCTTGATGACGTCCCTCAGTCTCATAATCCCCGTGGCAGAGCATCTCCCAGACGAAACAGAACGCACGGCGCGTCTTTAACTAATAAGCTTTCTTAAATGAACGTCGAGGTTAAACGGTATACGACGCCCCCGAAAAGCACCCTGCATCACCCTAAAGAGCCCAATTATCCCTTTTCCCGGTTTTCCGCCAGAATACAGTTTTATATCCTAAACCGGGTTGGTAAAGGACCCAAATGGCTGGCCCTTCCGCGGATATCAGGCGCTACCGCTGGGTGGTCCTCGGAGTCACCTGGCTCACCTACATGAGCGTCTACCTCATCAGGAACGCTGTGCCACCCCTATCGACCTTCATCGTAGCTGATCTAAGCCTCACTAGGTTCGACATCGGGCTTTTAGCTTCGGCGGTAGCCGTCGGCTACCTAGTAGCACAGATACCCGCTGGATGGCTCGTCGATGACCTCGGCGTTAGGAAGATGATCCTGCTTGGAACATCCTTCGCGGGGGTACTCGTCCTCGGGATGTACTTCGTGAACAACTACCCAACAGCGTACCTGCTCCTCATCGTGGCGGGCTTCGGCTGCGGTGCCTTCCCCACAGTCTCCACGAAGGCCCTGCTGACCTGGTTCCCGATCAAAGAGCGGGGGACGACCATCGGTATCAACCAGACCGCAGTGAACGTGGGGGGCATGATCACGGCCGCGACCCTTCCCACGGTGGCGATACTCTACGGTTGGCGCATTGGATTCGTCGCCATAGGTGTCGTGACGATACTCATCGCCCTACTCGCTTACACCCTCTACAGGGACGCGCCGAGCACGCTGGTTGATGTGGAGCCCTCGAAGCCCATGTCGAAGCCGAATAGGCGGGCCACCCTAAGGCTGATGCTGGACCGGAACATTCTCCTCATCAGCCTCTCCTGCGTCGGGCTAATGATCGTGCAGTTTGCTATGACGACCTACCTCATTATATATCTGAAGGAGGTCGTCGGCATCTCCGTGGCCCTCGCCGGTGGCTTCCTCGCCATCGTAAACGCGGGCGGGGCTATTGGGAAGCCTTTACTCGGGGCCATGAGCGATAGACTCTTCGGGGGGAGCAGGAAGAAGCCCCTGCTCCTCGCGGGGGTATTGTCATTCGTCTTCTCGATTCTGATGCAGTTCATAGCCTCGAGTACCCCCTATCTCGTTCTCTCGGTGATCTTCGCCCTGTTCGGGTTCTCCGCCCTCGGGTGGGGCGGGTTGAACTTTGTGCTCGTCTCAGAGTTCGCCGGGAGGGAGAACGCGGGACTCGCAGTCGGCTACTCCAACATGATCGGGCTCATAGGGAATATCATAGGCCCGCCTCTCTTCGGATTGATAATCGACGCGACCGGTTCCTACTCATGGGGGTGGTGGTTCCTGACCGCCTCGGCGCTTGCGTCAGTGGTGGGGTTCGCCTTAGTCCGAGAGGGTAGCAGGAAGGTCAAAGAGTGATCCCCACATCCTCCCACATGTAAATCGTAAAGAAGAAGTCATTGTAGGCGGAAATCCGCCCATGCGTTGTAAGTAGGCTACCTGTCCATCTCCAAGGCCTGCCCCGCGCCGCGGAGCAGCTCCCTTATAGGCAGGTGCTGGGGGCACAGCTCCTCGCAGCGCCCGCAGCTGGTACAGTTCTTCGCCCACTGCTCCTGCTTCAGCTGCTCCTTGTACTTCGCCTTGACGGTGGGGTCCCTGTCCTTCATGTAGAACTCGTTGAAGAGGGAGAATATCTCGGGGATGGCGACGCCGCTTGGGCAGGGTGTGCAGTACCTGCAGCCTGTGCATCCGACGAAGCCCATCTCCCTGTACTTCTTTGCGACCCTGTCGACGAGGTGTAGGTCGTCCTTCGTGAGCTTGCCGACGCCGCTTCTCCCCGCTGCCTTGACGTTCTCCTCGACGTGCTGCATAGCGCTCATGCCGCTGAGGAGGAGGCTGACCTCGGGCTGGTTCCAGACCCACTGTAGCGCCCACTCCGCAGGCTTCCACCTGTGGTGTCCCTCCCTCCAGAGCTTTCTTATGCCCTCCGGGGGGTTGATGGCGAGGCGCCCGCCCGCGATGGGCTCCATGATGACGACAGCGAGCCCCTCTCTTCGCGGCGTAGCGGAGCCCCTCAGTCCCCGCCTGGTACTTGGTGTCCATGTAGTTGTACTGTATCTGGCAGAAGGTCCAGTCGTGGGCGTCCACGATCTCCTTGAAGGATGGGAGTTCGTCGTGGAAGCTGAACCCAAGGTGCCCAATCTTGCCCTCGTCGAGCTTCTTCTCCGCCCACTTGAGGACGCCGAGGTCCCTGACCTTCGGCCACCTCTCCTTACCCAGCCCGTGGAGGAGGTAGAAGTCGATCTTGTCAGTCTGGAGCTTCTTCAGCTGCTCGTTGAAGTACTTGTCGAAGTCGTCCGCCGTGTTCACGAGCCAGCAGGGCATCTTCGTTGCGAGCTTGACCTTCTCACGGTAACCGTCCCTGAGTGCCTTGCCGACGACTATCTCGCTCTGCCCCTTGTGGTAGGGATAAGCTGAGTCGACGTAGTTGACGCCGTTGTCGATGGCGTATCTGATCATGTCGATGGCGAGGGGTTCGTCGATCTTGCCCGCGTCGCCGTCGAGTATTGGGAGCCTCATGGCTCCGAAGCCCAGAGCCGAGGGCCTCCAATCTAGCTTACCGAACTTTCTGTACTTCATTTAAGAGACCACAGAATGATGAAGCCAGTGTCAAGGTGATTTATAGATGTTACCGACTCCGGGGACGCCTTTTTATGGTTAGTGCCCTACCTATCCTCTACGATCCGAGATGGAGTCCGAGAGATTCGACCGCGTGTTGGCGGTCATGCAACGCAAGGTCCCCGACCGCGTTCCCTGGGCGCTCTGGGGCCACTTCCCCGCCTGCAAGTGGCTCAACGGCTATAGTTGGGAGAAGACTGCACGCGACGGCGAGGAGTCCGCCAAGGCGCACATTGCTCTGCTGCGTGAGCTCGACTACAATATGGACATGCTCAAGGTCACACCCTACTACCGCTTCATGGCGATGCAGTGGGGGAGCAGCTTCGAATTCATGAACAACGAGGAAGAGGCCCCCACGAAGGAGGTCGCGGTGAAGAAGACGAAGGACTGGGAGAAACTCTGGGTCCTCGACCCCAAGAAGGAGCTCCGCGAGTTCGTCAGGTGCAATGAGATCCTGGCGCGCGACCTGCGCAGAATGCCCTTCATCTACACCATCCCGAGCCCTATCATCCAAGCGATGAACGGCGTCTCCACCCCCGAGCAGGTCCTTAAGGACATGAAGGAGAACCCCGACGCTCTCAAGCAGGGCCTCAAGACCATCACCGACACCACGATAGAGTTCGCGAAGGCGTGCGTCGACGCGGGCGCCTCCGGCATATTCTTCGGGATCGGCGGCGGAGGCCGCATCTGGAAGGCTCTCGACCAGAAACAGCTGGAAGAGTACGCTCTCGGATACGATAAGAAGGTCCTCGACGCCGTGAAGTGCCCAATTAAGTTCATGCACATCTGCAGCACATCCGAGGGCAACCCAGAGAAGCTGATGGAGGCGGGTTGGTTCAAGAAGTACCCGGTCAGCGCCATCAACTGGGCGAGCCACTCCTGGACCCCCACCAAGAAGGGGAAGGAGATCTATGCGGACAAGTTCGCCATCTGCGGCGGGCTTGACCACGAGGAGATCCTCAGGAAGGGGACGCCGAAGCAGGTCGAGGCAGCTGCCAAGAAAGCGATCGACGACTGCGCCGAGGGTGGAGGATTCATGCTCGGCCCCGGTTGCACGGTCTATTCGGACATGCCCATCGCCAACTACAACGCCGTCGGTAGGGCAGTCTGGAAGTACGGCGCCTATAAGAAGTAGGCGCTACCCTTCATTTCAGCCACAATTTTCATCAAACGTGATTGTCTCAGAGAAATACAAATTGATGAGACTGTCCCATAGAAAGAACACTCTTTTAAGCCCTTAGACGATTCAGCTACACAGAGCGATTGTTCTGAAGGGAGTAGGGTGGCGGACGACCTCAAGCTGAAGGGCCCGGTTAGGGAGATCGGTGTGGTCAGGGACAGCGACAGGCACGACTCCTTCAACATAACGATTGGTATAGCCATCAAGACGGAGGGGAGGGTCAGCTACGAGGAGGCGGAGCGCCTATCCGCTAAGTTCCGTCGCGAGTACTTGGGCAAGGACGTCGAGTTCGTCTCCGTCAGCATCCCCTGCCCCGTATGCGGGAAGATTATGAACAGCGAGTCCGGCCTCAGGAAGCACGTCGCGATGAACCACCCGGATAAGGTGGATCTCGTCAATCCCCCCAAGGTCGCAGCGAAGGAGGAGATGCCGGAGAAGAAGATGCGGGGGAAGAAGACGGAGAAGCCCGCAAAAGTCAAGGGGGGACGGAAGAAGCGGGCTGCGGAGACGTTGAAGACTGTCAAGCCGGTGAAGGCAGGGAGAACGGCTAAGGCCGAGAAACCGAAGCCAATGAGGACGAAGTCCGCCGCCAAGGCCAAGGCACCGCCGGAGGCGAAACCCCTGATGAGGGACGAGCCGAAGCCTACGCCCATCCTCAGATCACCGAAGCCCACACCGGGGAAGCAGCAGCCCCGCGGCAGGCAGCTGACGCTTGCGTAGAAGTGGAGCCCTAGACGGGATTTGGACCCGTGACCTACAGCTTACAAGGCTGCCGCTCTAGCCAGGCTGAGCTACCAGGGCACACCACCTGAAAGCGCTCGAACCCCACATAAATGTTTCACCCTACGCAGTCGGCAAGATACTTATTCTGGTGCATCCCTTGATCCGCGATATCCATGACCGTGAAGATCACGCGACTTGATGGCGACCAATTCAGGGCGGAGTCGGATGGCTACGAGGTCCTGAGCGGGAGGCTCGACGAACAGACTCCACCTATCGGTATGTCTCCGGGGAAGCTCATGGTGGCCAGCCTCGGGCTCTGCAGCGCTTTCCACGCTGCCTGGTACCTGAAGAGGCAGAAGATCGAGGCCACGAGCCTTCAGATCGAGGTCGATGACATGAACGAGAAGGAGCCGAGCAGGGCGCTGGGATTCAACATCACCGTGAAGGTGGGTGCGAAGCTCGACGCGAGGCAGGTCGAGGGGCTTCTCGCCGAGATGAAGCGCTGCTACGTCGCGAACACAATGCGGGGGTTACCCCGGTTCGGCTACGAGATAAAGAGCCTTTAAGACTCCAATCTTTTTTTCATTATACCTTCTTTAGGCGATAGACCCACTTTTTCTTCTATTGTAATACGCAATCTAGCTAGAGTCTCTTGCCTATGTCATGCGCCTTCTTGAGGAGGTCCTTACGGGTCTCGACGGGTCTTCTCCCCCGTGTCCTCGGCGACTATCTCCTTGATGTCCTTCATGCCGTAGTCCTTCTCGATCACCTTGAGCCACGTCGAGGACCTGGTCGTAGTAGTGTGGGTCGCTCTGCGCGTAGGTGATGATGTTCACGGCCTTGACGCCCTTCGGCCACCTCTTCCTGTTCTCCTCGCTGTAGTAGCTGCTGTAGTAGTAGAGGCGCTGGATGAAGGCGTGAGTGCGGGAATCGACGGTGCTGTACCAGATGGGGGCGCCGATTACAAGGGCCCCCATAGTCTCTATGTGGGGTTTTATCACTTCGAAGTCGTCCTTCGGGAAAGTGGCCTCCCCGTTCCTGTAGCCTATGTGACCGATCTTCTCGTCGACGAGCTTGATGAGGACTGTCTCGTGTCCAGCATCTCTCGCGCCTGCGAGGACCTCCTCGACGAGCTTAGCGGTGTTACCGTCCTTGTTGGCTCCGCCCAGAATACCTAGAACTTTCAATGATACACCAAGGTGAATCCACGCGGTGGTTATAAAAGAGGGCGCTCGGCGCCGGTGTTTAGAAGGCATTATCTCGGGGATAATGTTGTTATTACTGGAATAGGGTCAGTGGTTACATGGGTAAAGAGAAGTTCGCCACAAAGGCGGTCCACGCGGGTCAGCACCCCGACCCCGTGACCGGGGCCGTCTCGGTCCCAATCTATGCATCCTCGACATTCGTCTTCCAGAGCGCGGAGCAGGGCGCCGCGCGGTTCGCGGGGAAGGAGACCGGCTATATCTACAGCAGGCTCGGTAACCCGACGGTTAGGGCTCTCGAGGAGAGCATAGCCGCCCTCGAGGGGGGCGAGGACGCCAGGGCGACAGCGTCCGGGATGGCGGCAATCTCCAACGCTGCCATGGCGGTCGTGAAGAAGGGCGACCACATCCTCGCCGGCGACGCCCTATACGGTGGAACCCACAAGGTCTTCACGGACATACTCAAGGGCTACGGCGTCGAGTGCACACTCGTCGACACGAGCGACCTCGCCGCCGTCGAGAAGGCGATCAAGCCCAACACGAAACTCATCTACATCGAGACGCCGTCGAACCCGATGATGAAGCTCACCGACATGAAGGCCGTCGCCAAGATAGCGAAGGCGCACGGGATAACCACGATGGCGGACAACACCTTCATGTCCCCCTACCTCCAGCGCCCCATTGAGCACGGCATCGACGTCGTCGTCCACAGCATAACGAAGAGCCTGAGCGGGCACAGCGACGTCCTCGGCGGCGCAATCGTGGGGACGAAGGACTACCTGAAGGCGATGGATCCCCTCTTCAAGAACATGGGGGCGAACCTCGGCCCATTCGAGGCGTGGCTCACCCTACGCGGGATAAAGACGCTCCACGTCAGGATGCAGCGCCAGACGGAGAGCGCGGAGAAGATCGCGAAGTGGCTGGAGGACCACCCCAAGGTCGAGTGGGTCAAGTACCCCGGCCTCAGGAGCCACCCCCAGTACGCCCTCGCGAAGAGGCAGATGGACGGATTCGGCAGCATGATGAGCTTCGAGCTCAAGGGCGGGGTCGAGGCGGGGCGCAAGGTGATGAACAACGTCAAGCTCTGCAGCCTAGCCGTCAGCCTCGGCGCAGTGGAGACCCTGATCAGCCACCCCGCCACGATGACGCACGCCGTCGTCCCCAAGGAGGACCGCCTCAAGGCCGGGATCACCGACGGCCTCGTCCGATTCAGCGTAGGCATCGAGGACGTAGACGACATAATCGCGGACCTCGACCAGGCCCTCGCCAAGGCATAGACTACTGAGCAATCACTCGGGCTGGAAAGATTCATACGGCCTCGCCTCTTTTTCAACAACCTATGAGCGCAAAGATAGAGAGGATAGAGGGAACCAAGTTCAAGGCAAACGTGGGCGGCTTCGAGATAGTGACCGGGAGGGCGAGTGATGATTCACCCCCGGAGGGGATGGCCGCCGGCGCAGTCCTCTTCGCCGCCATAGGGCCTCTGCACGGGGACACGGGTCGTGGAGCAGATGAAGAACCGAGGCTGGGAAG
The DNA here is from genome assembly GCA_963820555.1 of Candidatus Bathyarchaeota archaeon. Taxonomy (GTDB): domain Archaea; phylum Thermoproteota; class Bathyarchaeia; order TCS64; family TCS64; genus UBA8941. The sequence continues at coordinate 98,925 of CAWGAT010000028.1, forward strand.
TCGGCGCCGTCCGCATCAACGTGAAGCCGAAGGTGAGCAAGGACATGAACCGAGCCACCGAGATCGCGATGGAGGTGGAGCTGGAGGCGGACCTCACCGAGGAGCAGAGGCTGGAGATGCTCCGGGAGGCGGGGCGCTGCTTCGTCAGCAACACCATAAAGAACACGCCTGAGATCAGGGTCGAGCTAAAGCTCGTTTAAACGGCGAGCTTAGCCTGCTCCTCGGACTCGGGAATACGGCCCAACGTCTTCAATAGTTGTGAATAGTTTTCGTGTGCCTTCTTATTGTCGGGCTTGAGTTCGATGGTTTTCTTGTAGTGTTCCTCTGCCTCGGGGAGTCGGCGGAGCTTGAAGAGGACGTTGGCGTACCAGAAGTGGCCGTCGGGGAAGGCGGGGTAGAGTCCCAGGGTCCTCCTGAAGTAGTTCTCCGACTCAGCGTACCTGCCCTGGTTGACGAGGTTGAGCGCCGCGTTGTACTGGGGGGTGACCCAGCCCGGCTTGAGGTCCGCGGCCTTACTGCAGGTGCTCCTCCGCCTCCTGCACCCTCTTCCTCTCCCAGAGGAAGACGCCGTAATCGTTGTGGGCCTCAGGGGAGTCTGCCCTCATCTCCAGCGCCTTCTTGTATAGCCCCTCGGCCTCCTCAGGGTTTGCTTGCTTAGCCGTGTTCGCCTTCTTCAGCGTCTCAGAGGGGTCGTTGAGGCGGTACCTGAGCTTGTCGTACCTCGCTTTGACCTCGGGCCACTCCGGGTGTATCTCCAGCGCCTTCTTGTAGTGATCCTCGGCCTCGGTGAATTTTCCTGAGCCCTCAAGGATTATGGCGTAGTTAAGGTGGGTGTTAGCGTCCCCGGGCTTGAGCTCGAGGGCGTGGGCGACGTACTTCATAGCCTCGTCGTGGCGACCCTTCTTCCAGAGTATGACCCCGTACATCGAGTAGGCGTCGCTGCTCGTGTCATCAAGGAGCAGGGCCCTCCGGACGCTCTCCTCAGCGTGGTCGAGGTCCCCCTTCTGCTGGAGGACGACGGCGAGGAGGAGCCTGTAGCCCGCGACGTCTGGGTCGGTAGCTATCACCTTCCTAGGAACCCCTCGGCGTCGTCGAGGCGCCCGTTCCTGATTAGGTACTGGGCGCTCATGCTCGTTAGGGCGACGTCGCCCGGGGACGTAGCGAGCCCGGCCCTGAGGCACTTCTCCGCCTCCTCCTTCTTGCCCACCTTCTCCAGTATCTCGCAGAGGAGGACGTAGGCGGCGCCGACGCTCTGGTCGGCGAAGACTGCCTTCCGCGCGTAGAACTCGGCCTCCTGGTAGTCCCCCTTGTCCCGAGCGGAGGATGCCCTCGCTATGAACTGCCAGACCGGCTCGATTCCCAAGTCGACGCCCATGAGCTTCCCTGTAATGTTTCATGGGCTCCGTTTAATGGGTTTCGAGAAAAGGGTGGAGGCCCGAGCGGGATTCGGACCCGCGACCTACAACTTACGAGGCTGCCGCTCTGACCGCTGAGCTACCGGGCCACTCCACCATACGGGTGAAGCCCCTATTTTTAAGAAAATCGGTGGGACTAGACGGATGCGACGACGCCGTTGTTGATGAGCTCCTGGATCTGGGCGTCGCTGAGGCCAAGTATCCTGCTCAGTATCTCTTTGCTGTGCTGGCCTAGGGTTGGGGCCGCCGTCTTCCTCTCCACAGGGGTGAGGCTGAACTTTATCGGGTTGTTCACCGTCCTCACCTTGCCCGCGAGTGGGTGGTCGAGGTCTATGAACATGCCGCGCGCGGCGAGGTGGGGGTCCTTGACCGTTTCGTCGAGCTGGTAGATGGGTGCGGCGGGGAGGTCGGCGTCTACTAGCTCCTGCACCGCCTCGTCCCTGTTCTTGGAGGCGATATACTTCTCGCAGTCCTCCTTGGTGGGCTCCTCGATGTTTAGGAACTTCTTCATATTCTCGAGGGCTGATGGGCTGAAAGCGCCGACGCGTACCCAGCCACCGTCCTTCGCCTTGAATATGCCGCCGATGCCCCCAGTGGGGTACTTCTTCCTCATCTCCCAGTTCGGCATGCCGCTGAGGAAGTAGCCGGTTATCCCCGGGTTAACAGCGACCATGCAGTCGAGCTGGGCGACGTCTATCATCTGGCCTAGCCCCGTCTTGTCGCGGTAGCGGAGGGCGGCGAGTATCGCCATGGCGGCGAGGCTCCCGGGCAGCATGTCGCCGAGGGCCATCGCCATCTCGATCGGCGGACCCTGCGGGTCGACCCCATCACCCGTCATACGCGTGTGGCCGCTCATCGCCTCCGCGAAGGCGGCGTAGCAGTTCCTGATTCTTATAGGGGCCGTACTGGCCGAAGCCGCTCAGCGCCGCGTAGACGATGCCAGGGTTTAGCTTCTTCAGCTCCTCGTACCCGAGGCCCAGCTTCTCCATCGTGCCGACGCTCATGTTCTGGACGACGACGTCGCTCTTCTTGATGAGCTCCTTGAGGAGGCGCATCCCCTCCGGGTTCTTCAGGTTGAGGGTGAGGTCCTTCTTGTTCTGGTTGAGGTGGTGGAAGGTGTAGGGGGCCCTGCCGTAGAGCATGCCCTCGCTTATCCTGTCTATGGCGCCCCAAGGGGGCTCCACCCTGATGACCTCCGCGCCCAAGTCCGCCATCATCATGGTTGCCCAGGGCCCGAACCAGACGTGGGTCATGTCGACGACCCTTACATCCTCGAGGGGTTTACGCATCAAGTCATTCACCAAGCGTTCTATAAGGTTCAGGGATGGGTGTATAAGACGTTTATTAATATTCGAATTTAGCTAAATTTATATACATAGGTGTTATATTTAGATTGTGATAAGAGTTTGAATAGAATCGAAAGATTCCTACTCCCCTATTCAAGCAAGGGCACTGTCAGGGTCTACAAGGTGCATTTGAAGAAATACTTCTCAACATTCAGTGAGGTGAATGACCTCAATGAAGCAGCTGAGGAGTACTTCACTCAAAAGCGTGACTATGAAGACGATGTGGTGCTATACTTTTCCTCAATAAAAGAATGGGCTCCTCTGTCTGTCGGAGTCTCAATGTCAATCGTAAAGACATTCTTGCTGGAGAACGATATTGAGTTCACCTAAGTTTTGGCGTGATCTGAAGCGTAAGAAGAAGGGGAGCAGAGCTTTAACACAAGATAGAGTCCCCTCCATTGAAGAGTTGAGAGGAATTCTCTCTCAACTCCCCCTCAACGGTAGGGCGCTGTTCTTGACGCTAGCTTCAAGCGGAATGAGGATAGGGGAGACTCTTCAGTTAAAGATAAGCGATTTTGACTTCACTAAAGACCCAATCCAGGTACACATTAGAGGTGACTATACTAAGACGGGCAACTCCAGACTGGCGTTCATCTCAAACGAGGCAACTGAATGTGTCAAAGAGTGGCTGAAAGTCAGGGCTGCTTGGCTGAACAAATACCATGTGGCTGATGCTGGCAGAATGTTTCCCTTCAACAAAAGCGCACCTCTGATGTTCAATCGCGCTTTGAGTCGTACTGGTTTGCTTGAGAAGGATGAATCGACTGGCAGGTACACGATTCATCCACATGTGTTAAGGAAGTTCTTTAGGACAAGCTTGGCGACTGAGATGCCGGTTGACATTATTGAGGCGCTTATGGGGCATGAGGCGTATCTGACAGAGTGTTACCGGAAATTCACGCCTGACAAGTTAGGGAAGTTCTACATGAAGTCTGAGCATCTGGTCACGGTGTTTGGCGAGTCTACTCCTAATGAAGACGTAAATGCAGTTGTGATTGAAAACACTAAACTCAGAAACAAGGTCGAAGAACTTACGGTCACAAACGAAGAGACGAGGCGAAGGCTAAACGAAGTAGAAGACGACATTTCAACTCTAAGAAATGGGAACGAAACTCTTCGAGGAATTCTTAGCAAAGAAGATTTCGCTGAGCTTAGACAACTTGTGACTAGCTTCTACCAAAAGAAAATATTTGACCCCACAATCGGCATAAATGGGCCATTGGAAGAGGTAGCGAGTAATAGTTAGCTCTCATCAGCCATTTTCTTAACTAAATAACCTATATCTTCTAGCTTAACTTCTGACACAAAATGGCCTCTCCTTCGATGCGACTCTTTCAATCCATCACTTATCCTCTTTTTTTGCTCTTGTGCGCACATTATGGAGCTGCGAATCGATTCGGGTTCTCGTCAAATGTTAGTTTGTGTTTTTCGCTGCAAAAGTAGTATTTCTTACCTTTGTGATCACTTCTCCATTTTGTCCTTTTTTCATCTACCATCTTACCGCAGATAGGATCTTTCTTCATGCATGCCGAGTTAATATGGTCGACTTTTCTTTATAGAACCAGCGCGCGCATTAGTAACACTCAGGTGGAAGTGAGGATAAGGCTATTGAAGAGGAGTCGTAGCGTGCGCGCTCGTCATGTCATTCGCGAAAGTTCTCGCCTTCTCCAGGCTCGCCTCATCTGGCTTACCCTGACTAGTGTCAGGTAGTCGCCTGAAGAACAGGATAATTCCCATAAAAGCCTTAATCAGCCCAGAGGCCTGCCCTTGGCAGTCGAAGAAACCGACAACATTGGCCCCAACCGCAGCGTCCCTGAATTTCTGCATCCACCCAGGCAACTCGGTGGCGTCCTCGGGCGCCATATGAGTCACAAAGAGAGCTATTGTCCTACCCTCGACAAGCTTGCCAAGTAAGGCTTTAACCTGCTTATCTGGACCAAATTGATGAGTTGGGAACCCTAAGAATGAGAGGTCATAGCCATCGAGTGATTTGACATCTTCGATTCTTTTAATCTCTTTTGGATCTGGGATCGCACCGTAAATGGCTTCAGCCACTTTCTTCGTGTTTCCAGTCTTAGACAAATAGGCAACTAAAACTTTCAGATTCGCCACCAAATATGTCTCGTTCATCGAATATTTATCACTACGCAGCTATCTGACACTAGTATCTAAGGCCCATGCTATGGCTAATGCGCGTGCGCGAATGAGGTATTTTGATAAGCGAGTTAATTCCATAAATTTATCCTTAGTACATATTAACAATAATCCAAGATGTGGTCTTCTTGAGCCTAAATAAGAGTTCTAATGAGTTGAAACTGGTCGCGCTACTGATCATAGCGACGCTGGCTCTAGGAATTATAGCGATCTACGCGATCCCCAAGGTCACCGCCCAGGATAAGAGCGGGGACACTGTGGAGTCATATACTGTAACCCTCCACCCTGATGGTACCCTAGAAGAGACATACGTCTATAACATCATCTCCCATGACACGAGATTCCTATTCAGGTTCTGGGATGAGGCCGTTTCATCATCTGGCTCATGGTATCCAGTCAATCAGCCGCATCTTGAGGTGCTCTCAATCACTCCACCGCCTGGCACAACTGCATACCTCAAAGACTCACAAGGACAAGTAAAACTCTACACCGGTAGTTACTCACAGCCAATCATTGAACTCGCCTACCCAAATGAGGTAGGGGCATTCAACCCTAATTACTACCAGCCGGGCATTTACACGGTCAGCTATAAGTATAGGCTATTCTTCCCCATTGACTCTGATGGCACCTACGACCATCTTAACGTCAAGTTCGCCAGGGAGCATATAACATACAACAATGTCAAGATAGTGATAGAGAACTCAAGCTACCTATACTCAGTCTACCCTCACCCACCAACCCTACAGATGACCAATGCAGGCAGCGACGTGGTGATAACTGGCAGCTCGGTTGAGAACGAGCTGCTTGAAGTTGAGATGCTTGCGACCTCGGTAAACTCTCCCTGGCGCTACTGGGGAGCAATATATGCGGAGCATGATACTTTAGCCCTCACAGCATCAGCTAATCAGTTGTACAATACCCAGTACTGGACTGCTTACGCAGTTAACCTCTTGAGTAAGGCAGCTGTCATACTGATTCCCCTCCTGCTTTTTGTTCTCTGGTTCAGGTTCGGCCGGGAGGAGGATGTAACCGTGCCCACTTACATGAGCACGGTGCCTAACCCAGACAGAAAACCATGGTACGTCAACCTAGTATACGATAAAGGGCTGATGAAATTCGATGAAAATGGCTTCTATGCCACTCTGCTTGACCTAGACACTAAGGGAAAGATCAAGATTGAGGCTCATGAGGGGGACCTGCCTTCCCAGATTCTTAACACTGCAGCGACGAATCCACCCACTGGTAGCGGAAGCGGTTTACGAATACTAATACTAGACACAAACGTTTCGGATGAGTATGAGAAAAAAGTAATGGAATTTCTCGTGAACAACTCGACGCCCGATACAGCCACCCCAACGCAATCCATCTTCGACGTCGAGACTCTAAGTGCTCAGGCCTCGCAGATCAGCTCGAGTGAGAATCCCCCATTGAAGGCGCTCGAAACCCAGAGTCAACTCTCGACGCTGATGAACCCTGTGGAGTCATCTGCCTTTAAGGAGGAGTGGCGGAAGATCCCGAAGGAGCAGTTCAATGATAATGGCAGGTACCTCATCGTGATACTTGTAGTCGGGGCATTGTTCTTGGTCGCTTCAATTGCCTTATACATATGGGCACCCCTTGCGTCGCACCTGATGGCTGTACCAGCCATACTTGGGATCGTTATCATTGTCCAGGCTGCGATAGCATCCCACTTCCCGGTGTCTCTCATGGGCCGATATATGCCGGGTCGCTACAAGGAGAAGCTTGAGTGGGCGGCGTTCCGCGCAAACCTCAGCGATCTATCCCAGATGCAGAAGTATGGCACCGAGGATCTCTCGATGTGGGGGAGCTGGCTGGTGTATGGTACGGCCCTCGGGGTTGGCGATAAGGTGGCCCAGGCCATGAAGAGCCTTAACGTGAAGTTCGTCGCGGCTTCCATGCCCATTGTTGCCCACAGTCACTTTGCCCCTATAATCTACGCGAGACCTAAGGTAGTCTACACAAGCAGTGGAACAAGCCGTGGAGGTGGCGGCGGCTACCATGGAGGAAGCCATGGCGGCGGTGGGGGCGGTGGCCACGGGGGTGGCGGCGGACGCGGCGGGGGCGGAGCAGGCCGTCGTTAACCCACTCCTATACTCTTTTTTCAGGTCGCTTGTTAATGAGTCAAAGTCGCAAGAAGGCGCTGGGAAATATTCAGAGATGGCGCTTGGTGTACTATGGAGAATGCGCCGACAGACTTGATGTCTGAATTGGGTTTTTCTGAGTCAGAGATAAGCGCAATAGCGAAAGCTACCAGCAAATGGCCTGTAGCCGAAATGAAAGTGTTTTTTGACTCAGAGGACAATCCAATTTACACAGACTTGGGTGAACGCTACACAGACTTTGTCAGCAGCAAGGCTGGAATGAAAGAGTACGCTCAAATTCAGAAAGTGATAAATGAAGCTGCTAATGCAGAAGTTAAGCCAACGTCGTTTGGTGAAACTCCCAGCGAGACTGAGCCAGTAAGTCCAGAAGGGACTGTATCAGTTCTTGAGCAAGAACCAATTAGAGCTGAATATCCTAATCTAGACGTTGGAGAGTCTACTTACGCTAAGAGTGAATTGCCGAATCCATACTATAACACGATGCCACAAGATATGATGAGCAGTGGCATAGTGTTAGCACCACTCGGTTCGCTTTTCTACGCTGCTCTAGCTTCTGCACTTAACTCACATTTGATAAACGACTCTAGCGTAATTAGCGCTATCTCAAGCATTCCGATACAATCAACTATACCGGGCATTGTGCAAATCCCAGACATTAGAAGCGAATTGCTGTCTGAGCCAGTCGTTGCGCAAATTCCAGCTACGATCACAGACGTCGTACCCATCACGATCACAGATGTCATACCTGACGTAATTCCTGACATAACTCCTTCACCTACACCTGAGCCAGAGCCTACACCAGAACCTGACAAGATATCTCTCCCATTAGAAAAGAAACCGAGCACAGAAGAAGTGACAAACTTTGGCACGCTACAAAAATTGACTTCTTTTAAAACGACTTTCTTTTATTCGAATAGAAAATATGAGTGGTTTGTTGTGAAGTCAATGTCGTTCCCAGGTGCAGTTGCCACAGCTTCATCTAAACGTCGCATCCCTGGACACGTCAAAAAATTCAGCGTGAGGAAACTCAACTAGATTCTTTCAAAAGTTTGCTTCGCTAACTGACTATTTTGTCATACCAAGATCTACAATTGTTCCATCAGCTCTGGTGAGGAAAACTTTGGTACCAATCGTGAGTTTTAAGTCAAGATTGGATTCTTTGTCATATTCGTGAAGAATTACGTTATTTGCTATTGGATTTAGCCACGTCATCAAGGTCAGTGCTGTTGAGAATATAAGAGTCAGCATCGTAATCATCACACCTAACTTGAATTCTTTGGAGAACTTCTTCTTCCTCGGCATCTTCATATAATTTTTTCTTTTAGACTCTTAAAAGCGTTACTCAAAAATGCTTCAAAAAGCCCATTTTGAGGTTTTATAAAGTATGCGAATTTTTTTTTTCCTAAAAGATAAACATTAACCAAAAGGAGGATGGTGTATAACTACATCATTGGGCTTAATTTCATTGATTAATTTTACAGCTCGCTCATGTGCAGATTTATGCATTTTTGGTGCATCTACTTCAAACTTTATATATTGTTCATAAGTTAAAATATCTCCTTGTCTAAATAGATAATATAATGGAAGTGAATCCCTACTCTTGGTATCAATAATATAGATTAAGCCATTTTGATATCCTTGAAAATAAGCAAAATCCATGTATCTTTTATTATGTAAATATTGTTTAATACGTTCGTCATAACTTTCTATTAGTTGACTTAAATGGACTATACAGGAATACTCCCCAAAACTCATTTTTTTAATTGCACGTTGGAAAGAATGTGAAAGCCCATCTTGATATGCAAGAGAGTAAATACAATCAGGATGATCATTAAGATTTAGCAAAGACAGTTTATAATGCTCAGACCTGACTTTTTCTAATATTTCAAATAAATCATCAAAATTAGTATCGGGTAACATATTTTTTTCTTCGACTAATTTTTCCTTAAATTTTTCGATGAAATATGCTGCATCTGTAATAATAGGAGACGTATTCATTTTCAACGCTTGTATTTTATCTTGAGCATGCTCGTCAAGAGTTACAATATAAGAAAGTGGCATAATGTCATTAGTATCCTTTTTAAGTAATCGATAAATTTTCTGGAAATCTTCGTCTTCTAAAGAGAAACCAACAAAAATAATTGTTTTTGAAACAAGAAGATGTTTTAGTATAGCTCCA